>SFTJ01000076.1 GCA_004563195.1 bacterium
AGCTTATCCGCTCGGATGCCCTTTTATTGTTCGCTGTATGTCTTTACCTGTTTAGTATCTTAAAACTCAAGTATCAAAATCGACGGAAACTGTATCATTATATGACATGTTTTTACCTTGTCACTCACTGTTTTCCTTTGTACTACTTTCGTCTTGTTGCAAGTATTTCAATGACCTCTGTCGTTGCTTCTCGAGTTATTTTCTTCCCGAAAGCGAGTGCAAAGTTAACACCTTTTTCCGAACCCACAAAACATTTTTCAATATTTTTTACAACTATTTTTATCCCAACCTACCCAACTCACCATCACTCAACAACTTACACCACAAAAAAATTTTCACACACCATCACCAACAAAAAAGCGAGCCCCACCAGGGAACTCGCTTTATATATAATGTGTCAGAAAAAAATGCCGTTATTTAGCCATCGGAGGGAACGGCGGCGGAAGCACGGGCGCATCGCCGTTGTCAGCTTCAGACTGCTTCGCCTGAGCATCTCCATCTGCACCAGATTCTGCGACCGGAGCATCACCGCCGGCAACAGGCTCCGAAGCCGGAGCTTTTTCTTCACCGGATTCCGATTTTTCATCGTCGTTACTCAAAATCTCATCGGTGCGCGATGTCCACGGGCGTTTTCCAAATATGCGTTCCACATCCTCGGTAAAAATCACTTCACGCGAGAGAAGCACCTCAGTCAACTCGTTGTGACCGGCTGCCTTTTCGCGAAGTATCTGCTTGGCGCGTTCATATTGCTCGGCAATTATGCGCGACACCTCATCGTCGATTACCTTGGCACGAGTTTCGCTATATGGCTTGGTAAAACCGTAGTTCTGTCCCGTAGAATCGTAGTATGAAATATTAGGCAACAGCTCACTCATACCGAAATAAGTTACCATTGCATAAGCCTGCTTGGTGACGCGCTCAAGGTCGTTGGCAGCACCGGTAGAGATGCGGCCCAAGAATATCTCTTCGGCAGCACGACCGCCAAGTGTGGAGCACATCTCATCGAGAAGTGCCTGTGTGGTGGTAATCTGGCGTTCCTCTGGCAAATACCAAGCGGCTCCGAGAGCCTTGCCACGAGGCACTATAGTGACCTTGATAAGAGGATTGGCATACTGCAAGTGCCAGCTGATGGTGGCATGCCCCGCTTCGTGCACAGCAATAGAGCGACGCTCCTCGGCTGTGGTAATCTTGGTGCGCTTTTCAAGGCCACCGATAATGCGGTCGACTGCATCCATAAAGTCCTGGCGTTGCACCACCGATTTCTTATGGCGAGCTGCAATAAGTGCTGCCTCGTTGCACACATTGGCAATATCCGCGCCCGAGAATCCCGGAGTTTGGCGAGCAAGAAGATCAACATCTACGCTCGAATCGATTTTCACATTGCGCAAATGCACGTTGAACACTTCCTTACGGTCGTTCAAATCGGGCAATTCCACATATATCTGACGGTCGAAACGGCCTGCACGAAGCAAAGCCTTATCAAGGATATCAGCACGGTTGGTGGCAGCAAGTATTATCACGCCGCTATTGGTGCCGAAGCCGTCCATCTCGGTAAGCAACTGGTTGAGGGTGTTTTCACGCTCGTCGTTTGAGCCCATATTAGCGTGCTTGCCACGCGCTCTACCCACGGCATCTATTTCATCGATAAACACGATGCATGGCGATTTTTCCTTAGCCTGACGGAAAAGGTCGCGCACACGCGATGCACCCACTCCCACAAACATTTCCACAAAGTCGGAACCCGAAAGTGAAAAGAACGGTACATTAGCCTCACCTGCCACAGCCTTAGCCAAGAGGGTCTTACCGGTTCCCGGAGGGCCCACAAGCAATGCTCCCTTTGGAATCTTACCGCCAAGATTGGTATATGTGTTGGGATTTTTCAAGAAATCCACTATTTCAGCCACTTCGGTCTTAGCCTCAGCCAAGCCGGCTACGTCCTTGAAGGTCACTTCAGGGGCATTGTCCTTATCGAACAACTTGGCTTTCGACTTGCCTACACTGAACACGCCGCCGTTGCCGCCACCGGCTCCGCCCGACATGCGATTCATAATCCAAAACCAGAACACCACAAGAAGCACAAGCGGTCCGAACGACCACAACAACTGACTCCACACGCTGCGGCTCGATTCGTACTTCACCTCGCCATTGAATTTTCCGGTTTTTTCC
Organism: bacterium; assembly: GCA_004563195.1. Lineage (GTDB taxonomy): Bacteria > Bacteroidota > Bacteroidia > Bacteroidales > Muribaculaceae > SFTJ01. The sequence continues at coordinate 2,167 of SFTJ01000076.1, forward strand.
CATTCGTCGATTTTCGATTCCAGGCGGTCGCTCGAGGGGATGCCTGCCACCACTTTCGCTTTATTGCCCTTGCCCGCAGTGTAACCCTCGAACAATTTCTTGGCGAGCGAATCGGTAATCTCTGCCTCCACCTTATTTTCTACCACCACAATCGACTTCACACCCTTGCCCTCAACGTAGCTTTGAAACTCCGACCACGACACTTCCTTCTCTGCCGCCACGTCACCTCCGAAAAAGTACACGCCGCAGAGCACCGCAAGTATCACGGCATACATCCAATAGATGCTAAACTTAAATTTGCCGCCGGGCAATTTGTCTCCACTATTATTCATTTCGATTTGTTTGTTTTTCTATAATAAATATTACAAAACACGCGCCGATAGCGCACTTATGCAAGCTCACGAGGTCAGTCCAAATCGGGGATTTCCACTATCTTGGCATCGCTCCACAATTCTTCGAGCCTATACATATCGCGATATTCCGGCAAAAATATATGTACATAAATCGTGCCATAATCGAGCACAATCCATTGACAATTCTGATATCCGTCGTAATTATATGGCTTCACATCGATGTGTTCGAGCAAATATTCGCGCACGCTGTCGGCTATTGCGCCCACTTGCATAGTGCTCGAACCCGTGCAAATGATGAAATGCTGAGTAGCGGCACACTCTATGCCACTCATATCCACATGTGTGATGCTTTTCCCTTTTCGATCTTGTATTCCTTCGATTATTGCGTCAATTAATTCTTTTTGTTCTGTCATAAATGATATTTGCTTGTTTCACTTCATTCTGCAAAGATAAATCAAATGTTTGCTAATTTCGATTATCTATCTCTAAAAAATGTTTTTATTGCCGCATTAGTTCACTTTCACCCCGTTTTCGCCTCGATTTCCATGCAAACGCTGCTTCTCGATATTTTGTTGAGCAAAAGATTCACTTCGATGCCCAAAAGGCTACTTGTTAATAATTTTTCGCAAATAATCATCGGTTTTCTACAAAATTCGAATTTGATTCCGTAAATTTGCAAGACAATACCCAAAACAAACAGAAAGAACATAATAAGAATAACAATATATGGAAGTTAAAGGAAAAATCATCAAGAAGATGGATCTCGTTACAGGTGTAGCGAAATCGTCAGGCAACCCATGGAAAAAGCAAGACTATGTGCTCGAAACATTGGATACTTATCCAAAGACCATAGCATTCGACTTTTTCGGCGACCGTGCCGACCAATATAATTTTGAAGTTGGCGATGTAATCAACCTCAAGTTCGACATCGAAAGTCGTGAATATCAAGGTCGTTACTACACCAATATCCGCGGCTATGCTGCCGAAAAAGTAAACGAAGGTGCTCCCGTTCAGAATGTGGCTGCAGCAGGTCCGGCTCCCGCAGCACCGGTGCCACCGGTTCCAACCGGCGGTTTTGGCGGTGCCGGCAACGACAACGACGACCTCCCATTCTAAAAATAGCTGAGACGGATAGGCATTGCAACCTTCCCAACCTACAGCTCAGATTTTTTCGTGCATAATTGCATGGCAAGAGCACACCAAGCGTTTGCTCCCCGACCATCGGCACTCTATAAATATATGCTGCCACTGATAGTCATGTGGCAGCATATTCGCATTTATAAAGTAAGTTATGGACATAGCCTCGATTAGCATATTATTCGCCTTTACCCTCGCTGCAAGTTTTGTGCAGCGGGTGTGCGGATTCGGATTCGGCATATTCATCATGAGTGTGTTGCCCCACATTATGCCGTCGTATGGCGAAGCCACCACTCTGTCGGGACTGTTGGCGTCAACCACATCGCTCATCATAGTGGCTCGCACTTGGTCACACATCGAGTGGCGCAAACTTATGCCCATACTTGCCACATTCCTCATCATATCGTATTTCGGCGTGCAACTCATAGCCGTGGCAAGCGACACGGTGCTCAAGAAAGCTCTCGGCGTAATACTCATAGCAGTGGCTCTCTACTTTCTTTTCATCCGCTCGCGCATATCGCTCAAGCCCTCCCTGCCCACACAGATAGGCATGGGAACCCTATCGGGCATTATGGGCGGCACATGTGGCATGCAAGGACCGCCCGCAGTGCTCTACTTCTTAGCCGCCACTTCGCAAAAGGAAGCCTACATTGCCATCACCCAAGCCTACTTTCTGATAGGCAATCTGGCTATGACGCTCTATCGCGCTCGTGAAGGATTTCTCACCACCGAGGTGGGCTCAGCCTGGTGCTATGCAGTGTCGGCGGTGATAGCAGGCACTTACTTGGGCAGTTTGGTGTTTCGACACATAAGCATCGGTGCTTTGCGCAAAACGGTATATATATACCTAATTATCAGCGGCATAATTGCACTCTTATAACCGATTACCGTTCGATAATATTCAATAAAATTTTACATATTCATATTATTATTGTATTTTTGTGGGCGAAATACAAGAATAGTTATATGCAATTTTGAATAATTCAATAACAAAATAACAAAACAAAACTATGTCAAACGTAAGCATTTCTGACGCCGTAAAATACATCGGAGTCGACGACCACGAACTCGACCTCTTTGAGGGGCAATACATCATCCCCAACGGCATAGCTTATAATTCTTATGTTATTCTCGACGAAAAAACGGCTATCCTCGACACCGTGGACGCTCGTTTCGCCGACCAATGGCTGGCCAATCTTGAGACCCAACTCCAAGGAAAGGCTCCGCACTACCTGATTATCAGCCACATGGAGCCCGACCACTCATCGGTTATCGGCCGAATCTTCGACCTTTACCCCGACATCATCGGAGTTTGCTCAGCTCGCGCTTTGCCTATGATGAAACGATTCTTTACCACCGACTACAGCAGCCGTATGATGGTGGTGAACGAAGGCGACACCATAGCTCTCGGCGCTCACACGCTCAAATTCTTAATGGCTCCTATGGTGCACTGGCCTGAAGTAATGGTCACTTACGAGCAAGAAGAGAAAATACTTTTCTCAGCCGATGCTTTCGGCAAATTCGGCGCTCTCGACGCCGACGAAGCTTGGACCTGCGAAGCTCGTCGCTACTACTTCAATATCTGTGGCAAATATGGCGCTCAAGTGCAAGCTTTGCTCAAAAAAGTGGCTCAACACGACATTCGCACCATCTGCCCGCTTCACGGCCCCATATTGAGTGAAAACCTCGAGTACTACATCGATAAATACAACACTTGGAGCAGCTACGAAGCCGAGGACAAGGGCATATTCATTGCCTACTGCAGCCTCCACGGCAACACTGCTCAAGCTGCTCAAGCCCTCGCCGACATCTTGGCTGCAAAGAGCGACATCAAAGTGGCTACCGCCGACATCGCTCGCGACGATATGGCCGAGGCTCTCGAAGATGCTTTCCGCCACGACCGCCTCGTGCTCGCTGCTCCCACCTACGACGGCGGCATTATGCCCGTGATGGACACTTTCTTGCACCACTTGGCATCGAAAAATTTCCAGAATCGCACCGTGGGCATTATCGAAAACGGCTCGTGGACTCCTATGGCAGGACGCAAGATGTGCGAGATGCTTCAGACCTTCAAGAACATACGCATATTGCAGCCTATTGTCACTGTGGAATCTACAGTGAAGGAGAGCACATTGGAGCAACTCAACGCTCTTGCCGACCAACTTCTGCAATAAGGCCCTGACATACAGATACAAAAAGCAGAACACACGGTTATCCACTGGGTCACCCCATCGCCATAAGCACACCGATGTTCTGCTTTTTCCCTTTTTTGCGCTATTTCAGCAATGCATTATTCCAACTTCGACAATGCCTCATCGAGCTCAAGAAGCTCCTGTTTTATGCCCTTCAGGCGCTCTATCACCTCAAATCGCTTGTCCACATTGGCGCGATTGCGACGAATCTGTTCCTGAGCAGCATCGAGTTTAAGCCCCTTCTCCTTCACAAGATAATACACCTTGCGTATGGTTTCGATGTCGGCAGGAGTGTAAAACCTTATGTTCTTGGCATTTCGGCGTGGCTTGATGATGGTAAATTCCTTCTCCCAATATCGCAAAGTGGTGGCAGGAATACCCAATATGGCAGCCACATCGCTGATTTTATAGAATTTTTTATTTAAGTCGTTGGTATCCATTTGCAAAAAACGTAATTTTGGAGTAATTTTGTGGGCTAAGTGCAACAAAGATAAACAATAAGTTTATTTTTTTCAAACAAAGCGATTAATAAATAACCAATTATATACAAATTTTCAATCGATGCTTACATCAAAAGAAACTCGAGAATCATTTATTGAATTCTTTCGCAGCAAAGGACACCAAATAGTGCCCTCTGCACCTATGGTCATCAAGGACGACCCCACACTGATGTTCACCAATGCCGGTATGAACCAGTTTAAGGATATTATTTTAGGCAATGTGGCTATTAAGTGGCCGCGCGTTGCCGATTCGCAAAAGTGCCTTCGCGTGAGCGGCAAGCACAACGACCTCGAGGAAGTGGGTCACGACACCTACCACCACACTATGTTCGAGATGCTCGGCAACTGGTCGTTTGGCGATTATTTCAAGAAAGAAGCCATCGATTGGGCTTGGGAATATCTCACCGAAGTGCTCAAAATTAACCCCGAGCACCTCTACGCCACCGTTTTCGAAGGGTTTGCTGCCGAAGGTCTCGAACGCGACAACGAAGCTGCTGCCATCTGGGAAAAGCACCTTCCCAAGGACCACATTATCAACGGCAACCGCCACGACAACTTCTGGGAAATGGGCGATACAGGTCCTTGCGGCCCTTGCTCTGAAATCCACATCGACATACGAAGCGCAGAAGAGAAAGCACAAACTCCGGGCCGCGACCTCGTTAACGGCAATCACCCGCAAGTAATCGAAATTTGGAACCTCGTGTTCATGCAATATAACCGCAAAGCCGACGGCAGCCTCGAGCCGCTACCCAACAAGGTTATCGACACCGGTATGGGATTCGAACGCCTCTGTATGGCTCTCCAAGGCAAAACTTCGAACTACGATACCGACGTTTTCCAACCGCTTATCAACAAAATAGGCGAAATAGCACAAAAGAAATATGGCGACGACAAGCAAAGCGACGTGGCTATGCGCGTAGTGGCCGACCACGTTCGCACCATAGCTTTCTCGATTGCCGATTCGCAATTGCCTTCCAACGCCAAGGCAGGCTATGTGATTCGCCGCATCTTGCGTCGTGCAGTGCGTTATGGCTACACTTTCCTCGGACAGCGCGAAGCATTTATGTATCGTCTCATCGACACTCTCATCGAATCGATGGGCGACGCTTATCCCGAAATCAAGAGCCAAAGCACTCTCATCAAGAGCGTAATTAAGGAAGAAGAAGACAGTTTCCTACGCACTCTCGAAACCGGCATAAAGATGCTCGACAAGGTGATTGCCGACACCAAAGCTGCCGGCAAGGACAAAATCAGCGGTCGCGACGCATTTGTACTCTACGACACCTACGGATTCCCTCTCGACCTCACCGAACTCATCCTTCGCGAGAATGGTCTCGAAGCTAACATCGAGGAATTTGATGCCGAAATGCAGCAACAAAAGCAACGCGCCCGCAACGCTGCTGCCGTAGAAGCCACCGACTGGGTTGAACTCAAAGCCGGCGAAACCGAATTTGTTGGCTACGACCTCGAAGAAGTCGACACCGAAATTCTTCGCTATCGCAAGGTTAAGCAGAAAAACAACGAATTCTATCAGATAGTGCTCAGCCGCACTCCGTTCTATGCCGAAATGGGCGGTCAGGTGGGCGACAAGGGCAAACTCACTTGCGGCGACGAAGTAATAGAAATCTTCGACACCAAGCGCGAAAACAACCTACCCATCCACTTGAGCAAGAAGTTGCCAAGCGATGTTACCGAGACATTCCACGCTGCCATCGACAGCAAGGCTCGTCGCGCCATCGCTGCCAACCACACTGCCACTCACTTGCTTCACGAAGCCCTTCGCGAGGTGCTCGGCACTCATGTTGAGCAAAAAGGCAGCTATGTTGATGCCAAGATGCTCCGCTTCGACTTCTCTCACTTCCAGAAGATGACTCAGGAAGAAATTCGCAAAGTGGAACGCCTTGCCAACGAGAAGGTGCGCATGGCTATTCCGCGCGATGAACGCCGCAATATGCCTATCGCCGATGCTCGTGCTCTTGGTGCTATGGCACTCTTCGGCGAAAAATACGGCGACTCGGTGCGCGTAATCAAATACGGCTCTTCTATCGAACTTTGCGGTGGTACGCACGTAGCCAACACCGGCAACATTGGCCTAATCAAGATTGTGAGCGAAAGCAGCATCGCTGCCGGCATACGCCGCATCGAAGCCATCACAGGCGAAAATGTGCAGGACGCCATCTATTCTATCGAGGACACTCTCGGCAAGGTGCGCGAACTGCTCAACAACACTCCTAACGTGCTCGTGGCTTTGCAGAAGTCGATTGCCGAAAACGCTTCGCTTCGCAAGCAAGCAGAGGAATATATGCACGAACGCGTCAAGAACTTGGCTAAGCAAGTCATCACCGATGCCGTAGAACTTGGCAATGTGAAGATTGCTTATCTTGCAGGTCCTTGCTTGGCCGAGGTGGTGAAGGGTGTGGCTTTCGAAATAAAGGCCTCCGTTAAGGAGAATATTATCTTCCTTGCTGCCACTCACGAGAATCAGCGTCCTATGCTCACCGTGTTGATTGCCGATAATCTTGTTTCCGACTCGCTCAATGCCTCGAAGATTGTTCGCGAAGCTGCCAAGCTTATACAGGGCGGTGGCGGCGGTCAGCCTCACTTCGCACAAGCCGGTGGTAAGAACATCGACGGCCTTTCGGCTGCTCTCGACAAGATGAACGAACTGGTTCGTGCCGGGTTGTAAACTCTCATTATGGCAATTAGTGCTTTTTGCACCATATTATAGTTACAAAAGGGAAGCCGACTCGTCTGAACCTGCTTCCCTTTTTCTAAGAAACAGTTAACCGACATTTCATTATTTCACCTACCCAACCGACTATTTTTTCGTTATGATTATCAAATCGGCTGAATTCGAGATTAGCAATAGCACCGTAAGCAAGTGTCCCGCCACTTCGCGCCCCGAATACGCTTTCATAGGACGCTCTAATGTGGGTAAATCGTCGCTTATCAACATGCTCACCGGGCGTAACGGACTCGCCAAAACTTCGTCCACACCAGGTAAAACAATGCTAATCAACCATTTTCTCATCAACGGCGAGTGGTATATCGTCGACCTTCCGGGCTATGGCTATGCGCGCCGCGGAAAGGAAAGCCGCGATGAACTCCGTCGCATGATTGAGGGTTATGTGCTTGGGCGCCAACAGATGACCAACTTGTTTATTCTCGTGGATTCGCGCCACGAGCCACAGAAAATCGATCTCGAATTTATGGAATGGTGTGGCGAAAACGAAGTGCCATTCAGCATCGTTTTCACCAAGATGGATAAACTCGGCAAGGTGGCGGGCGGTCGCAATGTGGCTGCCTACAAACAACGCCTTCTCGAAACTTGGGAAGAATTGCCTCCTATCTTTGAAACTTCGTCGGAGGATGGTCGTGGTCGCGACGAATTGCTCGATTATATTGAGCAAATCAATCGCTCACTATCTCAGCAATAGCACACTATTAATTCTTTCAACATAACACAACTCATTATTAAAGCCATCTGCACTACCCTCTTAGGGCAGTATCAGATGGCTTTTTTATTATTGCTGTCCGATAAAACTTTTTTGAGCCGGGCAGAAAAAAATCAGGGCTGGCACCTATTGCAGGAGTCAGCCCTTTTTGGTTACTTTGCTTTTGCT
>SFTJ01000004.1 GCA_004563195.1 bacterium
CAAAAAAGCACATTCTCAAGCTTCAGACACTGCAAATATCAATAAAAATGGATAAAGAATCGAAAAAATCGGCCACAAACTGCCTAAGCAAGGCAAAATATTTCATATCTTTGTAAATTAATTATATATGTGTAGCGTCACTGCCGACATCGGTTGCGACACTACCGCTTATCAAAAAAAACATATTTTGTAAAAAAAAGAATACTTTTACTAACCCGTCATACAAAAAAACTACATTCCACTATGAGTGAACAAACCGAAGAAAAAACCAACAACGAAAAAGAAGTATCATCGGGAGGTATATCAATCAAAAGTTACCTGTTTGCCTGTCTGCGCAACTGGTATTGGTTCATCTTATCCGTTATCATCACCGGATGTTTGGCATTTCTCTATGCCAAGAGTCGTCCTCAACTCTATTCAGCATCGTCGCTTGTGCTTATCAAGACCGACCTTAAAGAGTCGGGCGGTGGTGAAAATGTGATTGCCGACCTCTCTTCGAGCCGTCGTTACCGCTCGCTAACCAACGAAATATACGTTATCAAGTCGCTCGACATCATGAAGGATGTGGTGAGCAAACTCAACCTCAATGTGAGCTATTTCTACCACAAATACCTTCGCGATGTGGCTATCTTTAACGAAAGCCCGGTATTGGTAACCCCTGTAAAGGAGGTGACCTCGCCATTCTCTCTCGAAGTGCGTACCACCGGCCCCGGAACTACCGATTTCCGTTTTGCAGGCAGCAAAGACGGTCACTGGAAGCGAACAAAGTTCGGCTCTACCATCAACACCGATTTCGGCCCGATACGATTTGACAAAAACCCCAATAGCGACGACAGCTACATCAACGAGGTGTTTACCGTGCATGTCACCACCGTCAATAGCCGCGCACGCCAACTCATAGGCGGTCTCAACATCATTAAGGACCAAAAAGATGCCAATGTGTTGCGCCTAACTATGACCACCAACAATGCTCAGCTGTCCACCTCGGCTCTCAATGCGCTTGTGGCAGCCTACAACCAGTTTACTATCGACGACAAAAACCGCGCCGCTCGCAACACCGAGGCATTTATCGTCGACCGTATCGATGCCTTGTCGAAGGACTTGGGTGGCATCGATTCGCAAATAGAGCACATTAAGCAAATCAACCGCTACCCCACCATCGAAACCGCTGCTCAGGTCTACACGCAACGCAGCACCACTTCTACCGACCAACTGACAAGCGTGGAAATGGAACTATCGCTCGTGGAGTATGTGAAAAACTATATCAACTCGGCAGGCCCATACGACCTTATCCCCGCCAATGCCGGAATCAACGACCCGAGCATCAACGGATTGATTGAGCGCTACAACACCGCTTGCCTCAACTATCAGCACTTGGCTTCGACCTCGGGCGACCAAAACCCCGCTCTCGTCGACATCAAGAAGCAGGTGACCGCCATGCGTCAGTCGCTCACTCACACCGTGGACAATTACATCAACACGCTGCGAATCAAGAAAAACCAAATGATGGCTTCGGAGCGTAGCGCCAATAGCATGATGATGACCGTACCTACTCAGGAAAAAGCCATCAACGACATCACCCGTCAACAGAAAATCAAGGAGCAACTCTACCTATTCCTCCTCAACAAACGCGAGGAAAATGCCCTGCAAGTGGCTATCACCGAGCCTAATGCTCGTGTGCTGGAACCCGCCACCGGTGGTTGGCTCATTTCGCCCATCGAGAACAACATCATTTTCATGGGCGTAGTTGCCGGATTTGCCATCCCCGCTGTGATTATATTCCTCATCTTCTGGTTCTACTCGCTCGACAACACCATACACAACCGCTACGATGTGGAAAACAACTGCGGCATTCCTATCTTGGGCGAAATTCCTAACAAACGCCGCCGCAAAGGCGACGACACCGAAGTGCTCGTTACCGAAACCGGAACCGACCGCATATCCGAAGCATTCCGCATCATTCGCGGCAATCTCGACTATGTGTTGCCTAAGTCGACCGACGGTAAGGGCCAGGTGATTCAGTTCACATCTACCATGCCGGGCGAAGGTAAGAGCTTCAACGCCGCCAACCTTGCACTCACTTGCGCCATCAATGGCAAGAAGGTGCTCGCCATCGACTTCGACCTCCGCAAGGGTACTTTCTCCAAGTATTTCAATATCGAAGAAGCTACTTTGGGCTTGAGCGCATTCCTTTCGGGCAAGTCGGACAACCCCGACTCGCTTATCGTGCACAGCGTGATACACGAAAACCTCGACGTGATGCCTCTCGGCGTGATTCCTCCTAACCCTACAAGCTTGCTTATGCGCGAAACCACCGAACAACTCCTTGAGTTTGCTCGCCAACACTACGACTATATCGTGCTCGACACCGTGCCCTACTCGCTTGTAGCCGACGCTTCGCTCATCAACCGCTTCGCCGACCTTACAGTATATGTAATTCGCGACGGCATGATCGACAAGCACTTCCTCGACGACCTCGAAAAGATGTATCGCAGCAATAAGATAAAGAACCTCTGCATCCTCGTGGGCGACGTAAAAGCCGACTCCAAGCGATATGCCTACGGTTATGGATACGGTTACGGCTATGGTTACGGTTATGGATATGGCTATGGCTATGGCTACGGTTATGGATATGGCAACGACGAAGAAGAAGAAAAGCGAGGCCTCTTCCGCCGCCGTCGCCGCCGCTGATTTCTCAGCCAATTATCAAACACATCATACCCAAGGCTGCCCCACCCGGAGCAGCCTTGATTTTTACATGCACACCACCCAGTGATGCCTACTAACCGCGGCAACGCCGCCCACTAACCGCAACGAAGTTGCCAAATAACCGCATCACCACCACGGTGATGCCATTAACCGCGGCAAGGCCGCACACTAACCGCAACGAAGTTGCCTCCTAACCGCGGCGCAGCCGCAACACATTTAGCAGCGATAAAAAAACATGCTGTGCCGAAGGAATACCCCTTCCGGCACAGCACATATCTATAATGAACAATTAAAACTTGCTATTATTTGAGAAGCGATTCAGGATCAAGATTATCCTTTTCGATATCCTTGAAGTAGCGATAAGTACCCACCTTCAATTCTTCGGTAGCAGCTTCGTCGGCGATGATGATAGCCTTGCGGTGCATCTGAAGTGCGCTGATAGTCCACATTTGTGTTACAGCACCTTCCACGCCTGCTTGAAGTGCGCGAGCCTTGTTATGGCCGTTGCAGATAATCATCACGCTCTTAGCGTTCATCACTGTACCCACACCCACTGTAAGTGCAGTCTTAGGCACCTTGTTAACGTCGTTGTCGAAGAAACGAGAGTTAGCGATGATAGTATCGGTGGTCAATGATTTCTGGCGAGTGAGCGAAGTGAGCGACGAACCCGGTTCGTTGAATGCGATGTGGCCATCAGGACCAATACCGCCCATAAACAAATCGATACCACCCACAGCAGCGATGCGAGCTTCGTAGTTCGCACATTCTGCTTCGAGGTCTTCAGCATTACCATTGAGGATATTCACATTTTCCTTCTTGATGTCAATGTGGCTAAAGAAGTTGTTCCACATGAATGAATGGTAGCTTTCGGGGTGCTCTTCCGGCAAGTTGCAGTATTCATCCATATTGAATGTGATAACATTGGCAAACGACACCTTTCCTGCCTTGTTCAACTCAATAAGTTTTCTATACATACCAAGTGGTGAGCTACCTGTGGGGCAGCCGAGAACGAAAGGTTTTTCCGGTGTTGGGTTAGCCGCATTGATGCGCGATGCTACATAGTAAGCAGCCCATTCCGATACGCGGGCATAGTCAGGTTGAATGATTAATCTCATAATTTATTTTTTGTTTTTAGGTTTTATTTTGTTGCTCTTTTATCGAGTGTTTCTGTCTATACAAAGGTAATCAATTTATGCGCAAAAAAATAGCTTTATGTCAATTTTATTTTTTTATCGCGCATCTTGGTCAGCGACGGCGTTGCTTAGCCTGCTTTTTCCCTCCGTTTTTCTTACCTCGTGCTGACGAACTGCGTTGCGTGGTGCTGCTGCTCTTCTTGCGACGGCGGTCTTTTTCCGGGCTCTGGTCGTGGCGCTTCTTTGCCTTGTCGGCTGCCTGCTGTATCTTCGATGCCGACATCAATATCGGCGCCTTGTCGATGCGATGAGTGCCTACGGGATGTTCTTCGTCGATTAGGGCAAAGTCGAGCAACTTATTGGGCAGGTCGGCGCGGGCTATCTGCACGGTCACCTTGTCACCGAGCGTATAGCGGCGGTTGCGGCGGCGGCCCAGCAAGCAATAGTTCTTCTCATCGAGTTCGTAGTAGTCATCGGCAAGGTCGCGTATCGGCACCAGTCCTTCGCACTTGTTCTCATCGAGTTCCACATACAAGCCCCACTCGGTTACGCCCGATATTTTGCCGGCAAACACTTCGCCGAGGCGTTCGCCCAGATATTCCACTTGCTTATATTTTATCGAGGCTCGCTCGGCATTGGCTGCCAACTGCTCCATTGCGCTCGAGTGCTTACATTCTTCTTCGAGTTTGTCGGCATTCACGCTTCGGCCTCCGGCAAGATAGCGGTCGAGCAATCGGTGCACCATCATATCGGGATAGCGGCGTATAGGCGATGTGAAGTGGGTGTAGTACTCGAACGCCAATCCGTAGTGACCCACATTGACGGTGCTATACACTGCCTTTGCCATCGAGCGGATGGCAAGTGTGGCTATCAGCTCTTCCTCGGGACGGCCCTTGATGTCGCTAAGCAGCTTATTGAGCGAACGATTCACCTCGTACATCGAACCCGTAATCTTGAGTTTGTGTCCGAATCGCATAGCTATGTCGGCAAGGTTCTTCATCTTCTCGGGGTCGGGCGATTCGTGCACGCGATAAACAAATGCCTTGGGCGAACGCTTCTTGGGCACTATGCCTATGGCTTCTGCCACCTTACGGTTGGCAAGCAGCATAAACTCTTCCACCAATTTGTTGGCATCCTTCGATTCCTTGAAGTACACATCGATGGGGCGGCCGCTTGGGTCGATATCGAATCGCACTTCCGAACGGTTAAATTCCACCGAACCCTGTTCGAATCGGGCGGCACGGAGTTTCTTGGCGAGTCGGTCGAGCGTGAGCACTTCTTCCTTGAAGTCGCCCTCGCCGGTTTCTATTATCTTCTGCGCTTCTTCGTAGGTGAAGCGGCGATTGCTCTTTATCACAGCCTTGGTGATGTCGCACTTCAGCACCTCGGCATCGTCGTTCATCTCCACTATCACCGAGTAGGTGAGCTTCTCCTCATCGGGGCGAAGCGAGCAGATGAAGTTGCACAAGCGCTCGGGCAACATAGGTATGGTGCGGTCCACCAGATAGACCGAAGTGGCGCGATTCTCAGCCTCGGTCTCGATTATGGAGTTGGGGCGCACATAGTGAGTAACGTCGGCAATGTGTATGCCCACGCGCCACAAGCCATCACCTATGCGCTCCAGCGAGAGGGCATCGTCGAAGTCCTTGGCATCGTGGGGGTCGATGGTAAATGTCACCGCTTCGCGCATATCGCGGCGCTTGGCTATCTCCTCGGCTGTAATGCCGGGTTCTATCTTTTCGGCAGCCTCTTCCACCTCTTTGGGATAGACGTAGGGCAATCCGAATTCAGCCAAGATGGCATGCATCTCCGAGTTGTTGTCGCCTGCCACGCCCAGTATGTCCACCACTTTGCCCATAGGGCTATTGGCGCTTTCGGGCCAGTCCACTATCTTCACCACGGCTTTGTCGCCGGTCTTGCCGTCCTTGAGCAGTTCCTTAGGAATAAATATGTCGGTAGCCAGGAATTTACTGTCGGTGATAAGCAATCCGTAATAGTCCTCCACCTTGAGGGTGCCTATAAACACCTGCTCCTTGGCCTCGAGTATCTCGAGCACCTCTGCCTCGGCTTCGCAGTTGGGGCGCTTGGCGCAAATGTGTATCTTCACCTTGTCGCCGTTGAGCGCGTGCTTGGAGTTGCGTTCGGCCACAAATATCACCTCGCCGCCACCCGAGTCGAGCACCACGCCGTTTTTACCGTTGCTACGACGCACAAATGTGCCGGTGCACACCACATTGCGGTCGGCAAGCTTAAACTTGCCGGGGGTGGTCTCCTTGAGCACGCCTTCAAGGGCGAGTTCCTCTATTATCTGCACCACCAGGGCGCGTGTCAACGGACTGTCGGCGCCTATTGCCGCCGATATCTGCTTATAATTGTAGGGGATGGTCTTCTCATTATTGAAGAATTCTATCACTTTGCTCTCCATTGCCGATTTCTCGAGCAGCAGGTCTAATTTCTTGTCTACTTCCATATTTTTCCTCTTTAAGTTTACTGCAAGGTTGCCCCTCACTTATGCTTATCACAAATTTAATATCTAAAGTTCAATTATTCTACTATTTTTTGTGTTTTGATAGTTTTTTTGGAATAATTAATCATACTATCACCCACATTACTTGCACGCCGCGCTTATTCTGCCGGCTGCAAAGGTGCCACTCTCCTGCGGTCGGCAACCCTAAGCACGCATTTATGCGCACAAAAAAAAGCTGCTCTCCTATCCAGGAAAACAGCTCCAAACTCTTAGTTGTTGTTGTATCTTACTTAACTTCAGCAGCTACAGTGTCAGCAGCAGCAGTGTCAGCAGCAGCAGAATCAACTGCTTCAACAGCTTCAACAGCAGCAGTGTCAGCAGCTACAGAATCAGTAGCTTCAGCCTTTTCTGCGTTACCGCAAGAGAACAAAGATGCGCTGAATACAACAGCAAGTAATAAAACTAACTTTTTCATTTTCGTAAAAAATTAAAATAATAAAACAATATTGTTATGCTTCAAAAACGATGCAAATTTATAACAAATTTTTCATCTACAAGCATTTTTCTCAGTTTTTTTTACATTCTTTCTGAAATTTTTTTCGCCACCCCACGAATCATTCACCTAAAATACACTATAACACACTGATAATCACCCCAAAAGCAAAGAATTACACCTATTGTTAATAAATGTTATAACGATTACGACCGAGCAACAAATATGGGTTTTGCTGCTCGGTCGTCAATATTTTTTCGCGTGATGAATGATAATTATCACTTATATAGGAAGCGCTTGATACTGCGTTTCGGGGTCTTTTCGAACTCGCATGGCTGTATCTCTATCTTCGATATTTGCTCATAAGGTGCCACTATCTTGTTCACTTCCTTGCGTATTTGTTCCATAATCTCAGGAAGTTGGTCGCGTGTGGTGCCGAGGTTGTCCATCACCTCCATATCGGGATATACGAGCGCCACAAACTTGCTGTCGCGTTCCACCACAAGGCTTTCGCTCACATACACCATATTATTCAATTTTGCCTCTATCTCTTCGGGATATACGTTCTGGCCGTTGGCGCTCAGGAGCATGGTCTTGCAGCGGCCTTTTATAAACAATGTGCCATCGGGATTGAGCGTACCCATATCGCCGGTGTGCAGCCAACCATCGTCGTAGAGCACCTTATCGGTGGCTTCGGTGTTCTTGAAGTAGCCCTTCATCACATTGGTGCCGCGCACGCATATCTCGCCGGGGATATTTTCGGGGTCGTCGCTCAAAATCTTACATTCCATCAAGCCGGGCAACACGCGACCTGCCGAATGGGGCACAAATTCGCGCCACGGTGTGTGACTGATGAGCGGTGCGCACTCGGTCATGCCATAACCCACGGTAAACGGGAAGTTTATCTTCATCAAGAAGTCTTCTACCTCGGGATTGAGCGGCGCTCCGCCTATAATAAGTTCTTCGAACTCGCCACCGAAGGCATCGATGAGTTTTTTGCGTATTTGGTCGTAAATCTTGGTATCGAGGAACGGAATATTGAGCGCCCAGCGCATCATTCCCTTGCTGATGAGTGGCACTATCTGCTTGCGATATACTTTCTCGAGCACCAGTGGCACCGACACCACGAGGTGGGGCTTCACTTCTTGCATTGCCTTTACCAATATCTTGGGCGATGGTATGCGGCCGAGCAGATTGACGTGTGTGCCCACACAAAGTGGCACCAAAAGGTCGAAAGCACAACCATAGGCATGTGCCAATGGCAAGAACGACAGGTTGCTGGTGCCGCGATAGTGCAATCGCGATGCTATACCATACACGGCATTGCCGGTGATATTGGCGCAGGTAATCATTACGCCCTTGCTATAGCCGGTGGTGCCCGACGTGTAGTTGAGTATCACCACGCTATCGTCGTCGACATGGTCGTATTTGATGTCTTCTTTGGTAAATCCTGCAGGATAGGCTTTCTTGAACAAAGCGTCGGCTGATGCCATCACTTGGCTAACCTTTTCACCTTCCTTCTCCGCAAAAACTTCGTCGGAATCAATCGATATCACTGCTCTGATATTGAGCAACGCATCAAATTCGATTGTATCCCAAATAGCTTTAGTGGCAAACAATATCTTCGCCTCAGAGTGATTTACTATGTGTTGCACATCGAGGGGGTTAAATTCTTGCAGAATGGGCACTATGGTGGCACCGTAGGTTATGGTTGAGATAAACACGGTTACCCAATTGCTCGTGTTCTTGCCTATCAGTGCTATTTTGTCGCCTTTCTCTATGCCAAGTTCTCTAAACACCTCATGCATTCGGGCTATGCGTTCTGCAAACTCGAAGTATGTAATCGTGTTGTTCCGACCATAATCGGTCAATGCCGGCAATTCGGCATTCTCAACAAACGATCTCTGATAGATGTCAATTATATTTTCCTTCATTATGGTATGGAGTATATAGATTAATATTTTTCTTTCAGCTTATTATTTACTCTCGGTGTTGCCATTATTCCTTGCGCCACACTGTATTCAGTCATTTGGCGCTCAATGCAATTCTGTATTTTTGCAAAGATAAGCATTTTACCTCTACTCTATTGCACATTTTCGGCTTTTTTATGCATTTTTTATTTCCCGACATGGGTGGCGGCTATGCGTTGCCCTCGCCTCGGCGACCGAGAAGTTCAAGCACATCTACGTATACCTCTGTCACATAGCGTTTTATCTGATTGCGGTCCTCCCACATGCGTGTGCGGAGTTTGCCCTCTATATATAATTGTGTGCCCTTCTTCACATAGCGCTCCACTATCTCGGCATTACGGCCCCACGCCACTATATTGTGCCACTCGGTGCGCTCGGGCACTTGCACGCCGTTGGCATTGGTGTAGGCGCGCTCGGTGGTTGCGAGGGAAAACTGCGCCACCGCCTGTCCTTGCTGCGGATAGCGCACTTCGGGGTCCTTACCCACATTTCCTAATAATATCACCTTGTTTACTGCCATATCTCTGAGATTTTTCGCAATTAATTATTATCGTGTATGCTCTTGTTATTTGTTCGAAGCCTTTATGCCTGCTATCACGGCATTGGTAAATCCGTTGGCTTCCATAGCATTCAAGCCCTTGATGGTGATGCCGCCGGGTGTGGTTACGCGGTCGATTTCCACCTCGGGATGATGTCCGGTGGCTTTGAGCAGTGCCACGGCTCCTGCCATGGTCTGTAGCATAATGCGGCTTGCCTGGTCGGGATAAAGTCCCAATTCCACGCCTCCTTCGGTAGCTGCGCGTATGTAGCGCATCACATAGGCTATGCCGCACGACGAAAGCGCAGTGCAAGCGCCCATCTGACGCTCTTCTATCATCATCACATCGCCCACCAGGCCAAACAGCTCGCTCACTGCAGCCACTTGCTCGGCGCTCGCTCCTCGCTGCGCCAGGAATGTCATGCTCTCGCCATAAGCTATGGCAAGGTTGGGTATCATGCGGAACAGCGCTGCCTGCTCGGCATCGGCTCCGGCATACGAAGCCAAGTGGTCGAGGGGCACTCCTGCCACCACCGATATCAATATCTGTCGCTTGAAATCGATTTTCTCCACAAGCGGGTTCATCACCACATCTATCAGCCACGGCTTCACCACCACTATTATCACATCGGTGCCGGTCACGGCTGCTTCATTGTCGGTGCTTACCGTCATGCCTGGATATTGTGCCTTATATGATGCCAATGTCTTCTCATTCACATCGCAAAGCACCAAGTCGGCTTCCTTGCCCACTTTTGCCAATCCGGTTGCTATCGAGCCGCCCATATTGCCGGCTCCTATTATTCCTATTTTCATAGCTGTCTTACGTTTCCGTTCGGTTTAAAAAAATTATTTTTTTACACGCTGATTACTATTCCACAAATATAGCACTTTTTCGCGTGGTTTCTAACTGTGATAATAAAAAGTTTTCACTCTCCACGCACTGCTGCGCGGGGGGCTTAATGCAAACAATCCCGTCTCGCTGTATTATTTTTTTGCAAGTCGGGATTGTGTCATATAGCTAATGTGTGAAATGTCTTTGCTTAGAGCACCTTCTTGAGGCGAGCTACAAACTCGTCGGCCTGCGCCTTGGTGAGTACCAATGGCGGGAGCAGACGCAGCACGTTTGTACCCGATGCGCCGGTAAACACATGTTGCTCCTTAAGCAGACGCAAGCGCAATTCCTTCACAGGCTGTTCAAATTCCAAGCCTATCATCAAGCCACGACCGCGCACTTCCTTTATTTGTGGCAGTTTCTTGAGTTCGGCTATGAGATATTCGCCCACTTCGGCTGCATTCTGCACAAGGTGTTCGCTCTCAAATATCTCAAGCACGGCAATGGCGGCTGCACAACCTAAGTGGTTGCCGCCAAATGTGGTGCCGAGTTGTCCGTACACGGGCTTGAACTTGGGGCTGATGAGCACTCCGGCAAAGGGATAGCCGTTGGCGATGCCCTTAGCCATAGTAATCATGTCGGGGCGGATGCCTGAGTGCTGGTGAGCAAAGAATCGGCCCGAACGGCCGTAGCCGCTCTGTATCTCGTCGAGTATGAGCACGGTGTTGTGACGGTCGCACTCTTCGCGCAATCCTTTGAGGAAGTCGTCGGTGGGTATTTGCACTCCGCCCACGCCTTGTATGCCTTCCACTATCACTGCACACACATCGCCGGCTGCCAATTCGCGGCGCACGGCATCGAGGTCGTTGAGCGGAAGGAAGGTTACATGGCCATTATCGTTGATTGGAGCCACTATCTTGGGATTGTTGGTGGCCTCAACGGCAAGCGAAGTGCGTCCGTGAAATGCCTTATTGAAGGCTATCACGCGGCGGCGTCCGTTGTAGAACGATGCCAATTTCAGCGCATTTTCGTTGGCCTCTGCGCCCGAATTGATGAGAAACAGCTGATAATCGTCATATCCGCAGGCTTTGCCGAGCAGGTCGGCAAGGCGTTGCTGCAAACCATTGATTACCGAATTGCTGTAGAACACCAGATTCTCGGCTTGATGCTTGAGTGCCTGCACATAGTGAGGATGAGAGTGACCCACCGATATCACGGCATGGCCGCCATAGAGGTCGAGATATTCGTTGCCCTCGCTGTCGTAGGTGTGGCAGCCCTCGCCTCTCACTATCTCCACATCGAATAGTGGATATACGTCAAATAGTTTCATTTCGAAGATAAGTTTCTTGTTGTGTCTTTTAAAAAATTAACCGGATTAGAATGCCGAAGCCTTCAGGCGCAACCCGTCTTTCTCGTCGATGCCGAACATGAGATTCATATTCTGCACAGCCTGACCTACGGCGCCCTTGAGCAAATTGTCGATGGCGCATATCATGAGCAGCTGATCTTCATATTTCTCCACATACACCACTGCCTTGTTGGTGTTGACCACTTGCTTCATATCGGGGCTTGTGGTGGTGAAATGTGTAAATGCCGCATCGGCATAATAGTCGGCATAGATGCGCTGCACATCCTCGAGCGGGGCATCGCATTTGGCATAGGCGGTGACATATATTCCGCGGGCAAAACATCCTCGCTGGGGTATGAAAAGCACTCTGCCATCGTAGCCGGGATGCAATTCCTGCACCGTTTGTCCTATCTCGAGCAGATGCTGATGGCGGAATGTCTTGTAGACCGAAATATTATCGTTTCGCCACGAATAGTGTGTGGTGGCGCCGGGCTTCTGTCCGGCTCCGGTGCTACCTGTGATGCCGTTTACGTGTATGTCGCCGCTTATCAAGCCTGCCTTGAGGGCGGGTAGCAGCGCCAACTGTATGCAGGTGGCAAAACAGCCGGGATTGGCGAGATGCGTTGCCTTCATTATCTGCGGGCGATGCGTCTCGGGCAAGCCATAGATGTAGTCGTGCTCGGGCGAGGCTATTCTGAAGTCCTGCGCGAGGTCGATAATCTTCACATTCTCGGGTATGCTGTGCTCCTTGAGAAATGCTGCGCTCTTGCCGTGTCCGAAGCAGAAAAACACCACATCTACAGCATCGAACGGCATATCGCTGCTGAAGGTCATCTCGGTTTCGCCTATCAGACCTTCGTGCACTTCATACACCTTATTTCCGGCGTTGCTCTCCGAGTTGGCAAACACTATTTGCACCTCGGGGTGATTGAGCAGCACGCGTATGAGTTCGCCGCCGGTATAGCCGGCGGCTCCCAATATTCCTACTTTAATCATAGCATTGCGGGCATTAGCGTTGCTCATCGGGGTGAGCCAAATAATAGGCACGAAGCGCTGTACTGGTCACCTTGATAAATCCCTTGGCGTCGTCCGACGACCATGCCTTGGCGGTCTCGCCATATTCGCCCAGCTTATTCTTCACCAAGTCGTTAGGTGAGTCCACACCGAGTGTCTGGAAGCTGTAGGGACGCAATTCGAGGGTTACCTCGCCGGTAACATTGCGCTGCGAGCTGGTGAGCATGGCTTCGATGTCGGGCATCACGGGTTCGAGATACTGACTCTCGTGAAGGAACATGCCGTACCAGTTGCTAACCTGGTCTTTCCAGTATTGTTGCCACTTCGACAGAGTGTATTTCTCGAGGAAACGGTGAGCGCCTATGATGAGCATAGGAGCTGCGGCTTCGAAGCCCACACGACCCTTGATGCCTATAATAGTGTCGCCCACATGGCAGTCGCGACCTATGGCATAGGCTGCTCCTATCTTTTCCACCTCTTGTATGGCGGCTATCTTGTCGTCGTAGTGAACGCCGTTAACCGAGCAGAGTTCACCCTTCTCGAAGCCGAGGCGAAGCACTTCGGGCTCTTGCTTGGTGGGGTGCTTGAGATAAGCCGATTCGGGCAATCCTTGAGTGGAATCGAGAATCTCGCCGCCGCAAATCGATGTTCCCCATATTCCCACATTGTAGGAATACTTCAACTTGGTGAAATCGGCAAAAAATCCGTGCTCGTTGAGATAATCTATTTCCTCCTGGCGCGAGAGGTTGCCATCGCGAGTGAGAGTGATAATCTCCACACCCGGAGCGAGCACCAGGAATGTCATATCGAAGCGTATTTGGTCGTTGCCGGCACCGGTCGAACCGTGTGCTATGGCATGTGCTCCTATCTCATTGGCATAGCGCGCTATGGCTATGGCTTGAAATATGCGCTCGCTGCTCACACTGATGGGATAGCAGTTGTTGCGAAGCACATTGCCGTATATCATATAGCGAAGCGACTTATCGTAATATTCGCGAGTTACATCGAGGGTTACATATTTCACTGCGCCGAGTCGATAGGCGTTTTCCTCGTTGGTCTTCAGTTGCTCGGGGCTGAAACCTCCGGTGTTGGCACATGCGGCATACACTTCGTAGCCGTCGTTGGCAAGTTTCATCACCGTATAAGAGGTGTCGAGTCCTCCCGAAAATGCCACTACCACTTTCTTCTTTTCCATATTATCAATGTTTTTTTTGTAGTTGTTGTTGTAAAGTTGTTAGTTGGTCAGCTTATCTATGTTTACTTGGCGTCGTCGGGATGTTCGGCAGGGTCGTAGAGCATACCGGTGCACAAGCACTTGGTGCCGCCGTAGCGCTGCAACACATCGTAGTTAACACAGTTTTCGCAGCCTCTCCAAAATGCCTCATCGTCGGTCAACGAAGGGAAAGTGACAGGACGATAACCCAACTCGCTATTCATTTTCATTACCGCCTCTCCTGTGGTTAAGCTGAATATTTTTGCCTCAGGAAACATTTCACGCGATAAATCAAAAATTCGTCGTTTTATTCGCTTGGCCAATCCTATTCCCCTGAATTTGGGCGATACGATTAGACCTGAGTTTGCTACAAACTTCTTGTCGCTCCAGCACTCGATGTAGCTGAATCCTGCAAATTCTCCGTGATAGAGCGCTACTACGGCCTTATGCTCACGCATCTTCTGCGCTACATATTCGGGCGATCGCTTGGCGATACCCGTGCCGCGAACCTTGGCTGCTGCTGCTATTGTGTCAAGTATCTCTTGCACATATTGCTCGTGCTCAGCCCCGGCAACAACGATTTCGATTTCCTCTGAATTCATTTTCTGATTCAAAATACTGTTTTTTTTAAAATTAGATTAATACTAAATATAATACCACATCGGTCGTACCATTGGGAGGCTTTTATATCGCCTCCTTTCGGCACAACCATATATCTTTTCTATTGTCGATTTTCTTCTATCCGCAGCTACGGGGGTGCCGTCTCCGTCAGCTCTCTTTGCCGAGCTTTTCACCTCCGTGCCTCTCTTTCATCGCTTATCAGCGATCCTCCGATGTCGGAAAAAACTTCGAGAACACCTCGGTGGCTTGCTCTTGGGTCACACCTTCGCGAAGCACCGCAAACACCGTGTTGGCTCCTGCTATGGTGCCTATGATTTCGGGCGTTTGCGCTATGTCGATGTCGTATGCCAATCCGCTTGCATATCCGTTGCGGGTCTTGATTACTGCTATATTACCCGAAAAATCGAGCGATACAAAACCCACTTTCGACGACCCCGACAAGGGGGCATTACCCGACTTCAGCATTGTGTCGTGCAAATCGTTGGCATCGGGTATGATATACATATAGCCGCCGCCATCGGTCGCTATTTTGCTGGTTTTTAATGTCTTCAAATCGCGCGATAATGTGGCTTGGGTCACAAATACTTTCTCCAACGCCAAATATCTTGCCAATTCTTCTTGACTGCCTACAACATTTCGTCGTATGATGTCTCTTATTAATTGCAATCGTGCTCTCTTGTTTTTCATCGATTTTTTTATAGTTTGTTTAGTTGGGTACAAAAATAATAACAAAAAATCACTTTTATATGTTTTTTAGTGAACAATTAGCATTATTATTCAATTTTTTATTGTTATTTTTCTCTATGCTTACTTAATATTGCCCCTAAAAACAGCTGCATCATTCTCGCCTCGCAGGTGTTTTGCCTTGTCACTGCACGCGTAACACATCTTTTTGCGCCGTTACATGGGGCAGACATCGTCGCATAAAGGGAATGATGAGAAAATACAGCGCCATCACTATCGTTATGCTCACTGCCAGGCGTGGCCAACCATAGGCAACATACGGCTTGAGAAGCAGATTGGTCAACTGGTAGAGCACTTGGTGGGTGCATAATATCATTATCGAGTAGCGACCCCAATAGGTTATCACGGGCACGCGGCGCAACTTCTTGGCGAGAAATATTATCATCATTGTGCCCACTATGCCACACAGATGCGCCGACAGGTAGCACCCGGCAAAATTATTGCTGCGATAATCGAGCGGATAGCTCAAAAACACAAGCAGCACCGGACACATCGCCACCATCCACCACATATATTTATCGTATTTCCACCCATAACGCAGCACATCGCTCTTGCGATTGAGCACATAGCCTAAGGCAAAAAACGGCATCGCCGTGAGCGCCGTGTCGAGATAGAGTGGCAGATTGATGCGCAAATAGCTGAGTATCATACCCGTAACACCCGACGCCAACGAGAGCGCAACCACCGCCCACGCAGCTCGGCTGTGCAAGGGCTTGCACGCTTGATGTATGAGATAGAATATGATGTTGACATTGAAAAGGCACAGCAAGAACCAAATGGCGGCATTGGGATAATTCTCGGTGCCAAGCTGCATCATATTGTGCACAAAGTCGAACGATGGCCTGAATATCTGCATCTTGATGTTGAAGAAATGATAAAGCACCATTGGCAGCACCACGCTGCATGTTACGTAGAAAAAGGCAAACGGGATGAGCAACTTATTGACCTTGCGCTTGAAAAATCCCCAAAAGCCTTCGTATTGCTTAAAAAACACGCCCGAGAGAAAAAAATAGAGCGGCATACGAAAGCACTTCAGCACCGAGTCGTAGGGTAAACTGAGTTTATAGTATGCCATCATGTGCGACAACACCACCAGGAGTATGCACATACCCTTGGCCAAATCGATATATTCTATTCTTTTTGTCGATGACTGATTCACTGAAGTAATATTTCCCTAAAAAACGGGTGCAAATTTAGCAATTTTTCTCGTATTTTGCTCTCCACAATCTGATTTTTAACCTATTACATTTCGCCTTACGGCAAAAAACAAGGGAGAGATGCGCCCAAGCTATATCGAGGCCCATCTCTCCGATTTTATTTATAATAATCCGGCATCACCCGCCGCCAAAAGAGGCCGCCTATTACGCGATGCCTATATTATTTTACTTATTACTTGATAACTTTCACTGCCTTACCGGCTACGCTTACCACATACACACCGCCTTCGAGGTCGGTAGCAGGGATTACTGCACTGCCGTTGGCTGTAGCGGTAGCCACCACCTTGCCGGCTACGTCGTATACCACTACTTCGCCTTCGGCATTAGCCACTACTATGTTGCCGCCTTTCACGGTCACCTTCATCGGGTTGGCTTCTACTACTTCCACACCCGAACCTGCGCTTTGCTTCACGGTGAACACCACGTCGCTGCATGTTGGGCTCGAGATAGTAACCTTAGCCACACGCTCGGTAGCATCTGATGCCAATTCGCCAACGGTTACCGACACTTTGCCCTCGGTGTTCGATCCGGCTCCGATCACTGTAGCCCAGTCTACTGTATTGCCTGCGCCATCTGCTACGCTATATGTCAAGTCGGCTGCATCGTAATAGGTGTCGAGTGCCAATTCGGCTGTGCCACCTGCTGCACCGAGTTCCACTTCGGTAGCGCTGAGTGCCTTCAACCATGGATCTTCCACTTCGAGTCCCACATACAAGTGGGTCTTCATAGGCTGATTGTTGGCGTCCGACAAGTTGGCTACATCGAACACAAATCCAACATCTTCGCCATTTTCCTTACCTGTGAAGTAGATAAACTGCGATGCATCGTCGTTAACATCGTTTGAGATAGTTTGAACCAAGTAAATGAGATTGTCAGCATTGCTATCGAGGTCGTAGACCATTGCAAAGATGTCTCTATCAAGCAATATGGGGTTCTCACCTTCGGCAACTGTGAAGTCGAACGGTATCATATAGTAGCTATACGAACCACCGAAATTAATCACCTTCATATCGGCAGCTGCACATTCAGCCGATGCAAATGCGCCATAAGGCATATTGTTAGGTGCGCAACGATAAAGCACCATGCTTAGTTTAGAGTCGTCTTGTATCAAACCATAAGCCATCACCCATACTCGCTTGATGATGCATGGCTTAGCCGGCTTTTCAAACTTGGTAAGGAAACCGAGAGTTTCCAAATAATCGGTTTCGGTAGGAGTTTTGCCGAAGAACATTTGTGTCCAAACGGTGTTGGTATACTTAAAGTAACCACTCAAAGGAATCGACTGGCTATTGTAAAGCATCGACACTCCGTCCTTTTCCAAGTTAGCGCGAGTCAATGGGAACGACTTGGTACCCAAATCGCCACCTCCACCTACATAAAGGCCGTGCACGGGATAAGTGAATGTGATATCGTCATATCCGTCAGCTGTAGCCGAGAGCGAAGGCAAAGTATAATAGTTTTCCTTGCGTGAAGGAGCAAATTCGGTTTCTATCGATGCTTCGCTCGAGGTGTTGTCGCCAAATGCCCATGAGTACGAAGTGATGTTGCTCGACAATACGCTGTTCCATGTGAGTGTAGTGTAAGCCGGAGCATACATAAAGGTGTAATCGTTTTCCTCATCACCTATCGAGCTATAGAGATCTTCAGAATAACCAAGGAACAACGATCCATAAGGCTTGTCATATTTTGCCAATAGCGGTTCTTGGTCTACCACTACATTATCTATAACCATAGAGTTTCCACGGATACCTGCATAGCGGAATGCCACCTGCACTTCCTTACCTTCATAGTCGGCAAGCGAAATTTCCACCTTTTCATAACCCGAAGAACTGTAGTTGTCGAAAAGTTCACCAAGTTCCTTATCGCTCCACTGCGGCTCTACGTCGTAGATTTGCACCCACTCGCCTCCGGTTTCACGCACCCACACGGTGAGTGTTGCCGACACGATGCGGTTCTTGAACACGCGGTTGGTCCAATCGATGTTCTCGTTCGACATATCGTAGAGATACAATGGGTTGTAGCCCAAATAGAACGAAAGCATCTCATTCTTGCGCAAGGTCATAGCCGGCGAGATGAGCCACTCATCTTGTGGAAGGTCCACACTCTGGTTGTTTTCGTCCTTCTCATAAGCATAATAGATGATAGCATAATAGTTGCCATCAATAGGATTCAGCAAAGAGCCTTCCTGAGCACCTACGTGCCAAGTAAATTTGCCGTTTTCGAGCGTAGGAGCCTTGCCATCGCTGTTTTGTTCCGACCATCCGGCAGGAATCCAGTTGGCGCGCAAACCGTCCCATCCCTCAAAGCTTTCAGACAGTGTAGCACCTTCGGCTGCTTCTACAGGAGCTTGATAACTCTTGGCAGCCACGCTCTTGCCGTTCTTCACGATTCGCTTCACCAAGCCTCCGTCTCTTGTAGCACACACTTGCTCCACCACTCCCGGTGCCAATTGGGTTTCCGACACCACATTGGCTGCGCTTGCTGTGATAAGTTGTTGCTTTACTTTGCCGTCGATGGCATAATTTTGGCCTTGATTGAGCTTCGGGGCTTTCACAAAAGCCATACCCGACAAGCTCACCGCTGCCGCACTCATTAATAGTAAAAATTTCTTCATCTTCAATCTGTAGTTTAGTTTTTTTATTTTTGATAATATTAGGTGTCGCAAAGTTAGCACTATTTCCATAAAATCACAGTTTTTCATAACAAAATTTCTACATTAACCACCAAATTGTAACATCATACCCATTTATCACCACTTCACCATTACACCGGCATCGTCAATAACCACCACACAGCTGATGATTAAATCTCTCACAGATTACACAGACGCTTTTCTCATCATTCAGGTTGGATACCTTCGCAGCATAAATCGCAGCAAATAACCGCATCACCACCAAGGTGATGCCTAATAACCGCGGCACAGCCGCCCACTAAGCGCAACGAAGTTGCCGTATAACCGCATCACCACCAAGGTGATGCCTAATAACCGCGGCGCAGCCGCCTACTAACCGCAAAGAATTTGCCTAATAACCGCATCACCACCATGGTGATGCCTAAAAATAACCGCGGCGCAGCCGCCTACCAACCGCAAAGAAAATGCCGAGCGCTGCTGGAGCACTCGGCATCTTGATTATAACGTTTTTGCGCTGAAATTACTTCTTTGTTGTAGTCTTTTTGGTTGCGGCCTTTTTGGCAGCAGGTTTCTTGGCTGTAGCCTTCTTTTCAGTAGCCTTTTCTTCTGCTTTCTTAGCTCCGCAGCGGCGCTTTGGCTTCTCTTCGGGCACTTCCACCGGTGCGCTCACCATCTTTATCACTTGCACGGTGCGTGCCGGCAAGTAGAGTTGCAGCCATCCGAGTCCGTGCTTGGCATAGAGTTCATCGGCTTCGGTGAAGTGATGAACACTGTTGTCGATATTGCCATATCCACCATATTTCGGGTCGTCGCTGTTCATCACGCCCGCATATTCGCCTATCGGTGCCAATATCTTGTAGCCCATGTGCGAACGGTTAGGACTGAAGTTGAACACAAATGCATATTCGCCGCGGCGATATGCCAACACTTGGTCGTCGTCCTTTTCCCACATCTTCACCACAGGAAGTTTTTCAAACTTCTTGATGCCGCCTATGAGGTGTATCATATCGTTGTCGAATGCATTGAGGAAGCGATACTTCAAGTCTACGCGATCCACGAGTTCCCACTGGCGGCGAGCGTACTTATACGACCAGCCATTGCCTTCGCGAGGGAAGTCAATCCATTCGGGATGTCCGAATTCATTGCCCATAAAGTTGAGATAACCACCGTTGATAGTAGATGCGGTGACCATTCTTATCATCTTATGGAGTGCCATACCGCGGTCTACTGTCGGGTCGTTGTCGCCCACCATCATGTGCCAGTACATTGCGCTGTCGATAAGGCGGAATATCAAGGTCTTATCGCCCACCAATGCTTGGTCGTGACTCTCGGCATAGCTGATGGTCTTTTCGTCGGCACGACGATTGGTGAGTTCCCAGAATATCGATGTCGGGTGCCAATATTCGTCCTTCTTTTCCTTGATGGTCTTAATCCAATAGTCGGGTATGCCCATCGCCATGCGATAATCGAAGCCCATACCGCCCTTGGCAAACGGCAATGCCAAACCCGGCATACCGCTCATCTCTTCGGCTATGGTGATGGCTTTGGGGTTAATTTCGTGAATCAACAGGTTGGCGAGGGTGAGATACACTATGGCATCTACGTCCTGACCTCCGTTGTAGTAGTCGCCGTAGCCGCCGAATGCCTGACCGAGGCCGTGATTGTAATAGAGCATCGAAGTCACGCCATCGAAGCGGAATCCGTCGAAATGATATTCTTCAATCCAGAATTTGCAGTTTGAGAGCAGGAAGTGAAGCACCTCGTTCTTGCCATAATCGAAGCAGAGCGAGTCCCAAGCCGGATGTTCGCGGCGACTTGCATCGGTGTGGAAATATTGGTTGTATGTACCGTCAAATCGTCCCAGACCTTCAGCCTCGTTTTTCACAGCATGGCTGTGCACTATGTCCATAATCACTGCTATACCGCGCGAGTGAGCATCGTCGATAAGCGCCTTGAGGTCCTCGGGGGTGCCGAAGCGGCTCGAGGCGGCAAAGAAGCTCGACACATGGTAGCCAAACGAGCCATAATAGGGGTGCTCCTGGATAGCCATTATCTGTATGGCATTATATCCGTCGGCATGCACGCGGGGAAGCACATTTTTGCGGAATTCTTCATACGAACCCACCTTCTCAGCATCCTGACCCATGCCTATGTGGCACTCATATATCAACAATGGTTCTACATTGGGCTTGAATTTCTTAGTTTGGAACTGATAAGGAGCCACATCCCACACTTGCGCCGAGAAAATGGCTGTCTTTTCGTCCTGCACCACGCGGCGGGCATAGGCTGGTATGCGTTCGCCACTTCCGCCGGGCCAATAGATGCGCAGTTTATAGAGGTCGCCGTGGTTTATTTGGTCGGCATCGAGCTCTATTTCCCACACTCCATTGCCTATATTGCTAAGGCTGTAAGCCTCACATTCCACCCAATCGTTGAATGTACCCACCATATTGATGGCTGTGGCATTTGGTGCCCATTCGCGAAATACCCAGCCGTCGGCTGTGCGATGGAGGCCAAAGTAGTTGTGCGCATTGGCAAAGTCGCTCAGACTGCCCGATTCGCCCACAAGTTCGGTCTGTTTTCTTATCACGTCTTCATGGCGGCCGTTGATTGCATCGGCAAAAGGTTCAAGCCATGGGTCATTCTTGATAATGGGGAGAACTTTCTTTTTCATAATCAAAGTATTCGGTTACGGTTATATTATGTATACACAAAAGTAGTGCAAAGGAGTGAAATAAGCAACTCGATTTTGGCTTATTTTTCCAAAAAAATTATGTTCCACTCGTCTGTCGGCTCTCAGCCGTTATGCTTGCCGCATGTGGGGCATTTTGAGCACTTGCCGAATGGTATCACATCGAAATTCATGGTCAGTGCGTTGAATGTGAGCAGTCGACCGGTGAGCAACTTGCCGGTGCCGGTAATCCACTTTATCGCCTCGGTGGCTTGCAGCGTGCCTGTGATGCCGGGTATCACGCCCAGCACACCCACCACCTTGCCCGAGGGCACATCGCCCGGCGCCGGTGGCTCGGGAAAGAGGCAGCGGTAGCAAGGCTCGCCGGGTACATAGGTCATCACCTGGCCCTCAAAACGCAATATCCCGCCCAAGCAGAAGGGCTTGCCCTGTGCCACACAAGCATCGTTAACCATATATTTCACGGCAAAGCTGTCGGTGGCTTCTATCACGAAGTCGTAGGCGGCTATCAATTGGCCTATGTTGTCGGGGGTGAGAAATATGGGGTGCTGCTCCACTTTCACATCGGGATTGATTTGCGCTATGCGTTGCTCTGCCGATTGCACCTTGCTTATGCCCACATTGGCTGTGTCGTGCACTATCTGGCGCTGCAGGTTCGACACATCTACTTCATCGCCATCCACTATGCCCAGTGTGCCCACGCCCGCCGCTGCAAGATACATCAGCACCGGCGAACCGAGTCCTCCGGCTCCTATCACAAGCACGCGAGCATCGCACAGCGCTCGCTGACCGCGTTCTCCAAATTCGCGCAACCGTATGTGGCGGTCGTAGCGCATCAGTTGGCTTTCGGTAAATTGTTCCATCTTTCTTTTAATTGACCTAAATACGACAAATGTGATTGCAAATATATCGATTTGCAATCACATTGCCAAAAAAAATAATCTGACAATAGTGTTTTGAAAATCTGCGAATTCCGTTTCGCATATTGCCATCGGCTCTCGAAATCTAACAACAACGAAGCATACAATAAGGAGGACGCCACAAAACTCATGGTTTTGCAATGTTCTCCTTCGAAATCAGTTATTATTTACTACGTATCAATTCATCACATTCCCACGCTGCCTGCTGCACCTGCACCGGATGTCGTAGAGCTGTTGCTCTGCTTGGTGGTGTCGTCGTTATTGATGCTGCGCGAGGTCTTCTTCACAGTTGCCTTGAGGTTACCGAAGCGCCACGACAGCGATATGCCGAAGCGGCGAATAGGTATACGCATATTGGAGGTCTGCGTGAAGGTGTTGGAGGTAGTAGTGTTATCTATCTTGAGATATTTGGTAAAGGGCGCCATAGCTTGTATGGAGATATTCAAAGCTTTGTTCTTGAAGAACGATTTGCCGAAGGTGAAGCCATACGACAAGATGCCGCTCGTCTCATTTTGGAAGCCCACATTGCCGGTGTTGCCGAAGAGCATTCCCGATATGGTGAAATCGTGCGGCAGGGTCTGCTGAATATTGGCAAAAATATTGCCCGTAAAGCCGTCGACATTGCGCTTGAGCACCTCGCTCTCGTATTTGTTGTAACCGCCGTTGAAACTGAGCATAAGGCGGGTTTTGGGCCACGGATTCCAGTTGCACCATATATTCAAGCCCACGGTGTTGCGCTTCGACACATTGCCGTAGGTGGTGGTAATCACACCGCCGTCAGCCACCGAATATTGCTCGATACCATTGCCCGAGTAGGAGTAATTCAAGCCGGCATTAATCATAAATTTCTGCGAGAAGCGGCTGAAACTCAACTCTATGTTATGGCTCTTCTCGGTGTCGAGGTCGGGGTTACCTTTGGTGATATTGGTGGGGTCGCTTTCGTCGGCAAAGGGGTTAAGGCTCTGTATGCCGGGGCGATTAATGCGCATATTGTACGACAACTTCACGGTCGACATCGGGCTAATCATATACGATGTCACCACCGAGGGCACCACATCGTGCATACTTGCCGAATAGTTGCGCTCGGGATTGTTGTCGAAATCTACATTCATATATGAGTATTCATAGCGCACGCCTGCCTTGGCGCCGAAACTCTTGTATTTCAACTGATAGTCGGCATAGCCTGCCACTATATTGCGCAGCTGGTCGTATTTGCCGTTGGGGTCTGTAATATCGTGCATCACGCCCTCTGTATCGGCTTGGCGATAGAGCACGTCACTGGCATTCTTGCGATAGATATATTTTGCTCCGAAATCGATGTAGTGCATCTCGTTGATAGGATTCACATAGTCCACTTGAGCAGTATGCTCCTCGGTGTGGGCATCGTTGTCGATATACTGTCGGAGCAGAGGATATGGCACATTCTGCACATCGTCGTACCAAGTGTCGGACACCGACCCGGCGGGGCTATAGTCGAGGCGATAGCTCAAGGTGAGATATTCGCCCGGCTTGCGAAAACTGTGCTGATAGTCGAGTCCGAGATTCGAACCTCCCATATCGCTCTTCGATTGCGCTGTGCGATTGTAGAAATATTGGCGTTGCTGCATACGATTGCTCATTTCGTTGGCAAACGACTGATGGGAATTGTTCTTTCCGGTGAACACATTGCCCGAGAGTGTTATCAAGTTGAGCGAATCCACCTCATAACTTGTTTCAAGGGTTGCAAACACCAGGTCCATATTGTTTTTGGTAAATCCCTTGGTTGAAAGCGAAGCATATTGGTCGCTTGTAAAGTCGTTGCGCTCCGATTCTATAAGCACCTTGGTGTCGAATCCGTGCACATAGTTCACATTGGTCGAAACGGTAAACTTGCCCGACTGTGCGGTCACAAAGGCACCACCACCCGCCTGACGATTGTCGACGCGGGCATTTATGTTCATATTATAGCCTTGCACCTTGGCATCGCCGGTGATGATATTGAGCACGCCCGACACGCCCTCGGCATCGTATTTTGCTCCGGGATCGGTTATCACTTCGATGCGCTTCACCGCATTGGCGGGCATGGCGCGGAATATTTCCTTGGGATTGTTGCTCATCATGGTGTTAGGCTTGCCGTTGACAAGCACCTTAAAACTGCTCGAACCTTTCACTTGGATGTTATCTTCGGCATCTACGGTCACCATAGGCACCTTGCGGAGCATCTCGGTGAGGGTGTTGCTCTTCGAGTCGGGGTCGGCTTCCACTTCGTAGGTCAGTTTGCCGACATCGGCTTTCACCAAGGGGCGCGCTGCCTCCACCACTATTTCGCCAAGCACATTATTGGCGCTGCCGATGGCTATTTTGCCCAAGTCGACCACTCGCTCGCTTGCCAAAGTGAAATCGCGCACGGCATCGCTCTTGCCCACGCTCGAGAGTACCATGCGATAGTTGCCCGCTGCACTCATCTTCACATCGAATGAGCCATCGGTGTCGGTTACGTCTACTTTTATAGGTTTTTTCTGATTTTTTGCCTCAAATATTCTTACGGTGGCATAGGGTTCGGTCTCGCCGCTCACCGAGTCGACAAGCACGCCTCGCACTTGATAGGTGTTGACTTGCGCTACGGCTGCCACTGCACTAAGCATGAATGTCATCATCATGCTCATAGTCCTAAAGATAGGTTTCATTGTCAAATACATCTAAGTTTTTGTTGTTCGTAATCCTTATTTCGACTATTTGACGATTATCTATGGCTATTTATTTCAATATTTCCCTACTTTAACATCTTTTAATCGTTTCAGTCTACTATGCGAGGCTTCTCAGCCGGCACATAGGTGCTGCGTATGCGCCACTCTTTGGGATAGAGATTATTGGCGCGATTGCCGAGGTTATTAACGAAGCCTATAGGGCTATCGTTGTGATATAGAAGCACATATCCGCGTGGTGCGTCGGCAAGCACCACCGATTCGCCTCGCAGATAAGCCACTGCGGTGGCATAGTCGACATCGGCGCGGGCAAAAGCATCGCGGCTCAAGCAGCTGCACAGTGCCAACGACTGCACCGGCACGCAGTTCTTGCCCTTGAGTGCTGCGAGTTCCACTCCGCGATGCAGCACTTTCAGAGTGCTGCCGAGCAGTGCCATTTCGGCTGCATAGCACGCAGGCGTGGCTATCACGGCATCGTCGGCCACGCTGTAGTCGTATTGCTCGGCTTGCTGCAGCCATCGGGTGGCTTCGGCGGGCACCGGAGGCGTTTTTGCCGCCTTGCCCGATTTACGGGGCTTGGTGGCCACTTCGGCTCGCGGAGCATCGCCTGCCTTGCGTATCACACTCAGGAAGAGACCTTCGCCCTCGGTGCGATGTGGCATAAAGCGATAGCAAAAATCTTCGCCTTCGAGCGCGCCATGTATGCGCCACGAGGCATCTACGCCGAGGTCGATGGTGGCGCCGCCAAGGTCTTGGCATATATGACGCACCATTCGCTCGTTTTCCTCGAGATTGTAGGTGCAGGTGCTGTAGATGAGCAGCCCTCCGGGACGCAGACACTCCCAGATGTCGGCAATAATGCTTCGCTGGCGTGCGGCGCACTCTTCCACAAGTTGTGGTGTCCACTGCTCCACGGCTTCATCGTCCTTGCGCATCATTCCCTCGCCGCTGCACGGCACATCGGTGGCTATGACGTCGAAAAACCGTGTCAATGGCGAGAAATCGGCGGGTCGGTTGTGGGTTACCAGGGTATACGGCGAACCCCATTTCACCACATTTTCCTTCAATATCTTTGCTCTAAGCGGCACTATCTCATTTGCCACCACCAGCGACCCTTGCGGCAGGGCATCGATGGCTGAGGTGGTCTTGCCGCCGGGCGCTGCACACAGGTCGAGATAGCGCACCGGCGTGCTCACAAGTTTGCTTATGGCATAACCTATAAACATCGAGGAGGCATCTTGCACATAATATCGTCCCGACTGAAAATCGGTATCAAAAGTGAATTGCGGACGCTCGTCGAGATAGAAGCCTTCTTCACACCAGGGTACACGGCGAGCGTGGGCGTCGGCTTTAGCGCCTTTGCTCTTGTTCACTCTTATCGACACGCTGGGCTGTGTGTTGGCTATGGCATCGGCCAAGCTACAGGCCTCTTCGTCGGGCATTATTCGGTGCAGTTGTTTCAGAAAATCGTCGGATAGTGCCATTGATTTCTCTTTGTGGGTTACGCCTTGCGGTGATTGTTCTTATAATTGATTTATTCGCTCATGCTGGCATCGAATGCCTTTGAGAAGAAAAGCATCTGATAGTCGAGCGCATTGCACCAGTATTCCCAAGTGTGGCTGCCGGGACGCTCGGTGTAGTCGTGCTTTATCTTTGCATCTACCAGCGCCTTGTGCAGATTGCGATTGACTTCAATAAAGAAGTCGTCGACTCCGCACTCAAACACTATATTTTGCTCTGTCGTGAGGCCTTTCACGAGTTCTATTACCGTGTGGCTGTCCCACACTGCGCGGTTGCTCTCATATTCGCCGAGGGCGTCCTTCATATTCCAATTATTGGGGAAAGGACGGATGTCCACACCGCCGCTCATGCTGCCGCAACTGCCAAACACATCGGGATGGCGAAGCGCCAAAAACAGCGAACCGTGACCGCCCATACTGAGTCCGGTGATGGCGCGCATGCCGGCTTCGGGGATGGTGCGGAAGTGATTGTCGATAAAGGTCACCAAGTCGGTGACGATAAATGTTTCGAATTGCGACTCGGCATTGATGGGTGAGTCCCAATACCAGCTGTTGCGACCATCGGGGCACACTATGATTACGCCATACTGGCTTGCCACATCGGGCAATTCGGGTTTCTTGCTAATCCATGCCTTATGGTCGCCGCCATGGCCGTGAAGCAGATAGAGCACCGGATATTGGGTATCCTGACACTCGGGGTCGGTGTATTCGGCGGGCACCACCACGGTGCACTCCACCGGCGCACTCATCTTCGAGGCTTTCACCTTCACCACCGTTACTTGCGCATCGTCTTGCGCCATCAGTTGCAATGCCACTATCAGTGCAAATGCCACTGCCATTATTCTTTCGAATCTTATTCTCTTCATTTTTTCAGTATTCTTTTGTTTGTTGATAATCTATATTTTGGTCTTTATTTCTTTATTGTTTCACCGAGGGCAAGTTTATCAGTTGGCCTGCCAGATAGCATAGGGTGGCTACCACCATACCATTGATTGAGGGCACGCCCCATGGCACAAAATTGGCAACCACGGCTCCGGCTATCACGCCTGTCACTGCGCCCCAATCCACATTCTTTATCTTCACCGTGTCGGTAACAAATGCCTTGCGATTGGTGAAATATGCCACCACTATGATGATGCCCACCGGCGGCAAGGTGCAGTTGAGTATATTCAAAAATCCGCAGAAGTTATAGTAGAGCCATTCGGCCATAACGGTGCCTATCAGGCCTGCCACGAGCACCATGGTGCTTTTCTTCATCTTGAATATGTTGGCAAGTCCGAGGCCCACGGAGTAGAGAGCATTATCGTTGGTGGTCCAGATGTTCAAGCCGAGCACAAGTATGGCGGCATAGAAGAGATTGAGCTTGAGCATAACATCGAAGATGTCGTTTCCGCCCACAAAAATCGACGAAACTGCGCCGAAGCAAAACATCAAACTGTTGCCGATGAAAAATGCCACTATCGAGATGATGCAACCCATCTTTCCGCTCTTGGAGAAGCGGGTGAAATTGGGCGTAGCGCTACCGCCCGACACAAAGCTGCCTATCACCAGTCCGGCTCCGCCTATCACGCCGAGGTCGGTGGTCTTTACGGCAAATTGCTCTATTATCGACCCATTGCCTTGCATCACTGCCATCACCATGGCTATGGTGCCGAGTATTGCCACACACGGCACGGCTATAAAACTTATAATGGTAAGACTCTTTATGCCTCGATAGGCGCTGGCGGTCATACACACGCCTGCCAGTGCCACAAGCGCATATTCCACCGTCTTGTCACCGCCGAGCAGTTGGGTGGCTACCGGGATGGCAAACATGGCAAGACCCACGCCGAACCAACCCATCTGTGTGAACGAAATCATGGCGCTGGGCAGATAACTGCCGTAGCGACCGAAGCTGCGTATGGCGAGGTTATCGAGCGACAGTCCGCTTTCGCCGCCCACATAGCCCAGTGCGCCGGTGTAGGCTCCGAGTAATGCGCCGCCAAACACCAACGCGCCAATAAATTGCTGAAAATCGAGCCCTTCAGCCAATTTCTGTCCTACCCACATACTCGCCGAGAAGAAGGTGAATCCCATCATTATCATAAACATTTTCAAAAATCCACGACGGGCTTCTTGTGGCACGCGCTCGTTGGTGTAATCGATGTCGAGTTTTGCGGTCTGATTGCTCATAGTCTTAGGTTTTTATAGTTTCAATATCTCTGTTGCTTATTCTCTCTATTTTTGAACGATTTTTACATATATTTCCCCAAAGCGAGGCGCACTTGTTGCAGGCGCGTTTCGCACAATTGCTTGATATTAAGCGTCTCCGACTGTGATAGGAAGGCTGCTTCGGCTTCGTATTGACGCTTCAGTTCCACTTTTTTGAGTTTTTGATAGTGATTCAGGTCAATCCACTGCTCAAATGTGGTGCCTTGGCTGTAGCCGAGCTTTTCTTCGGTAAATGCCTTCACATCCACCTCATCGGCCACTCGTTGCAGACTTTCCCAATATTCCACCACCTCTTCGTAGTGGTCGGGGATTTCATATCGGCGCGCGCCGCCGTCGTAGATTATGCATTTCTCGTAGATGGCATTGCCGTTGTTGATTACCGCTTTGCGAAATTCGGGTGCCACCACGCCGTCGCGCCAGTAGAAGTCGATGTTCGGCACATTCACGCCTGCCACTCCAAAGTCGCTATACACCGAGAAAATACCCTCATAGAACACGCAGTGGCAACCATGGAACGAGGGCCACAATTCGCGTGCTCGAGCGGTGAGCGACTCAAGCACATCGATGGCTCGTGTGCCGCCCACGGTGAAAAATATCATTCGGCGCAGTTGCACACCGGCTCTGTGATATTCGTCGAAGATATAGTTGATGCACTTCACCAAGGTGTCGCCGGTGGCTATGATGTCGCCCACGAGCAGGGTGGCGTTGGCATCGATGTGATTCTTTTTATATCGTATGTCGAGCCCGGTAATCATGCGTTCGGGCGAAATTACTCGTTCGCACGACAGGAAACTCATGTTATCCACCTGTATTCCGCACTTGTAGCAACCTTCCTCGAGAGGATAATTGAGTCCGCCGCGCAATATGGTGAGAATGTTGGCTTTAGTGGTCAGATTATTCTCCTTGAAGTATTCGAGGGCTGTGATAGTGGGTGCCAAGGTGCACTGATAGGTGTCGTAGCCCACCACCTCGGGATGCATCATCAGTTTGGTGCTGCCTGGATTCGACGCTACATAATAATTGTTGCTCAGATGCGGTGCATCGAGCTGATAGAGTTGCGTACCATTTTTATATCGCACCGGAGTAAGGCTTGTGCCTTGCAAAATATCTTTCATTGGTATCTTGAATAATTATTATTTTTTGTTGGGTTATCGTTTTTTCTTGAAAAAATCAGTCATGATGGCGGCACATTCATCGGCAAGCACTCCGCCTTGCACCACGGTCTTGCGGTGAAAGGGATTGGAGCAGAAGGTGTGATATCCGCGCTTATCGTCGGCTGCGCCATACACCACTCGCGATATCTGGCTCCATCCGAGCGCCCCGGCGCACATCAGGCAAGGCTCCACAGTAACATATAAAGTGCAGTCAACCAGATATTTGCCGCCAAGCATATTGGTAGCCGATGTGATGGCTTGCATCTCGGCATGGGCGGTGACATCGGTGAGAGTCTCGGTGAGGTTATGACCGCGGGCTATCACCTGTCCACGGCTCACTATCACTGCTCCTATAGGCACCTCATCGGCTTCGTAAGCCCTGCGTGCCTCGGCAAGCGCCATGCGCATATATTTTTCGTCGTCACTCTGATTTTGATTCATCGCTTGAGTTGGGGGGGGTTATTCTCGATAATACACGCGCTTGACGCGGGTAGATATCGATGTTAATATTTCGTATGGTATGGTTCCTCGCACTTCAGCAAGGCGTTCCACGGCTATGTGTTCGCCGAATATCTCCACATTGTCGCCTTCATGGCAATCGGCATCGGTAACGTCGATCATGCACACATCCATGCATATATTGCCCACTGTGGGGCATAGGGTGCCGTTAACCCACATGCTTATGTTGCCGTTGCCGAAGTGGCGGTCGATGCCATCGGCATAGCCCACGGGTATGGTGGCTATGCGCGACTTGCGCTTGAGCACGCCGCGGCGGCCGTAGCCTATGGTGATGCCTTCGTCCCACTCTTTTATCGATATTATCACCGATCGCAGCGACGACACGGGCACAAGCGACGACTCGCTGCCGTCGTTGGTGGTGGCTATGCCATAGAGGCCTATGCCCAAACGCACCATATCGCACTGATGCTCGGGGAAGCGCACTATGCCTGTGGTATTGAGTATGTGGCGCATTATTTTATGCGAAAATGCGGCTTGCAACTTGGCGCAGCAGCGGTCGAAATAGTCGAATTGCTGCTGTGTGTAATCGTCCTTCTCGGGCTCGTCGGCCACAGCGAGATGCGAGAACACGGTGGCGGGCTCTATGGCGTCCTGACTGTGCAGTAGTTCTATCAGTTCGGGCAACTGCTCCTCGAGAAATCCCAATCGGTGCATGCCGGTGTCGAGTTTTATGTGCACGGGATAGTGGCTGATGCCGTTTTTCTGCGCTTCGCGTATTATCATGCGGCACTCATCGAGGCAGTAGACCTCTGGCTCGAGATTGTAGGCAAACATTGCCTTGTAGTTCTCCACTCGCGGATTAAGCACCATTATCTTGGCTGTGATGCCTGCCTTGCGCAGCTCCACGCCCTCGTCGTGCACTGCCACGGCTATATATGCCACGCCGCTGTCCTGAACAGTCTTGGCAAGTTCGTAACTACCTGCGCCATAACCCGATGCCTTGAGCATGCACACCATCTTGGTGGTGGGCTTGAGCAGCGAGCGGAAGAAGTTGTAGTTGTTGACCAATGCATCGAGGTTTACTTCCATCACGGTCTCGTGCTGCTTTGCCTCGAGCATATCGATTATCGGTTCGAAGTCATATTGCGGCGAACCTTTCACAAGTATGGTCTCGGCATCGAAATCGCCGGGCGACACGGCTTGCATAAAGTGGCTGACGCTACGATAGAATGCCTTATTGCCCTCGAAATGATGTGCATAGCGACTTATCTCCTCGCCTATGCCTATCACGCGGCTCACTCCTTTCTGCTTGAGCAGTTCGCCTATGTGGGCATACACCATATCGGTGCCGAACGACTCGTGTGCGGCATCGCTCAGCACCACGGTCATGCGCGATTTCTCTATGGCGCGACGCCACATAAAATCGAGCGCCGGGGCAAGCGAATTATAGTCGCTGGGATAGCTGTCGGCTATCACCATGCAGCCATTGATGCCTTCTATCACATTGGTGCGGGTCTTTACGGGCTTTAATTGTGCCACGCGGGCGGCTATCTCTTCGGGACTCACACCCATGTGCAGCAGCAGGGTCACGCAGTTCATCACATTGCTCACGCTGCCCACATTTATAAAGGGTATGTTAAGCCGGTGGCTCTTTCCGCCGTAGCGATACTGCACCTCGGTGCTGCGGCGCTGCACCATATTGCTCTCTATCACCACATCGGCGGTTCGGTCGGTTTCCGACCACAGCACTTTGCGCGCCGATGTGCCGCGCATGGCATCGGCAATGAGCTGGTTGTCGGCAAAATAGGTCACTTCGTCGCACCGGTCGAAAAGCAGAGCTTTCTCGCGTGCCTTGTCCTCGAGTGAGGCAAAATTCTCGCCGTGTTCGTCGCCGAGCATGGTGAATATGCCATGTGTGGGATTGATGATGCGGCTCAGTGCTGCCATCTCGCCGGGGCGCGATATGCCGGCTTCGATTATGGCTATGCGGGTGTTGTCGTCGATGTCCCAAAGCGATAGCGGCACGCCTATCTGCGAATTAAAACTTCGCGGCGAGCGCACCACATTGTAGTCGGGACTAAGCAGTTGATAGAGCCACTCTTTCACGGTGGTCTTGCCGCAACTGCCGGTGATGGCTATCACGGGAATGTGAAATCGGCTGCGATGATAGGCAGCCAGGCGTTGCAATGCCTCCACCACATTGTCCACTTGCAGATAATTGGCATCGGCGGGAAGTCCGTCGGTATGTTCCACCACGAAGTTTCTAACGCCGAGGCTATGAAGATGACACACATAGCGGTGTCCGTCGTTGTTCTTTGTCTTAATGGCGAAAAACAATGTCGCTTCGGGATACGTGAGTGAGCGTGAGTCGGTAAGCAAATAACTTACCTCATCATCGTCATACACCAATCGGGTGTCGTCGACGCCCAATATCGAAGCTATCTCTCTTATGGAATATTTCATTGTTTCAATCCAAAATGTTTCTTATCTCTGATATGTTGGCTATATAAGGATATTCTCTAAGCAAATTGCCCACCACGGTGCGAGTGTCGGCATTAAAACGCTCTATGGCTTCGCGATTGTCGGTCATTGGCCTGTGCATAAGGCGCTTATACACGCGCTCGCAGCGCGCTGCTGCCTGTGCCGTGCGATCGTCGAAATAGGTGGCTTGGAAGGTTTGCCAGATATATTCTATCGCGGTCTCGCTGGGGTGTACCATATCGGCGGCATAGAAGCGATAGTCGCGCAAGTCGTCGAGCATTATCTCAAATGCGGGGAAATAGCTCACCATATCCTTGAACCTGCCGGCAAGGGTGCTCGCCACCACGCGAAGCGATGCCTTGCTCAGCATGTTGGTCTCGAGGCCATCGGCCACGTGGCGTATGGGACTCACGGTGATTATCACTTTGATGTCGGGATTAAATTCACGCAGGCGAGTGAGGCTGTGGTCGAGCACTTCGGTCATGGCCTCGATGCTCTCGGTTTTGCGCACAAACTCATGCTGGGGCACTTTATGGCAGTTGCTCACCACCTTGCCGGTGCTCTTGAGCCTGTACACCACAGCGGTGCCGAGCGTTATTATCAGCGCTCTCGCTTGTCGCAGATGCTCGTGGGCGGCTGTGATGCGCTCGTTCATCATCTCCATGGCGCGCATCTTGTCGACGCGCGAAAACTTGCTGTGAAACAGGAAACTGTTCCACACGCCGCCGCTCTGAAACATGTGCGACCCGTCGACTGGCTCGCAATCGATGATGCGCTCTATAGAGGTGGCTATGCTGAAGGGATTGTAAAGCGTTCCAAAGGGGTTGATATCCACATTAAACATGGCGTGGCGCATCCGTGCCCCTATATTGTCGGAGAAACACGAACCCATCATCACCACCACGTCGCTGTGGCTTATCATGCCTCGATTCTCACTCGTCTTTATTGATGTACGGAATTCCATAACAATCTCTTTTTGTATTCTTTATCTTGCTACGATACAGCTCTATGCGCGCAGCTAAACTC
The DNA here is from genome assembly GCA_004563195.1 of bacterium. GTDB lineage: Bacteria > Bacteroidota > Bacteroidia > Bacteroidales > Muribaculaceae > SFTJ01. The sequence goes on from SFTJ01000004.1 coordinate 34,079, forward strand.
GCATTTTGGCAGCATCGATGCAAAGATAGTGCAAATTGGGTGCATTAGCAAGAATAGCCCCGTTTTTCACTTTCTCTCACACATCGCAGGCACCACCGGGGTGAACTTGCCGAGGCGCCTCTGCCTCTCATTTTGCGCCACTGCGCACTCGCATTGCCGCTTTTGCATCTCGTTATGGCTCTTTACCTGCATTTTTTACTTTTTTCACATTATTATAAAGGGTAAAATTTCGCCATTTGGCCGATTTTTATTATTTTTGTATGATTTTTATCCGCAATACGCCAACTGCCCGAAATAGCGGCATTTCTGAGCCCAAGGAGGTAATTTTAATCGGCTACTGCGGCAACGGATTTTAGATTAAACGAAATGACAGAAGAATTAGAAGAATTAGAAAATCAGACCGGCGAATACAAAGCCTCGAATATTCAGGTGCTCGAAGGCCTTGAAGCCGTAAGAAAACGCCCTGCCATGTATATCGGCGACACCAGTGTGAAGGGTCTTCACCACTTGGTGTCGGAGGTAGTAGATAACTCTATCGACGAAGCTCTTGCAGGATATGCCAACCGTATCGACGTTACCATAACCGAAAACAATTCGATTATGGTGGTCGACAATGGTCGTGGTATCCCTGTAGATGAGCACGAAAAACTCCATAAGTCGGCGCTCGAAGTGGTTTTGACCGTGCTTCACGCCGGCGGTAAGTTCGACAAGGGTTCTTACAAAGTGTCGGGTGGTCTTCACGGCGTGGGCGTGTCGTGCGTCAACGCTTTGTCGACTTATCTTCGCGCCGAAGTGCGTCGCGATGGCAAGGTGTATATGCAAGAATATGCCTATGGCAAGCCCACCAGCCCGGTGAGAATCACCGGCGACACCACGGAACACGGCACCACTATATATTTCTCGCCCGACCCCGAAATATTCACCGAAACGGTCTACGAATACTCTCGCCTCGCCAACCGCTTGCGCGACTTGGCATACCTTAACGCCGGTATCGTGCTCACGCTTACCGACTTGCGCGACCGCGACGAAAACGGCAACCCGCACAGCGAGCGTTTCTTCTCCGAAACCGGCCTTAACGACTTCGTGCGCTACATCGACTCAAGCAAGGAACCGCTTATCGATGACGTTATACACATCTCTACCGAGAAGCAAGGCATTCCCGTGGAAGTGGCTATGACCTACAACACCACTTTCAACGAAAATGTGTTCTCGTTTGTCAACAACATCAACACCTACGAAGGTGGTACTCACCTCACAGGATTCCGCCGCGGTCTGGGCGCTACCCTTCGCAAATATGCCGAAGATGCCAAGATGCTCGAAAAGGTGAAGGTGAAAATCGACCCCGATGACTTCCGCGAAGGCCTCACCGCCGTTATCTCGGTGAAGGTGCTCGAGCCGCAGTTCGAGGGTCAGACCAAAACCAAACTCGGTAACAAGGAAGTGATTGGCGCCGTAGAAACCGCCATTCGCGAAGCGCTCTCAATATATCTCGAAGAGCACCCCAAGCAGGCTAAGACTGTGGTCGAAAAGGTTATCCTTGCCGCCACTGCTCGCCATGCAGCTCAGCAGGCTCGCGAAAAAATCACTCGCAAGACTCCGCTACTCGGTGGCGGACTACCCGGCAAACTCGCCGACTGCTCAAGCCGTAACGCCGAAGACAGCGAACTCTTCCTCGTGGAGGGTGACTCGGCAGGCGGTAGCGCTAAGCAGGGCCGCGACCGCACTTTCCAAGCCATTCTGCCGCTCCGCGGTAAAATCCTCAATGTGGAGAAGGCTATGGAGCACCGCGTGCTCGACAGCGAAGAAATCGTGAATATGTTCAAGGCGCTCGGCGTGACCATCGGTACCGAAAACGACCCTAAGGAAGCCAACTTGAGCAAACTCCGCTATCACAAGATTATCATCATGACCGATGCCGACGTCGACGGTGCTCACATCGGCACGTTGCTTATGACTTTCTTCTTCCGCCGTATGCGTCCTATCATCGACAACGGATATCTCTACCTCGCCACTCCGCCTTTGTATAAGGTGTCGAAGGGTAACCGCGAAGAGTATTGCTGGGACGAACTCCAGAAGCAACGCTTCATCGAGGCTTACGGTCAGGGCGACGAAAAGAACATCAAGATTCAGCGATACAAAGGTCTTGGTGAGATGAACCCCGAACAGCTTTGGGAAACCACTATGGACCCCGAAAACCGCATCCTCAAGCAAGTGCAGATAGAAGACGCTGCCGAAGCCGACCGCATTTTCTCGATGCTTATGGGCGAAGATGTGGAACCTCGACGCCAGTTCATCGAAGAAAACGCCACTTACGCCAACATCGATACATAATTTATATTATTGATGTCCGATAAAAGTTGACTAACAAAAGAAAAATATGGCTCGGCTATCGTTTTCACGATGGCCGAGTCTGTTTTTTTTGATTTCCAAGCCTCATCAGTCCGCCGCCCACACTTGCTTCACCGTTCTCGCCGCAAAAAACATCCGCGGAATCGATGTAAAATCCGACCTATGGGTCAAAAAATACCGACACTCCCACAACGCACAGGGCAAAAGCCCCAAAGCGCCGCGGGAGTGTTGCGTTTTTTATGTTTCTCCCTCAAAAGCAGTTGATAACTACTCAAAGAGTATGCTCAAGCCACCTTTGCTGCAAAAAACTCACAACTCCGGGGGCAGTTTGTTATTATTTCTCAAATTGCGACTTGTCAGGAAAAAGCGTGCCGAGAAAATCGATAGCACATTTTCGGTCGTCATCGTTGGCAAACTGCGAGTCATTCATACAGAATAACATGGGATTGTATTTCTCGAACTTTCGATAAAGTTTTCTATTATCGATGTGAAACCTAAATGAAGTGCGTTGAGTAACATATTGCATATGCGCGCGCTTTTCTGCCAAAGGCACATACGAATAGATATTTCGTTGAATATCATTCATCGAGCGCACATGATTGGTAAGCGTGGCACTTATTTCTTTGTCGAAGACTTGCCTTGTATGCTCATAATTGCTCTTGAGGTATGCATCGATATTATGGTGGGTTTTACCACTGTAATAGGTGCCGTATTTTTTCTCCACCAACAATGCTGCGTTGTGAATGGTTTGTAGATAGTTGCTCAATTGTTTTCCCTGTACTTTTGTCTTAAATAGGAGATACCATTTTCTAAATGGTCGGCGATTAAATCGTATGATGGGCAACAAATCTTTGGCAAAAAAAGTGTCAGGAGTCACCGGCTTGTTGAAATACAGATCATCGTTGCCATACAGGAAATGCTCCGAAAGTCCGGGAATCTTATGCAGATGATGCTCTATTATTACCGAATTAAAACAAGGCAAACATTCGGCGGGCAGAATCTCGGTATGGTCCACAATTTGAATCTTCGGATGCGTTGTATCGAGCCATTCCGGCACTTGATTGTCGGTAACGATAAAAATCTTCCGTATCCACGGTGCATACTTCTCTAACGAACGCAAACTATATTTTAATTCATCATTACTTACATACCGCCCCTTACAATTCTTTTCATCTTTCGACGGTTCTCCTATACAGGCATTGCGCTTTGCTATCCACTTCGGGTCATTGCCGTCGACCCAAAGATACACGAAATCAATGTCAACCATATACTTAAAATTAAAGGTTTATTCGTTCATTTATTTCGGGGTAATGCTCTATTATCGCATTTAAAGCCGAGAGGTTACGGTCGGTTTTCCCCTTAAAGTTAATCGTTTTCAACGACAATTCTTTAGGTTTGTCTAACCCGCGAGGCTTGTTGTGCCCAAATGGCACCGGTATCACCGGGTAACCATTCATAACTCCTGCCGCCCAAAACCAAATGTCATCGGTACTCGGAGCTATTTTGGTAAACAAATCCACATCCATCATATCTTTACGCAAGGAATGAGGAGGATATAACACGCCTCCCACTCCTGTCTGCAAATTCAAGTAACTCTTATGTATTCTCTTAAAAAGGAAATCATACCAACGGTATTTTTTCCACTCACGATATGGCTTGCCCAACTTTATACGCTTTGCACGATGAGCCAACACCGCATCGGGTATTTGAGCATGTAGGTTCAACAAATCCTCCAGCATATGCCTATTGTATGCCACATCATCATCTAAAGTAACGATTATCGCTTCGGGAAAATCGATTAATGCCGGAATGAGTTTGCGATAAGAACGTATATCCCTATCGTAATTCCTAATCTCAAAAATGGGACTGCTCTCCGATAGCGCCCTCAAACTTTCCGGAATCCCGTTTTCTTCGAATTGCGCAAAAGTGAGGTAAAGTATTAATTTGTCGGGAAGGACAGAGCCGTTCAAAACCGATTTAATAGCTTGTTCAGCATATTTAATTGCCGCCGGGAATGACGTCAACGAAACCACAACTTGATGTTTTTGCATGTTAGAAGCCATATATAATTGTTTATACAAGAATCTGAAAAATAAATCTCACAGTCGCTACTCCGATACGCAAGTGTAGCTTGGTAACGGGCTCTTATCTTCTATGTCGTTGAGATCATATTGGTCGAAATACTCCGATTTTACGGTTTTCTGCTTACCGCTGGCTCTTCCTCGGGCTTGTTTTTCGATAAATTCCTCATACGATCTCACAGCATAATGGTTAATACGGATAATATCTTGCTGGGGTTCTCGGTTTCGAAAATTCTTTTTCACGGGTTGAGCGTGCGAATCTGCTATATATCCCGATATCTTTGCCGCCTCGTGACATCCTATCATCGCAAAAACCCTGCGGGGATTTACAATGCTTTTCACATGACGATTCAAGTAATGGTTAGGGGCGGAATGAAATCGAAATCTCTCCATCATCGTTCCGGGCGTCTTGGTTTTTCTGCCTCCACTGCCATATACCAGCCAGTTGATTTCTACCGCGGCAAACGACTCAAATCTCGTAAGGAACTCCGGTATCGAAGCATCCTTTAGGGGTACTATAAATTCGTCTAAATCGATAAATGCAATCCATCGAGAAGCAAAACGATTGTGTTCCAAGCAATCATCATAAGCGGCTAATTGGCGTCGGTGTCCCGGCCAATATTTGTATTCCACTATGCCCGATTTGATATAGGGGTCGAGAATGCTCTTCGTATCGTCGGTGCTTTCGTTATCGTATACATAAAATTTGTCCACACCCTGCTTCAGATGCCATTCTATCCATTCCTTGAAATACGGCCCTTCGTTTTTGGCTATTGCACACACCGACAAGTAATGCTTCGGGCTCGTATGGTCTTTCTTTATTTGTGTCTTGAGCCTGATGGCATTAATCAAACCGAATCTCAGTATTCCTCTCCATCGGTTTCTTGTCATCTTGTGCGGGATTACCCCGGCTATTATTTCGGCGAGAACCTTGTTCATCGTATATTATAACTTATATCTAAAGTTCAAAACTCGATTTTTCGGGCAATATATGCTGAAACGCATTCTTGATATTATCTATCACGAGGTCGTAATTGCGTATGTGAACATTATCGTTCAGGCAGATAAGGGTATACGACTGTCGGTATATTGCCTTAACCGCCTGCTTGGGGCGAACCATAAGCGGGAACATCTTTGTATCCTTATATGTATTATACGGCACAAAATTGCCTCGGCATATCTGCCATGTACGGAAAAGTTCGGGAGTATAGTCGGTCAGAGCCCGAAATTTGTTGACCGATGTTTCTGTAAGTTCTTTTTCTGCGGCTGCCCACACCTCATTAAATGTGCTTTTTAGATACGGTTGGGCATTGTGTGGCGTGCGGAGGGTGATGAATTTATCGTAGAAATAAAGGATGTAATTCCATCGTGCCTTTATTCCATAACTTTTATCAAACCATTTGTCGCGATGAAGCGCCATTACTTCTTTCTTGTCGAAGTGACGATTGATGATTTGAATATTATTCTTTATTCTCCTATACCACTGCGACCATGTAGGATTGTAGTCAAACACAGCTATATCGCAGGGAAGCCCGTTTTGAAAAAACCGTTCTTTCCCTAAGTGGTTAATTATATAGAAATCGTCGTTGAAATACACAAAATGCTCTGCCAATCCCGGTATTTTGTGCATATATCGCTCTATAACCACTGAGTTATATGTAGGCAAAAACTGCGTCGGTATGAAATCTTCATGATTAACCAAATGGATTTTCGGATTATTCTCATCAAGCCATTCGGGCTTCTGACCATCGGTTATAAAATGTATCTTTCGCACCCATGGAGCAAACTTTTCCACCCCTCTAAACCAATATTTTAAGAATCCATTGTCTCTGAACCGGGCTTTCGAAACTCCGTTCTTGCTGTTATTCTTATTATTGGAATATTGGGCGAATTTGGCTTGCCATTTGGGATCGTTCATGTCAACCCATGTAATTACAAAATCAATATCCATATTTTGTTGCATTAGTTGATAAAAAATACTCTTTTTCTTCGTTAATTATCCGAACTCATAGCATATTTAAAGCGATTGTGAGTCCATAAATACAGTTCGGGGCGTTGTCGAATCTCATTTTCCAATCGTTGGAAATACAAGTCGGTCAATTCAAAATCGGGCAGTGATTTCGGATTGTCGTGAAGCGGTGTAAATTCACATTCATAATATCCTCTTTTCACCCTTCTCACGCTCGCAAACAGTGCATCGTAGCCAAAATGCTTTGTCGCTTTTTCCGTTCCTATCAGCACCGGTATATTGTGGTTTAGAAAGCGGGTGTAATATTTCACCTCTCTTCTTTTTGGCGACTGGTCGGCTATGAAGCCTATCATATGGGCTCGATTGTCTGTTGCCAAATTTGCCATAAACCTCACTGTTGTTCGCATCTCCACACATTTATTCCCCATTCGTTCGCGCATACTCTTCATGATTTTATCCATCGATTCGTTACGCAGTTTTCGATAGATTTGCGCCACCACAGCATCTTCATGCAGCCATAAGCCTATTGTAGTCAGCCACTCCCAATTGCCATAATGTCCTAAAAACACCGAAATCGATTTACCCTCGGCAAGCATTTCATTCACTCTTTCCATATTGGTAAATTGCATTCGCCGCTTTATCTCTTCGGGGCTGATTGTGGCCATTTTGCAGCTCTCAAGTGCCATATCGATAAAGAAATGATAGAATTTCTTCTCGATTCTCACTATCTCGTCGATGCCTTTTTCGGGGAATGACTCTGTCAAATTCTTTCTGACTATCTTACGGCGATAACGCACCACGAAATAGAATGGATAGAAAAGAATGTCGGATAGCACATAGAGCACCTTAAAGGGGATATATGATAAAACCTTTATAAGAGAAAGTACAACATAATAGTGCAACATAGCAAACGACATAAATGTTTTAGCATCATTTATATTTTTCAACAAACAGTTTTCAGTTTCACTCATAAGCAGCTATTATATGTCATCAAAAATCGTGCGATTGCCTCCTACGGCAAAACTCTTGATGATGGGTTGTGAAATTTCCGATTCTGCCCATGTATCTGCATGTGTAGGGATAACAGGCTTCGCCAATTCCGAAAAATCGAAACGAGAAAAGTCTTTTATCCTTTTTCATGCAAAACATAGTTGACAATGGGCTGATCAGCGAACTGAAATCCGACTTAATACCCCCATTTGTCAATATAGCATCGTATCTCATATATCCTCTATATAATTCTAAAACTCATTTTTGAAATCCCTCTCTTATGAAGAGAGGGGCTTATGAGTTTTCAAAGGTACGTAAAATATTGCAAATTGGGGAGTTATTTTGTGAGAAAGTTCACCTATGATGTATAAAAAGCGCAAAAAAGCGGAGCGAAAATGTGTCAGGAGAATGTGTTGAAAACCTCTCGATAAGAGGCAGTTCGTCATTCTCCGATACATTACCCGATTGCGCAAGCGAAGTAGCTTCTACAAGATTTGCATCTCAATAGGCTATCAGCGATTATTGTATGCTTCGAGGGCTTTTTCGAGTATCATTATGGCGCGGCGTAGGTCGTCTTTGCACAGCACATACGCAAGTCGCACTTGGTCCTTGCCCAACTCGGGATTGGTGTAGAATCCGGCTGCAGGTGCCATCAGAATGGTCTCGCCAACGGGCGCCTTGTCGCTACCTCCCGAGATGCGCAGTGTGGGCGTCACCTCGTCGCTGTAACGAAATTCCCGCAAGCACCAGGCGCAGAACTCTTCGGCATCGTCGACAGGTAGTTTTGCCACTGTGTAGAACGCGCCCATAGGGATGGGCGTGTAGCATCCGGGTATGCGGTTCACACCATCTATCAAGCACTTGCGGCGCTCGGTGTATTCCTCATACACTTCGCGCGAATATGCCTCGGTGCCTTCTATCGATGCCTCTGCCACTATCTGTCCTATCAATGGCGGACTCAATCGGGCTTGACAGAACTTCATCACCGTGTCGCGCACTGCCTTATTTTTGGATATAAGCGCGCCTATGCGTATGCCGCACTCCGAGTAGCGCTTGCTCACCGAGTCGATGAGCACCACATGTTGCTCTATTCCCTCGAGGTGCATGGCTGAGATGTAGGGCGAACCGGTGTAGATAAACTCGCGATACACTTCGTCGGAGAACAAATAGAGATTATATTTCTTCACCAAGTCGCGTATCTGGCGCATTTCGCGCTGGGTATAGAGATAGCCTGTTGGGTTATTGGGATTGCATATCAATATCGCCTTTGTGCGCTCGTTGATGAGTTCCTCAAATCGCTCCACCTTGGGCAGACAGAAGCCCTCGTCGATGGTGGTAGCCACAGTGCGTATCACGGCTCCCGCCGAGATGGCGAAACTCATATAGTTGGCATACGCCGGCTCGGGCACTATTATCTCGTCGCCGGGATTGAGGCAACTCATAAAGGCAAAAAGCACTGCCTCAGAGCCGCCGCTGGTGATGATTATCTCATCGGCATTAAGTTTTATCTGATAGCGGTCGTAATAGCCCACCAATGCCTCTCGCAGCGAGCGATAGCCTTGCGACGGACTGTATTCGAGCGTGGTGCGGTCAATCGATTTGAGCACATCGAGCGCCTTTTGGGGCGTTGGCAAGTCTGGCTGACCTATGTTCAACCTATAGATTTTCACTCCTTCGTCTTCGGCTGCGTAGGCAAGCGGTGCCAATTTGCGTATCGGAGAAGCGGGCATCTCCTCGCCTCTCATCGATATTTGCAATGTTCTTTCTGTCATTCTCTACTTATTCTGTCTTATTTTGCCCCTCCTCTGCGTTTTTTTGGGGGCGATTAATAAAATATATACACACTTTTTGGTCATAGCTTACGGCATCGCTCTGATGCATAACCCTTTACCACATGCACAATGCAGCCTTTTGCGGCTTATGCATTGCTTTGAGTTTGCAATATTCGCAATTTTTCCCGTAAAGTGCAAGAAATTTGACAATATTTACATCATTTTGAAAAAATATCACCTCTTTTTTGTAGTCTTGCCTAATATAAAAGCAATGCCCAAAAATTGCATTTTGCTAACAATCAACCAAAAATACCACACTAAAAATAGCACTAATTAGAAAAAATAGACCTATATTTGCATCGACCAATGGCATTTTGCCAATATGGACGGTACTAATCCTCTAATTCTTGTGCACTATGACTGAAAACAGGCCAAAGATTCTAATCATATACACCGGTGGCACCATCGGAATGATTGAAAATCCAGTTACCAAGGGTCTTCAACCGTTCGATTTCACCCACCTCATCGATAACGTGCCTAAACTGAAGATGCTCGACTACGACATCCGAAACATTCAGTTCGACCCGCCTATCGATAGCTCTAATATGTCGACCGAACACTGGTGCGACATAGCCCATGCCATAGAGGACGGAAACGACACTTTCGACGGTTTTGTGGTGCTTCACGGCACCGACACCATGGCGTTCACCGCCTCGGCTCTGAGTTTTATGCTCGAGAATCTGCAGAAACCGGTCATCATCACAGGCAGCCAGCTGCCCATTGGCGAGGTACGTACCGATGGCGAGGAAAACCTCATCACTGCCATTCAGATTGCCGCCGCCCGAAACAATAACGGCGAACCAATGGTGCAAGAAGTGGCTATCCTGTTTGAAAACTATCTGTGGCGCGGCAACCGCAGCACCAAAATGAGCGCCAATCACTTCAATGCTTTCAAAAGCAACAACTACCCTTCTCTTGCCAAAATCGGACTCGACATCCAGTATCACGAGGAATCGCTCTTCCGCACCAACACCAAGCGCCCGCTGCAGGTGCACTATGGTATGGACCCCAATGTGCTATTCATCGACTTGTTCCCGGGCATCACCGAGGGAACTCTGCGACACATGCTCAACACTCCTAACGTGAAAGGCATTGTGCTACGCACCTACGGCGCCGGAAATGCGCCTACCGCTTCGTGGTTTACCAATGCCATAAGCGATGCACTCAACCGCGGTATTGTGATAGTGAATGTCACACAGTGCGTTAACGGCGCTGTCGACAGTTCGCTCTACGACACCGGCAACACGCTCTCGCGAATAGGTGTTATCAGCGGTCACGACATCACCAGCGAAGCTGCCATTACCAAACTTATGCACCTCTTCGGCATGGGATTGCCGGCTTCGTCGGTTAAGAAGTATATGGAATACAGCATTTGCGGCGAAACTTCTATCTGAATTTCTGCATAACAATAAGGAAAAACATCAAGCACCCTATTGTAGTAGCTACTATCACTCAATAGCAACTGCGGCAATAGGGTGCTTGTTATAGGTGCATCGCGCGATGTTCAGGCTTTCAGCGCCTCAAGAAGTTCGTCGATGGTGGTGGTAACGGCATCAAACAGTCGATACATCAGTTCCGGCTCTTGCTTCACCGGGATGTGCACTATCACTTTCTTGCCTCGTCCGGCAAACCAGCCCGCCTCGGTGTGGGCAGAGCGTCCGCACGGCAAGAGCAACACGCACACATCGCAACTCTGCATGGCACGCAGGTCATTGGCAAATTGGCAATCGCAGCGCGGATTGTTCATCAATTCATCGCGATAGCGCTGCGGCTCCCACTCAAGCCAATCGGCTGAGATGTCGCTCCAGCGAAACCCGTCGCCTCCGTCGCCGGGATTGCGAAAATCATATACATCATATCCGGCCTCGCGCAGGGCTTGCACTATGCCGGGAAAATACTCGTTGCGCCAACTGCTGGCTAAATATATCTTCATGGTTTGTAGAGTTTTGTTTTGCGTTAATTCTCTGTTATTCTTCCACTAATTCCAGACCTATGCTCTCTCGCATGCGGCGGCTTATCTTTTTCACCACTTGATTATAACTGTGGCGTATGAGATGGCATATCAGTTCGTCGCTCAGATTGCCCACAAGGTTGAGCATATTCCAGTAGCGTTTGTTCATGTGCCAGGCTCCGGTTATCTCGGTGTGATGTTCGCGAAGTGCCACGGCATACTCGGGGTCGCACTTCAGCGTGAGCCATTCGTGCCGCTCGAGGTCAATCATAGCAAATATCTTCCCCTCTATGCGAAACACCAGCGTGGTTTCGTCGAAAGGAAAATCCTCTGTCACTCGGGGCAATGTGAGGCAGTAATCTCTTATACTCTCTATATTCATGGTCTCGGAGCTATTCAGAAGTGGTATCTGCCTTTTTTCTGTGTCTGTTTGCCATATTGAATGGCGCGCATGGGGCAACGGTGTATGCAGCTCAAGCACATGGCGCAATTGCCGTGCCACTCGGGCACGCCGTCGCTGCTGAGGCTGATATTGGCATTGGGGCACACCTTTACGCACTTGCCGCAACCGTTGCAAAGTGGTTTCTGTGAAGCAAAGCCGCTGTCGCTCATAGCATAGCGGCGAAACATAGGATACACCACTTTCGATTTCAGCCAGGGCATAGAGCCTCTCACCACATCGTCGCAGGCGCTGCGGCTCTCGATGGCTGCCACCACTTGTGCTATGCGTGGCACGGCGGCATTACGCTTCTTCACCTCCAAGTCCTTGGCATCTACGTCGAAGCCGGGAAGCAGTATATAGTTGTTGGGCATCTGCACCGACATTGCCATATTGCAGTGCATGCCGCGCTTTGACATCTCGCTGCGCCACATCTGCGCCGAGAGTGCTATATCGTCGCCGCAAGTGGTGACCATATAGCTATAGGTGTGGCTTGCAAAGCCTTCTATCTCCACCTTTCGGGCAAATGCCACGGCTATGGGCGCCGGACCCCACGAATAGGTGGGAAACACCCAGCCCACCGTCTCGCCTTCGCCAAGCGTGTAATGCATTTCGCCACTGTTGATGGCTTGAGCCATGCCTATCAGTCGCTCGCCGAGGGCTTCGGCCAACTGTCGCGCCACATATTCGCTGTTGCCTGTTCCGCTAAAATAGAATATCATCGCCGGGAAGGTATATTATTTGATGGTTACTTGCGTAGCGCCGAAGCCATATTCTCTGAAACTTGCATCTTGGGCCTCACAGCGCGGATAGCGGCGCTTGAGTTCGTCGAGAATCGCTTTGCGAAGCACGCCCTCGCCCTTACCGTGAATAAACACTATCTTCTGCCCTATGTGTTTTTTGTGAGCATCGATGGTTTCGCGAAACTTATCGAGCTGATAGAGCAGCATATCGGTAGAACTCATTCCTGCCGTGGTGTCGAGGAGTTCATCGATGTGAAGGTCCACCACTATCGGGCCCTCGGCGGGGCGTTTTGCCACCGGTTTACGATTGGGCTTTTCGGCGGCTCGCTTTTCGCGCATGGCTCGCTCCAGGTCGCTGCTGTCTATCACCATTTGGCGCATTGGCAGGTCGTTCTTCACTATGTCGAGCGCTATCACGGGCGAGTCGAAGTACATATTGTCGTGGAAACAATGCAGTTTGTAGAACTTGGTGGTGTCGAGTCGATATTCCACCAAAGCGGGATTTTTCAACTTGAAGGGTTTATCCTGCTTGAATGCCACGTACTGCACAGCCACGCGGTCCATCTCGGGCAATGCCTCGCGGGTGAACTCTTCGAGCAGCACTTGTATGTTAGGCTCCACTATGCCGTGAAAGCGGGTTTTCCACATGCCGCTCTCATCGTCGCGCGACATGTAGCTGAAATAGAGGTAATAATTGCTGTCGTTCACCAGATAGGCATAGAACTTGGTGGTATTGAGATGCTTAATCTCGGCGGGCTCGTAGGCAAGCACCACATTGAGCACCTCGCCGGTTTCGGTCTCTTCTACCGGCAGTGCAGCAGGCATGGGCTTTGGTCCCGGAGCCTCCACTTCCTTGCTCTTGGCGGGCACTATGGGGCGGTCGTAGGCGGTGGGCTTCGACTTGCTCTCCTCCACCACCACTATCTCACGCAGAAGCACCGGTGTCTCAAACCCGTCCTCATCTTCCACATATGCCAGATTATCCACTATCTTGCTTATTCGTCCGCCTCCCTGTGCATTCAGAAAGCGCACTATATCATTCACTTTTGCCATCGTTTTCTTTGTTATTATTTCCTTTCGCAAAGTTACACATTATCTGTCGTAATACGCATCACCGAGCCACATTATTTACCCGCCCGGCTACCCCCGCCTCGGCACGTCCATTCCCGCAAATACCCCAAAATACGCACGAAATCGGTCGTTAGTGCACATTTTTATATACATTAACGACCTGTTTCGTGCATTTTTCCGCCTTGCTTAGGGTTAGCATTTTTCTGCACTCTTTCTATAAGATTTTGCACGAAATCGGTCGTTAATGCACATTTTTATATACACTAACGACCTGTTTCGTGCATTTTTCGTCTTGCTTAGGGTTAGCATTTTTCTGCACTCTTTCTATAAGATTTTGCACGAAATCGGTCGTTAATGCACATTTTTATATACATTAACGACCCGTTTCGTGCATTTTTCGTCTTGCTTGGCTATACATTCGGTTTGGTTATTGCGGCTTCAGAGTTGCCGAATAGCCGATTGTTTACTACTTTTGCATTATGGAATTGGAATTGACAGCCGACGGCAGCTACACGCTATTTGTGCCCGAACTCAACGAGCACTATCACTCGGTGAAGGGTGCCCTCACCGAAGCGCAACACATATTCATCGATATGGCTCTGCGTCACTCGCGCGTGGAGTCGCCTCACATTCTCGAGATAGGATTCGGCACGGGACTCAACTGCCTGCTCACTGCTCTCGAGGCTCAAAACTCGCATCGCTGCATCAGCTACACGGGCATAGAGCGCTATCCGCTTAGCCTCGATGTACTGCATCGCCTCGACTATCCTGCCATTGTGGGCAACGACTGCGCCGACCTTTATTATGCGCTGCATAGCGCCCCTTGGGGCGAACCCACACAAATCACTCCGCACTTCACGCTACAGAAAATCGAAGCCGATTTCACTCACTACACCTTCTCTCCGCACTTCGACATTATCTATTTCGATGCTTTTGCTCCCGAAAAACAGCCTGAGATGTGGACACAACAACTTTTCGACCACCTCTACCAAGTGCTCAACCCGGGCGGCATACTCACCACCTACTGCGCCAAAGGCGTGGTGCGACGCATGCTGCAATCAGCCGGTTTCACGGTAGAACGCCTCCCCGGCCCCCCGGGCGGGAAACGCGAAATAATCCGCGCCTCAAAACCATGAAACTCCCATAGGCACAAAAAATATCAGCCAGCCAAACGTATTCGTTAATTTGGCCACCAATCTGGCTTGTTGGGGGTGCCGCCGCGCTTTATGCAGCTGCACATGTGTGGATAATAAAAGCGAGTGTTGGATGGCGTAATCTGATTATAAAAGCGAACGGTGCTCCATATCAAATACCCTTCAATCCTTTTATTTTCCACCTCATCCCAGAATTGATCATCTGTAAACCCCGTATCACCGGGCACGGTGTAAGGTGCTCCATAGTCGTCGCTCAATATCTCTTTCACCTCCTCGCGGTCGATAAACATTCGCTTAACCGTAGGCACCGACGACGTTATAGTGCCTCTCATTATCTTTTCCTTATTGGTCAAGCAGGTGATATTGCCACGCAAATCGGTGGGCGTAGGCGGATAGAGCGTCACTTTCTGCTCGGTGAGTCGCTGCAACTCTGTGTAATAGGAAAATGCATCTCCCGACAGAGCATTAAAGAACACTGTGATGCAATAAAGTCCATCAAACTTTATGCTACTGCCCGACACTTCTGCCACCTTGCAATGCTTTATTCGGTCCTCTTTGAGCGCCGATGCATTATAGAGGTTGATAGTGCCGGAGTTTTGCTTCGCCCAACATTCGTTGTGGTAATTGGGATTGTTATAAAATTTATAATACTCCCAATTATAGTCCACTATAAATCCACCATCATACACTGTTTCATATATTCTCAACGGTGCTTTAACCTCAAAGTTTTCTTCGTAGGTCCACATGTATTTAGTATTACCATTGAGCTTATCTACATCGGCATAGATTTCTACCGAACCTTTGTTTTTATTGATTTCGTAATAAATGCGTGAGATTTCGGGTGCTTCGAGCACTTCCATATAGGTGGTAGCATAATCATCGCCATTTACGGTTATCTCCATGCGATATTTACCACCCGGCTTGGCATCGTAGGTGTCAATCTCAAACATGCGGGTATCAGCGTTATACACGCCTTTCTTGCTTTTAAAGCCATTATCACCCACCACATACACCGAGGCTTTATCCACATATATCTCCTCCCACTTCGATAGCGGAGTGGCACGCTGCACACTCACATACGACTGCGCTCCCACCTTTATCTCACCGCAGGCATAGAGTTCGTTGGCTGTTACTTCAAGTTCGGGCAGATTATACTCTTCGATACAGCTTGCCAAAAACAACATCGGCACCATCAACACAAACAACATTGCTTTCCTCAGTATGGTATTCTTCATATTTAGTCTTGTTTTAGTTTTGTATTTCAATTACACCACAAATATACCAATAGCTAAGCATATTTCAAAACCATTTCTCCACAAAAATCCCACTACAGACACCTTATCACTATATCCCCCCCCCCAAAAAACAGCATACCAATGCTCGCAAGCACCCATCCGCCCCTGAAAATACTAAAAGGGCGTTACCTCTCGGCAACGCCCTCCAAAATTGTGTTTTACATCTCTCTTTGATGCTATTATCTTACCATGATTTTTTCTACTTGCAGTCCTGAGACACGCACATATATGCCGGGGCAAAGGTTGCTCTCTGCCACTCGCACGCCATGCATATCAAAGTATACCGACACCACACCGGCTGCGCCGTCGATGTCATCTACACATCGATTATGCTTGAATATCAAGCTCATTCGCTCGATGATGCTTTGTTTTATATCGCTTGATGTCATATCACCAAAATGATTTACTAAAAATAAATAATATAGTTTTAAGGCATATTACCGATGCAGCCGCTCGCCAAGCGTAATACTCGCTGCGCCTCGCTCATCGTCGTTATCAAGTGCTTTTGCGCAACATATCATTGCACAATGTTTGCTTAAGTTTTACCTACACGCCGTCACACCTCTCTGTGTGCCCGATTGTTGCATCTACAGAAAAGTGTACGATTTATCTTATTCACTATTTCTAATGGATAACGCGTAGATTGATAAAAATAATCAGGTCATACAAATCAACAGCAAATATATGCACAAATGTTAATTATCGCCAAAACATTTGCTAAAAAATCTTCAAAAAAAGTTTTTCTTAGTAATATCTATGTAACTCTACTAATGTTGCGCGCATTAGAGGTTTGGCTTTTAGCCAATGCCTATCGCCACCACTCGGTGGTGGTGGCGGCGGTGCAGAAGTAGCTCGAGCACACAAGTGCTACTGCAAACAGCACGGTAAAGATGAGCATGGCGCGTGCGGTGCCGCCGAGAAGCGGATTGAGCGCGGCGCCGCTCTTGCTCTTGAGCTGTGCCCAGCACGAGAGGTGTATTATCAGGTAAACCACTGCCGGAGCAACGCCCCACCATGCGCCCATCAGCATCAATCGCAGCCACACGGGCGAGAGTATGAATATTGCCACAAATCCGTTTATCAGATATGCCGTGGCGGCAAGCGGGCGTCCGAAAATCACCACCGAGGTGTGTTTGCCGGCGTCGATATCGTCTTCCATATCGCGATAATTATTTACAAGCAGCACATTCACGCCCATAAAACCTATAGCTATCGATGCCAACAGGGCAAATGCATCGAAATGCCCTGCCTGAACGTAGTAGGTGAAATTGACGGGCACAAGCCCGAAAAACACAAACACGGCGGCTTCGCCGAGTCCGTGATACGACAGCGGATAGGGTCCGGCGCTATAGGCGAGGGCAAACACGGCTATCACCACGCCCACTATTAAGAGCCACCACTCGCCGTAGAAAAGCAGTCCGCAGCCCACGGCGCATGCCGCCACAAGGGTGGCAAAGGTGACATTGCGCAAGGTGGTGGGCTTGATGTCGCCCTCGGTGACGCCGCGGCGTGGTCCCACGCGACCTTTTTTGTCGGCTCCGCGAAGAAAATCGTAGTATTCGTTGGCGAGATTGCTCACCACCTGTGCCAATATGGCAAAAAGCAAGCAGAGCACCGCTGGCACCCATCGTTCTTCGCCAAACCACACAGCCATAGCTATGGCTATCACCACGCCCGACACCGACACCGGCAGGGTGCGCAAGCGTATAGCCTCTATCCACACTTTCAGTCGTTTCATTTTTCTCTTTTATCGTCATTTTTCTCGCCTCGCCATGTGGCTTTAGCCGAGGTAACGGCCATTGGGGCGAGCCATTATTCTATTTTTTGGTGTTTATTATTGTTTCTGTTTTCCGGATGCACCTTCTTCATCGAGCCCGAAGCAGTGCAGCACAGCCTGGCGTATGGCTTTTGCCTCGCGCCCGTTGTGCTTGAGTATGTTGAGAATGGTCTTGATATATTCATCTTTATTCTTCAATCCGCACAACTGAGCCACGCCGCACTGGGTGAGCATGGTCTTCTCGTTGAATACGCGCAGCACCATATCGTAGTTGTTGGTGTCGGAATATGATTTGAAGCATTGGCATATATCTTCATACATCTCGCGGGGCTTAATCTCATTGATGAGAAATATCATGTGCTTCTCGAGTGCAGTGATGTCTTCGAAGCGCTTATCGATGCGCACCTCCACATTGCGCTTCACGCGATGTCGCACATGCTCGAGTGCCTGCTCGGTCTGGTCGGCGCGAAACATGCTCAGCACATTGCGCTTAACGCGTGCAAACACGCGCTCTTCGTCGCACTGCCTGTAGCGAGCCACGGCGCGTATCACACCTTCGAGCAGAAGTATGTTTTCCACCTCTGCCACATTAGGCACAAATATTCGTTTGTTGCGCAGATATTTCACCTCGCCCTCGTCGCGGCGGTCGCGGTCCACTATGCCGCGGCTGTCGAGGTTGTGAAACGACTGCAGCTGATTGAACGACCGTGTGGCTTCTATCACCTTGTCGCAGCTGCCCATAGGCTTCACGGTGTATTCCTTAAACACGAGTGTATACAATTTCGAGTCGATGCTATGCACGCTGTCGCCTTCGATAAAAAGTATAGGTTTGCGGCTGCCGAGCAGGTCTACATACAGTTCCTCGCTTAATTCCTCGCCGGGATTGACAAATTCGTAGTCCCACGACTCGTGAGCCACATCGAACGATTTCACCCAGATGCACTTATTATCGATGCGCGAAGTGGCAAACTGCACATCGTGGGTGCTGTAGACAAAGGTGCAGTCGGGGCGCATCTCTTCTATTTCGTTCCACAGCGACTGTATAAGGCTCGGGTGGATAAATATCTCGGGATCGTCTACCATCACCAACGCATTGTCTGGCGCATAGAGGGCGGCTCCTATGTAGTAGAGGGCGGCTTTCTCGCCGTCGCTCAACCGCAGGGTGGAATAGGGATTCTCGTCAAGGTCGTTCTTGATGAGCAGTCGGGCTCCGTCACGCAAAATCTTGTTTTTGGGAAATATGGCTTGCCACACATGCACCAAGGTGTCGAGTTTGGTGCGTGGCGGAAGGGTCTCATTGCCTCCGAGCAGCATACTGCTCTTGTAGCCTATGAGTTCCATAAATTCGTCGCTCATCAGCAGCACCACCAAGCGTTCGAATTCGGTGTTTGCCTTGCTCTCAAACATCTGATTGGCTTTCAGCAAGTCGTTATAACGGCTCTCTATGCTTCCGGGCATGATGTTGTGATAGGTCTCGGAATGTATTCCCTTGAGCGCCGACATGCGATAAGCGCGGTCGCCGAAACTTTGCAACAACTTGTTGCAAAATCGGCTCTTGCCTGCACCGTTGGCTCCTATCACGGTTATCTGGTTGCCATTGGTAACCATTGTCTGCTCTTGGCCGTCTTGTCGTTGGGGCAACTTTATTTCCATAGTCGTTATTCTATTGTGGAGTGTATCGTGGTTTTCTGTTATCTACTCACGAAGTTACATCTTTCTCGCCGCAATTCAAAGTTGTTATCGGATTTTTGACCTCCCATTTTACCTTTATTATCACTTTTTGCGAAAATTATTGCTACATATCATTTACAACCGAGCTAAATTAATCATTATTAAGCCCACCCGATTTGCATAAATTGTTAGCATACATTAAATTTGCATTGCAACATACTATAGCGACTAAATCAATTATTTTATTATCACCCATCTTCTGCGCCAACACAGAAGTGGCATTCAAAAATCTATAGTGAAGCGAATAGGCATTTTATCCGACACTCATTCCTACTGGGATGACCGCTACGCCAAGTATTTCGAGCACTGCGACGAAATATGGCATGCAGGCGACATCGGCGACGAAGCGATTATCGACCGTCTCGAAACTATTGCGCCCGTGGTGCGTGCCGTGTATGGCAACATCGATGGCGCAAACTTGCGCCGCCGCCTCCGCCCGATGGAAATATTCACCACCGACGGCGTGAAGGTGGTGCTCACTCACATCGGCGGTTATCCCGGACATTATGCCCCGGGCATTCGCTCTCGCCTCGACATCTCGATGCCGCAACTATTTGTCGACGGGCACTCACACATACTCAAGATTATGCCCGACCGCGAGTTCAACCTGCTTCACATCAACCCCGGCGCCGCCGGTAAGCAGGGTTGGCAGACGGTGAGAACTCTGGTGATTATCACCATCGACGCCGGTGCAGTGAAGGATGCCGAAGTGATAGAACTCGCCGACCCTCCGACGAATAAGCCCCGAAAATAAGGGCAATACTTAGAGATTAGAATCATTAACTCAATTATAATACTTGGCATTATGACAAGACTTTTTCTTAATACTCTCCGAGCAATAGCAGCATGCGCCGTATGCGCGCTCTCGCTTTCGTCGTGCCACACCACCGAAGAAAACTATAAGGCATCCTACGATATAGCAGTTCAAAAATCTCGCCAAGGCATAGGCGAGGAGGCTTACAACAAAATCGAAGCCGAAAAGCATCAAGCCACCGACGTAATCAACGGCGACTCGGTGCGAATAGTGAACCGTTATGTGGGATATATCGACGTTTCACGCGAGGAAACCAAACTCTACAGCGTGATTCTCGCCGAATTCAAGCAGCGAGCCAACGCCCGCTCGATGCGCGACCGCCTCATTGCTAAAGGTCACAAATCCTATGTACTCTACTATGCCACCGACAAACTCTATTATGTGGTGGTAGAGGGCTTCGACACCGCCGAGGAGGCTGCCGCATTTATCCACGATGCCGACAAAAAGGTGAAGATGAAAGTCAACTTAAGCAAACTATGGATTTTGAAACGTCTATATTAAAACTGCTTCAAGAATCATTTGCATCGATAGGCGTCGATGGCTCCTTCCGTGAGCATTACACTCGCGTCTACTTCAATGCCATGACTCACTTCGTGGAGCTCGAAGGCGACATCCCCGCCGGCATCATGCAGATGCTGCGCTTTGAGGACAGCCGGGGCTTGCGAGGCGGCTATTTCTATGGACTTTTCACACTTCCTCAGTTTCGCTGCCGCGGCATTGGGCGCGGCTTGATTTCCGATGCTATTGCCACTCTCTACTGCGACTCGTTCGACTACGTAGTGCTAATCCCGCACAGCGCAGAATCGATGCGCTGGTATCGTAAAGTGGGCTTCGAAACCATCGCCGACAATCACATCTCGGTGCTCGGATTCGATGGCACCAACCTAACCACCGGCAAGGACAACAGCCTCCCCGCCATGTACTACGCCCTCCACGACAACTTCGACCAAATCCCCACCGACAACGTCATCAAAATCCCGCAACAAGACTGCTTCGACTTCGAGTTTTAAGCCACAAATACCGCCGCAGGCATTTTTCTTACCTCTATTATGACGATGATAATTAGGGATAATTTGCTATCTTTGCACTGCAATATTACCATATAAATTTTAACCCATTCCACTCAGCGCAATGAACGACAGCGATTTTCAAAGTCTGAAACAATTTCTCGACAGTGAGGCGTTTCGCATCAATCACCCCGATTTTATCGCCAACGACCCGGTGCAGTTTCCGCGCCGATTCGAACGCTTGCAGGACATCGAGGTGGTGGCGTTTCTCTCGGCTGCCATCGCTTGGGGCAAACGAAAAATGATTTGCAACAATTGCGAAAAAATGCTCTCGATAATGGAGAACCAACCTCTCGACTATATCCTCGACGAGGCTTATGAGGCTCTCCCCGACATAAATATTCATCGCACTTTCTTTGCCCGCGACTTTAAATATATGCTTCGCGGTTTTAACCGAATATTTCGCCACTATGGCTCGCTACACGACTTTGCTGCGGCTCACCATGTGGGCGAAAGTGAAACTCCTTCGTGGCGCCTTGTGGAACTGATGCAGGGCGAATTTTCCACCGCCAATGAGGGCAACACCAATTCGCAATGCTTGCCCACTCAACTGCGAAACACTGCTCTGAAACGCATCAATATGGCTCTGCGTTGGCTGGTGCGCAACGATGGCATAGTAGACCTGGGCGTGTGGACCGGAATAAAGCCTTCGCAACTCTTTATACCGCTCGATGTGCATGTGGGCGACACGGCTCGCGCATTGGGCATCATCACTCGTCGCGCCAACGACAAACGCACCGTGCTCGAACTCACCGAGGTGTTGCGCACTATGCGGCCCGACGACCCGGTTATCTACGATTTTGCTCTCTTCGGTATTGGAATAGGTGATAAATATCTGCACCCTACTATTGAATAACCATCTCATCGTAACACATTGATTATGAAATACAACTTCGATAAAATAGTAGACCGCCGCCAAGTGGCTACAGTGAAATATGGCAAATGCGCCGACGTTTTCGGCACCGACGATGTCACGCCGCTTTGGGTGGCTGATATGGATTTTGAGGTTTGCCCCGCCATCAGCGAGGCTCTTATGGAGCGCTTTAAACATACTGTCTACGGCTACTCTATGCCCACCGATGAATTTTGGCAGTCGATTATCGACTGGGAAGCGCGTCGCAACAATTTTCATTTCACTCGCGAGGACTTGACATTTGTGCCGGGAATAGTGCGTGGCATAGCTTATGCGGTGAACTATTTCACCTCGCCGGGCGACAAAATAGTGATACAACAACCTGTGTATCACCCGTTTCGTAATGTCTCAGTGGGCAATCGCCGATTGGTGGTGAGCAACGACCTTGTTGAAGCCGCCGATGGTTCATACCGTATGAATCTCGACCATTTGGAACAAATATTTGCCGAAGAGCATCCTCGAATGATGATTCTCTGCAACCCTCACAACCCTATAGGCATAGCCTGGGATGCCGCCACTCTTGCCCAAATAGCGCGAATGGCCAAGCTCTACGGCGTGATAGTGCTCAGCGATGAAATTCACAGCGACCTCGTGCTGCGTGGCAAGCAGCACTGCACTTTTACCAATTCGTGCCCCGAAGCTCAAGAGGTGGGCATCACGTTCGGCGCCCCGTCGAAAACATTTAACATTGCCGGAATAGTAAGCAGTTGGTGTGTTATCAAGAACCCCGAGTTGCGCAAAGGATTTTTCGAATGGATGGAGGTAAACGAATTCAGCGACCCCACTTTTATGGCATGCATAGCCACCGAAGCAGCCTATCGCCACGGCGAAGAATGGCTCGAGCAGGCAAAACGCTACATTGAAGACAACATCGACTTTGTGGCAGACTTCTGCCACGAGCACATTCCCGGCGTGCGAGCCATCAAACCCGAAGCATCGTTTTTGATGTGGCTCGACTGCCGCTCGCTCGGTCTCGATGCCGATGCGCTCAATCGCCTATTTATCCATAAGGCTCATCTGGGGCTCAATCGCGGCGATATGTTCGGCGCCAAAGGTGCAGGATTTATGCGATTCAACATAGCCACACAGCGCTCAGTCCTCGCCCAAGCCCTACAAAACCTCGCCAAAGCCATAAATGAACTACAAAGCGAGTGCATAAGCAGGTGATTATCAGCCGCGATTTTTAGGCATCACATTGGCGGTGATGCGGTTATTCGGCAACTTCGTTGCGGTTAAAAGGCGGCGTTGCCGCGGTTATTAGTCATCACTTTGATGGTGATGCGGTTATATGTTGCGATTATTTTGCGTGCGAAGGTATCCAACCTGAAAGGTTGAATGCCGAGGGCTTTAGCCCGAGTGCTCGTAGCCGGGAGTGGAGCATCAGCGCAACCCCCAGGAATGCCGACCTCCCCAAGAAAAGCGAAGGACGCGAAAGCAGCCGCCGAGGAAGCCGATTTTCACATCATCCGCACGCTGAATGGTGGATGATATCATTCCGGCGCGGCCCAGAACCAATCGGCATCGCAGGTGGCTTTCTCTACCTTAAAACCGGTGATATTGGCATTCTCGGGCAGCAAGGTGATGCTGTGGCTGACATTCTGCTCGGTACCGAAGCCATAGTGAGTGCTTATCTCTATGGCATAGAGGTTTTTTGTCATATATTCATCGAGGTAATATTCCTTGGTCGACTTGGTTTCGTTGTTCCAATTAGCTTCCTCATTAAGCACATAGGGAAGTCCTGCCAGACGGCGCTCACGCACCTCTTTCACGCCCAGCAGATTGCCGTTCTCGTCGGTAATCCAGGCATTATGGGTGGGGTCAATCCAAATCCAACGCTTGAGTGTGCGGCTATACACCACATTTATCACATGGCAATCACTCTTGTAGTCGCGTGGGAAACAAGTGATAAATCGCGACTTGAAACCCATAGCGAGGAAGCACTCATTGAGCACTGTGGCGAGTCCGCGGCAATTAAGCCCACGCGAACCGTCGGCACATGCTCGGTCGAGGTCGATGGCATTCATCGCTCCGGGATTGCTGTGCATGCCATCGTGGCGTATGCGATTGTGTATAAAGGTGAGTATTCGCTTGATTTTTGATATCTCATCGCCACCGGCAGCCACGCTGTCGAGACGGAAATGACGCCGCACCATCTCGAGTCCCGGATTCGAAGCATCGGCATAAGTGATGCGAGGCAATGTGTCGCGTCGCTCACTCACTTTATAGGATCCGCCTCGGTGTAGAATATACTCATAGTCGAAATTATCGCGCATATCGTTCAACAACTGCTCAAAGCGTTTGTCGCCGCGAATGTTAATGAGGTCGTTATCTTGCGCAGCATGCTTATAGTTGTGCCAACCGTTTTCGTAAGCTATCGACAAACATTCGAGAGCCTTATCTACCTTGTTTTCAAGAGAATACATGCAAGCCGCATCGTAATGCAGATTACCTTTAATGCCTCGATATCCTTCGCTAAACTCCGCTTTAAGGCTATCGGGCATACTCTCGTTAAGAGCAATCATATCGGTCATCAGTCGCTCCGCTTCGGCATAGTCTTTCTTGTTGTAGAGGGCTTCATTGTATTCGGCATAATGTGATTGTATCTTTTGCCCTATTTGCCCAAGCACTTCCTGCGCCGATTGTGCTTCGGCTCCAAACACCGCTGCCGTTACCATTATGGCAGCTATCAGTTTTCGTAACATGGTATTCATCTTATATATATTAATAAATAAAATATTGTCTCGCACTACTGCTTGTCGTGAAATCGCTGCATAATCACGGCGCATGAGGCATCGCCGGTAATCGACATTGTGGTGCGCGCCATGTCTACTATGCGGTCTATTCCGGCGGCTATGGCTACACCCTCTATGGGTATGCCTGCCGATGCAAACACCATTGCCATCAGCGCCAACGACCCGCCCGGAACGCCCGGCGTACCTATCGAAGCTATTGTTGCCGACATGGCTATGGCAAAATATTGATGCATATTAAGGTCGATGCCGCAACAGGTGGCAATAAACACCGATGTCACGCCCAGATAGATAGCCACGCCGTCCATATTGATGGTGGCACCCAGCGATAGCACAAAACTGCCCAAATCTTTCTTCACGCCCAGTCGCTCGGAGCACTGCATGGTGTAGGGCAACGTAGCCACCGACGAGTCGCTCGAAAAAGCAAACAGCATGGCAGGCGCCATCTCGCGAAAAAAGCGTAGCGGACTGATGCGCGCCAGCAGTGCCACGCACACGGCATACACCAGCAGGGCATGCAGCACGAAGCACAGATAGTCGGCTCCGATAAGCACTGCATACGAGCCCAACACCTTGGGGCCATTCACTGCCACCACGGGCATAAGCATGCAAAACACACCTATGGGCGACAAAGCGAGTATATAGCTCAATATCCTGGTCACCACGGCATTGAGGCTGAGCACCACATCACGCAGCGGTTTGCCCACCTCGCCCACATGCACTATTGCCACGCCCACAAGCACTGCTATCACTATCACTTGCATCATGCTCATGGTGAAGATGGGCTCAAGTATATTTTTGGGGAAGAAATTCACTATCTGGTCGATAAATGTCACTTGCGCCACCTCAGTGGCTGCGCCATCGCTGCTGATGGTTATGATTGGAAAATAGCCTTTCATCAGCGTGGATATGGTAAGGCCCAGCGCCACCGCCACCACAGTGGTACACATAAAGTAGAGCAATGCGCGAAAACCCAAGCGGCCCACTTTCTTCACATCTTGCATATCCATTATGCCGCAAATTATGGAAAACATCACCAGCGGAACCACCACAAATTTCAGCAAATTCAAGAAAATGGTTCCAAATGGCTTAATGTAGGTTTCGGCAAATTCCACATTGCCTTGCATGGCATACCCCACCAGGCAAGCAAGCACAAGTGCTATAAGTATCTGCACCGTCAGCGACAATTTCAGCAATCGTTTCATTCCTTCTGTTCTGCATTTAGGCTATGGTTATTTTAATAATGAGTAAACCATAGTGACTCTTCACAAAGTTAACACTATCGACACACTAATTCATCATTATTTAATAAAAAATTCAAGCTCCTATTCGTGATTTCGACTAATATTTTGTAGATTTGTACTTCGTTACCCAAATTCGAGGGAAGATAGATATTATAGGCAACACTAAAACATCAAAACTCTATGGAAAAGTACGACCTCACACCTCAGCAAGAGGAGGAAATGATAGATAAAGCATATCAAAACCTTCTGAACGGCTATCTTGCAAGCAATCACCGCAAGAAAGTGGAGATAATAGAGCGGGCGTTCAAATTCGCCAAGTCGGCTCATGCCGGCATACGCCGCCGCTCGGGCGAACCCTACATTATGCACCCCATCGAAGTGGCTCGCATCGTGAGCCAGGAGATAGGCTTGGGCTCCACTTCCATTTGCTCAGCGCTGCTGCACGATGTAGTGGAGGATACTGAGTACACCGTGGAGGATATTGAGGCTCAATTCGGCAAAAAAATAGCCGAAATCACCCAGGGATTGACCAAAATCTCAGGTGGTATCTTTGGCGACAAGGCTTCGGCTCAAGCCGAAAACTTCCGCAAACTGCTGCTCACCATGAGCAGCGACATCAGAGTGGTGCTTATTAAGATGGCCGACCGTCTGCACAATATGCGCACCTTGGGCTCCATGCTTCCAAGCAAGCAATATAAGATTGCCGGCGAAACGCTATATATCTATGCCCCCCTGGCTCACCGCCTCGGCTTGTTTGCCATCAAGACCGAACTCGAGGACTTGAGCTTCAAATACGAACACCCCGATGTGTACAAACAGATAGCCCAAAAGATAGCCGACAGCGAACAGTCGCGCAACGAATTTTTCGAGCGTTTCTCGGCTCCTATTCGCGAACGTCTGTCGCGTATGGGTCTTAAATATGAGATGCGTGCCCGCGTGAAGTCGGTCTACTCTATTTGGAACAAGATGGAAACCAAACGCGTGCCTTTTGAGGAGGTCTACGACCTTTATGCCGCTCGCATTGTGTTCGATTGTCCTAAAGATGCTGAGGAAAAGCATATCTGCTGGAACATCTACAGCGAAATCACCGACCTCTATCGCTTGCACCCTGAGCGCACTCGCGACTGGATAAGCACGCCTAAAGCCAACGGCTATCGTGCTTTGCACCTCACCGTGATGGGCCCCGACGGCAACTGGGTGGAAGTGCAAATTCGCAGCCGCCGCATGGACGAACTCGCCGAACGCGGCTTTGCTGCTCACTGGAAATACAAGGTGGGCGAAGGCGAGGAGGAGAAAGAACTCGGCAAGTGGCTACAAACCATCGAGGATATTCTCAAAAGCCCCGAACCCAATGCGCTCGACTTCCTCGACACCATCAAACTCAACCTCTTCAGTTCCGAAATCGTGGTGTTTACCCCTAAGGGCGAACTCGTAACGCTGCCCAACGGCGCTTCGGTGCTCGATTTGGCTTATACCCTGCACTCCGACCTCGGAAACCACTGCATAGCGGGCAAGGTGAACCACAAACTGGTGCCTCTCTCGCACAAACTCAATAGCGGCGACCAAGCCGAAGTGCTCACTTCGCAATCGCAGCAACCACAACCCGAGTGGGAGGCATTTCTTGCCACCGCCAAGGGCAAGCAACGCTTGCGCGCTGCCTTGCGCCGCGACCACCGTCACATCACTGCCGAAGGCGAAGCCCTCCTCAAGAGCTTCCTCGAAGATAACGGCTTGACCTACAGCAACGAGACGCTAACCAAGATTGTGGCTAACCTCGAACTGCGCAACAGCAACGAACTCTGCTTTATGGTGGGCAACAACGAACTTGCCCTCAACGACCAGATACTAAAATACGCCAAAAAGAGCAACAACGGCTTGTTCTCCAAGATTTTCCGCATCGGCTCGAAGCAGAAGGAGGAGAACAACGTCATCAAATTTGAGGGCAAAATCGACCAGAAGGTGGTGTATCAGCTCACCAACAACAACGGGGTGCGCAATTACACCACAGCCGACTGCTGTCACCCCATCCCGGGCGACGATGTGGTGGGATTCGTGAACCAGAACAGCATCGTGGAGGTGCACAAACTCACTTGCCCGGAGATGATGCGACTCAAGAGCAGCTACGGCAGCCGTTTGCTTCAGACCAAGTGGGAGGACTATTCCACCAAGTTCCTGGCATCGGTGGAAGTGACGGGCATCGACCGCATGGGCATCTTGCAGGAGATAGTTTACCTCATCTCCACCACGCTTGCCATCAACTTGCGTCGCCTGAATATTGCCGCCAACGACGGCGTGTTTAAGTGCGAACTCGATGTGCTTGTGAGCGACACCAAGGTGGTGGATCAGCTCTGCCGCCGCATGCGTCAGGTGCAGGGCGTGAAAAATGCTCTCCGCCTCAACAAATAAAGCCTCTCAAAAGCCGATTTTTTATACCCGTTAACTGTCTTAATCGATAACAATTTGGAGTATGCGAAAAATCAATCTGAAAATATCTAAAATCACTGCAATGCAGGTACTCTTGCTGCTATGTGCCATAGCCATAGTGTCGCTCTGCTTGCCTAAGGAGCATAAATTCCACTACTCCTATCAAATCGACAAACCCTGGGAGTACTCGCTGCTCACCGCTCCGTTCGACATTCCCATCGAACTCGACACTGCCTCGGCTTCGGCTTTGCGCGACAGCATTGTGCGCAATTTTGTGAATGTATATAGTTTCGACCGCACCGTGTCGTCGAAGCACCTTCAGGCTGTTGCCGCCATCCGCTCGGGCAGCAGCAGCGAACGACTCTTCTTCGTAGGACAACTGCGCGAGATTTATCGCCACGGCATAGTGGATAGCGAAACTTTCTCTCGCATACGCAACGGGCATCTTCCCTATGTGCGACAAGTGGGCGAAGACCACACCATTGTCAACACTCCAACCGGCGATTTTTTCTCGGTGCGCTCGGCCTACGAATACATCGATTCGCTTGCCGCTCGTAACAATTATCATCAGTCGGTCTATCTCAAAACCATCAACCGTTACCTCGAACCTAACATCCTCATCGACTCTGTTCGCTCCAACGAGATTTTGCATCAGCAGTTGCAGAAGGAACTTGCGCCCATAGGCATGATTCAGAAAGGCGAACGAATCATCGACCGTGGCAACGTGGTTACACCTCAAGTGAAATCGGCTATCGACTACCTCAAGAAAGAATACACCGACAACAATCTCAACTCCTACGAGAGCAAATACATCACACTGAGCAAGGTGGTGATTATTGCCATCTTGTTTATCATGCTCTACATCTATCTGGCTGTGTTCCGCCACAATATATTCTACGATTTGCGCAAACTGCTCTTCGTGATGTCGCTGCTAACATGCTTCACTGCCATATTCTTTATCGGCGTGAGCCTCGACAATGTGAAGGCGAGCTACATTATGCCGTTTGCCCTCGTTCCCATAGTGATGGCTACGTTCTTCGACTCGAGCACCGCCGTGGTGGTGCATGTGGTGGAAGTGATGATAGCTTCTATAGTTTCCACCTACTCCACCGACCTTGTGCTCATGCAAATGGTGGTGGGCATCATTGCCATAGCTTCGCTCCAAGAGATGTCGCGTCGCTCTCAGTTGGCGCGTTGCGCTGCCCTGGTGATGATTAGCTACAGCATCTGCTATCTGGCATTCTTTATGATGGAAAAAGGCACACTCAATGGCATCAGCAAATATGTGTTTGTCTATTTCCTTATCAATGCCATTTTCCTTTCGTTCTCCAATCTCCTTATCTATGTGCTTGAGAAGATGTTCGGATTCACTTCATCGCTCACGCTCATCGAACTCACCGACCTCAATCAGCCGCTGCTCCGACAACTCTCCGAATCGTGCCCCGGCACTTTCCAGCACGTTATGCAGGTGTCGAACATCGCAGCCGAGGCTGCTCACCGCATAGGTGCCAACGTGCAACTGGTGCGCGTGGGTGCCATCTATCACGACATAGGCAAAATCAAAAGCCCCAATTTCTTCACCGAGAACCAGCGCGGCATCAATCCGCACACCTTGCTCACACCCGAGCAAAGCGCTTCGATAGTGATACGCCACGTCACCGACGGTATGGAACTCGCCGAAAAGTCGAAATTGCCTCAAGCCATCAAGGACTTCATTTTGCAGCACCATGGCAGAGGCTTGGCTCGATATTTCTACGCCCAAGCATGCATGAATGCCGACGGCAAACCTGTGGATGAAGAACCCTTTACCTACCCCGGCCCTAATCCGCAAACTCGCGAAACGGCAATTGTGATGATGGCCGATGCCACCGAGGCAGCTTCGAAAAGCCTCACCAATCACACTCACGAAGCCATAGCATCGCTCGTGAGCAAGATTATCGATGGTCAGGTGGCAAGCGGATTGCTCAAAGATGCGCCAATCAGCTTCCGCGATGTGGAAATCATCAAGAACACGTTTATCGAACGCCTCGACTCACTCTACCACACTCGCATCAAATATCCCGACCAGATAACCCCGAAAAAGCCCGAAAGCGACACCCCGGCCGAGCAACCCGAAGCACCCGCCGAGCCCGCTTCAGCAGCGTCGCAGCCGCGATAATCGCAAATTTCAATTTTGAATAATGCATATCTTTGGGATAGTTCCTCTAAATCGCACTATTTTACCTCGATTTAGAGGACTTATCCGACTCATTTTCCAAAATACAACTTGTTATTTAGAACTCATATGGTTGAAATAGGTCATCGAGCACCACTTGCGACTGCACTATTCCTGAATGTGCATTCTTGCGCACGCCGTAAGTGGAAACCATAGTGATATGAAGCGCTTTGCGAGTGCCGGTCCGCTCGCGAAAAGTTTGCAGTTTGCGTCGCAATGCCATATCATAATCTGCATCAATAGAAAAATCGTTAATAGAAAATTTCATTTCACACAGATTTATAACGCGATCACGACGATCTATTACAAGGTCAATTTGAGCGCCACTACCCGTGTCATCTGCTTCAGAATACCATATCGACTCCTCCGACAGAACGCCCAAAATGCCTATTTTGCGTTTTATCTGCTGGACATGTGCTTTGCATACAAGTTCAAAGGCATTGCCCGCCCATGCTCTACGCGCCGGATTGTCGAGAGTGTTGGTCCAGAAGTGCTCATCGCGCCCGTAATGGTCTCTCACAAAGCGATAGTAGAACAAAGTGTAGCAATCACACAACTGATATACTATGTTTTTGCGTTTCTTCCCAAAATAATGATATGCGCACACAAAATCAGAATCAATTAGATTTTGCAACAACTTCGTAAGGTCGCCGTTGTTAGGTATTTTTGCCACATCCACTATCTCTTTCCGAGTCAAGCCCATCTTTTTGGTCGACAACGCCTCCACCACTTTTAAATATGCGTCGCTATTGCGAAAAAGAGTTCGGTAAAGATGACTGAATTCATCCCACAAACCGCCTCTATCTCGGAAAAACAGGTTGTCCATATTAGCTAAATACGACAATTCTTCATCTATCTGCCCGAGATAAAATGGAATTCCTCCCATAGCCATATAGCACTCGGTTATATCGTAACGGCTCCACTCTATTCCTCTTGATTTAAGGTATTCTTCGGTTTCGCTTAGGGTGAACGGACGCAAATAAATACGAGTATTATGCCGATTAAACAAACCGCCCGGGTTATCGGCAAATTTTTCGGTCATCCATGCTGTGGCAGATCCACACACAATAAGTAGCAAGTTCGACTGTTTTGAGCCCCAACTATTCCAAAAATACTCAAAGGATGATAAGAAATCGGATTTAAGTGTGTCGAACCATGGAATCTCATCTATGAAAACCACCTGCTTTTCCTCTGGATTTCTCGATGATATAAATCTGCGAAGCAATGCAAAAGCACCTTTCCATGTGTCAGGAATCTCACCAACTTCCATACCCGCAGCACGCAACTCCTCAACAAAATACTCTAACTGAATACTTCGTCGCTGATTATATGCACCGGTCAGACGCAACGCAAATCGATTCTTAAACAACTCGGTCACCAAATATGTCTTACCTACTCGTCGTCGTCCGTAAACCACCACAAGTTGCGCTTGTTTAGATTCGTAGCACTTCTCAAGTCGCCGAATCTCTTCTTTTCGTCCTATTATGTTTGATATATTCATATCGCAAATTTACAATCCCTGCGTGAAATTTCAAAAAATAGTTCCTCTAAATCGCACTTTTTTACCTCGATTTAGAGGACTTATCGTTTCTTTGCGGAGTTTTTCGGGTGCTTTCTGTCGCTGTAAATATGCACAAAGATGCTGATTCTGAGTCCAACCGACAAGCCTTACACGTACGTGCAGTCCGGCAGCTCCTACTCAAAACTAATGACCTTAATCAGATTGAAAAATACCCGACATTCTCCATTGCTGCTACTGCTGTGGCGCGGGGCTGCACTCTTGCGGGAAAAATCTTAATTATCTATAAATTTCTAAAATATAGTTTTGCATTTTTCGTTATACGATAAAGCATCTATTTCATACTATGGCAACAACTCATTTCACTCTCCTATTGATACTCGGCATCGCCCTGCTTGCAGTGGCCGTCGTGCTCTCGTTTAAGCCCAAATTGCCGGCTGCCTTATTTGCCTATTGCGGCATGCTGACGCTGCATTTTGGCGGGCATATCTATCTCACAAGCAGCGCATTAGCTTCGTGGTCGATAGCCACTCTCATAGTGGCTTGGCTATTCTTGATGCAACCCAAAGGCGAACCAAAATCGTCGCAACTCGCCAATATCTATGTGGGCTTGGGCAGCTTGGCAGGTCTGCTTGTGGGCTTGGCTGTTAATGCCCGTTTTATGCTGCTTTGCCTCTGCTTGGGCGCCATTTTCGGCTTTGCAGCCTACTGCAAAACGCCCGCCGGCCGTTGGCTAAAATTTCCTGGTCTCACTTTTATTCAGTATTTTTGCAATAAGTGTTTGCCCATTGTCATCACCTTCGCTATGATTGGCATCTCCATCGAGGGATTTCTGGTGAAATGACGCAGGCACCACACTCGATATGCCCCTTTTGTGGACTTCGATTGTCAGTAAAAATTTTTGAGATTAATTTTTCAACGGTTTTGCCCTTGTTCAGAGATAATGAGAAAGCTTATTTTCACCATAATAGCCGCATTGATTTTCGTGATTGCCGTGCCCGGCGTGGCGCAGAAATACGAAGTTAAACCCGTAGATTTCAACGAAATCAAGGAGGCGACACAAGACACTAAGTCGAAGTTTTTCTTCCCTCGACTGATGAAGGAATTTGAGAGTAACGACACCTCGATGACTGCCGAAGAATATCGCTACCTCTACTACGGTTACGTATTTCAAGAGGACTACAACCCCTTCCGCGAGTCGAGATATTCCGATATGATCGAATCGCTTTACTACAACAAAGAATTCACGCGCAGCGAGTGCGACACCATCGAAAAATATGCCGAACTCTCGCTCGACGACAATATCTTCGACCTTCAGCAGATGGAATTTTTCATCTTTGCTCTCAAGGAAAAGAAAAAATATGCTCGCGCTGCCATCAGGCAGTTTCGACTCAACCAGATTATCGCCACTATACTCTCGAGCGGCAAAGGCACTGCCGAAAGCCCTTGGGTGGTGACTTCGGTTTCGCACGAGTATTATATCCTCAACAAACTCGGCTATGTGGCCACCGAGCACCGAACTCTGCCCGGATGCATCGACTTTATAGCCGTAAAGCCCAAGAACGACAAATCGCCCGAGGGCTTCTATTTCGACGCATCGAAAATTCTCGAAGTGGCAAGCGTGAAGTTTGCCGAATAACCTCTTCAATATTTATGACTATCGACGACATTCGTAATATCAAAATAGAGGATTTTAACTACCCTCTGCCCGACGAAAGGATAGCAAAACACCCTCTCGAGCAACGCGAACAGTGCAAACTCTTGCTTTATCGCAACAGCGAAATAAGCGAACACCGTTTTGCCGATGTGCCGGCGCTTCTGCCTGAGCATAGTATGCTTGTCTACAACAATACTCGCGTCATCAACGCCCGTCTGCGCTTCCGCAAGCCGGGTGGCGGCGCTGTTATCGAGATTTTTTGCCTCGAGCCGGTGATGCCTCGCGACTATGCTCAGATATTCCAAACCACACAATCGTGCACTTGGCTTTGCTTTGTGGGCAACAGCAAGCGATGGAAATCGGGCGAATTGTCGCTCGCTGTAGATATCAATGGCTCTGCGGTGACTTTGAGCGCCTTGCGTGGCGAACGCCGTGGCAATGCCTTCGAGATAATTTTCACTTGGAATAACGCCGAGGTCACTTTTGCTTCGATTCTCGACGCGGTGGGCGAAATACCCATCCCGCCATACCTCAATCGCAGCACGGAGCCAGGCGACAGCACCGACTATCAGACCGTGTATTCTCACATCGACGGTAGCGTGGCTGCGCCTACCGCCGGATTGCATTTCACCGACAGTGTGCTTGCCGAATGCGACAGCCGTGGCATAGTGCGCCGCGAACTAACACTCCATGTGGGCGCCGGAACATTCCAACCGGTGAAAAGCGAAACCATAGGCGGGCACGACATGCACACCGAGTTTATCTCGGTCTCTCGCAGCTTGCTCGTAGAACTTCGCGATGCCTCGGCACCGATTATTGCCGTTGGCACCACCAGCGTGCGCACCCTTGAGAGCCTCTACTACATAGGCGTGATATTGCACGACAACCCTGATGCCTCGGAGCAAGAACTTTGCGTGGGTCAGTGGATGCCCTACACCGTGGGCAGTCCCATCTCCACTCCTCAAGCCTTGCAAGCCATTATCGATTATCTCGACCGCATCCAATCCGACACCTACATCGGCTCTACGCAGATAATGATAGCGCCGTCGTTTCAATTTCATGTAATAAGCGGCATGATTACCAATTTCCACCAACCGCAGTCCACCCTATTGCTACTGGTATCGGCATTTGTGGGCGATGGCAATTGGCGCCGCATCTACGATTTTGCGCTCAGCCACGACTTCCGTTTCCTCAGCTACGGCGACGGTTCGCTGCTCTTGCGCTGATGATTTGTCTCCTATCTCGCATCATTTTATTCCACTCTCGCTATGAAACCCGCTCTTTGCTTCTGCACCACAAGCCTGCTATGCTGCATGGTATGGCTACTATCCTCGTGCAGCAATGGTTTGTCGACACACGCCGGTTCTCATACGGCTCTCGCCGAGGCAAGCATAGCCACATTCAATATGCGTTGCGACGTACCTGAGAACGATAGCAGCAACAACTGGACGCATCGCCGACACCGCATAGCGCAGTTCATCGATAGCCTTGCCATCGATGTTGTGGCTTCGCAAGAACTTACCGGGAGTCAGGACAGCACGTTGCTCTGTCTGATGCCTCGCTACGGTGAGGTGCGAACAGCCCACGATGGCGTGAATGCCATCTTCTATCGCCGCGCAAGCATTGAGGTGGTGGCTCAAGGATGCTTTTCACTCTCCGAATCGCCCGATAGCATAATGAAAAAAGGTTGGGATGCCGCATATCCGCGGCGTGCCGTGTGGGCTGTGATGCGTCATCGCGCTTCGGGCAAACAATTTGTGGTCGTCAACACCCATCTCGACCACATAGGTGCCGAAAGCCGACGCGAAGGCGCAAAACTCATAGTGCAACGCCTCTCGGCGATAACTCACGGGCTCCCCGTGGTGGTGACCGGCGACTTCAATGCCGAGGACGATAGCGAGGCTTATGCCATTCTCACCTCCGGCGGCCTCTGCGATGCTCAAAAAACGGCTCAATCGGCATCAGGTGCCACCTACACTTGGCACAACTATGGTCGCCTCGATACCTCCCGGCGCACAATCATCGATTTTGTGTTCTTAAGCACACACATCACCGCCAAGCACTGCCACATACCGCACCCCGTAGCCGGTGCCATGCTCAGCGACCACTCCCCGCTCATCACCACAATCACTTTTTGAAAACCTTAATTCCGCAACACTATTACAAATATAACTTTTTAAGTACCCCTGCCACAGCTATTTGTGACAGGGGTGATTCTTTCAATTCGGGCATTATGACACACCTTCTGATAGTCACACGCTTATCATTCTATCTCTCACAGATTTCACAGATATTATTTCACCAACCACCATGCAGCATCGGCGATAATCACCCGCTAACCGCTGCCGTAACCGCAGCACGACCTGAAAGGTCGAATGCCATCACCACCACCTCGTTGCAATAAAAACACAGATTTCCACAAACATAGCACTGATAAACACAATATTGTGAAAATCTGTGTTAAAAAAATAGGTGCCAGCCCTGATTATTTCTGCCCGACTTTTATCGGACAGCAGTAGAAAACATTGAACTCCAACAATCGGTTGGAGACTCCTCGTTATGCCCAAACCAGCCGAAAAATGAGTTTTCACCCGCAGAGAATTGAAAATTTAAGCAGAGCGTCTACGTGAAC
The DNA here is from genome assembly GCA_004563195.1 of bacterium. Lineage (GTDB taxonomy): Bacteria > Bacteroidota > Bacteroidia > Bacteroidales > Muribaculaceae > SFTJ01. The sequence continues at coordinate 70,696 of SFTJ01000004.1, forward strand.
AGAAAAATCACATCCTCCGACACTTCTCGCCATGAAATTTTTCGCGATTAACTGAAAATCCCTACGTATGTGTATGCTAGCATGATTACAATTAAAAATTACAATAACAATGATATACCATCTATATTCTTGTTTTTCAAAATTTCACACTTTTATTTAATTTTGGTAAATTTTGAGGAATGTATGCATGTCACGAATGCTAATTTCATTTCAAATACACAATTCTATGCGTATCTAAACCATTTACCACAACAATCACATTGAGCAGTCCCATCAACATAAGTAGAAGTCCCTTCATATCCACAATAAGGGCATGGTCTTATTCTTCCATGAGTAAAAGCCATTGGTCCATCATCTGTTGCACCGAAGTCATCGTAGTAAGAACGATAATGACGACGTCGAGCAACAAGTGGAAGTCCAAGTTTTATTCTAGAATTGTCCCAACCTGATGACATTTCGGCTTCGACTATATTTTGGCATCCCTCAAATGCATTATTGCTTATTGTTTTTACGGATGTTGGAATTTTTATATAAGTTAATTTGGTACAGTTCTTGAATGTAGAATATTCAATCGTAGTAATTCCATAAGGAATGCTTAATGATTCTATTGAAGTGCAACCTTCGAATGCAGAATTGCCTAGAGTGTTTAAACTTAAAGGGAAGTCTATACTTTCTAGTGATTTACAGCCAGCAAAGGCTGAACATCCAATTTCTTTTATTTCTGATGGTAAATTAATTTCAGTAAGTTGGATGCAGTTCTTGAACAAATTTGATTCTATTTTTTTCATAGAAGATGATAACTTGATTTCCTTCAATTTTACACAATCTTCAAATGAAGCATATCCAATTGTTTCGACAGAATCGGGAATTTCCAATGAAGTAATTTCAGAACATCCCTTAAATACGTTTGAACCTATAGTCTTGATACCATGTGAAAGAATAATAGTTGTTAATGATTTGAAATTTTCAAATGCACCATCTGCAATTATACTAACATTTGATGGAATCTCATAATAATTTTCGTTATTGATATTTGGTTTAATTAAAATATCATTGTATTGGTATATATCAAGAATAGGGCAGTTGCGGAATGGATTGTTATCTATCACTGCATCAGGGGATATTTCTATGTGCTTCAGAGATGTACATCCATTAAAAGCATTATTTCCATAAAATTTTACATTTTGCAAGTCTATTGATTCCAATTTTGTACAGTCTGCAAATCCAAAACTCTCTATTTTTTCTAAATTGGACGAATTCTGTATTTCTAATAATGAGTGGCAACCATTGAATGCCATATAAGAAATGTATTTCAATGAATCTGGCAAAGATACTACAGATAACTTGTCGCATTCATAGAAAGCAGCATCGCAAATATGTTCAATCCCATCAGGAATCTTATAGTAACCCTCGTGATTTTTAGGTAAGCCAATGAAGTAACGATTATTGTAAAGGGGTAATACTAACGATGGAAGCACGTCTGTTATTGATTCATACAACCTGATCTCATCATCATCAGGCTCGTAACTATTAGGAACGTTTAATGATTTAATTTTATTACATCCACAAAATGCACTAAAATCTATAGATTTGGTTCCTTCATTAATTATTACTTCTGAAAGGTTCTCGCATTCGCTAAAAGTGAAACTCTCTAATTTTTGTAATGTTGGTGGCGTTTCAATCTTTACTAAATTTTTGCAATATTCAAATGCGTATTCCTTTATTTCTGAAATGTTGCTAGGTATTCTTAATTTTTCTAAGTTTGTACAATACGAAAAGGCGTAAGATCCAATTGAACAGATGCTGTCTATAAATTCTGTTTTTGAACAACCAAAAATAATTTTGTTTGTTCCCGTTTCAACTATTGCATTACATGAATTACGGCTGTCATACTTAGGATTCTTATCGTCAATCATTATACTGTTGACTTTTCCGCAACCTATAAAAGCTCTAGTTTCAATTGATTTGACAGATGATGCAATTTTAATAGTTTTTAGATTTAGAAGGCCATTAAATGCAAATGATTTGATTTCTAAAACACCATCTGTGATAATAACATCTGTTATTCCTATACAATTACAAAATGCTCCCTCAGCAATTACTTCTATTCCCTTAGGTATAATATACGTACCTTCAAATGAAATAGGAACTCGTATCAAAGTATTTCCTTTGATTATTGTGTTCTTTAAATTTTTGCAATTACAAAATGAACAACCATCACATTGTTCTGGAGTCTCACACATTTCTATGTACTCCAGATTATCACATTTCTCAAATCCTTTTTTTTCTATTTTTTCAATTTTCGATTGAAATATTACCTTTTTAATGTTCTGATTTTCCTTGAATGCTCCTGAACATATTTTATTAACTGAGCTAGGAATAATCACTATTTCATCGTTACCATCATATGATAGTAACTCTTTTTTATCTTCAGATAATTGGAATTCCATATAATTTTTGAAAGTTTAATATTAACCCATTTTATCACTTAGTGACCAGCTTCTTCTGTGTCACGGATAAACTCTGCAGCTAGAGCAGCGCTATTGCCCATTTTCGAGGGCTATGTAATTACGAGTATCTTCATTAGATTTGTTTCTTATACCTTAATTCCGCAACACTATTACACATATAACTTTTGAAGCACCTGAGCAACAATATGTTGCTCGAGATTCCACCTTGTCAGATTTTTTACCTATCTTAGTTTTGAGAATCAAAATACGTATCAAACCCGACAGACATAGTAAAGGTAGCAATAAAATCTGAGAATATCTCTCCTTTTGGAGGAATATTTTCAATAATGGAGCCCCCCCTTTTTACAACAATGCAGATCCTTTTCGCTTCTGTATCATATTAGGCGCGTAGTTGAGGATTTGAGGGGAAAAACACACCGCCACCAAACCGCAATCCCCCACTCCACCCACACAAATACAAAATTTCGGCGTGGCAAACTCCCGCTCACCACGCCGACTCTGCATTAATCTAACCTCTAACAACATGCGATTACTAAAAGTAAATCGCCTTATATGATAGCCTAACGGCTTACATTTTATCGATATTCGGAGGGCGATTGCCCTGTTTTCTTCTTAAAGAAGCGGCTAAACGAAGCCTGATCGGTAAATCCGAGGCGTATGGCAATCTGCTGCACTGTGAGATTGCGATGATATCGAAGCAATGTCTTGGCTTGAACCACCACATAGTTTGATATCCATGTGCTCGCATTTACGCCTGTCTGCTGCTTGATAATGGCTGCAAAATACTTGGGCGACAAGCAAAGCATATCGGCATAATACCGCACCTCGCGCGACTTATCGTAATGCTTGGTCACTGCCTCGATAAACGAGGTAAGTATCTCCTCGTGCTGCGATGGCTGACGATTGACCTCTCCATTGTTCTTGCGGAACTCTGCCAACAAGCCAAACAACACATCGAGCAACTTGCCCTTCAAAGTGCTGTTGCGCAAACTTTCCGATTCGCACACCGAGTTGAGCACCTTAAACACCGAATAAATGTCGTCGAACTGCCTGTCATCGAGTGAAAAATGTGCCTGCCGATGATAATACAGACCTTCTTTATAACTCGCAGGATTGTCGAACTTCATCTGCTCAAATGCCTCAGGCGACATCACCAACAGATTTGCTCTATAATCATCGCTCGTTTTTATGGCATTTAACGTGTGATTGGGCATCAGCACCGTTATGTCGTGTCGCTTAAACTCTACCGGCAACGTGTCGAACTCGCATGTCAATACACCATCTATATTGAGCGCAATTATCAAATTCGGCGAACTTATCGACTCTCCGTATACCGGCATATATGTCACATCATTGAGCATAACTATGCCATGCTCGCGTATCTTAGCCTCACTGCTTAGTACTGGATGTTGCGATTTCCCGGTATCCATAAGTCGTTTCTAATTTTCGGCGATAAAATTAATTATTTTATTTCAATTGTAATACACAAAAGGAAACATTGCCAAATTTTTCAGCCTTTTGGTGGTCAAAATTAGAGAAAAAAGAGAATAACTTAGCATCGTAATTAAAAAATAAGGCCCGTAATGCCTTAATATTTGTAGTAAACAAGTGACAAAAAAGTAACAAATCTATGAAAAATCGTTTATTTACATTACTGATTTGTACAATGGGGGTTCTTTTCGCTCATACTGAGGACTTTACCCATCTTACATTTGTTAGTGTCGACGGCGATAAAGTGTCAATTCCCATCGAGAATCTGCAAATATCATTCTCAGGCACCACTCTCTCTGCCGGCGACAAGTCGTTCGAACTCGTCAATTTGGACAAGATGTATTTCTCTTATTCCGACGAGACTACACTCATCAACGAGCTGAACTACTCTTAAGTCGGGTGTCACCGTTACCGACGGCACCGAATATTTCGGCGGCGAAGCCAACATTGGCGGCTCCATTTCGGGCGGTTCTTCGGTCACTCTTTCCAGCTACACCAGCTCCGGCAATGGCGGCGGTGGCGGTTTCCGTCCCTAAAAAAATCTGAACACATCTCATAAATCAACTTTTTTTATTCTTTAATCAATTGTTTTTGAATTACGTAGCTCTAGGGCTTTCGCACACATGCGGTCCTCGAGCTTATTTATTTGAGATATAAGCACATTATTCGCCACACAAAGTTTCGTTTTCATCGAATAATTTCCATATATTTGCACTTATAGCATAACCCCCCAAAAAAATTTCGACCCTTATGGCAGAAACCGACCGATATTGGGACACGCTGTTCCTCACCATCACCACCGACCCCGAGCAGATAGCTTATGTGAGAATAATGTACGACCGCGACGAACTCGTTCCGGGATACAATATCACTCGCGAACGCCGATTCGATCGCGATAGCATCGACCTGCCGGAAATAGAGGTGACCGAAGTAACACACTCGGGCGCTGCTCTGCGTGCCTATTTCGAAGGCGAAGAAGACCTCGGCATCGACATCAATCTCGACCTCAACCACGAACCTCTTTTCCGCCTCCAAATTGGCCCTGTCGACGACCACACCATCTTGGGACTCGAAATAATCGACATCGACGACCCGCTCGACCTCGAAGAATACGACGACGACGGCCGATTCGATGCCTGGGCTTAATATAACAATTATAATCAAAGTAAGTATGGTCAAAAAAAACGACTATCGCAAAGAACTTGACAAAGCTCGCAGCATCGTGACTAACCTGCCCCGCGACGGCAAAGCCGACACCATCAATGCCTATTGGGAGGTGTGCTGCGGCGATGTGCTGGTGGCCGAAAGCTGCATCGACCGCGTATGGGAAACTACACCTCTCGCCAAAGAATTTCTCGACATTGCACAATATCTCGAAGGCTACGACCACATGCTCGACAATCTCAATCAAGCCACCAAACGCTTGGCCGACTGCATAACAGAGCACCCGTCGCTAAAATTGCGCTTGCTGCAATTCCGCTTGCTGGTGTTGCGCCGCATCGAGGCACAATGTGGCCACGAATTGGGCGAAGCCGAAGATGTGGCTAATCGCGTTAGATTCTATTCCCGAAATATCGACCTCGCCGACCGCGGCGAACTCCACGCCATAGAACAGGAAGGAATGCTACGCGACGACCCCATTGAGTGGACAGCTGAATACGAAAGCAATATCGACCGGGCTGAGCAAATCATTGCCGAGCGACTGGGCCACAGGCATCGAGGCTTGGGATTCTGCCACACCTACTGGGCCACTAAAGCCCAAGTGCTGCGCGATGAGTTCGGCATAGAATGGCGAAGCCCCGCTGCTATGAATCCTGATGTATTATTCGACTAATCGGTATCACAGATATTTCCCTATGAGTAACATTCAATCAATTCATCTCCAACTTTATCGCACCGAATCGTTGCTTCCATTGTGCGCGAGCAAATATTTCGGCGACCCCGACCTGCCCAGAGGCTACGAATACCCCTCCTACATCGACGACGACGGCGACGCCATCGATTATCAGTTTATTTGCCAAATCAATTTGGCAGATATAGCCGCTATCGACACCGATGGACTACTGCCGCACAAAGGTATGCTATCGTTCTTCGCCAAAATCGACCGCTATCTCGGCTACATCTACGACAAATCATCTATCGGACTAAGCCTTAGCCAACCCGACGATGTGAAGGTGCTCTACTTCCCCGAAGTGACTGCCGCTGACGACAATGGTGCAAACAACGGTTTTTTAACGCAGCGATTAGTCGATGATAACAACGAACGAGTGAATCCTTTGGAGTGGAATATAAAGTTTTCCCGTACAGCAGACCTCGACCGCAATACCATACTTGGTCATGGCGAAAACATGCTCCTCGCCGAGCCCGACCATCGCGAATGGGAAGATTGGGACGAGCCCTGCCAAGGTTGGCACATATTGCTGCAAATCGATTCTAACGAAAGCGACGATTTTGTTCTCAATTTCGTCGACTGGGGAGTGCTCGTGTTCCTAATCTCCCCCGAAGACCTCGCAAACGCCCGCTTCGACCGAGTCAGAGCCCAAGTGCTATCCACATAACCGCAGCACAGCCTCCGAGAGGCTGATAGCCACCAGCCTATCCCACCGCTGCAAAAAATCTGTGAAAATCTGTGCATAATTCTGTGGAAATCTGTGTTAAAACCACCGCCATGCCGCAGCAAATGGCATCAAAAAAAACGATTGACAAAAGCACAAAAAATGCTCTTGTCAATCGTTTATGTTTCAGTTTGTTATGCTCAAATGCGAGCCGGGGTACAATTAGTATTCTTCTTCGTCGAAGAAGAAATCTTCATTGCTTGGGTAATCGGGCCAAATATCTTCGATGGTGTCGTAGATATCGCCTTCGTCTTCTATCTCTTGAAGATTTTCAATCACTTCGGCAGGTGCGCCCGAACGCATTGCATAATCTATTAGTTCATCTTTAGTTGCAGGCCATGGTGCATCTTCCAGTTTAGTGGCTAATTCTAATGTCCAATACATAATCCTAACTCCTTTTTGTTATAAATTAGTAATTCTATCTAATTGATTGTTTTTTATTCTGTAACATTTTTCCCTCATTTCCCGAATCACTATAAATAGAAAAAACCAGCAAAAATTGCTGTTTCCCACCTTTTGTCATACAGAGTAAGAAACTCCTTTACGCTCTGCAGGCTATAGTATTTCGGCACAATCAGGCATTTTGGGGCTCGAAATGCGTTGAAAATGACACATTAATACCCCTATCCCTTTTTGTTGCGGCAAAACTACTAATTAATTTCTAAAAACAAAAACTCTTTTTGAAAAAATATATTAAATATTGGCTTTTGTAATGATTTTGACCCATTATTAACAACATTTTTCACTTCAACATCGCTTCTGAGGCATCTCCGTGGGCATTTTTCGCACTCCGCGAGGCATCTTTGCCTCAAAAGAATATGTGAAAATTATTTGTTAACTTTGCATCATAAAACCACTCTAACACAATGGCTATGAAACGAGGACTTGTACTTGAGGGCGGTGCTCTGCGCGGACTGTTTTCGGCGGGAGTTATCGACGTTATGATGGAAAACGGAATCGACTACGATGGTGTGATAGGCGTATCGGCGGGGTCGAATTTTGGCTGTAACTATAAAAGCCGCCAGCCGGGGCGCGTGATAAGGTATAATGTGCGATTTGCCAACGACCCGCGATATATGGGTCTGCGCTCGCTCATCACCACCGGCAACTTGGTGGGCGCAGAGTTTGCCTACCATTATATGCCCCTCCAACTCGATGTGTTCGACATTGCCACTTTCGAGAGCGACCCTATGGAGTTTTATCTGGTATGCACCGATTGCCTTACGGGCGAACCGGTATATTACCGCATGGATAAGGTGAACTACGATTCGCTCGAATGGCTCCGAGCATCGGCATCGATGCCGCTCGTTACGCGTCCTGTGAAGGTGGACGGCCGTGTGTTGCTCGATGGCGGCATCAGCGACTCCATCCCGCTCAAGCACTTCCAAGACATAGGATTCGACCGAAATGTGGTGGTGCTCACTCGTCCTCGATCTTATCGCAAAGAGCCCACTAAACTGTGGCCCTACCGCCTGCTCATGCGCCGCTACCCTGCCATTACGCAAGCCATGGCTCGCCGCCATGAGATGTATAATTCGCAACTCGATTATGTGGAGAGCGAAGAGCAAGCCGGACGCATTTTCGTGATTGCGCCCGAGCACGATTTGCCAATAGGCCGTGTGGAAATGAATGTAGAAAAGATGAACGCGGTCTACAACATCGGGCGCGAAACCGCCACCGCATTGCTGCCGCGTCTCAAGGAGTTCTTGCATGGCTGATTTCAGCCGCTACGAATCAGATTTAGCCGGGCGATTGGCTATTATTGCTGCCGAAGCTGCAATTCGGCGAGGTAATCGTAGTGCTCGCCTTCCATCACCATGCGACACTCAAAGCCGTTGGCTTCGGCATGCACGCACAAGGTGCCGAAATCGATGTAAATCCAATCGAACGGCTCGCCCTTGATGTTTTTATACTGTATGGCAAAGTCTACCTGCCCGTAATAATCGCCGTTAAGGTCGATGTCATAGCTGCCATCTTCGTTCTCGTATAGGTAGATAAGGTCGCTGCTATCCATATAAATTTTGCCGCCCGGAGCAAGCAGTTGGCGCATACGCATAAAGAATTGCGGCATATTCTCGAGGCGCTGCATCATTCCGGCGCCGTTCATAAGCAGAATTATGGTGTCGAAGCGGTCGCAAAGGCGTTCATCGAAGAGATTGATGGCTCTGGCATTGCGCACGCCGCGTTCGCGCATCACTTCCACCGACAATATCGATATATCTATGGCACACACATCCTTACCCATCTCTTGCAGAGCCAAGGCATGGCAACCGCTACCGGCTCCCACATCCAGTATTTTGCCTTGAGCCAAGCGAAGCGCCTCTTGCTCTATGGCGGGCATATCGGCAAAACCACGAAACAGCAGGTCGACGGGCATCTCATCGTCGTCGAGCATGGTAGATGTCACTATCAGTTTTGCAGCCTTACCGGTGCGTGCATAGTCGGCGATGGCATTACCCATCGCATCGGTTTCGGGTGGAGTAAGATAGGTGTTACTTTTCATTTCTTTCGATTGTCAGTAGATTTTTGAGTCAGTTAAAAATAATTATTTACACAATAGCCGTGATTCAGAAGTCGAAGGATAGCTGGCCATCGTTCTTCTTGCGGGCGGCTGCATAAAATCGCAAAGCCTCATTCACATACACCGACAGCACTTGCTGGCGCTCGAGTTCGCGCCAATTTTCCTCGGTAATGTTCACCGTGATGCTTCGGCACACATTTTTCAAGCGACGGCTTTTGCGGCCGGCGCCGAGTTTTTTTGCCCATCGCGATACGGTAGATGATGACACATTCAGAGCGGTGCTGATGGCGTGTATGGTCTCACCGCGCTGATACATTTCCATGGCTCGGTATTTCACCGCTTGCATATTGGCTCTCATAGGCTTTGTGATTTAGATGGTTTTGTGTAATGGTGGTTTTAGATGTTCTTTCTAAAGTTAATATCCCGGAAAAAATTCGGCTGCCGAGGATGCTTGACGAGGCATCTCAACCTCGGCAGCCTACTGTAGTGCTTACTCTATTACAGCAGCGAAGCCGCCGTTGCGCACCATTCGTATGTCGAGCTTGGTGGCTGAGGTCACTTCGCTCACTTTCTTGCGATAGTCGAGCGCCACGGTGTGGGCGTTGTAGCCGTCCTCGTAGCTGGTCATCTTATAGGCTTTGCCGGCGGGCAGGAAGTCGAGCGATATGCTGAAGTTGCGTTCACGCTCCTTGCTGTTGGTGATGCCTGCCACATACCACTTATCGCCTTTGCGCTTAGCCACGATGAGATATTCGCCCACCTTGGCGCTGATGGCGCGGGTTTCGTCCCAGGTTACAGGCACGCCGGTGATGAAGCGCGTGAAATCGTCGGCTTGCAGATAGCGCGAGGGTGAGTCGGACAGCATCTGTATGCCGCTCTCAAACACGGTGTAGAGTGCCATCTGATAGGCTCGTGTGCCAAATGCCACGGGTTCCACCCATGTGGAGTGCACTCCGTTGTCGGTCTGCTTCGAAATCACGGCGCCGGGTGTGAAGTCCATTGCACCCGCCACATTGCGGATAAAGGGCAGATAAATGGAGTTGTCGGGGTGACAACCTTCGTTGTTTTCCAAACCGCGAACACCTTCGTAGGAGAGCAGATTGGGATATTTCATCTCTATGCCCGAGGGCTTGTAGGCTCCGTGGAAGTCAACGAGCAGATGATGCTTGGCTGCCTCGCGCACCACATCTTCGTAGTAATTTACTATATACTGGTCGTGGCGGTCCATAAAGTCGATTTTGCATCCTGCTATGCCCCACTTCTCGTAGGTGGCAAAGAGGTCCATATTATTCTTCACGGCTGTCCATGGCAACCAGAGGATGAGTTTCACATTTTTGCTGTTGCCATAGCTGATGAGTTCGGGAAGGTCGATGGCATCGATAGTTTCAAACACATGCTTGGTGGTCTTGGCCCAACCTTCGTCGAGAATGATGTAAGGCACGCCGTATTTCGAGGCAAAATCGATGAAATACTTATAGGTGGCTGTGTTGACACCGCCGGTGAAGTTCACATCTTCGCCCCACACCATTTTATGATTCCACCAGTCCCAAGCCACTTGTCCGGGGCGTATCCACGAGGTGTCGAAGTCGGGCTGCTGTGCCAAAGCCACATTCAAGGTACTCTCGAGCAAACCTTTTGAGTCGGTTATCACCATATATCGCCACGGGAATGTGCGGGTGCCTTGGGTGCGGGCTATGTAATTGGCATTCTTGAGGATGCTCATGCTGCGGTCGCCCTCATCCACCTGTTCGAGCGGACACTTGGGGAACACGCTCTGCACGCCGGTGGTGCCTTTGCCGCGCAAAAACATTCCGGGATAGTCTAAAAGGTCGGTTTCGCACACAAATATTTGCAAATCGGTGGCATCGTCGGAGAATAGCGCGGGCAGACTGCACATTGCTTCGTTTTCATACCACGATGTGATGTTCTTGTGGGTATACGGTTCCTCGTTCGATGTGCGGAAGCCATACGGCTGCTGCATGTGCACGGTCATAGGCTTGGCGAGGTCTAAATCGAACGATTCGTTCATCACTTCTATCTCACCTTTCAGCCGGGTGGCAAAGCGATAAGCCACGCCGTTGTCGAACACGCGAAATTCCACGCTGTAGGTGCCATAATCTATCACCACGCCATTGTAGTGATTCCTCACTTCGGAGCATCGCAGAGGCACTGCCGGCTTTATCACACTGCGCACACTGCTATGCTTCACGCTTTTAGCCTTGGCGCCGTAGCCAAGCACACGGTCGCTGAGCGTCATGGTAAGCGCATCCTGACTCAGCACTTTCTCACCGTTGCGAGTAAGCTCATAACCTATTTTTCCGTCGGGATTGATGGTCATTTCCATCTTGTGGTCGGGCGACGTCACTTTCACCGCACCACGAGCTTCGCATTTGGGCGACACCCAAATAATAGCTGCAACAGCTAACAAAGCACTTAAAATCGTTCTCTTCATAATCTACTTTTGGTATTTAAAAAATTGTCTTAAGGGAATAGCATCTACAAATATAACCATTTGCAGCCGTTTTTCACACAATAATGATTGTTTTAACAAAAATAAGCAGCTGTTTCATAGCATCGCGCCGCACTTTGTTGTAACTTTGGTATGCCGAAAGGCACAAACAGTTATTATTTTTACATCATCTATCAGCAAAAGAATATTATGAAAAAGATTTTTGCACTCATAGCCTTAGTGGCATGTATGGCTCTCTCGAGCTGCAACAGCAAGCAAGCCGCCATCAACGACCTTCGCAGCCTTCGCGACGACATAGCCATCAACGGCAGCAACTACGACGTAAACGACTGGCTCAAAGCCAAAGACCGCTTTGAGAAAGTGAATGAAAAACTCAATAAATATCGCGACGATTTCTCCTACGAGGAAAGCCGACAGATAGGTCAGCTAAAAGGCGAATGTATAGCCGAATTTGGCAAAAATGTGCTGCTCAACATCGGCAACAAGGCGCTCAATGCCAAGGGCGAAATAGAGGGCATAGTGGAAGGCGTGAAAAATGCCATAGGCAATCACTGATAACCACCATCAGGGCTCTGCCCCTCTCGCCTGCTCTCCGATGCTGAGCAGAACTATAATCTTATAACGAGAATCGCACGCCTATCGACACCGTGCGCGATGCGCCGCGATAGCCTCTGAATGTGGCTGCGTCGTGGTTGGCACCATCGATGCCGCGCTCTAAGTATTGTGTGTTGAGCGCATTCTGCACCGAGGCATACACATTGATTCTCACATCCTTATTCAACATTCCTCGCCATCCCAAGGTGGCGTCTACAAGGTGATAAGCGGGCAGGCGATAGGCATCTACAGCCTTGCCGCTGATTTGGTCGCCGCTCTCGATGCGCGTAGACGGCTCGAAATCGGCATACATGCGTGCATTGTACTGCCACATCACATTGGCATAGATGCCGCCATAGAGCGTGGCATCGAGTTGTGCGCCCAGCTGTGTCTGCGGTGCATCGCCCACATGGAGTCCGTCGCAATTGATGGTATAGGTGTTGAGCGTGGCTTCGGTGTAGCTGTCGTAGATGAGCGCATTGCCGCTGCTCACCCATTTCCACGATGCCATCATGGCATAGGCTTTGGCTTTGAGCCAAGGTGTGATTTGCTGATGGGCAGTGAGTTCCACTCCCATATGCAGAGCATTGAGTCCCGATATCTGATACTTCTCAGCAGCCTCGTTGGCTCGTTTGGCGAGGCTCAGCGTGATGATTTTGTTGCGCCACGAAGCCACATAAGCCGCCATTTCGAGTCCGCCGCCTTGCCACGATGTGCGATAGCCCACTTCGCCGAGCACATTTATTTCGTTGGTCACATCGTTGGTTATCGAGAGGTCGGACGATGCAAGGAAGGTGCCTGCATAGGGCAATCGGCTGTTATAGGCTCCGTTAACATACACCGTATGTGCCGGCGTGATATGATAGAGCAATCCTGCCTTTACGCTTGCTCCGGTGCCGCGTGCCCAATCGCTGTGCTCGCCGGTGATGAAGTTGCTGCGACGGTATGCGCCGTTAAACATCGACACGCCCAGCGTGGCTGTTATGCTCTCGGTATTGGCTTCCATCTGAGCAAACGCCGAGAGGTGATGAGTGGTGCGTCCGTAGCGAGCTCCGGTGTAGTCGCCGAGTCCCACATGGGTTTTCGATGTGGTGTCGTACCACTTTTCGCCACCCAGCAGGTCGAGCACTCGCATCTCCGACCATGTGTCGTAATACTGATAATGCACGCCGCCATTGAGTTTCCACATCGGCGAAAAGCGATAAGAAGCCGTGGCAAGGGCGCCGGCTTGGGTGTGCCCCGACAGATAATCTATCATTATATTCTGCGAAGCACCAGCCTCTTGATTTTCTTTGATTACGGCATCGAAGTCGATGTGGCCGTCGGGCGTTTGATGCGAGATGATGCTCTTGGCGCCTCGCTGACCATAGGTGGAGCGTCCGCCGCCGTCGGCTAAGGCGAGGTAGAGCGAATTTTTCATCTCGAAGCGTTCGCCGTCGAGTATGTGCTGAAGGGTGAAATAGGGCTTGAAATAGTGATTTCGGCCTATCGAATAGGGTTTGCCGCGCAGCATACCCCAGTTTTTGGAGTAATTGCCGCCATAGGTTTCCATTTCGGCTATGGTGAGTTCGGAGTTGCGCTGGTCGTGGGTCTCGGGCGAACCGAGTGAGGTGAAAATGAGCGTATTATGTGCTCCGAGGAGTTTGCTCACTGTGAGCATATACGACATGGTTTCCACATCGGTGCACTCCACCTTGCCGTGGCCTTTGGTATAGGCTATCATGGCATCTACGCTCCATCCGTGGTTCATTCGCCCGGTGGAATAGTTGAGCGTGCCTTTGGTGAGACCGGTGTCGGTGACATTTACGCCAAACGAGGCGCTTGGGGCAAACTGTGAGGTGCGGGTGATGATGTTCACCATGCCACCCATAGCGCAGTCGGCAAGCATGGAGTGGCCCATACCTTTCTGCAGCTGCACGGCATAGGTGGCATCGGTCAGTCCCATCCAGTTGCTCCAATACATCGACCCCGAAGTAAGCCCTTGTATGGGTATACCGTTGAGCAGAATAGCTATGTTATCCTGCTTGAATCCTCTAATGTTGAGCGAGGCGTCACCATAGGAGCCCGTCGAGGCGGTGGCATACACTCCCGGCACGCCTTGCATCATCTCCACATAGTTGGGACGCGAGGCGTAGAGGCGTATGTGCTGCGGTGATAGTGTGGTTAATGACAATGCAGCGCTTTGCTCGTTGGCAAAATTTGAGCGTACTGCAATTTCTTGTAAGGTAATGGTCGTATCGGCAACGACCGCGTCGACGCTTGCGCCGACCTTCTCTACAGTGCCACCGGCACTTAGAGGCTGTGCCAACATCGCCATGATGCCGGTCACCGTGGTTAATAATGTTTGTTTCATAAAATCACTTCTTCCATCCAGACTATAACTGTCGGTACCGTAGTTTCATCGGTTCGGCCGGCTTCAAGGAATATTAAAGCAGGCTTGAGGACTTTTACCTCCGATCGGGAATTTCACCCTGCCCTGAAATGTTTTATTTATGTATTTATATGGCGGCGGCATAATGGCGTTATCTCCGAAAAAAAATTCGTCTTTGGCGTCACTCTGCCACCCTCACCGCTGCAAAGTTAATAAATTTTCAGTCAATCTTGCAAATCCTTGCAAAAGGAAGTAACTAACAAAAACTCCAAACAAGTGTTTTTGACTACCCTGGCTGCATAGCGCAAATTTGTGAACAAAAATGTTGTGTAAATTTGTGGTAATAAACACGAGCAACCTCTCATCTTCGGCGCTTTAAAACCGAAATATATATCCGGCGCTGAGAAATGCTGCCCTATTGGCTTTCTCTTGCAGTTTATAGCCTATCGTGAGGCGTAGATTGTTCACTATCAAGCCTATGCGAGGCACAAATGCAGCCGTGCCCGAGGTGCCACTATCGCCCACCGTCACGCCGAATTCTATCGGCTCCACCTCCACTTCATTAGTAAATTTCACCTTGCACATGCCCACGGCTGCTCCGGCAAAAAACTGCACATTGCGCTTTATATCCACATAATAATCGGCTGTTACCATAAAATTGGTCGACCAGAAATTCACATCGGCTGCGCCATGCTGAGTGAGCATGCCCGAATCGTCGGTCATGCGATATTTATATTGGCGAGAAAACACACTTCTGCTCACATTCAAGCCCACCGTGATCGGGATAGCCGAAAATGCATAGTCGGCCTCGGCATACACCATGCCGCCTATCCTATTATGCAAGTCCGCCACATGGTTAGCCCCAAATTCCGGACCCAAGCCCACCTCTACGCGGAAATGCTTCCTATCGCCATCCCACGACTTAGCCACCATCGCCACCATGCTGAGTAGCATCATCAATAATATTCGCTGATTCATATATTGTTCGGTATTTGTTTCTATGGTTTCTCGCACAAAGGTACCCAAAATTCGCGCCCCGGTCAAAATAGACGAAATCACGTATCACTTTTGCTTCATACTCCCGACAAAAGTCTACGCAGTTCAATCATCTTTTCCTTCGAAATCGGGATAGAAATATTGGTATACCCATTCATTTTTGCATAATATTTACGCATAAAATTTATCTCCACCGAATCCAAATAGTCTGTATTAATTATGGTCTGCCTATTTGCTCTAAAAAACAATACCGAGTTGATGCTCTTTTCAAAATTATCGATTGTAGACTCCACTACTATCTCGTCACCATTGTTGCAGTAAACTTTTACTTTCCCATCATCCAATCTAATAATCACAATATCATCTACACTCACAAACTTCAAGCCGGTTGAGACAGGTAGCATCAATTTCCTCCTATATTCAGTTACTTTGTTAAATGATTGCTTGATATCAATCAACCGCTGCGGTTCGGTAGCTGCCACTTTCTCCATTACCTTGCGCAATGTATCCAATTCTATAGGCTTCAACAAATATTGCACACAATTGCACTCCAAAGCTTGCATTATATAACTATCATACGCCGTAAGAAACACTATTCGCAATGCCAAGCTATCTTCATTGAAGGCATCGAACACTATTCCATCGGTCAATCGTATATCCGAAAACACCAAATCAGCCCACCCTCCGGATGAGAAGTATTGCTTCACTTCAGCCACCGTTCGCAATACTGTGCTAACGTCATAACCACTATTCAGTTCTTTTAGCAGAAACTGCAGTTCTTCGCTATTAGGAATCTCGTCCTCTATTATTACTATCTTCATTGTTTCATTTGTTTTAATTTTATTCTCACCACCCATAGGTTTCCTGTAGTGCCGTTCGGCTCCGGTCCACTCTTCACATCGTCACCATATCTAAGTTGCAAAACCTCGCCTCCTGTTTCCATCGATGTCAGTCGTTCCTCTCGCGGCCTATATTCATTACTTACCACCAATGTATCATTATCTATTCTAATCACAATGTTTAATGGTTTATCTTTAGTAAACTCGTTATGTTTTACCGAATTCTCCATCAAAATCTGGAGTGTTCCTGCCCATATCATTCTATCATTGGCTGTAGGTACTTCGTCCACCAGGTTTACCATATCACCAAACCTAACGCCTAACATCCAAAAATACTCTTTTGCCATATCCAAATCCTCACACAAGGGCACCTCTTTGCGCATATATGTGCTCATCGAGCGCCTATATAATGCCGACATATGTGTAAAAAACGTCTTTGCTTTTTCAGGATTACTGCGTATCAATGACACTCCCGCACTTATATTATTGAAGAAAAAATGTGGATCAATCTTATTTACTATCGACTCCATCTTATATACCAATGCTCGCCGTTTTTGTTCCGACTCCCATACTTGCCACCTTCTTACCACATCTATCGACATTATTAGTATCGTTATTACAGCTATTGCATACGTATTCACAAATTCTAATACATAATTCACGCTTCTACCAAAAAACCAACTATATATCCATGAGTTAAGGCTTTCTATTGGCAGAATAATCATGGTATTGAGCATAGTGAACAATAAGCCTATTATTACAACTCTACGGCCTGTAACTGTTTTCCCCAGACAGAAATGCTCTAAATGTTTAGAAAACAGCACATTTATTGCAGCAATAATAATACAGGTTACACTATCAAGAAGAATCTCTGTTATCAGATGTTTTTTGTCAAACACTCCTTCAACTATCTCTGTAGGAATCCATATAGTTTCATATGCCAAATATATTATACAGAATATTGAAAGGATTCTTTTTGACGATTCTATGAATGTAATAGTTTTCATAAATTATTATTCCGAGTCTATCAATTACTACATTTTAGAAAGCATTGCTCATCTCATCAAGCAAAGGTAGTGAAAATGAATGATATTAGCACCATTCTGCACCAATATGGCATCTATCAAAAAAAAGATCCGCCGAATGCCTCGAATGCAAAACGGCGGATCTTTGTCCTTCAATTATATTCTTTAAAATCTAAATACAAAGCCGGCAGTTGCAAATGCCGATCGATTGGCTTTCTCTTCGAATCTATACCCCACAGTAAGTCGGATTTTATTAAAAAACAGCACACCTACGCGTGGCATAAATGCAGCAGTCCCCGATGGACCGTCATCACCGACACTTATTGCGCCAAAATCGGCATCCGATATCTCCACATTCTTGCTATTATTGATTTTACAATAGCCCAGTCCGGCTCCTGCAAAAAGATTAATCTTATCATTTATTTCTAAATAATAGTCACCTGTAATCATTATATTTGTAGAAAAAAAGTCAATGCCACTTGCACCTGTTATTTCGTCTCCTCCACTATAATAATCGCGTGAATAAAGATTGGTCGCCACTTGTAGACCAACCGATACAGGAACCTTCGAGAAAGCATATCTCGCTTCACCAAATATCGTTGCCCCGGCCTGATTGTTCGACAAACCCATTACTTTACTATACCCAAATGTAGGTCCTACACCTAATTCTACTTGCCAATGCTTGTCAGAACCATCCCTTGCACTTGCAGCCATTGCTATTACAGAAAACGCTGCAAATATAAAAAATCTAATTAACTTTCTCATAGTTCTTTATTTTTTTTCTATTGTCATTCCTCCCCATGTATCATTTAAACAAGCACCTACTCGTATTTGTCCACACAATAATTTAGGATTATCGAACCTACAGCCTGTCACGTTACTTGCAAAATTTCTCCAACTGAGTGAAATATTTAATAAATTAAACGAAACGGAAAAACCCCAATTGTCATAAAATATCACATGCCGTGCTTTTGTATTTACGTAATCTTGATACCCATCAGGAATTATTACTGTTATTTTTTGCTTTCCATACAACATAAATGCCCTTGAATCAGCATCTCCGGCATCTCCGAATTTACTCTTTAGTATGTTATATGCTGTCTTCGCACCTTTTGCCATTAACTCATTCAATTCATTTTGGCTAAGTTCTGCACCAAAAATCGATGTAACCTTTCCTTTACATCCTAATGATGGTATATCAACATTATTTGTAACTGTACTATATGGATTTGCATTAGTCGGCATATCCGGTCGCGTAGTTGTATAAGAATATTGCATAACAATATTGTGCCAATTAATTGTAAGCTTATCTGCTTTAGTCCCACTCCATCCAATCCAATTTTTCTTCTGGAGTTCACACATTGCACCTATAGATTGATGTACTTTATAATCATAATAATATAGTTTTCCTCTAACACGACGCTTATTTGCAATCTTATGATAATATGACTTATCTCTTCCAAAAATAGATTGCCAAATCTTTCCCAATATTGTTTTGGCATCAGAATTGTATGTAGGCAACGCACTCCAATTTACTTGGGAAGCAAAAGTATTGTTAGGCAGTGTTGAATACGATTGATTCGTTTCCTCAATATCATCTGGCATTTCAGTTGCTTCTGACATCTCATCATTATCTTTCTTAAATGTTGCATATCTATATATTCCAACACTATCTATTAGCAATACATTTTCTGATATTTGTGTTCCCTCTATACTTTCATAAGTTGAGTAATTTTCAGTAAAATATGGCTCCAAATCTGCTTTAAAGAAATAAGTTCCTTTTCGAGAAATCTTATAAACAGTATCGGCTACTTGAAATTCGCCTTTAATGTTTAGAACTCGAGCAAAGAGGGTATCAGGCACAAGTGTATCATAACCACATGCTTCATAATAGGTCATATCACCATCTTGAATCAAAAGTTCACTCGATATATTGGTATATTCATAGTTCACAACGCCATCGCCAAGATAATCTTCCACATTTTCAATTGGAGCGTCAATTCCTACTATTGTATCTATTCCATGAACTCTTGTAATTACACTATTGTTCTTTAGACTTTGCAAAGTAGCAATTAATTCATCTACTGAACTAAACTGATTCCTTGCGATTACCTGTTTAGTAATATCTTTACTGTTTAATAGTTCAATTTCCTTTTCTTCGTGACATGAGCATATCACTAAAATAAATACGAAAACTAAAATTGTTTTTAATATACTTTTCATAAATTTTTAGATTGTAAAATTAATAAATTTAGTCTTAAGGCTTCATTATTTTTCGATTAATCTGCAGCAAATTTAGAGCATCTAAATCAGAAAACAAAATATTTGGCGCGAAACGGACAATTATGTA
>SFTJ01000019.1 GCA_004563195.1 bacterium
CAAATCGTCGATACACGATGTTGAGCCCATCGTAAGAATCAATGCGCATGCCGCCAATGTTATTTTTTTAAGAAAATTCGATTTCATGATTCTTGATGTAAAATTTTAGAAGTTAAGACTCAAACCAAACAAATATGTGGTTGAACGAGGATAAACACCACCATCCACACCTGTTGCACGTTCGGGATCGATACCGTCGTACTTGGTGATTACAAATGGGTTAGATACTGTAGCGTAGATACGTCCGCTCAAACCATGATATGTGCTGCCTCTGAAGAGGTTCTCAAATGAGTAACCGAGGTTGATGTTGTCGCAGCGCAAGAATGTTGCATTGCGCACAAAGTAGTCGCTCATATAGTAGTTGGTTTTTCCTTGGAAACCAAGTGCCACTGCTTCTGAATAGGTGTTGTTGTATGCCGAGTTAGAGAATACACCCGACCACGATACGTTGGCCTTGTTGCTCAAGAAGTCATAGTACAAGTAGTTGTTGAAGCTTGCACGCAATGCAAAGCTCAAGTCCCATGCCTTCCACATAAACTTGCTGGTAAGACCCATTGTTACGTCGGCTGTCGGTTTCTTGTATACATACTTGTCGCTTTCATCTATACGACCGTTACCGTCGCGGTCTACAAACAGACCTTCGATTGGCTTGCCGGCTTCGTCGTATACTTGTTGATATACATAGAAGCTGTTTGCAGGATAGCCCACCTTGTTTACTTGCACCTTATTGGTCAAACCGGCCGAAATATCATCGCCTGTAAGTGCATAGTCGGCACCTGTTGTAAGTTTGGTAATCTTGTTGTCGTTCCAAGTTACATTGTAGTTTACTTGCCATGTAAAGTCCTTGGTTACCACCGGACGTGCGTTAATCGATGCTTCTACACCATAGTTGCGAAGCGATCCGATGTTCTTAATCAAGTAGTTACCAAAGTTGGTACCTGCTGCCACCGATACCGAGCTGATAAGGTCGGTTGTCTCACGGTAGTAGTATTCCACGCTACCATCGATGCGGCCCTTCAAGAAGCTCCAGTCGAGACCGGCATTGTAGGTGGTTGTCTTTTCCCACTTCAAGTCGCTGTTATATACTTCAGGACGTAGTGTGTAGTAAGTCTTGTTACCGATTGTGTATTGTGCATATTGGTTACTGGTCACATAGCGTGGCAAGTAGTAGAAGTCGTAACCGATGTTCTGCTGTCCGGTTACACCCCAACCCAAACGCAACTTCAATTCATCGAGTGCATTGCAGTTTCTCAAGAACTTTTCTTCGCTTATCTTCCATGCCAAACCTACTGCAGGGAATTTGCCCCAACGGTTGTCCTTCGAGAAGCGCGATGAACCGTCGAAACGCATTGTTGCGGTGAGCAAGTAGCGATTGAGAAGTGTGTAGTTCAAACGTCCGAAGTACGATACCAATGTGTTGGTGTAGATGTGTTCGGTTTCCTTACGCAACGATGGCGATTTTGCCTCATTTGTGTATGGGTCCCAACCTTGTCCTTCGCTATATTCTTTGCGATTGAAGTGCTGCTCTTCGGCTGCTATCAACACGTCGAGGTTGTTTACGCCAAATTCCTTGATATATTGTGCGTAGATGTTGCCTTGCAAGTTATACTTGTAAGATTGTTGTATGCCATTCCAGCCATAATAGTGGTTGCTGTATGAATATGGAGAAATTACTGTGGTCTGACGGCCTTCTGAATAGTCACCACCCACGTTAGCGTGGATATGAAGGTCTTCGAAACCATGCACCTTATAATCGAATTCGATGTTACCGATTGCCGATTGGCTCTTAGCTGTGTCGTCCTTGAGCTCGAGCAATGCTACCGGGTTTTGTGGTGTATTGGTGTTGGTAGCATACTTCCATGTCGGGTCGGCATAACCTGCCTTCACCGCGTTCTGCCAATATCCGCCAAATTCGGTGATGTCAGAATATACGCTTTGCGTCGGGTCGGCGTTGATAGCTGCACCAAACACGCCTCCATCGGCATAACGGTTGTGAGCGTACATGTATTTTGCGCTCAAGTTTACGTTCAAGTGGTTGTTAAGCATCGATGGCGAGAGATTCAATGCTGCTGTGAAGCGCTCGAAGCTCGATGTCTTTACGATACCTTGCTCATCGGTGTAACCCAAGCTCACGCGATATGGCATGTGCTTTGTTGCTCCTGTGATGCTCACTTGGTGGTCGGTGCTGATGGCTGTGCGATAGATAAGATCTTGCCAATCGGTGTTGGCTGTACCCAATCCCTTACCTTCTTGGCCAAGCACGTTCTTCACATAGTTGCGATATTCGTCGCCGCTCATTACGTCATACTTCTTCGATACCTTACCGAACGACAAGTAGCCGTTGTACGATACTTTTGGCTTCGAACCTTGACGACCTTTCTTGGTGGTGATGATAATCACACCATTAGATGCACGTGAACCATAGATAGCTGTTGCCGATGCGTCCTTCAAGATAGTGAATGTCTCGATATCGGCAGGGTTTACCATCGAGAATCCATTGGCAAGACCCTTCACACCATTGTTATCCATTGCGAGTCCGTCGATTACGTAAAGAGGGTCGTTGTTTGCGGTCAACGACGATCCACCACGAATGCGCACTGTTGAGCTACCACCCGGGGTACCATCGTTGTTGGTTACCGACACACCTGCCACCTTACCAAGAAGCATATCTTGTGCTGTGGTGGTGATGCCCTTACTCATATCGTCGGGCTTGATGGCGGTTACCGAACCGGTTGCATCCGATTTCTTTACTTTTGCATAACCGATTACCACTGTTTCCTCAAGAAGGTTTACATCTTCTTCGAGTACTACAATCACGTTTGAGGCTGCCGTAACTTCCTTGCTCTTGTAGCCGATATACGACACTACAATCACTGAACCTTTTGGGGCCCTTAATGTGAAGTTACCGTCAAAATCGGTAGTTGTACCATTACCTGTGCCTTTTTGCATTACTGTGGCACTGATAATAGGTTCACCAGTCGCGTCTTTAACGTTACCCTGGACTTGTATCATGTCCTGAGCCATTACGTTAACCGACATTAAGATTGCCAACAGCATCGCTGCCAGAAATCTGTAGTTGAACTTTTGTCCCATGTTTTTAGGTAATTAAGTGTTTAAATTATTAATAATGAATTGTTGTTAATTGTCGTCTTTCATGCTCTTCGGTGAGCGCACTCTGTTATGGCTTTGCCACTATGCTTATGGCATAGCCGCCGCCCGAGGCCGAGCGTAGAGTGAGCTTGCTCTTGCTTGTGATGGTTTTCTTCTCTATCACATAATCCTTGGGGTTCTTGTTCCATGAAGCTTCTTTGCCATCGCGATAGATGGTGGCTTCGTATTTTACTCCCGGTGTCAGGAAGTCGAACACCAACTTGCTTTCATGGCCGTTTTCGTCTACCGTACTGCCCACAAACCAGTTTTCCGAATTCTTGTCCTTGCGTGCTATGGTAACGTAGTCGCCGGGCTCTGCTTCAAGGTAGCGGGTCTCTTGCCAGTCTACGGGCACATCTTTTATAAATTGGAATGCATCCATGTGTGCCTCATAGTTCTCGGGAAGGTCGGCTGCCATCTGCAGCGGGCTATACATTGTTACATATAGTGCCAACTGGCGAGCTATGGTAGAACGCACACGCGATGTGTTGCTCGGATTCACCTTCGAACAGTCGGTCTCGAAGATTCCCGGTGTGTAATCCATCGGGCCGCCCACCAAGCGGGTAAATGGCAAAATTGTGGTGTGGTCCACCGGATTGCCTCCGAACGACTCATATTCGGTGCCGCGTGCACTTTCGTTGCCTATCCAGTTGGGATAGGTGCGGCAGATGCCGGTTGGACGGGTTGCTTCATGCGCATTCACCATTATCTTATATTCTGCTGCCTTGGTGATGCAGTAGAGATAGTGATTGTTCATCGATTGGCTGTAGTGATGGTCGCCACGTGGTATGATGTCGCCCACATATCCGCTCTTCACTGCGTGATAGCCGTTATCGGCCATAAACTGATATGCCTTGTCGAGGTGACGCTCATAATTGGTTACCGATGACGATGTTTCGTGGTGCATTATCATTTCCACGCCCTTTGCCTTGGCGTATGAAGTGATTTCTTTCAAGTCGAAGTCGGGATACGGGGTTACAAAGTCGAATACATAGTCCTTCTGATGTCCGAACCAATCTTCCCATCCTTCGTTCCAGCCTTCCACAAGCACTGCGTCAAATCCGTGCTCGGCGGCAAAGTCGATGTAGCGCTTCACATTGGCTGTGTTGGCTGCATGCTTGCCATTGGGCTTGGCGTTCTTATAATCGGTAATGCCGAGTTTCACCGAGGTAAATTCGTCGGTATATGCCCATGTGCTGCGGCCCACTATCATATCCCACCATACTCCCACATATTTTGTGGGCTTTATCCACGATGTGTCGGCAAATTTGCACGGCTCGTTTAGGTTGAGGGTGATGCGTGATGCCAAAATGTCGGCGCCGCTATTGCCCACTATCACTGTGCGCCATGGCGATACGCACGGGGTCTGCATAAAGCCCTTGTCGCCGCGCGCATCGGGTGTCAGCCACGATTCAAACACGCCGGCTGCCTCATCGTAGTTGAGGTGCATGGTCGAGTAGTCGATACATGCTGCTTCGTGCAAGTTGATATAGATGTTATCATCGGTTTTCATCATCAGTGCGGTCTGAACGCACGACTTCGATGCCGGGGTCTGCGATGAGTTGGGTGCTATGGCCTCACTCATTCGCTTGCTTATCTCCGACAAGCGGGTGGTTTGATATTCATATTCCTGGGTATCATAGTCACCTGCTATCCACCATGCGGTGTGATCGCCTGTCATGGCAAACTGCGATTTTTCTTCGGCTATTACAAAGTAAGAAAGCTGTTTTTGCTCCGGAAATTCATATCTGAAACCCATTCCGTCGTCAAACACTCTGAAGCGAATCACCACCTTGCGATTGGTCACTTGCTGCAGCAGGGTCACTGCCATCTCATTATAATTATTGCGTATTTGGCTCTCTTCGCCCCAAACCGGTGCCCACACTTCGTCGTGGCTGTCGGTCTTGGTGTCGATTATCGAAAAACCTGAGTAAAGATTTGCTTTCTGATTGATTTTCTCTTCTTCACTTGCTGTGAAATTTGAAAACTCAAAATCGGTAGCCTTGCCGGGGGCATCCTTCTTTAATTGAAAGCCAAGTCGGCTGGGGGCTATTATCTGTCGACCCGCATACTCCATTTCATAAGTGGGTCGGCCCGAGGCATCTACACTGAAATTCAGTTTAACGCATCCACTCGGCGAACTGATTGTTGCCGCTTGCATCAACATTGCCGCAAATGCGCCAATTGCCGTTAATGTCAATCTCATCTGTAAGTCTTGTTTTAAGTTTAGTTTTGTATATGTTTCCTTTTTGTGTATTGCGTATCTTTTGTGTCGACAGTGTTTGCGCTATTTCGCATCGTCATTCTGCTGTTCACAATAACACAAATACAAATTTACACCACTATTTGCAATTTTTAGCGCCCACTAAAAAAAATATAAATAAATATAAGCATTTTATAACAGTTATCTCATTGATTTTCTGCACTTTGACCACTACACTATGACTATAAAAATATAAAACAATAATAACACCCCACCCCCGCTCTAAACCCTCTGTAGGGCATTATCGCGCATTGCGCAAGTCCCACGATTTGCTTCTTTTATCCACCCCCGGCACTCGGCGTCGGCAGCCTCCTTAGCATGCCGAATTCCACTATTCTCCATCCATCTCTCCGGGCTCGGAAATACATCTCATATTCTCACCATATATCAACAGAAAAGCACAGCTTCACAGCTATGCTTTCCCGAAAAGACATTTTTTCTTAATAACCAAAACTAATAGTACATTTTACTATTTGCAATCATAAATAATTGTCTTCACTAACTATTCAATACCTTACAATCTAACTATTTACCTTAAAAAATCACATTCCAAACCCAAAAAACTAACCTATTTTATTTACTGAAATCAAGTACCAATATCTGTCGAGGGGCAAGTGTCATGTTTGCGCTTATTTCCACCTGCTTGCCTGTGATTACATCATAGGCGCTGTGTGCCGGTAGAACCTCATTATAGATATCAGTGAACGACTCTACAGTAGTTTCCTGCGCATTTCCGTTCATTATCACAGTCACCACTTCGTCGTTATAGCGTCGCGAGTATACGTATACTCCGTTTTTCACCGCATATTGCTGTGTGCTGCCATAAGCCACTGCCTTCGAGCCTTTGCGCCACTGCAGCATTGTGCGGGTGAAGTCGTGATATTGCTTCTGCAATGCAGTGCGGCCGGCTTCTGTAAACGCATTGTTGCTGTCCTCGGCCGAAAAACCCGGGAAATTGCGGCGCACTGCCCAGTCGCCATCGCTCGTATTTCCCACCATGCCCACTTCGTCGCCATAATATAGCTGAGGTATGCCTCGCATGGTCGACAAGAGTGTGAATGCTTGTTTATAACGATCTACATTGCCCTGAAGTTCATCGGTGCGCGTAAATCGGCTTGTATCGTGGTTGCCGAGCATTATCATCACATTATTCGGATTGGCATACACCATATCTTGTGTAAGGTGCTCATACACACGTGCCAAACCCTTGTCCCAATCGTTGGTCTCTTCATCGGCAAAATAGTTCAGTATATACATGAACGGGAAATCCATTACCGATGGCAGGTAGGAATTTTTCTTCGATAGCACGCAGTCCTTCTGCCAGTAGGCGCATCCCACTATGTTGTTTATCCAGGTCTCTCCCACCACGTTAAATCCGGGATACTCTTCCTCGAGTGCTTGGCACCATCGTGCCATCTGATCGAAGTCGTTATATGGATAGGTATCCTGGCGTATACCATCGATGTGCATATATTCTATCCACCATATACTTGCTTGCACCAAGTAGTCCATCACCAAGGGGTTCTGCTGGTTCAAGTCGGGCATTGTCTGCACAAACCATCCGTCGGTGGTGTTGCCGTTGCCGTATTTCGTTGCATACGGGCTGCTTGCCTCTGTGGTGCGATATGCTGTGGGCACGAATTGGCTGTTGTGGTGAAACCAATCGTCGGCAGGACGGTCGGCAAAGAGGAAGTTCTCGCTACCGCAGTGGTTAAACACCATATCGAGAATATACTTAATTCCTTTGCTGTGAGCAGCTTCGATAAACTGCTTGGTTTCCTCCATTGTGCCATAACGCGGGTCGGTGAGGTAATAATTGGTGATGGCATATCCGTGGAACGACTCCTTTGGCATATCGTTCTCGAGAATTGGTGTGGTCCAGATGGCTGTCACTCCCAAGTCGGCGAGATAGTCGAGATGCTGCTCCATTCCTGCCAAGTCGCCGCCATGACGGGTGCGCTTTCCTGTAGGGTCGCACTCGCTTTCCTTATACCCTGCCACCACATCGTTTGCCTTATTGCCGTTGGCAAAACGGTCGGGCATCAATAGGTAAACCACATCGCTCGAATCGAACGAACGAAATTTGCGTCCGTCGCGTTGCTTCAACTCGTAGGCTATCTTCTTCACAGTCTTCTTTCCGTTCTTCAGAACGATATTGAAGGTCTGTGGTTGGGCTTTTTCAAGTCCGAGATATAAAATCACATAATTCTTATTCTCCGGCTTAATGACCTTTGTCAATTCCACATCACTTGCTCCCTCGAGTGTCACATCATAAATGCCAAGTTGGTCGCCGTGCACCAACACTTGCAGTTGGCTGTTCTTCATTCCCGACCACCAAAACTCGGGATGTACGTGCTTCACTGCCACTTGCTTTGCGCTCTTTGCGCTCAGTTGCAAGCTGCTCAGCAACACACTGATTATTGCTATTGCTATGTAAATCGATTTGTTCATTTCCGTTTGACTTTTAAGTTTATGTTATTTTGCGTTTTTCTCTTTGCAAAATTATCATATATAATACCAAAATAAAAAAGCACAAAGCAAAAATACAAACTTTATCACATCATACAGCGCTATAATTCAGCATATTATCACTACAGAATCACAACAAAAATATAAACGATTTCAAAACATATATGCTTCCCAAACTTGCTATTATCAAAAAAAAGTAATAACTTTGACTAACCCAAAAAACACAAGCATATTAATTATTTTGATTAACATGAACCATCTGAAACTAATCGCAATATTTGTTTTCACTATTTTCTCAATAACGATAAACGCTGAAGTTATCAACGATAATGAAATAGCCCGATTGCTTGTCGAACTCGATGAAGTAATCGACGAGGGAGACAAATATCAGCACATACGCGCTCTTCAAGCCGACAGCCTCGTTAAACTTGCCGCGCGCCGCAAGGGCTCTGAGCGCATCAATCTCTATAAGGAAGCCTATGCCATTCACAGCCGCCTTCAATGCGACTCGGCTGTCAACACCCTTCGACGACTGAGCAGCGTGCCCGAAGCCGACTCCGACGATAATCTTCGACATTATCTCGCCATATCTAATGGAGAGATTATGGGAATTATGGGACTTTACAACGATGCCGAACAGTTGCTCAAAAACATCAATTCAGCCTCACTATCGCACGAAAACCGCTTGTTCTACTATCAGACGCTGCGTTCGGTCTACGGATGGATGGCTGATTTTGCTCACGAAACACCCAGCTATGGTAAATATGTTACTCTCACCAATACCTTTCGCGACTCTATTATCGCCACCGAAACCGACAAAATTGCGCACGATATTGCTCTCGCCGACAAACTGATTGTCAACAACGAACCCGATGAAGCCATCAAACTCTTGCTCGACAATTTGGCTGATTCGCAGCACGAGGAACGTATTTATCTCTATTTCAACCTCGCCGAAGCTTATCGCATTCTCGGCGACACCAAAAGTCAAACCTACTACTTGATTCTTACTTCTATCAGCGACCTTCGCTCGGGCGTGACCGAATATTTGGCGCTCCCAACTCTCGCCAATATCCTTTATAAAAACGGCGATATCGACCGCGCTTATAAATACCTCATCCGCTCGATGGACGATGCCAATTTCTGCGAAGCCAAACTCCGCACTATGGAGGTGTCGAATATTTTCCCCATCATCGACAAGGCTTACAAGCAGAAGGAACTCGAAAATCGCAAAGGCGTGCTCTTTTTCACCGCCATTCTGGTGGCTTTGGTGCTGGTGCTCCTCGCCGGTCTGTTCTTTATGCTTAAACAGAACAAAAAACTCAGCCTCACCCGCCAGAAACTCGCCGACGCCAACAACGACCTCACGCGTGTAAATGACGAACTCAATGCAGCTAACAAAAATCTTATCAAAACCGACCGAATTAAGGAGGAATACATTGCTCGTTTCCTCGAGCGTTGCCGTTCTTACCTCGATGCTCTCGAAAACTATCGCCACAGCTTGCTCAAACTCGCTAAAAACAATCAGCTCGACGCACTTATGCGTCAACTCAAGGACCACACGCATGTATCCGACGAGCAACAGCGCTTCTATCAAGACTTCGATAAGGCGTTTCTCGACATTCACCCCAATTTCGTGGAGAATTTCAACAATCTGCTCAAGGAGGAGGAACGAGTTTACCCAAAATCGGACTGCTCGCTCACTACCGAAATGCGCATTTTTGCTCTCATTCGCCTCGGCATTAACGATAGCAACAAGATTGCCCACTTCCTAAACTACTCTCTTGCAACCATTTACAACTACCGCAGCCGCATCACCAACAAGTCGATTCACGACAAGGAAACATTTGCCGCACTGCTTATGGAATGTTGATTTAAGCAAAAAGCTTGCACGTTTGTTGCTCTTTTCAAAAAATTTTTCTTTTCTTTGCACCCGTATTGGCTTTCAATACGGGCTATCGATGTTATGTTGTGCCACTATATAAAGTCATCAGGTTTACACCCCAATCACGCTGCTGTAGTCTACACCCACCGATGCCCTTCTGAGAGATAAATAACAAACTAAATACCGTTTTATAAAATGAAACAAATACCTGATAAATCGTTTTGGAATCTCTGGAACATAAGTTTCGGATTCTTCGGCGTGCAGATTGCCTACGCCTTGCAGAGCGCCAACATCAGCAGCATTTTCACTGCTCTCGGTGCCGATCCTCACACACTTAGCTTTTTCTGGATTCTTCCGCCTCTTATGGGTATGATTGTGCAACCCATCATCGGCACTCTTTCCGACAAAACATGGACTCGTTTCGGTCGCCGCATACCATATCTCTTCGTTGGTGCCGTTATCGCCGTGGCTGTGATGTGCCTCTTGCCTAATGCCGGCAGCCTTGGCCTCACCACTCAAGTCGTACTTTGGGGACTATCGGGAACTATGCTTTTCGGTTTGTTCTCCCTTATGTTCCTCGACACAAGCATCAACATTGCCATGCAGCCCTTCAAGATGATGGTGGGCGACATGGTCAACGAGAAACAAAAGGCTCAAGCCTATAGCATCCAGTCGCTCCTCTGCAACGCCGGCTCGCTCGTAGGATATCTATTCCCTTATGTGCTCACCTACATCGGCGTCAAGAATACTGCTCCTGCCGGCATGGTCAGCGATTCGGTTATCTTCAGCTTCTATGCTGGTTCGGCTATCTTGATTCTCTGCGTGATTTACACCACTCTCAAGATTAAGGAATATCCTCCTGCCGAATATGCCGAATATCACGGTATCACCGAGAAAAAATCGGATGAAAAGGGCGAAAGCATAATTCAATTGCTCATCAAGGCTCCGTCGGCTTTTTGGACTGTGGGATTGGTGCAATTCTTCTGCTGGGCGGCTTTCCTTTTCATGTGGACCTACACTCACGGCGCCATAACTACCAATGTGCATTGGGAAGTTCCGGTCGGTGAAACCGCTTCCGATGTGGCGAAAAACTGGGTGGGCGTGATCTTCGCCGTGCAGGCTGTTGGCTCGGTTGTCTGGGCTGTGGTTATCCCGTATTTCCGCTCGCTCAAGATGTCGTATGTGGTTAGTTTGCTGCTCGGCGCTGTCGGTTTCATCAGCACTATTTTCATTCACGACCAGGATTGGCTCTTCTTCTCGTTCGCACTCATCGGTTGCGCTTGGGCGGCTATGCTTGCTTTGCCGTTCACTCTCCTCACCAATTCTCTAACGGGTGGTAACATGGGTGCTTACCTCGGTTTGTTCAACTGCACCATCTGCATACCTCAGATTATTGCTGCCGTTAGCGGTGGATTTGTGCTCCACTTGGTGGGAAGCTCGCAGCCGCTTATGCTCGTGATAGCCGGCGTGCTCCTCGTGGCTGGTGCCATAAGCGTGGTGTTGGTTAAGACTAAACAATGATTATAGGTTTCACACAGATAACTCTCTTAGCAGAGTAAAAAGTGAGTTGATCGGCTCTTTTTTGCCGTTCAACTCATTTTTTTGTAATTTTGCGCTCATGAAGCAGCTACACTTATTTAACCCCGACAACGATTTGGCGCTGGCAAGCGGTCTTGACTACTACACATCTCCGCCGCTGGCGGCGCAGCTGTGTCGCGACTTGCAGATGTTGCCTGCTTGGTGGGCTGAGCCGGGCGATGTGGTGCTCACTCAGTGCCGCGACCTCGATGCCACTTGGGCTGAGCATTTGCACTCGGTTTTCGGCATCAAGGTCGATTTAATCGATAAAAATCACCTGCAAAACCACGTTTTCACCTATCGTCCGTGGGGATGGAACGCCTCGCTGCGCAATCAGATTTTGGCATGCTGTGTGCCTGCCGACCAACTGCCATCGCCTGCCGCTATTGAGCAGTGGCGCATGTTGTCGCACCGTCGCTCGAGTGTGGCTATTCATCGTGCCATCACCGAGATTTGCGGCAGGGAGTTCTGCACGCCACCCGTGGAGTTCACTCGCCTCGACGACATCGCTCAATTTGCCCGCCGCCACTATCGTTGTTTCCTCAAAGCGCCGTGGTCGAGCAGTGGCAAAGGCATTTTCCGCCCCACCGACGTTGATAATCTCACATTCGACTATTGGGCTCGGGGCATTCTGCAACGCCAAGGCTCGGTAATTGCCGAGTTGCCGTTCGACAAAACGCTCGACTTTGCCATGGAATTTCGCTGCTCGCAAGGCAAAGCGCACTTTGTGGGATACAGCGTTTACTACAACAATCAGCACAATGCTTTCGACACGGGCATCGCCGCAAGCGAAAGCCGACTTCATCGAATAATTTGCCAATCGATGGGCGAAAAATGCGATGAAATCGAATCGGTTCGCCTCGCTCTTGAGGAGATTTTAACCTCTATGGTGGCGGGGTGCTACGATGGATATTTGGGCATCGATATGCTACTATATCGTCGTCCCGACAGGTCAATTGGCATCAATCCTTGCGTGGAGATGAACCTCCGCACCACCATGGGCGTACTCACAAGTGTGGTGGGCAATCGCTTTGTGCACCCCGATTCCATAGGTCACTATCACTGCGAATACCACAAGGCTCCGGTCGACATTGCCGCCCTGATGAAGCAAAAAATCGCGAAAAATCCGCCTGTTTTCGAGCATTTCGGCGGCTCGAAACGCATAAAAAAGGGCACCATACTCATGGCACCCGTTTATCCCGATTCGCGCTACTGCGCTTATCTGTCTGTCGAAGAAGCTAACCCGCTCTAATAGGTTTTCAGTTCGGCATAAAGCCGCTGCACGGGCAGTCCTATCACATTATAGAAGCTGCCGCTGATGTTGCGCACACCTATCGACCCTATCCACTCTTGTATGCCATAGGCGCCTGCCTTGTCGAGCGGTCGATAGTTGCTCACATAGTAATCTATTTCATCGCTGCTCAAGCAGGCAAACTCCACATCACTCACCACATGAAACGAGCTGCGACGCTCGCGGGTGCTGATGGTGACACCGGTTATCACTTGATGCACCCTTCCCGAGAGTTCGCCGAGCATTCGCCGGGCATCGGTTTCATCACTCGGTTTGCCATACACCTTGCCGTCGAGCACCACTATCGTGTCGCTCGTTATTACCAATTCATTGTCTCGAATTATATCTTTGTAGGCATCGGCCTTGCGGTCGGAGATATATTGCGATATCATCTCGGTGGGCAAATCGTGCGGATAACTCTCATCTATACCCTTGAGCACCATCACTTCAAATTGCACACCCAGGTCGGCAAGCAGTTCGCGGCGTCGCGGCGAGTTGCTGCCAAGTATTACTCTGTATTTCGAAAGATTTTCTAACGGTTTCATCGCTGTTTTTTCATCATTTTCACCACCCGAAGGCATGTTTCTCATCGAGCCATTGGCCCTGCGCTTTCATCACTTGCTCGAGCACATCGCGAGCCACACCATGGCCACCTATACACTGCGTAATATACTTTGCCACTGCTTTCACTTCGGCTGCGGCATCGGCAGGCGCCACGGGCAATCCCACCTCGGCCATGCAATGCAGGTCGGGGATATCGTCGCCGGCATACACCACTTCGTCGGGCTTCAAACCATTGTCGCGCATCCATTGTTGCATAATGGGTAGTTTTATCGAAGCTCCTAAAAAAACATCGGTTATTCCGAGGCCTCTGAAGCGCACATCTACCGCCTTGGTATTGCCTCCGGTGAGTATGGCTATCTTGTAGCCGTGTTTCACCGCCAATTGCAGTGCATAGCCGTCCTTGATGTTAACCATTCGCATCGGTTCGCCCGTGGGATACATCGGTATCACTGCCGGCGACAGCACTCCGTCTACATCAAACACCAGACCCCGTATCTTTTTCAGGTCGTAATCTATCGAACTCATCGCTGTTTTTGCCTGTTTTAAGCTTAAAACTTACCTATATGCACCTTTTCCCACAGCAATTTGTCGGGGTCTACAGGGCGGCGTTCTTCGTCTTTATGTCCGAGTGTGATGATGCATTCCACTTGCTGTTCGCCGGGGATGTCGAGCAACATACGCACCAGGTCGGCGGCATCGTTGTTATCCTTGTCAAATCGGCCTCTTATCTGCACCCAGCAACTGCCCAAACCCATCGTCTCGGCTGTAAGCTGAATATAGGTGGCTGCCACCGAGCAGTCTTCCACCCACACATCGCTCTTGCCGGGGTCGCCGCACACCACTATGGCAAGCACGCACTTGGCTATGGGGGCTGCCCCAAAGGGCTTACACTCGGCAAGGCGCGCAAGCATCTCGCGGTCCTCTACCACCACAAATTCCCACGCGCGGGTGCTCTTAGATGTCGGTGCCAATAATGCCGACTCAAGCAGCGTTTGCACTTGCTCGCCGCTCAACGGTTGGTCGGTGTATTTTCTTATGCTGTGGCGCTTGAACAGCATTTCGTGAAATTTATTTTCCATTTATTGCAGTTTTTTATGGTTTCGAAATATATTTATCTTCAGCAAAGTTAACAAATTATTGCCGAATTTCGCAACTATGCCGCTCTATGCTTAAGCACTCGCGTCATTTTATTGACTCATTACATAATTTACCACCCTCTTTTCTCGTTATTTATGTAATTATCGCCACTATTATTTTTGAGCAATATTTTTCAAGAATGTACTACAGAATTAAGACATACATCATAGTTTTGGCTATGGCTATAGCTGTGGCCCTGCCGGTTAACGCCAAAATAAAGATTTCGGGCAAGGTTACCGATGAGACCAACAACCCCATCGAGTTTGCCACCGTGCGCATTCAAGGCACTGCATTGGGCACTGCCACCAACGATAAGGGTGAATACGAACTCTCGGTGGCCGACACCGACACGCTCATGGTTATCTTCTCTTGCATTGGCTACGAGGAGGTGAAGCGCCGATACATCAAACCCACCGGCAATCTCACCATCAATGCCAAACTCTACGAGAAGCAAAATGTGCTCGGCGACTTGCAAGTAACCGAAATACGCCGCCAAACGAGCCAAATGCAAACCATCGATGCCTCCACAAGTCGCATCACTCCCGATGCCTCGGGCGGCAGCATCGAGTCGGTGCTCACCACTATGGCGGGCGTCAGTTCGAAAAACGAAATGAGTTCGCAATACATGGTTCGTGGCGGTTCTTACGACGAAAACAGTGTCTACATCAACGGAATAGAGATTTATCGCCCGCAACTCATCAGCAATGGTCAGCAGGAAGGCCTTAGCATCATCAACCCCGACTTGGTGGGCTCGGTGAAATTCTCTACCGGCGGTTTTGCCGCCGAATATGGCGACAAAATGTCGTCGGTGCTCGATATTGCCTATCGCGAACCCGAAGCTTTCGAGGCATCTGCGGCGCTCAGTCTGCAGGGAGGAAGTCTCTCGGTGGGTCAGAGCAGCAAAAAGTTCAGTCAGCTTCACGGTTTCCGTTTCAAGCGAAACTCGGGTCTGCTGGGTTCGCTCGAAAGCAAGGGCGAATACGACCCTAAATACTTCGATTATCAGACTTTCATCAACTTTGCCCCAAGCAAAAAGTGGAAAATTTCGTTCTTGGGCAATATTGCCATCAACAACTATCGATTCACCCCGGAATCGCGCGAAACGAGTTTCGGCACAAGTTCCGATGCCAAGTCGTTCAAGGTCTATTTCGATGGCTTCGAAAAGGACCGTTTCGAGACTTTCTTCGGAGCACTTTCGCTCGGCTTCAATCCTAATGATAACCACTCGTTCTCGCTCTTGGCTTCGGGCTATCAGACCAACGAACTCGTCAGCTACGACATCCACGGCGAGTATTGGCTCGATCAAGCCGGTGGTACCGACGGCTCGGGTGCTACCGTGGGCGGCGAACTCGGTGTGGGCAAATATCACGAACACGAACGTAACCGTCTCAAAGCAAGCGTGCTTTCGCTTTCGCTCAAGGGCGAAAGTCGCATCGCCGGCAACTCTATTGCCTACGGTGTGGGCATGCACCGCGAGAACATCTTCGAAAATTCTCGCCAATGGGAATGGCGCGACTCTGCCGGATATTCGCTCCCGCACTTGCCCAACGAGGTGAATGTGATTTTCAATCAGTCGTCGAAGCACGATTTCGGCAGCACGCGCATCGGAGCTTTCCTTCAGGACACCTATAAAATCAATTCCGCAGCCGGATTTATCTCCATCAACGGCGGCGTGCGCCTCTCCTACTGGGATTTCAACAAAGAACTGCTGGTTTCGCCTCGCGCAAGCGTGGGTTTTGTGCCTGCAGGCAACGAGCGTTTCTCGATGCGCCTCGCCACGGGATTATACTACCAGGCTCCGTTCTACAAGGAATATCGCTACGCCACCACCGATGCCGAGGGCAACTCGGTTATCGCGCTCAATCGCGATATCAAGTCGCAACGCAGTTTCCAGGTCATCGCCGGTGGCGACTACACTTTCCGCGCCATCAATCGCCCTTTCAAATTCACTGCCGAAATCTACTATAAAAATCTCTCCAACCTCATCCCCTACGAAGTGGAGAACCTCAAAGTGGTGTATAGCGGCATCAATGCTTCAAAGGGCTATGTAGCCGGTTTGGATATGAAATTCTTCGGTCAATTCGTCGAAGGGTCCGACTCTTGGATTAGTTTCTCGCTCATGAAAACGCAAGAGGACATCGACGGAGTGAAAGTGCCGCGACCCACCGACCAACGCTACAGCATCGGCCTCTTCTTCACCGACTATTTTCCCAAAATCCCTCGCCTGAAATTCTCGCTCAAGGGCATATTATCAGATGGCTTGCCCACCACTGCCCCGCACAGCACTCGCAACCAAGGCTACTTCCGCATGCCGGCTTACAAACGCGTCGACATAGGGCTGTCTTACCAACTCGTAAGCCCTGCCGAACGCGAAAAAAGCCCATTCCTGCGCCACTTCAAAGAAGCTTGGATAGGAATCGACGTTTTCAACCTCCTCGACATCTCTAATGTGAGCAGCTACTATTGGGTTACCGACGTCAACAACATACAATACGCCGTCCCAAACTACCTCACCCGCCGTCAAATCAACGTCCGCCTCTCAGCCCGCTTCTAACTCTCACCGGCAAAACACTTTTGCATCACACATAAAAGAGATGTGCACCACCGCAGCCTATTTATCCGCGCATGGTGCACATCTCTTACCGTTATTATTATCTCACAGGTGCCAAAAACCAGTTATTCTTCCTCCTTCACTTGTTCTTTGGCGGCTTTTTCGGCGGCTAATTTTGCTTTATATGCCCGCAGCTGCTTCTGCCAGGCGAGTTTTTTGGCTTTCTCGCGCGCGGCTTTCTTCTCAAGATATTCGGCATACTGCCTTTCTAAAAAATTATCTGCCATAGTAGTTGTTGCTATCGGTTATCAATCTTTGCTGAACGAATCGCTGAACAGCGTGCGATTAAGTATCGAACGTCCAAGCGTCAATTCGTCGGTATATTCTATCTCATTACCCACGCTCACACCGCGCGCAAGCATGGTTATCTTCACATCAAATTCTGCCAAGCGACGGAATATATAGAAATTGGTGGTATCGCCTTCCATAGTGGCACTCAGCGCCAATATCACCTCGCTCACTCCACCGGCTCGCACTCGCTCCACCAGCGAATCTATTTCTATATCTTGAGGCCCTATGCCGTCCATAGGCGAAATAAGCCCTCCCAACACATGATACACTCCGTGGTGCTGATGCGTATTCTCAATGCTCATCACATCTTTCACATTCTCCACCACACATATTATCGAAGCATCGCGAGCGGGATTGGCGCATATAGGGCAAACCTCGTGCTCCGAGATGTTGTGGCAAAGCCGACAATAACGTATCTCCTTGCGCAAGCGAATGATAGCCTCACCAAAGTTCACCGCCACCTGCTCGTTTTGACGCAATAAGTGCAACACCAAGCGCAAAGCGGTCTTACGCCCTATGCCCGGCAATTTCGAAAACTCGCTCACCGCACTCTCAAGCAGCGACGAGGCAAACTCCTGTTCCATAGCTTATATATTTATTATCCGCACAAAATTACTAATTATCCCCCGCTCACACAATAGCACACAAGCCATCTGCCACACCACTGCTCATCAAATTAAAAAAAATTACATTTCTTTACACTAAGTTGCACCAAAATAATTTGCCATTCAAACTAATTAATTATAAATTTGCACTACGATACAACAAGAGATTAATTAGGAGAACTAAAAATATACTCAATATCTAATTTATTAAAAATTATAACTATTATGGCAAAATTTTTGACTGACGACAAACTTGTCATCGTTGGCGCAGGTGGAGCAATCGGCTCAAACATGGTTCAATCAGTGCTTATGCTTGGTCTTACTCCAAACATTTGTCTTTATGATATCTACGAACCGGGCGTTCACGGCGTGTACGACGAAATGTGCCACTGCGCATTCCCCGGTGCTAACATCTCTTACACCGTTGACCCTGCTGAAGCATTCACCGGCGCTAAGTACATCATCTCATCGGGTGGTGCTCCTCGCAAGGAAGGCATGACTCGCGAAGACCTCCTCAAGGGCAACTGCCAAATCGCTGCTGACTTCGGCGACAAGATTAAGCAATATTGCCCCGACGTTAAGCACGTGGTAGTTATCTTCAACCCTGCTGACGTTACTGCTCTTACCGCTCTTATCCACTCTGGCTTGAAGCCTAACCAGCTCACTTCGCTTGCTGCTCTCGACTCTACTCGTTTGCAACAACAATTGGCTAAGGAATTCGGCGTTCAACAAGATAAGGTTACCGAAGCTTACACCTACGGCGGTGCCTCTTTCTGAACTCCCTCTCAGCGCTGAACGTTGGGCTGAAATCAAGCACATGACTATTCAAGGCGGTTCTAACATCATCAAGCTTCGCGGTCGCTCTTCATTCCAGAGCCCTGCTTACCAAGCTGTGAAGATGATTGAAGGCGCTATGGGTGGCGAACCTTTCACTTGGCCTGCAGGTTGCTACGTTAACTGCGACAAGTGCGGCTTCAAGAACGTGATGATGGCTATGCCTACCACTATCGATAAGGACGGTGTTCACTTCACTGCTCCTGAAGGTACTGAAGAAGAAATGGCTGCTCTCAAGGCTTCGTACGAACACCTCTGCAAGATGCGCGACGAACTCTTCACTCTCGGCATCATCCCTGCAGTTGACGAATGGAGCAAGATGAATCCTAACTTGTAATCGACACTTTTTCTCGATAATCACCTATAGCGGGGGTTGCACTTCACTGCGCAACCCCCGCTTTCGTATCTTTTCACCGCTCCAAAATTCGTCCGACTTGCCCAACACGTCCGACTCCACCGAAATAATCCGCAAAAAACTAAAAAATGACTCGCAAGAAATTCGCAAGTCACCATTTTTCTCCGCGGCATATAATCAAAAAGCACTCACGACTATGTCGTAAGTGCTTCATTTTCAGTGGTGGGCGTTGACGGATTCGAACCGCCGACCCTCTGCTTGTAAGGCAGATGCTCTGAACCAGCTGAGCTAAACGCCCTCTTGCGCTTGGGTTGTTTCCCGTTTGCGTTTGCAAAGTTACAACTTTTTTTTATTCCTGCAAAATTTTTCAGCACTTTTTTCAAAAAAAATCGCATTTTTCGCGCTTTTTCTTGTTTTTCGACCCCAAAACGCCATGTTTCGCCCTATTTCGCTCTATTTTCACGTCAAAATTTTCCCATCTGCGCACGGGTTTCAGTCTCGTTTTACTAAAAAAATCTTCTTTGCTTTCTTCTGATTCCGCCCGAAACTATGTAATTTTGCAGAAATAGCATAAAAAAATCAGTATTTCGAAACAAATATGGCTCAACAGCAGAGTTTGATTAAAGAAAATGTCAGAATTTCATATCGCACACCCGATATGTATCGTGTGATAATGCACAACGATGATGTCACCACTATGGAGTTTGTGATTTTCGTGCTTCAGACGGTATTTCGCAAAGAGCCCGACGTAGCCGTGGAGCTGATGCTCGAGATTCACACCAAAGGTGCCGCCATTGTTGGCATCTACACTTTGGACATTGCTTTATCTAAAATTCGAACTACAGAGAGATATGCTGCTGAAGGTGGTTTTCCTTTGCGACTTACCACCGAAAAAGATTAATTTTAAGGAAAGGAATAGTATATGGATAACAAAATAAGAATATCACCGATACTTTTGGCTGCTACTACGGAGTGTTGCTCATTAGCCACCTTGTGGCGTCACGAATATCTCACTCCGGAGCATCTGTTGTTTAGCATTGCCTCCAACGCTTATTTCTCCGATGCGCTCCGTCGCTATGGAGCACGCAGCGAGTCGATTACCGATGCTCTGAAAATATATATTGATGACCTCGAAACTGTGCCAAAAGGCGAAAAATTCGAACTTCACATATCGGTCTATCTCGACATGGTTCGCAAGGAGATGCGAGAACTTGCCGGACAGGAGGTCCTCGATGCGCCGCATCTCATTCAGGTGATTTTCAATCACCCCGAAATGTATGCCTGCTATGCCCTCACGCAAGCCTTGCACAGCTCCAACCCTTCCGACGAAGATCTCTTCCTGAAGTTGCTCAAACGCTCTTGCGCCTTCAACAACAGCTTCGACGACGAGGATGATGAGCTATCGCTATACAGCGACTATATTCGCGTATTTGGTGATGCGGAATGTATCGACACGCCTATCGAAATAGTTTCTGACAATGAAGCAATCGACGACGATGATGATGACGAAGAATACGAAAACTACGAATATGAGTTTCCTCTATCAGACGGGCAAAGTTCGCTGTCGGGAAGCGAAGAAATCTCGTGGCGCAACTATGTGAAGGTTATTCAGTTCGACCCCAAAAAGCACAATCCGCTAATAGGACGCGAAGCCGAGATAGCCCGCACTCTGCAGGTGCTTTGCCGCAAGGAGAAGAACAATCCGCTGCACTTAGGCGACCCTGGCGTGGGCAAAACTGCCATAATATATGGCATTGCCGATATGCTAAGCCACAACAAGGCTCCCAAACGAATCTTGGGAACTACGATATATCAGCTCGACCTCAGCAGTTTGGTGTCGGGTACTCAATATCGCGGCGAATTCGAAAAGCGCGTGAAGGCAGTGATGGATGGCATATTGAAGGAGGGCAATGCCATAGTGTATATCGACGGCATACACAACATAGTGGGCACCGGCGCCACCGGCGAGAGCCATATAGATGCTGCCAACCTGCTTAAACCGTACTTCGAAAACAGCGAGATTCAGTTTATCGGTTCCACCACATTTGCCGATTTTAAGCGCAGCCTTGCCAATTCGCCGAGCATCACGCGCTATTTTCAGCAAATCGACATCCCCGAGCCGTCGGTCGACGAGGCTATTAACATTCTCCGGGGATTGAAAAGTAGATTTGAGAAGTTTCATGGCGTGACCTACACCGACGATGCCATAGAATATGCCGTAAAGGCAAGCGCCCGCTATATCAACAATCGCGCGCTGCCCGATAAAGCCATCGACCTCATCGACGAAGCCGGCGCTTATCTCGAACTCTACCCCGACGACCAAATGACTGTAACCAAAAACAGCATCTCGCAAGTGCTCGCTAAGGTGTGCAAGGTGGAACACCTCGCCGACTCTAATGCCGACGACGAGCACCTCGACACGCTCTACGAGCGCATCAATACCAAAATCTATGGCCAAGATGAGGCGCTGAAAAGTGTGGTGGAGGCGGTGCAGATGTCGCGTGCGGGGCTGCTTGAGGAGAATAAGCCCGTGGCAAGTCTGCTGTTTGTGGGTCCCACCGGCGTGGGTAAAACCGAGGTAGCAAGAGTACTCGCTCACGAGATGGGCATGAATCTGGTGCGTTTCGACATGAGTGAATATGCCGAAAAACACACCGTGGCCAAGCTCATCGGTTCGCCTGCCGGATATGTGGGCTACGACGATGGCGGATTGCTCACCGATGCCATACGCCGCACTCCCAATTGCGTGCTGCTGCTCGACGAAATCGAAAAGGCTCACCCCGATATCTATAACATACTGCTGCAAGTGATGGACTACGCTTCGCTCACCGATAATCACGGCAATAAAGCCGATTTCCGACATGTAATCCTTATCATGACCAGCAATGCCGGCGCACAACACGCCGGAAAACCGGCTGTGGGATTCAACTCCACCGTGCGACGCGGCGATGTGATGGCTAAGGCGGTGAAATCTACTTTCAAACCTGAGTTTATCAATCGTCTCAGCAGCGTGGTGGTGTTTAACGACCTCTCGCGTCACATGGCTGAACTCATTCTCGAGAAACGCATCAAGGAGCTCTCTGAGCGCCTGAAGCCCAACAAAATCACGCTCTCTATAAGCTCACAATGCCGCGAATGGCTCCTCAACAAGGGCTTCACTCCCGAATACGGTGCCCGCGAACTCGACCGCGTGATAAGCCACTCGCTCAAGTCGAAGCTCATGCGCGAAATTCTCTTTGGTAAACTCAAAAATGGTGGCAACGCATGGGCTGACATAGCCGACGGCGAACTAATCATCACTTCCAACCCATCGAACGACGACAATGTTAGTAGAACTTGACAACGAAATATGGTTCCCCGACCCTCGCAACGGCGATTCCGACGGGTGCTTTGCTTTTGGCGGCGACCTCTCTACCGACCGCCTTATTCTCGCCTACAGCCATGGCATTTTTCCTTGGTTCGCTTTCCGCAATAGCCCCATTTTGTGGTTTTGCCCTATGGAGCGCTTTGTGATTTTCCCCGACAAGATTCACATCTCGCACTCCATGCGCACCATTCTCAACCGTGATGAATTTACTTTCTCGATAAACGCCGATTTTGAGGGCGTAATTCACAATTGTAGCACTTGCAACAATCGCATCGATGAAGAAGGTGCTTGGTTGGGCGAAAGAATGATTAAGCAATATACCCTACTTCACAAATTGGGCTACGCCTCGAGCATTGAGGTGTATCGCGACGAGCAGCTCGTGGGTGGGCTCTACGGCATCACTATGGGCCGATGCTTCATAGGCGAAAGCATGTTTTCGCTCGTGCCCAATGGGTCGAAACTCGCTCTGATATTCCTCGCCCATTGGCTGCAAAGCATAGGTAATTGCATCATCGATTGCCAGATTGAAACGCCTCACTTGCGCTCTATGGGCGGCACCTACATTTCCTACGACGAATATCTCACTTATCTTGAGTGACAGCAGCACGCAGCCTACAGAGCTGCTTCACTTATATGCAAAAAAGCATCCGCAACGCGCCTTGGCATCTCCAAGAGGCATTGCGGATGCTTATTTTATGTTACACTGAGTGTTTTATTCTTTCTCCTTGCTGTCGGTGAGGCGCTTTGCCACAAACGCCTTTTCGTATTGCTTCAGCAGTGCGTCCATTTTTTCGCCCTTGAGCGATGCCACATTCACCACAGGATGATCGGCTTTTGTGAGGTTGTGATAGTTGCCATAGCCGTTGGCAAGTGCGCTCGAGAGGTAGGTATAAGCCTTATCTTTGTTGCCACAGGCAGCGCACACTGCAGCAGCCACATAATAAGCCTGACCGCCGGGCAGAATGCCATCTTCCACTATCTTGGCAGCCCATGCCAGGGCTTCCTCATCGCGTGCAAGTTCGTGCAACGCAAATCCGCGAAGCGAAGTGATGTCGTCGTTGAGCATCAGCACGTGTGCATAGTCGCGTTTTGCCAAGTCTTCCTTCTTCAGTCGATAGCGATAAAGCCATGCACGAAGTATGAGTGCCTCTGCCAATTCGCTGTTATCCACAATAGCCATATTAAGCGCCGAGAGGGCTTCTTCGTTCTTATTTTCGGCTATATAGTTGATAGCCTGCTCCACAATGGCATCAGCATTAGTGGCATCGAGTGTAGTAGCGAAGCGCAATGTGCGCTCTGCATCTTCGTTGAGGGTCATAGCTCGCTGTATCTTGCCGCGGGTAACGTAGTAATCGGCAATGCTGTCGTCGGCTCTGATAGCCACCCCTATGGTAGTGAGAGCATCGTTGTAGCGACCGAGGGCATACTGCGCCTTTGCCTGGTCGTTATATATGCCGTGGTACTCAAATAGCTTGTTGGTGTTGATGATATTGAGATAATACTCAGCATCGGCAAAGTGGTTGTGACTCATAGCTATCTGCGCCGCAAGGTAATAGAACATGCCATTACGCGGAGCCTTGCTGATAGAATTGTTGAGAGCGGCTATCACGGCGTCGTATTGCACGTCGCTCATGGCAGTGAGAGCCTCGATGGCATCTTGATTGTTGGTGCCCACGCTCAATGCCGAAATAAGGTCCTGTGCGGCGGCTTCGTATTGCTCCATCATTATCAGCACCTCGGCGCGATTGATATAGACCATCGGTTCGGCTTGATAAAGCTTCACTGCGCGGTCTACATATTCGGCAGCCTTACCGAAATTTTGCCGTTGCACTTCTATACGGCCAAGTCCGGCGAGTGCCTCATAATTGTTTGGCTGTATGCGAAGTATGCGTTGGTAGCATTGCTCGGCATCGTCGTAGCGAAGCAGTCCGTAATTGGCTTCTGCCAAGAGTCCGAGGCAATTGATGCGCGTAGGGTCGATGCGATTGGCTTCATACAGGTCGGCTATGCGCTTCTCTTGGTCACCGCGTGCATCATAAATCTTGGCGCGTAGCATAAATTCCTCATAACGAGTTTCGGTATCTTTCTCGGGGGTCAATTTTATGGCGCGGTC
Source organism: bacterium (assembly GCA_004563195.1). GTDB lineage: Bacteria > Bacteroidota > Bacteroidia > Bacteroidales > Muribaculaceae > SFTJ01. The sequence continues at coordinate 24,511 of SFTJ01000019.1, forward strand.
GATATCGTCGAGGGCGCGAAGATAGTCACCATTGAGAAAATACTGATTTGCACGACCGTTAAGGGTGAAATAATCGTCGGGATTCTTATCGAGTTCCTCGTTATACACCTTAAGCACAGCCTCGTTGATTTGCTGCTTGATTGAAGCACTGTTTTGAGCATTTGCCGCTACGGCACACACCACTGCCACAATCATGGCAAGCATAATTTTTAAAACAATTTTCATATATGCTTTATGTTTGATTATTATTGATTTTTCTTGTTAATCGTCATTCTTATCTTGACGGCATTGCTTTATGGTGTGGCACATGGCGCACGCCATCACAGCCGCTGTCTCGGTGCGGAGCCTACTATCGCCGAGCGATATAGGCACAAAACCCGCAGCAAGGGCTTTTTCTATCTCTTCGGGGCTAAAATCGCCCTCGGGTCCTATCATTATCAGCGCATCGCGGTCGGGGCAATATTCGTGCGCAAATTCGCGTCGCGGTATGCTCTTATCGCAATAGGCTATATATTTTTTGCCTTCAAAAGGAGCTGCTATCACCTCATTTATCGGCGTCATTTCATCGAGCCGGGGCAATGTGCTCTTGAGCGACTGTTTCATTGCCGACACCAATATCTTCTCCAAGCGTTCGGTCTTGAGTTCCTTGCGTTCGCTGTAGCGGCATCGCAGCGGTATGATGCCATCTATGCCCATCTCTGTGCACTTCTCCACCATCCACTCCATGCGGTCGAGATTCTTGGTGGGTGCTATTGCCACCACTATGCGGCTTCCCCAGTGCGGAAGGCTGTGATGGGTGGCATCTATCTCCACCGCACAACGCTTGTGATGCGCCAGTGTGATGTGACATTCGTGGCAATTACCTTTGCCGTCGACCACCTCTATGGCATCGCCTTCTTTCAGGCGCAGCACTCTCACGCAGTGCCCGCTTTCCACCTCGGGAAGGGTGTGGGTCTCTTCGATGTCGGGGGCATAAAACCGATGCATATTCCTTTTGTTTCTCGTCTTTTAATTAATATTCTGCTTTTTTACTTCTCTTGAGCGGGTTCTTTCGACTTAAACAACAGCATAAATGCCACTGCCACTACCAATGCAAAGGCGGCAAAGATAAACCATGCACTCTGCCAGTCGCCTACCAGGTAGCCGGCTTCGTTCCATTGGCAATAGTGATTGATTACCTCTCCTGCTATAAGCGTTCCTATTGTTGCGCCCAAGCCATTGGTCATAAGCATAAACAAGCCTTGTGCCGATGCGCGCACATTGGGGTCGCACTCTTTGTCGACAAACAAGCCTCCCGACACATTGAAGAAGTCGAATGCCACGCCATACACTATGCACGACATGATGAACAATATCACGCCGGGGAATGCGGGATTGCCGAGTCCGAAGAATCCGAAACGGCCCACCCAGGCAAACATGGCTATGAGCATCACCACCTTTATGCCATAACGCTTCAAGAAGAATGGTATGAGCAAGATGCACAGCGCCTCTGCCACTTGCGACAATGATATCAGCAATGTGGCATTGTTGGCGGCAAACGAATCGGCATATTCTGCCACGCCCTTAAAGCTGGTGATGAATGGTGTGGCGTAACCGTTGGTTACTTGCAACGACATTCCCAACAGACATGAGAAGATGAAGAACATGGCCATACGGCGATTCTTAAACAACTTAAAGGCATCCAAGCCCAATGTTTGGCTTATCGACTGCTTCTTCTGGCTCACAACCAACTTGCATTCCGGCAAGAACAAGCAGTAGACAAACAGCAGCACGCCTATCGCACCCGATACTCCGAATTGCATATAGGTGTATTGGAACTTATTCACATTTTCAGCCAATGTAAAGCCGAACGAACTGCCATCGAGCACTGCGCAGTTTACAAACCACATAGTGGCAATAAAGCCCACCGTGCCAAACACTCTGATGGGCGGGAAATCCTTCACGGTGTCCATTCCGTTTTCCTTGAGGATGGTGAAAGCGGTGGTGTTAGATAACGCCAAAGTAGGCATATAGAAAGCCACGCTGAGGGTGTAGAGGGCTATAAATGCCACCTTATCGGGCTGAGCCGTGCTCATACCCATGTAGCACAATCCCATCATGGCTGCACCTGCCACCAAGTGGCATATTCCCAGCAGTCGCTGAGGCTGCACAAAACGGTCGGCTACGATTCCCATTATCGTGGGCATAAAAATCGATACGATACCCTGTATGGCATAAAACCATGCTATTTCGGCTCCCATGCCGGCCTTGCCGAGATAATTGCCCATACAAGTAAGATATGCTCCCCAGACTGCGAATTCCAGGAAGTTCATCACGATGAGTTGTAACTTTATATTCTTCATCTTTTTCTGTTGGTTTTTACGATATTTATTTTTTATCTTAATTATTCTGTTTTGCTTGTATCACTTTTTGTATCTCGGCGGCTCGCTCATATTCCTCGCGGTCGACGCATTTTTTGAGCATTCGCTGCAGCTCTTCCACTGCATAGCGGTCGAGGCTCACTTCTGGTTGTGGCTCATCTTCTGCCACTGCGCCCTTTTCTTTGCTCTTAAAGCCTGCCGTGGTGAGTATCTCGCGGGTGGTGTAGATGGGCGCATGGGTGCGCAGTGCCATTGCCACGGCATCGGAGGTGCGCGAGTCGAGCGACACTTGTCGACCGTCGCAAGTCATCAGCATCTCCGAGAGGAACACGCCTTCCTGAAATTTATATATAAACACCTCGTCGAGTGTTATGCCGAATGCCTTATTGATATTTGCCATAAGGTCGTGAGCAAGTGGACGCGGCGGCACTATATTCTCCAAGCATATCGCTATGGCTTGCGCTTCGGCTGAGCCCACCACCACCGGTATGCGGTAGTACCCGCCTTCCTCGGCAAGCAGCAAGGCATAAGCGCCGCTGTGCACTTGGCTATAGGTGATGCCCAACACGTTCAGTTTCACTCTTTCGTCCATAAAAGTTTCCTCCTCAAGCTTTCGCTTAATCTATTTTCTGTCCTGTTATCACGCCGCTGCCGTAGCACAAATGTCCTGTGGCATCGTAGATTACGGCAAACTGTCCGGGCGCTATGCCTTGCACATCGCGCTCCGACTCTATTACATATTCTCGCTCGCCCAGGCGGGTAAATCGCGCCTTGATAAAATCGGGTGTATGGCGATTCTTAAACATTATCTCCACCGGCTCTGTCACTCCTTCCCACGGATTGCCCGAGATGAAGTGCATCTCATCGAGGTGCAATATGCGACCATACTGCTTCTCGGTGTCGTAGCCGTTGCTCACATATATCACGTTGTCCTTAGGATTCTTCTTTACCACATACCACGGACCTCCGCTCAAGCCCAAGCCTTTGCGCTGACCTATGGTGTGAAACCAAAAGCCTTTGTGCTCGCCTATCTTCTTGCCGGTCTCGAGTTCTATGATATTGCCCTTGCGCTCACCCAAATGGCGACGTATAAAATCGTTATAGTTGATTTTTCCCAAGAAGCAGATTCCCTGGCTATCCTTGCGATAGGCATTCGGTAGTCCAGCCTCGATGGCTATGCGGCGCACCTCGGCTTTGGGCATACTCCCCAAGGGGAACATCAGGTGTTCAAGCTGTTGATAGGATATCTGTGCCAAAAAGTCGGTCTGGTCTTTCACGGGGTCGACCGCAGTGGCAAGGTATTTTGTGCCGTCGACAAAGTCGGTCGATGCATAGTGCCCGGTGGCGGTCATGTCGAATTCATGCCCCCAGCGTTGCTCAAAGTAGCCAAACTTTATCATCTTGTTGCACATCATATCGGGATTAGGTGTCAAGCCCGCACGCACTGTGCGCAGGGCATATTCCATCACGTTATCCCAATATTCTTGATGTAGCGACACCACCTCGAGCGGCAAGCCATATTTGTGCGCTATGAGTTGGCACATCTCTATGTCTTCTTCAGCCGAGCAGTCGCCCTCGCCGTTATCCATACCTATGCGTATGTAGAACAAGTGTAGGTCGTGCCCCTCTTCCTTGAGCTTATGCACCACCACGGCGCTGTCCACTCCGCCCGATATCAATACTGCTATTCTCATCTTCTGCCTTTTATCGTAAATCTGTCAATTATTCTGTTGAAAAACCGCCCCATGCCGAGGCTTTGCTTTATGCTTCCTCGAGGGTCTTTTCCTCCTCGGTGGAACTACTGTCGTAGCTCACTATATATCGAGCCAAGATGTAGTCGAGCGATATCTTTCCGGGACCGGCAATGCCAAAAAACACCAAGATGCCGCATATCAGCATTGGCAGCATCATAGGTTGCAAGCCAAACACCTCACCTGTAGCGGTTGCCATACCGTTCATTGCCATACCCACGGCACTTGCCATTATTATGATGAGCGGAATGATTGCCACTCGGGTAAGCAATCCGAGAATAATGAGCATAGAGCATATCAGCTCCACTGCTATCACCACGCTCACCGTGGTGCATCCTTCCATTCCACATAGCCCGGGCAAACTGCTGAACGACTCGAAATTAGCCATCTGATTAACGCCCAATTGCAGCAAAATCACGCCTATGAATAAGCGTAGGAAAAGTCGCGACAAATTGCTGTAGGTGTGTGTCGACAAATACACAAACAGGCTTTTTGCAATCTTCATCATGTCTCTGTGAGTTGTTGTTATAGTTTTGTGTGATTGTTTCTAATAAGTCTTGCTCGATTTTTTGGCTTCGCTCTGGCATCAACCGCCAAAAGTGGCTTTGATGGCTTCGAGGTCCACATTCTTCTGAATGATGTTTTTATCCTTGTCGAGGATAATGAAGCTCGGTGTGTAGCGCACATCGTAGTCGCCTTCGACCGAGAGTTCGGGGCAAGCTCCCACAAGCCAGTTTTGAGCATAGCCCTTGGCATTATGAGCCCATTCCTTGCTATATTTTTCGGGCGATAGGCACAGCAGTTTCACCTTGCCGCTGTCGAGAATCGAGTTGATGGCTACATCGGTGCTCAGGCGCACGCGCTGGAACGACTGGTCGGCATCGCTGTCGAGTGTAATGAAAATCATCACCATGTCGGCTTCGATGTCGGCTATCGACACCTTCTTGCCATCGGCATCGGTGTAGGTTACACTGGCGAGCGAGGCTCCGAGCTGCGTGCGATTGATGCGCTCCATCTGCTTGGCATAATACTTGCGCACGTCTTGCTTCAATTGCTTATTGCCTATCACTGCCTTGAGAAACTCGGTGTAAATCTCATCGCTCCAATATTCGGCGCCCACATTGTACAAGCCCATCTCAGCGAGCATGGCTATCTTTTCGAAATTTGCCTTATTAGTCTGTGCCTTGAAGAGGAAATCGCGTACCGATGAGATTGCCACAGTGCGATGGCAGTAGCGAAGAAATCCCAGATAATCGCGAAATGCGCCGTTAAATGCGTTCAAGTCGGCTATCGGTTTCGACAGGTCGTAGTTACCCCAAAAATTATCCACTATGTAGTTCACACGATTTTCAAATGTCTTGATGGTGTCGGGGGCCACAGGATAGGCAAAGAGTGTGGCGGGTGCTTGCACCTCATTGCTCTCTTGTGCATTTACACTATTCCAGGGCATACATGCCACGATTAATGCTAATAGAAATAATTTCTTCATTATCTAATTTTTTCGTTTATTTACAATTTAACAAGTAAAATTACTGCTTAATATCCACTGCACAAAATTATAACCCAAAAATCGGCAATTATTCATTTTTTTTCACATAATCGGGCTACTTTTGCACTCACAAAACAAGGCAAGCGTCACCCGCAGCTACTATTTTCGCTGCAGATGACGCCTTTGTATGAAATATCTATTTTTTAGGATCGAATCGAGTTATTCGCCCTTGGCTCCGCGATAGGCATCTACGGCGGCTTTCACCTGACCGTGAAGCAGAAGCAAGCGTTTTGCCTCTTCGTAAGGCAAACCGAGTTCTTCTACCACCATACGGGTACCACGGTCCACGAGTTTTGCGTTCGACAGCTGCATATTCACCATCTTGTTGCCTTTCACACGGCCCATCTTTATCATCACCGATGTGGTAATCATGTTGCAGATGAGTTTTTGTCCCGTGCCGCTCTTCATGCGTGAGCTGCCGGTTACATATTCCGGTCCCACCACCATCACTATGCCTATTTCAGCCACTTCGGTGATAGGTGCCTCGGGATTGCTGCATATGCCTGCAGTGAGACAGCCAAATGCTCGCGCTGCCTTGAGCGCGCCAAGCACATAAGGTGTGGTGCCCGATGCCGCTATACCTATTACGGTATCGTTAGGCGTGATGTCGAATCCCTGCAGGTCCTTCCAGCCTTGCTCGGTATCGTCCTCGGCATTTTCCACCGGATTGCGCAGTGCTGTGTCGCCTCCGGCTATGATGCCTATCACCCACGACGGGTCCATACCGAATGTAGGTGGAATCTCCGATGCATCGAGTACGCCCAATCGTCCCGATGTACCGGCTCCCATATAGAAGATGCGGCCGCCTTTTTTCATGCGTTCCACTATACCGTCAACGAGCTTTTCGATTTGTGGTATTGCCGCTTCCACTGCATCAGCCACCTTGTGATCTTCTCGATTGATGTCGGTTAGTATCTCATGTGTCGACTTCTTCTCCAGATTGTCGTACAACGATGATTTTTCGCTAATTTTTTCGAATGCCATGTTGATGTAAAATAATAAAATCTGTTTCTATTTCAATGGTTTTTTGTACACCTGCTGTGGGGCTATGCGAGATGTAGCTTATCTCGAGTGATACTTCACAAGACCCTGCATCGGGCTCTTAATAACTGTGCCTATGGTGATAAACAATGCCGATGCGGCTTCTTCGAGAACTGGGCGATAGTGTAGCGCTACCGAGCCCACAAAGTTTACCGGCAATTCCTTATAGTTGGCATAATTTTCCACGTTGCGCACAAAGAATGCCTTAAATTCGTTGAGCACCAAGCGATGTATGGCGGGCTCTTCGATATTCTTGCTCAAGAATGGCGACAGCGATGCCAGGAAGCGGTTGCCTCCGGGTTCGCGATACACCTTCTGAATGATGGCGCCGCGGTCGAGGTTGTAGGTTTTGTAGAACTCTTCCTCGAGATGTGCAGGCAACTGGCGCTTGAGCACATCGCCCACAAGGCGCTTGCCCAACACTGCTCCACTACCCTCATCACCGAGAATGTAGCCAAGTGGCGACACATTGTCCACTATCTTCTCACCATCGTAGTAGCACGAATTTGATCCGGTGCCGAGAATACATGCTATGCCGGGCTTGTTGCCACACAATGCGCGAGCTGCTGCCAAAAGGTCGGTGTTGATTTCCACCGTGTCTGCCTTAGGCATATTGCGGCGTATGGCGCGCTCCACTGCACTGTTGATTTCGGCATTGATGCATCCTGCTCCATAGTAATACACCTCGGTTACATCATCGGCCGAGATGTGAGGCATCAATTCCTTGGCGATGATGTCCGACATTTGATCTTCACTGAGCAACAATGCATTCATTCCTTGGGTGAACACTTGTGCCACTCTTTCACTTCCGTTTAGCAATACCCAATCGGTTTTGGTACTGCCACAATCTGCAATTAAAATCATATCTTTATATAAATTTTCTTTTTGTATAATACGTATCCGATGCACCACACGATGCAAACTGTGGTTATGGCATACAAGCACGATGCCATTTCCACCCAGTTCTCTCCCACTATACCCATCCACAGGTTTTTGTAGATTAGGTTATGGATTGAAACATTCTCTCCGAACCATGGTAGCTTTATTACACCGAAAAGGATGCCCACCACGCTGCCCATGAGATACATAAACAGCGGATTGATACCAAACGATTCGAAGAATCGGCACCAACGGTGATGCCCCTTTATGTCGATTACCCATATCAAGATGCCGAGCAGTGTTGCTGCCATGCCGCAGGTCATCAGTGTATAGGTGGGCGACCACAGGTTCTTATTCAGCGGCATAGCGTAGCTCAATAGCCATGCCACCATCATCATTATCGCACCGCCAAGAAGCAAATTACGCACACGCTCGTAATTGTCCTTTATGGTGCTTATCATTTTGCCGAACAGCAAGCCTATCAGCACATGGGCTATAGCAGGAATGGTGCTGCACAAGCCTTCGGGGTCGAATGCCGGACGCAACATCTCTTGCGACCCATAACCTTGGGTAAGAGTGAGTTCTTGGGATATTTCGGCCCAATTGCCGGCATGATACATGTGCTGTGGCGTGAGTATCGCATTATCGATGCGATATATTATGTTGTCGAGCGACACTTCGTAGCCGTGGCCCAAAAGCAGCATCAGAGAGTAGACCACCAGCAATGCCGCCACTATCAACGGTATGCGCTTAAAGCTCACCGTACCGGCTATGATGGCTGTTACAAAATAGCATATACCCAAGCGCTGAAGCACACCGAGTATGCGCAAACTCTCGAGGTTGTTAACTGCTTCGGATATAGTGCCTCCACCCGACAGGGTGTAGCAGAAATGGCTGAACCATTGTATTGCCCATCCTATAAGGAAAAGCACTATGGAGCGTCGCAATATCTTCACAAACGACTTCTTGGTGAGGCGGAAATCAAATTTCTTCAGCGAGAAATAGGTGGCCGCACCCATTATGAACATAAAGAACGGAAACACCAAGTCGGTAGGTGTCAATCCGTTCCACTCGGCATGGCGCAAAGGGGCATAGATGTAACTCCACGAACCGGGATTGTTTACCAATATCATTCCGGCTATGGTGATGCCTCGTATTATGTCGAGCGACAGTAGTCGGCTGCTTTTTGTCTGTTCTCCCATATTATTCAGGTTTTATCTTTTTTTAGGTGTTGTACATTCATCTATCAGATACACAAGCGATTGATATGGTATGCCCGAATTGGTGGTCAACCCTATCTCGCAAGTGCGGCTATTGGAGAAGCCGCGCTTTATGCCGCCGCGTTCTATTTGCGGACGCAGTTTGCGCAGCCCGTATTCGTTGAGTTCGGGTGTAAAAAATCCCTTATCTCCGGCAAATCCACAGCAGCCCACTTCCTCCGGCACAAGCACTTGGCTCGAGCAGCGCTCGGCGAGTGCCAGCAATTTGCCCGAAATGCCCATCTTGCGCGTTGAGCATGTGAGGTGTATGGCTATAGGTTCATCGGTGCGATGGAAATCGAGATCGTCGGCCACATAGTCGTGTATAAATTCCATCAACTCCATAGGATGCACGCGCTTCATGTTCTCGCGCATGCGATGCAGACACGGACTTTGGTCGCACACCACCGGATATTTACCTCCCTCCGATGCCTTCAGCAGTGCTTCTTCGAGCTGCAAGGTCTTGCGGTCGGCTATTTCGAGCATTCCCTTGCTTTCCCATATTGTGCCGCAGCACAGATTGTGCATATTCTCGGGGAATACCACTTCCCATCCCGATTTTTGCAAAAATGCCACTACCACATCCACCAGGTCGGCTTTCTTGCCGCCTGCCTTGCTGTAACCCATGGTCTGGTTCAAGCAACTCGGGAAGTATACCACCTTCTTGTCGCTGGGGCTCACATAGATGTCGCGGCGATAGTGTGCCGTAGGCAGCGACGGGGTCCACAATGGCATGCCTGCCTTGTGCAGGGCATTGCCCACCGAGCGCACCACCTTATCGCCAAGTATGCTCTGTGCCACTCCGGCTGCCGTGAGCAACGGCTTGAGTGCGGCAAATGTGGCTCCGAGGTTGTTGGCTACAAATTCGCCCACCTTATAACCAATGCTGCCTTGTGGAAGGGCTTCGGCACGCAGGTCGTGAATCATTTCTCCCACGTTTATCTTCATCGGGCACGAGGTGCTGCACATTCCGTCACCGGCGCAGGTTTCGTTGCCGTAATATTTAAATTGTTCTTCAAGGCGGCGCAGTCGCTCGGGGTCTTCGCCCGTGGCGCGCAATCGCGACATCTCGCGCTGCACCACTATGCGCTGGCGCGACGATAACGTAAAGCCGCAACTCATGCAGTTCACTTCGCAGAATCCACATTCTATGCACTTGTTCACATGATCATTGGTCAGCGGCAGGGGTTTGAATCCCTTGATGTAGCATTCGGGGTCGTCGTTAAATATCACTCCCGGATTCAGTATGCCGTCGGGGTCGAACAGGTCTTTCACTTCCTTCATCAGGTTGTAAGCCTTCTCGCCCCACTCGTGCTTCACAAATGGTGCCATATTGCGACCGGTGCCGTGCTCGGCCTTGAGCGACCCGTCGTATTTATCCACCACGAGGCGTTCTATCTCAAGCATCAGATTCTGATATTTCTTCACCTCGGCCTCGGTATCGAACGATTGGGCTATGATGAAGTGATAATTGCCTTCGAGGGCATGGCCATAGATGCACGAATCGTCATAGCCGTGCTTCAACAGCATCTCTTCGAGGTCTTGGGTGGCTTGGGTGAGGTCTTCGATGTGGAATGCTATATCCTCTATTATCACCGTGGTGCCGAGTTTTCGGGTTCCGCCCACCGAGGGGAAGATGCCTGAGCGAATTGCCCAATACTTGGAGTATTCGGCGGGATTGTCGGTGAAATTGGCGGGCACATATAGGTTGAAGGGCTCTATCAGCTTCTTTATCGCCTCTATGTTGGCTTCGAGTTGTTCTTTTGTATCGGCTTTAGTCTCGGTAAGCACTGCCGTGAGGCCTTCGCCGGTGGGGTCGTCGACCGAGGAGAGCGATTTCTTGTCGAGTATCTCGGCGCTGAACACGGGTCCGGGCTTCATTGCCACTACGGCATCGCAGGCTTCTTTCATGGTCGAGAAGTAGAGCATTGCGCTCGCCGAGTGCTTGTAGAGGTGACCGGTTTTCATAGTGAATTGGCTACCGAAGGCAAGCGTTCCCTCCGAACCCACCAAAAGGTGTGCAATTATATCAAAGGGGTCGGTATACATCACAAACGGGTAGATATTAAGCCCGGTGACGTTCTTTATCGAGTATTTGCGGCGAATGCGATTGGCGAGTGCTTCATCTGCCATGACTCTGTCGCGCAATTCTTCGATTTTCTTTATAAACTGTGGATGCGTACGCGCAAATTCTTCGCGGCTTGCGGCATCGCCGGTGTCGAGAATCGTGCCGTCGGCAAGCACCAGGCGGGCACTTATCAGTTCGCGGTCGCTATTGGCGTGCGTGCCGCAATTCATGCCCGAAGCATTGTTCATCACTATGCCTCCCACCATTGCCGACTTCTTCGATGCGGGGTCGGGACTGAATATCTTGCCGTAAGGAGCCAATATCTCATTCACGCGCTGTCCCACGATGCCGGGCTGCAACTTGATGCTCTCGGCATCGGCCGACACTTCATAGTTTTCCCAATTCTTTCCCGCCACGATGAGTATCGAGTCGGTGATGGCTTGCCCCGACAGACTCGTTCCGGCGGCTCTGAAGGTTACCGGCAAGTGCATATCGCTCGCATCTTTGAGCAGACGCGACACTTCGTCTTCGTCTTTCGAGCGTACCACTATTTGAGGCAAGCGGCGGTAGAATCCTGCATCTGTTCCCCACGCCAAGCAGTGCAAATCGTCGGTATAGAGCCGCTCGGCGGGTATGTAGGTGGCTACCCTATCATAGTATTGTTTGTACTTTGCATCCATTTATGTAAAAAACTCTTATTATAAAAAGTATGGTTTAGGCATCGAGGCGGCACTCGGGTGGTGCCACCTTTTTGCCTTTTGGTTTCGGTTGAGAGGCGAAGATTATCGATAGAGATAATATTTGCTTGAAGCAAGGCGGAATGCCTCGGCATCTTTGTTCCAATAGTCGATAATATCGGCCACTTTGTAGCGTTTCGACATCATCTTGCGTATCTTGTCGGTGCCGCACACTTTGTCGAACATATTGAAGCGTGCCTTAAATGCTTCATCGAACGCCAAATGGTCGGGATACATATCGGCAAGCACTTCCATTGCGTAGAATTGTATCAATGTGAGGTCGCAGTCAACGGCATCGGTGATATACACTTGCACACCTTGCACATTCTTGCCCTGGCACGCACTGTAGAAGGGCTTCACATAGATGGGGCGGAATATCACGCCTTTCAAGCCGAGGGCATTCATACGCTTGGTAAATGCCTGAGCATCAATCCACTCTTGGCAGAACAGCTGGAACGGCAATGTGTAGCCTATGCCTATGTGCAGATATGGGGTCTCACCTATTATGCCTGTGGCGGCATAATAATATGAGTGAGCCGCCTGCGGCACATGTGGCGACGGCAATATCCATGGCATTCCGGTTTGCTCGAATGTCATATAGCGATGCCAGCCTTCCATTGGCACCACGGTGAGGTCGCATTTCACGCCGTTGCCGAGAAGTCCTTCGTTATTAAGATATTGTGCCAACTCGCCGGGGGTGAGCCCGTAGAGATATGGTATGGGATACTTGCTCACAAACGAGAAAAAGCCGTCTTCCACCAAGCAACCTTCCACTTTGTTGCCTCCGAGGGGGTTGGGGCGGTCGAGCACCATAAATTGCTTGCCGTTTTCGGCACATGCTTCCATACACACGCCCATCGAACTGATAAAAGTGTAGGATCGGCAGCCGTTGTCTTGAATATCATATATCAATACGTCTATGTCCTTGAGCATTTCGGCTGTTGGCTTATGGCTTTTGCCATAGAGCGAATATACTTTCACGCCTGTAGCGGGGTCTACGCTGTTGTCGACCTTATCGCCGGCATGCACATCGCCGCGCACTCCGTGCTCGGGCGCAAACAGCGCCACCAACTCCACTCCTTCGGCCTCGGCGAGGATGTCGACGGTCGATTTCAGTTTGTTGTCCACTCCGGTGGGATTGGTTAGCAAACCCACGCGTTTGCCTTTGAGTTGGGCAAACCCGCCGTCGCGCAGAACCTCGATGCCGGGCTTCACCATTGCGCTCAGCGCCATAGCTACCACAGCCATTGCAAGGGTCAAAATATATTTTTTCATATTGTTGTTGCTATTGATTAATCTGTTTAATAATATTATTTCTTGCCGTATTCGGGGTCAATCTTTCGGTCTACCAAGTAGGTTACCACCAATGTTGCAAAGCAGCATGCCATCACCATCCAGAAGAAGTTGACGTAGCCTATGGCTTCTTGTATGTAACCTGCCACAAATCCCGGCAACATCATACTCAACGCCATAAAGGCTGTGCATATTGCATAGTGCGATGTTTTAAATTCGCCTTCCGAGAAATACATCATATATAGCATATAGGCTGTAAATCCGAAGCCGTAGCCAAATTGCTCGATGCACAATGCTGTGGTGATTATCACCAGATTGGTGGGCTGTGCCACTGCAAGGTACACAAAGGTGAGGCATGGCAATGTCATTCCGGCTGCCATCCACCACAGCGACTTCTTAAGACCTAATTTCGAGGCAAACAAGCCGCCCACTATTCCGCCGCCAAGCAGTGCCACCACGCCTATGGTGCCATACACAATTCCCACTGTCTCGGTCGATAACCCAAGACCGCCTTCTGCGGTGGAATGTACGAGAAATGGCATACACAACTTGATGAGGAAGCCTTCGGGCAAGCGATAGAGTAGCATAAATGCTATCGCGAGCAAGCAACCCGGCTTGGTGATAAACGATTCAAACGATCTGAGAAATTCAGTGATGCCGGCTGTTGCCGATGCTCCTTCGCTGATGCGCGGCTTGTCGTCGGCCGAATGTGGCAACACGAATATGTGATAAAGTGTTATCAAGAAGAATACCACTGCGCTAACTCCAAGCGTAATTTGCCACGAAAGAGGTATATCGTCGGTGCGAGTCTCTATTATACCGGCTATTGCCACCAATACGCCCTGTCCGAACACCGATGCTATGCGGTAGAATGTGCTGCGAACGCCTATAAATGCGGCTTGGCTGCTCGGGCTGTGAGCAAGCATATAATAGCCGTCGGCGGCTATGTCGTGCGTTGCCGAGGCAAATGCAGCAATGATAAACAGCACGAGCGTGAGTGTGAACATACTGATAGGCGTTGCTCCCGATGCTATGGTTGCCACATCAGGTTTTGGCAATGTGATGGTCAGAATCACCATCAGCGCTGTCATAAGCACTTGCATGCCCACTATCCACCAACGCTTGGTCTTTACCACGTCTACTATCGGGCCCCACAAGCCTTTCAAGAACCATGGGAAATAGAGCAATGTGGTGAAAAACGACATATCACCGTTGGGCACGCCCATCTTGGTGAACATCATCACCGATATATTATTTACCACGAAATAAGGTACGCCTTCTGCAAAATATAGAGTTGGCACCCACCACCAGGGATTTTTTTGATTTGTGTTACTCATGATTATAAAGTGTTGTAATATTTGCGTTTATAAAATAGTGTAATAATATGTCCTTGTAGTTATAGCCTTGCTCGCCCATTACGGCTGCGCCTATCTGGCACAAGCCCACGCCATGGCCCCATCCTGCGCCCTTGAGCACAAATTTCTGCGGGAATCCGTCGGCGTCGATGTCGTGGCGCTCCACTATAAATGCCGAGCTGTAGAGGTGCGACGGCGACAAGGTGCGGCGTATGTCCAACTCCTTGCCTATGATGCGGCTATATTTGTCGCCCACTATCTTGAGTTTATACAGGCGTCCGCTGGTGCCGCGCGCCACGGGCTGCAGGTCCTTTATCTTACCATAATCCACACCTGAGCGCTCGTAGATGAGTTTGCTCAGCTCATCCTGGGTGTATTCCACGCGCCAGCGATAGAAGTCGTGGGTCTCTTGGTCGTAGTTGTTGAGCACTTGCGAGAGTATGCGGGCATCGGTGGTATTGCAGAATGCCTTGGGCTTGGTGAGTATCCATTCCTCGGCATTGGCTTCCTTGGTAAGGTCGGGGAAGTTATCCTCATCTTTGTCGTCGCGCTTTGCCACAAGATAGGGATAATGCTTTGGTTCCCAGCAATTTTCAAACTCTTCATACACGCCGCCGCAACATTTCGAGAAGCGAGCATCGCACAATTCGCCGTCGTAGGTCAAAACCTTGCCGAAGGTGGCTTCGATGGCTTGGCGCACGGTCTCGGTTGATGCGCGGGTTATGCCTTGATAGCGCTGACAGTGGTCGTCGGCGCAAACATCGAAGTTCACATGGTCTTCGCGGTCCCACCAGCGTATCACTTCGCCTTCGCTCTCTTCGATTGCACTATAGGTCTCGTTGCTATCGTCGATTTTCTTGCGTTTCTCTATCTGTGAGAGCAGCCAACTGCGCGATATCACCGCATGTGCCTTAAGCAACTCAAGCGATGCCGTTGCGCTCATCTCCGACGATATCACGCTCAGCAGATAATCTTCTACCGAGAGTATGTTCACCGCCGTGAGTTTGCCGTTCTCCACTATTATCTTCAGCGACCCGCTGAACGATTGGTCTTCCTTGCGTTCCCAGTGAAAATTCACGCCTATGGTAACTCCGATAAGCGTAAACGACCCGGTAGCGCTGTCGGTCGGCTCAAAGAGCAATTCGTCGTGCAATTGGCCGTTCCAAAGCACTTTGCCTTCGCTACACACTGCGCTTTGCTTGCCACTATACACCGCTGAGGCCACGCGATAGTCGCCGTTGAGCACAAATTCCAATTGTGGTTCGCTCATTATTCCCACTTTCACTTGAGGAATGTTTCCCATATATGTCGATTTTTTAGTTTATTCGCTTTTTATCATTTTTGCTATTTCATCCGAGCTGTAGCACACCTCGCTGAAAATCTGCTTTATCTCTCGCGCCCCTATTTTCGCGAAATCTTTTTCGAGGGGTATTGCCATCGCTCCTCCCATATCCACTGAGGCGGGCGATATCAATATATTGTCATCGCCTTGGGCTTCGTAGCACGAGGGACGATGTCGCTTGCGTGGAAATGCGCTTACTATCCACTCATCTCCGTTTTTTGCGCAAAGCACATTGAGCATCGGTTCGCTCTCTCCTGCCGGCACGGGCAATCGTGATATGAGCATATCAAACATTGCAGCTCCGGCGGCTATGTCGGTGGCTCTTATCACCACGGCGGCTCGCTCGTGGTCCACTATGCTCATCCGGGCTCGGTCGGTGCTCGCCACAAGTTGCTCATCGGCTCCATTCAGTTCCGAGAGCCATGGCATAAAGCCTTTGTTGCCTGCCTGAAAGTGCATGTGGTCGGGCGCTGAGGCTCCACATCGCGGTCCGTTGTAGAAGAGTTCGTAGCCGTCCATCGCATCAGCCATTGCCATCATGTGGGGCATACGGCCTATTATGCTTTGTGCGGTGTGTTGGCTGCATGCTATGGTGAGATGCTTGGGAAAGATGGGATAAGGATTTACCAGCACCTTATATTCTTCACCCCAGGCAAGCCATTGCTGCTCCAACGGTCGGTTTTCGTCGCACAAAAAGCACTTGCGCGCCTTGAGCGACGCCGCATCTATCTTTGCGGCACTTGAGCGAATACGGGCGGGGTTGAACTGCACTTTTATTGCATAATTGCCCGTTTGCACGGTTTTCACTTGCACTGCATCGAGTGCTCTGAAGTTGGTTTTCGCCATTGGCCATTCCGCCAATTGTCGGGCAAAAAACTCGTCCACTTCAACCCCGCTTATCCGCTTCATTATCATAACATTCTATAAAAAAACTCTCTGTCGTAGATTGTTATCACTTCTTTGCCTTGTTCATGGCAATACGTGCTTTCAACTCCCATGTGCGGATGCGATCCTTATAGGTGTTGTTGCGGTTCATCTTATCCACATCGAGGGCGGCATCGCTGTTGTCGTCCCAACGACGGCACATGTAAACCGACTTGTATACACGACCTATCTGATAGATACGCGACATGTTCAAACCCAATGCATAGTCTTCGCCATAGTTCACTGCGGGCAACTTCATCGAGCGTAGCACCGGAGTGTAGAATGCGCGTGGTGCACCGAGTCCGTTGATGCGAAGCGCATTGTTACGACCGTTTTCGGGTGTCCACTCTCTGTGGTCTACAAGACCCGGAGGCAATATGTTGCGATTGATGTCGGTGAGGGTGTACGAACCTACCACCATTGCGCAGTTTTGTTCGTAGAAGGCGTTTACCATAGTGGTGAGGGTGTTCTCGTCTTCATATACGTCGTCGCTATCGAGCTGAACGCAGAATTTACCTGCCTGCTCGTGGTGTGCTGCAAGGTTCCAGCATGCGCCTACGCCTATATCGCCCACTATCATGTGTATCACTTGCGGATTGTTGCCATAACGCTCCTTGATGATTTCGGTGGTGCGGTCGGTTGAGCAGTTGTCAACTACTATCACATTGAACTTAAAGTCGCACTTCTGTGCAAGTGCACTGTCGATGGCGTCGGCTATGGTGCGCTCGCGGGTGCGTACCGGAATGATTACGGTAGCTTCTACCGGGAAGTTGTTCTCGCTGAACTCGATGTGCTTGAATTCGGGTTCAAGGAAGCCGCCTATTTCCTTCAAGTGCTCGGTGCAGGCTTTCTCCATCTCTATCTGACGGCCGCGGTTGCGTGGGTCTACATAGTCGAACATCTTTTCGCCGCTCTTACGAGTGTCGAGCTCGATGTCGCTGTAGAGGAATTCGTTGATGTGTGTCAACTCGGCAAATTGCGACAATTTCAAACGCAAATCGTAGAGTCCGGCAAACTGATAGTCGGCTTTCATAGCTGCTGCAGCTTTCTTGTAGCATTCCGAGCAGAACAGAAGCACCGAACCGAAGTCGAAATCATCGCGCAAGCTGCCGAATTGGTAGTCGATAACCGGTGCCTTGGTGCTGGTGGGCAGACCTTCTTCGCTGTAGTGGTCGCCGTTGTAGTGGTCGGCATATACCATACCGCTGAGGGTGTCTTCGGCTATCTTCACCATGCGGTCGAGTGCAAATGGACCGAACTTCAAGTTGTCGTACTTCTGATAATAGAGCACGAAGTCGCTGTCGGCCTTTTCGGCTATTGCCTTCATGGTCTTGCTCGATGTCAAACCGTCGATTTTTATCACTTCACAGCCTTCATAGCTACCTTCTGCACCTTCGAGTTGAAGAAGATAGATTTTTTTCACCAATGCATTTGCCTTCAATTCGGCTACTGTTGCCGACACTTGATTGGCATCGGCGAATGGAATAAAGCAATTGATAGTTTTTGCCATAATTAGTTTTTTTGTAGTTATTTATTGTTATTATTTAATATTTCTCTCTTGTTCTCGGCTATTCGTGCCCTCAGTTCCCATGTGCGAATGCGATCCTTATATACATTGTTGGCATTCATGGCTGTCACATCGAGGTTGGCATCGGTGTTGTCGTCCCACCTTCTGGCACACGTCATCACATCCCACACTCTGCCCACATGATAGTGCCGCGATATGTAGAGTCCCATGGCATAATCTTCGCCATAGCAGGTGTTGGGCAGGTGTATCTCGCGGAACACCGGCGTATAGAATGCTCTCGGGCCGCCTATGCCGTTCACGCGAAGCAGATTGTTGCGGCCGTTGTCTTCGGTCCACTCGTTGTGCAGTATCTTGCCGGGAGGCAATATGTTGAGGTCGAAATCGGTTATCTCATAGCCGCCCACCACCATTGCACTGCCCGAGCGATAGAATTCTGCCACCATCGTAGCCAGCACTTGGTCGGTCTTATACACGTCGTCGCTGTCGAGACCTATCACAAAGCGACCACATCGGCTGTCGTCGGCGCCGAGATTCCAGCAGCCGCCTATTCCCAGGTCATTGCGCTCGGGTATGAGGTGTATCACTCGATCATCGGTGGCATAGCGTTCTATCAGTTCCGATGTGCCATCGGTGGAGTGATTGTCTACCACTATCAGGTTATATTTGAAGTCGGCTTTCTGCTTGAGCACGCTCTCTATGGCATCGCCTATGGTGCGCACGCGATTGAGCACAGGTATTATCACCGTACATTCCACTTCGAAGTTGCCTTCCTTTAGGTTTAGCGTCTTGTATGCACCGGGCTCTAAATATGCGCCTACTCGCTTCAAATAGTCGGTCACCGATTGCTCCATCTCTATCTGTTGTCGGCGATTGTCGGGGTTTTGATAGTCGAAGATAGTCTCTCCGCTACTGCGTAGGTCGAGTGCCACTTCGCTATAGAGATATTCGTTGATGTGCTCCAATCGGCCCATCTCACTCAAGCGCAGTCGCATATCATAAAAACCGGCGTAGCTGTATGCTTCTGTCATAGCCGTTGCCGCTTGCTTCAGGGCTTCGGTCTTAATCAAAATCAATGAACCAAATTCAAATTCGTCGCGCAAACTGCCTTGCTGATAATCTATTACCGGCGCCTTGGTCTGTACGCCGTTTCGCTCTTGATAATGGTCGGCATAGCACATCACGGCTCCGCTGTCGTCGGCTATCTTGAGCATTCGCTGCAATGCGTGATAACCCAATCGCAGCGCATCGCCGTTACGATATAGTAATGTATAGTCTGCTGTTGCCTTCTCGGCTATCGCCTTAATGGCTGCTGTGGAGTCAAAGCTGTCTACCTTAATCACCTCACAGGCTGCGCTTTGCTCGCTCTTTACTGTTAGAGCATAGCATTTGCTCACCACTCCGCTCGCTTCGAGTTGGGATATGGTCAGACTTGCCTTGGCGGGGTCGGAATAAAGTATAAATGCCTCAATCCTTTTCATTTACTAAATACAATCTTTATTAATTTATTTTTCGAAGAACTTGAGC
The DNA here is from genome assembly GCA_004563195.1 of bacterium. Taxonomy (GTDB): domain Bacteria; phylum Bacteroidota; class Bacteroidia; order Bacteroidales; family Muribaculaceae; genus SFTJ01. The sequence continues at coordinate 44,121 of SFTJ01000019.1, forward strand.
ACGCTCTGCATTAGCTGGTTGCGGCTTTCGGCACTTCTTATGATTTCAAAGGGCATACCCATCACTACGGTGCGATAGCCGCCCATATCGGCTGCTATGCCTGCCGGGATGTTGTTCTCGCCGTAACGGAATATGGTCTTGCCTTTATCGTCGGCGGGTATCACTCCGTCGGGCGATTCCACACAGTATACTTCTTCGTTGAGTGTCTGGCAGAACTCATATTCGCTGCCGTAGGCAAACTCTCTATAGGGGCTTGCCACGGTGTAGAACTTGCCTTGTGTGGCGGCTCTGCCCACGCGCCAATTGTAGCCGAGCACTCTGCTCGCAAAGTCTTGCTCTGCCTTGCCCGATGTGATGCCGTCCCACACATCGCTTGCCACATAGGCACCGGTGAGCATCACATTGCCTCCGGCTGCGGTGTAGGTTCGCAGCGCGTCCATCAGCGCTGCACTATAGAGTTTATAGCGATTGGGCACGGCTCCGCGTCCCACTTTTATCTCTTTCTGCTTGCCGGCTATGATGTCTACGGCACAATAGCCACCAAGGTCTATGCCTTGCTCCACTGCCTTTACGCTTGTAGACACAAACGAATAGCCTACCGCCATTATTGCTTCGCCATGCAGGTAGGGATAGTCGAATGTATTGCCTGCTATTACCTTGGTCTCATAGTTACTGTGGCTGCCGCCAAATCCTGCTGCATCGTCGTCGCGCCACGGCAAGTTGCGGCGGAACTCAAATTGCGACCCGATGTGCGAAATATCGTATTTATATGGCACGCCGGAATCTTTGTCGTTGAGAAATCCCGCATAGCAACTGTCGCCTTCGCCTAAAGCAAACGAGTCGGGGCCGCTTATTCGTGTAAAGGCGTTAACCACCATCACTGTGCCCTTAGAGGCGGGTGCCACACCCAACGAAAGCACTTCGGAATCGAAACTGCGTCCGCCTTGGTTCATTGCCACCACCTTATAACTGTGTATCTTGTTGTCGCTAATGCGCACCTTATATTGTGGCTCTCTCACCACTGCCACTTCCACAAATGCGCCTCTATCGATACGCTCGAGCACCACATAGCTCTCGGCTTCTGCTTTGGCGCATTGCTTATCGTGTGTGGGTTGCCATGTGAGCACATACTCGCCGTTGCCACCGTCGGTTATGGCAAACGAGTTGACGGGCAATGGCTGCACCATATAGTCGCGGCCATCGCGCTTGGCTATAAACTCAAGCATACCTTTATATATAGCGCGGCTAACGGTGAAACGGAATGTTGGGTCCAATCCGTAGCGCATATCGGCAAAATTCTGATGCGAGAGGAGTTCGAGCAACATTGTTGGCACTTCGGGTACGCGGGCTTCGTAGTACGACTTGTCCCACATGCCGCGACGGCTCCAATCGGGCTCAAACAGTGCTCGCACATCGTTGCAGATGTTGGTGGAGATAAAGTTGGTGAGATGGCGAGAATATCCGCGTGGCGTGCCATCGGCATAGTTGCCGAAATCGTTGCTCATATATATGCCTAGCGTGCCCACAATGCTGTCGTTGGGCGTAGTGCCGGCATCGCTGTGAAATGCAAATGCCAGGTCGACGGGGATATTCAAACCGGCGCGCTCGGGCAACACTGCTGAGCCTCCTGCAAGCCAGTTAACCCACTCGGCTCGGCTGCGATAATCGTCGTTATAGTCGTTGGTGAGTTGCGATAGTGTGTAAACCGAGTCGGGTGCGCCTGCCCACTGCAGCCAGTAGCGAGAGCCTTCGGTAAAGCGGGGATATCCCGATGTCATATAGGGATAATCGATGTTTTCGTCGTAGGTGTATTTCACTTGCTCATCGGCTTCGGGCTTCTTCACGCGGCGAGCCACATTGCCCATACCGCCGCCCACCTTCACGGCATCGGCTGTCACCACACCGTGATGCTTCGATTTGTTGCTGAGCACCACCACATCGGGGTTAAGTCCTTTTTTCAACGGGAAATGACCGAGATATATCCATGTGCCGCCTCCCATTTGCTGATTTATCACATAGTGTCTCGTGCCATCGAGGTAATTAACGGTGTAATGTGCGTCGCTCACACTTTCGGGCAGTGTCTTATACGACACATACACTGCATATTCGCCGTCTTCGGGCATTTCTACGCTCCAGGTGGCTGTAGATGTGCCGTCGCTGTGAGTTGCCACTTGGCGATAGCTGCCCTCGGCAAAGGGGTTCTCATAGTCGACATAATAGTCCTTTGCCCAAGCAAAACCGCAGCCTTCGCCGGTTTTCCACGCATTTTTGCCGTTTTGCTCCACATAGTAGTCTTGCGCCTTGGCGCCATCGTTGTCTACAAGCACCTCAAAACTGTGAATATCGCGATCGCGGGGACTCATCACATAGGCACCGGCATTCTCGAGCATCGGCATCAGGAATGGAATAACATACGACTGGGTGTAAAGGTCCTCTACGGTCTGATTGAGGCGTGCGCGCTGCCACTCCCAGCGATTGAGTTTGGGCTCGAAATACCACCCGTGGCTCTGCCAGAGGGCTATCACATTGTTGCACAATCCTTGTTCGTAGTCGTAATGTGCATCGGCCACTCGCACAAAACTTTCGTTCTCGCGAGCATATTTTTTCTCAAATTCTTTTGTGTAGTTGTCGATGTCGCGTCCTGCTATGTTGATGCTCATCTTGTGTTTGGCATACGAGGCTCCGAGCATGCTGCGGAAGCGCTTTTTCAGCCGTTCAACATCGGCTGCAGCAAATGGAACATCGCCATAAGTATCACTCAATGTTACGCTTATGGTCTTTTTCTTGCGATTGACATCTATTTTCTTTACGAAAACTTTCCCAATGCCCATCTTTGAAGGTACCGTACTCTCCAAAATGGCAGTCGCTTTATCTGTGGTTGCCTTGCCCAATGCTTCTGCTTGCACTTCGGCACTGCCGCTTATGCCCAGCACCGCTGCAACAGCTATGGCTATTATTGTCTTTTTCATATATTTAATTAATTCTAACTATCTAATAGTTAATGGCTTATGTAGCAATATTAAAATCGTGTACTATATTGCAAAAATAATATAAAATTTCGATTGCAATACACAATATATAGTCAAATTTTCCTTAATTCAACATTATTTAATATTTGTACACATATTTTTTAATTATAAGAGCGATTATAATAAAAGCTCTCGGTGGGTCTGCACCGAGCGCTTTTTCATTCAATTATCTTTCTGTGAGATAGTTAAGCACATTTTTCATTAGTAGATTGCGCACGGTTGCATCTTCCACTGTCTCGAGCGGAAATCCAGCCACTACGCTCCTATAAGTGCCCATATCTGATGCTACGGCTGCCGACATGTTGTTATCGGTGTATTTCAATATGGTAATGCCGTTCTTGCCGCTTGGCAAAATGCCATCGGGCGACTCTACGCTGTAGATATGCGCGTTGGGCGATGTGGCAAAGCGGCTATCTATGCCGCGCTTGAATGCCTGAATGGCTGTCTCGGTGCTATAGAAGCTTCCCGATGCCTCGGCTTGACTCATGCGCCATCGATAACCGAGCACTTTGCGTGCAAAATCAGTTTCTGCCTCATTGCGTTCGATTCTATCCCAAATGTCGCTTGCCACATACGAACCGCTCACAAGCACATTTCCGCCGCCTGCAGTGTAGTCGCTTATGGCTTTTATCACTGCCGGAGTGAATATCTTGTAGCGATTGGGCACTGCTCCGCGGCCGAGGCGGGTCTCGCGCTGTTTGCCGAAGATAAAGTCGGCCACGCAGTAGTCGCTGAGCGGCAACCCGTCGGCAACCGACTGCATGCTCGCACTCACAAAACTATATCCGGCTGCCATTATGGCTTCGCCGTGCATCGCTGCATAGTCGTAGGTATTGCCTGCTGTAACTTGGGTCTCGTAGGTGGCATCGCTGGCTCCAAATCCACTCGAATCGTCGTCGTGCCACGGCTCGCTGCGGCGGAACTCAAACTGGGGCCCCACATACGAGATATCTTCCACATAAGGCACGCCGGAGTCTTTCTTGTCGGTAAAGCCTGCCAACTGATTCTCGCCGCGATTAGTCTCAAACCAACTCGGTGCCGACACTCGGGTAAAGCCGTTGACCACCATCACCGTCCCTTTGCTCTGCGATGCCACTCCCACTGCAAGCACTTCGGAGGGGAAACTCCTGCCACCGGCATTCTCGGCTATTATGCGATAGCTGCTCATCGTGCCCTCTTGCACACTCACTTCGCAGTAGGTATTTTCCACTATCGCCACCCGGCGGAAGGCATCGCCTTTCACTCGTTGCTCCACTATATATCGACATGGCATAGCTCCGCCCTTGGTTAGTGTGTCGGGCGTGGCTTTCCACTGCAGACGGAATCGGGTGCCGCTTACCGGGGTAATGGCAAACGAATTGACGGGCAGTGGCTGAATTTCAAATTCCCTACCGTCGCGGTTGGCGAGGAATTGCAATATACCTTTGTAGATGGCTCTGCTCACTGCGAAGCGGAACGCAGGGTCGAGGCCGTACTTCATATCGGCAAAATTGTGATGCGAGAGCAGTTCGAGCAACATAGTGGGCACTTCGGGCACGCGTGCCTCGTAGTACGATTTATCCCACATGCCACGGCGGGTCCACTGCGGCTCATACTGTGCTCGTATGTCGTTCACCACATTGGTCATCACGGCATCGGTGAGCAGTCGCGAATAGTTGCGTGGGGTGCCGTCGGCATAGTTGCCGAATTTATTGGTCATATATATGCCGAGGGTGCCTATAATACGGTCATCGGGGGTGGTTCCGGCATCGCTGTGGAAAGCAAATGCCATATCCACGGGTATTCCGAGTCCGCGGCGCTCGGGCAACACTTGCGACCCGCCTGCCAGCCAGTTCACCCATTCGGCGCGGCTACGGAAGTCGTCGTTATAGTCGTTGGTGAGATGCGAGAGGCTATACACCGAGTCGGGTGCGCCGGCCCATTGCAACCAATAGCGTGCCCCTTCGGTAAATCGTGGATAACGACTTGGCTGATACTCGTAATCGATGGCTTCGTCGTATTCGTAGGGCATCTTTTCGCCGGGCACCGGTGGTTCCACGCGCCGCGATACATTGCCCATTCCGCCACCTATCTTCACTGCATCGGCTGTAACCACTCCGCTCTCATCCGACACATTGCTCAGCGTCACCACATCGGCATTATGTCCTTTTTGCAACGGGAATTTGCCGAGATATATCCATGTGCCACCGCCCATGCGCTGATTCACCTTTATCTCGCGGCGCCCTGCAAGACTATTCACCACATAAGTGGCATCACTAACGCTTTGGGGCAACGATTTATACGACACATATATGGCGTAGGTGCCGGCTTGGGGCATATCGGCATCCCAGTGTGCCGTGGTGGCATGTTTGCTCTTTCGGGTGGTGCGCACTTCGCGATAGGAGCCCTCTGCGAAGGGATTTTCGTATCCCTCATATTGCGCGCGACGATAGGCAAATCCGCTTTCGCTGCCTGTGCGCCATTTCTCCGAACCGTGGCGCTCGCTATAGCCGTTTTGTGCCATAGCGGCATCGTTGTCCACTATCACTTCGGTGCTGTGCATATCTCGCTCGCGGGGACTCATCACATAAGCTCCGGCATTCTCAAGCATCGGCATTAGGTAAGGCACCACATACGACTGGGTATAGAGGTCTTCCACTGTCTGCCACACGCGAGCGCGCTGCCACTCCCAGCGATTGAGTTTTGGCTCGAAATACCACCCGTGACTCTGCCACATGGCTATGATTTTGCCGGAGAGGCCTTTCTCGTATTGTCTCTCGGCATCTGTCACAAATCGGCTCGACTCGCGGGCATAACGGCTATCATATTGGGGCAAATAATTTTCTATAGCGTTTCCGGCTATGTTTAGTTGCACATCGTAATCGGCAAATTGCGGTCCTGCTGTGTTGCGCAAGGTTTGCTTTAGAGCATCGATAGTGCTGCTCGTAAACGGCACATCGGCGTAGCCTGCGCTGATGTTCACTATGATTGTCCGGGCTTCGGTGTCGGCTGTAATGCCTTCTACCTCCACCTTTCCGGTTTGCATTCCTGTGGGAACGGTAAGTAGTAATGCACGATTGGCTTCATCGGCAAGGTCGGCATTGAGCACTTGCTGTGCACTCAGCGATGCACCCACACCACTCGCCGCCAATATTAGCGCCGTAACAAGGTTGTTGATTATTTTCATTATCTCTGCGTTTAAGGTTTGGTTTGTAGCTATGTTTTTTCGCCTAAAAGCACTCGCCGCGGCTGAGCCTGTCAGGCTGTATTCTCAACAAAAGTAACAAAAAAAATCCTATAACGCACAAAAAAAGCCCGGCAATCATATCTTCCGGGCTCAAAATGTTCTATTTCTTATATGTCGACTTTCCGAGCTGATGTCTGCCCGGCACTTTGGTTATGAGAAAGGTGCTCTATCCCACTTCTTCGAGGCCACCATGAAAATTCACGATGCCCGGCATAGAGCGTTGTATGATTTTCTTTATTTCCACATCGTAAATATCTGCCACCTCGCATAGCAGTTCGCTGAATGTGCATGCCACCGAACCCACGAAACATACGGGATATTTGCGGCAGTCATACTGCATGAGGTTGCGTGAAAAGAATCGCTTGAATTCGTCGCGAACTATAGTGCGCACGTAGTCATTGTCGAGATGCTCACCAAGGAAGAACGAATAGGTGCTCAGCGTGCGGTTGGCTTTGGGATTGTTATACACCTCATCCATCACTATGTTTGGCGTAATCTCAAATTTATCGAAAAACTGCTCGCAAAGGTCCTTCGGGGCAAGGTCTTTAAGGCAATCGCTCACAAATATGCGTCCGAGTGCCGCACCACTGCCTTCATCACCAAGTATAAATCCAAGTGAACGAACATTCTTCACGATGTTGTGTCCGTCGTAAAGACAAGTGTTCGATCCGGTGCCTAATATGCATGCCACACCGGGTTCGTTGATCAGCAGACCTCTTGCGGCGCCAAGCAAGTCGCTCTCTACTGTGGTCGGCGTCTTAAACTGCGCCACCAGCGACGATTCGAGCATCTTCTTCTTCTCTTCGCTTGTGCATCCGGCTCCATAGAAATGGATGTGGTCCCAACGCCGCTTAAAGAAATCTTTTGGTAAATCCAATCGAATGCAGTGACTTATCTCTCTTCGAGTCATAAAAAACGGATTAAGTCCATCGGTAATGGCATGCGATTTTACTTCATTGCCGTCTATCAAACACCATTCCGTCTTTGTAGTACTGCTTTCCGCTATAATTCTCATGTGTAAAACTAAGATTGTTTTGGATAAGATTTGTTTCTCGTAATTTTTTTGCAAAAGTAATAATTCTAAAAGTATTATCAACAATTTAATGTTACTATTTTTATCCAATTTTTTACTTTCTTTTATATTTCTTTAGTTTCTTTAATTGCATTTTTGTCCTCATTCACACCGTTTATGCAGAATTGCATTGTTAATTTGTGTATTTGTATATTAATTTTTATATAATATCAACTGCATTAGAGCATATTCTCGGCAAGATTATGTTATTTTTCAAAGCCCATTCTTGTAGATTTTACAATAAGAAAATAGAGGAATATCATCTAAAAAAATCAGTTTAGGTGTCTGCATAATTTAACACAATTTAAAAGTCTAATTGTCTGAAAACATAGCATTTAGCAATATTTCCACTTTTTGTATTCTATACACTAACCACAGACGCCTCCAAGGGCATTTTCAGTAATATATTGTCTAATAAAAATCATTTTTGCTGTCACATAGATTTTCTTCATCCTCCGTGCGGTAGCAAAAGAGAATTAAACCACCGCTTAGTCGCCCCCATGTTACCTTTTAGGTGCGATACATCGCATACCAAGAACCGCATCACCATCAAGGTGATGCCTATAACCGCGCTCAGCTGCCAAATTAACCGTAAAATAAATTTGCCGTATAACAGCATCACCATCAAGGTGATACCTATAACCGCCCCACAGCCTCGGAGAGGCTGATAATCACCAACTTAGCCGTAATTAAGGCCTTGCCGCTTACTTCTATACAGTATAAAACTGCGATAGCGACAAGGCCTCTTTATGAAAATATCTTCAATATAAAAATACCTACTATTTTGCTGTAAAACTGCGTCATGGTGTTATGTCTGCAAGGCGAACTCTTTCTTCTGCTTCTCGGCAGCGAAATTGTCACCCTTAGCACACGGCAAATATGATTTAATTCACCTTAGAATCGATAAAGTGTACAAAATCGGCAAACACAGCCGGGTCGTAGAGTCGTGTAAGATATATTATTTTACCACTTGCATCTATGAGCACATTGCGAGTCACGCCAGCCTCTGGCAGGGCATACTTTGAGAAAATCTCAGCTCCCGGGTCGAGGGCTACGGGATATGTGATACCTATGGTTTCCACCATGTGTGTGGCTTTTTCTATCGGCTCATCGCGGTCGATTGCCAAAAGCACAAAGTTGGGATTATCCTTATGCTTCTGCCATATCTCACTCTCGATGTGCGGCATCTCTTCGCGGCACACGCGGCACCAGCTGGCTGTGAATTGAAGCATAACCACCTTGCCTCGGTAGTCGGAGAGTCTCACTTCCTCGCCTGTGATGGTCTTGGCTGTGAAGTCGGGCGCTTCATCTCCTACCTTTACCACAAATCCATTCTCATCGGCTACGCTGGCATTTGCTTCTTCACTTGTTTGTTGTTTCGCACTACACGAACTTAACATCATCACTGATGCCATTATCAGGATCATCTTAATTGCTTTCATTATTTTAGTTAGTTTGGTTTTAGTGGTTAGTTTGGATTATGTTTATCAAAGTTACATAAATAAATTTTTTAATTATATACTTTTTCCTAAAAAAAGAGAGAATTTACCACCGCTTACGTTATAAAAAAGCCATTTTTCCACCGAAACCGCAATTTCACCTCAATACTTGGCAATTTGACAATCCAAAATATTCGAAATTTCATATCGCATTATAACAGTGAAAGCCGTAACAACAAAACTTGATGTGCTCCCTTAGGAGATTAAAAGCCCAATAGTGCAGCAATACCATATAGTGCCGTAAAAATAGCCCAATACACAAAAATCCGAAGTATTAAGGATAGCCATTTTGAGGACACTTTCTTTGAAATAAATCTATCAACCGGATTACTCAAAAATCCGAAAATAACACAAACAATAAGTATTTTCAACCACATGATTCAATTGATTATTTTAGTTGTTAAGAGATATAATTCTACTGCTTCGATACTATAATAACAAAGCGGAGTTGCAAAGACTAATCTACGCAACTCCGCTTATGTTTAAAATCTATGATTATCGCTTTCGCGACACATGGCGTGATTAGTGTATGAACATAAACATAGCGCTTGAGTTATTGGCAGCATCCGACAAGTAAGTGTAGATGCAGCTTGCCAAACCAATCAAGATTATGCCAAGTGTGGTGATAATCAATGCCAACTTTTCGCTACCTGCAACATTGAAAGTAGGTATCACACATTCGTCTTGCTTGATGAACATGGCCTTTACTACGAGCAAGTAGTAGTAGAGCGAGATGATGGTGTTAATCAATGCTATAAGCACCAATACGTAGATGGCTACGCTGCCGGTGTGGCACGCTCCCACAAAGATGAAGAACTTGCTGAAGAATCCGGCAAACGGTGGAATACCTGCCAATGAGAACATAGCGAGCATCATCGAGAATGCGAGCCATGGGTTGGTCTTGAACAAGCCGTTGTAGTCGTCCATATTCACCTTGCCTGTCTTATTCTCGATAGCTGCGATTACGCCAAATGCAGCCAAGTTAGAGAATACATACACAAGCACATAGAACATAAGTGATGCCATGCCCACTTCGCTTGCTGCTATCACGCCGAGCATAATGTAGCCTGCTTGCGAAATCGAAGAGAACGCAAGGAAGCGCTTCAAGTCGCGCTGGCGTATTGCAAACAAGTTACCGATGGTGATGGTGAGCACTATCACTGCATAGAGCATCCACTCCCATGCTGCGCTGTAGGCCGAACCGAACACTTGTGCCAAGATTACAAGGAATGCAAACGCTGCAGCGCCCTTCGAGATTACCGAGAGGTAAGAAGTGACTGCTGTGGGTGCTCCTTGATATACATCGGCGGTCCACAAGTGGAACGGTACGAGCGACAACTTAAATCCTACACCTGCTATCACAAACACCAATGCCACTACAAGAAGTGCCGACTGGCCGCCCATGATGTTTACGGCGATATCGTTGAAATAGAGCGATCCTGCCAATGCATACACAAACGACAAACCGAGCATAAAGATTGCCGACGAGAATACGGCGGTAAACATATACTTGGCTGCTGCTTCGTGGCTCTCGTAGTGTTTCTTATCGAAGGCTACAAGCGCTGCAAGTGGCAACGATGCTGTTTCGAGGCCTATCACAAACAGTAAGAAGTGACGTGCCGAAATCATTATATACATACCCAGCAATGTGGCGAGCAGCAATTCGTAGAACTCACCGCGGCGCACTGCCACGAATTCCGAATTTGCCCACTTGGTGGCTTGGATAAGCACTATCAGCATACCTGCATTCAAGATGAGCTTCATGGCATAGGTTGCCGCGGTCTGCTCATACATGCCGGCAAACGATGTGCCTGTGCCCGACATAACCACATTTGCTACTGTGAACAATGCAAATACCACGCATGTGAATATCGACAACGATGATTGTGCCTTCTTAGGCAAAAAAGTGTCGAAAAGGAACACAAGTAGGAACACCAATAACAATCCAAGTTCCTGTGGCATCATTAAAAATTGAGAATAATCCATCTTTTAATTTTTCTGTCTTTAATTCAACACTTATTTTATTACATCCATGGCAAAGGTTGTCCTATTGTTGCCAATATTCCATCGTAGATACCTCCGGGGGTGAAGGTGTCCTTGATTATCGATTCAAAGAAGTTGGGGAAGCAACCGATTGCTGCCACTGCTGCTATGAGCACTATTGTGGCAAAGCGTTCGTGCCATACGGCGTCGGTCAATTCCAAGTGATGTGGGTCTTGAACCTTGCCGTAGAGCAATTTGCCCACTACGCGAAGTATGTAGACCGCTGTCACCACGATAGAGCTGCATGCCACGATGGTGAACACGCGGTGGAATGTATCGCTATTCTGGAACGAACCGATGAAAATGGTCATTTCCGAAACAAAACCGCTCAAACCCGGCAAACCGAGCGATGCCATACCGGCTATCACGTAGCATACACCAAGATAAGGCATGATTTGCATCAAACCACCCATCTTGCGGATGTCGCGGGTGTGGGTGCGGCCGTAAATCATACCGATGAGGGCGAAGAACAAGGCTGTCATCAAACCGTGCGACAACATCTGCATAATAGCACCTGTCATGGCTGTAGTGTTGTACATCAAGATGGCAAACAACACGAGGCCACAGTGGCTTACCGATGAATATGCATTGATATACTTCAAGTCGCTCTGTACACAAGCGCTAAATGCACCGTATACTACCGAAACGCCTGTCAAAATCAAGAATATCCAACCTAACTCGTGTGCTGCAAACGGCATCAAATAGATGGCAATGCGGAAACAGCCATATCCACCAAGCTTCATAAGCACACCTGCGTGGAGCATCGACACTGCTGTTGGCGCCGATGCGTGACCGTCGGGCGACCATGTGTGGAATGGGAACATTGCACCAAGCACGCCAAAGCCCACAAACACTGCCGGGAACAACCACATCTGCCAGCTGTGTGGTATTGCATCGTTTTGTGCTATTTCCACTATATTCATAGTCAATTCGTTGACATTGGCCGATGAATGGAAATAGATTCCTATCAAACCAAGCATCAAGAATGCCGAACCACCCATAAGCATAAGTGTAAGCTTCATTGCCGAATAGTTCTTGTTGCCACTACCCCACACGCCTATGAGCAAGTACATTGGTATCAATGCCACTTCATAGAACATGAACATAGTGAACAAGTCGATCGAGATGAAGAAACCGAACACGCCGGTCGACAACAGGAAGAACCACAAGAAATATTGCTTGGGTAGCGGATCGATTTTCCACGATGCAAACACTCCGGCAAACACGATAAATGCCGAAAGCACTATCATTACCACCGAGATACCATCTACGCCAAGTGCCAAATGAATGTTGAATGGCGCATACCATACCCAACTTCCTGTGAGAACCATTTCGTCGGTAACTCCGGCTGCTCGTATCTGAAGGAATTCAACCACCAAATAGAGTGCCAATACCATCAATGCGGTAGCACCTGTCACCACAACGGTTCGTATAGCCTTCATGCTCTTGCTGAAAGCCAATCCTCCCAACACAAGGAGAGGAATTATTACAAAATAAATTAATATATTAGACCAAATCATAATTCTTTACCGTTGCTTTTAGATTAAACATAGCATTGATACCACTGCGATTGCCAATGCACCAAGCAAGTAGACCCATACATACGATTGGATGCTGCCCGACTGGAACTTGCGGATGGCATACGATGCGGCATTGGTAATATTTGCAAACATATTCATTGTGCCGTCGATAATAGCGCGGTCGAACCATGCTATCGGGCGACAAATGGTTTGGAATATGATGTTGTGTGTGATGAACATATAAAGTTCGTCCATGTAGAAGCGCTTGTTGGCTGCTGTCCACAAGCCGCGAGCTGCATTGGCCATACGGGCAGGCTTATCGTTCTTCTTGAAATAAAGCACGGTAGCCAAGCCTATGCCGATAAGAGCTATCACGGTGCTCGAGATTATCACTGTCCAATCGTGTCCGGCATGAAGCGGCTCATGATTGTAGGTGATATAGTCGGAGAACGGCAAGAAGCCTATCACACATGTTGCCACCGAGAGAATTATCAACGGCAATGTCATCACCATAGGTGCTTCCTTTGGTGCATGGTGGCCGTGTGCCTCGTAGTCGGGCTTGTCCCACCAGAATACCAAGTAGTAGAGTCGGAACATATAGAATGCAGTCATACCTGCCACCATCGACATCCACAAGCCCCACCACATGTTGTTGGCGTAGGCTGCTACAAGTATTTCGTCCTTAGAGAAGAAACCTGCAAACGGGAAGATACCCGAGATAGCAAGACAGCCCACCAAGCAGGCAATGCTTGCTATAGGCATATACTTGTGCAAACCACCCATCTTGCCACTTTCATTAGAGTGTACGCGATAGATTACTGCACCTGCCACCAAGAACAAACATGCCTTGAACATGGCGTGTGTGAACAAGTGGAACATTGATGCCATATAACCCACACCTTCGTGATACTCCGGACGAGCCACACCGAGTGAGGTAATCATAAATGCTATCTGCGAGATGGTAGAGAATGCGAGAATACGCTTGATATCGGTCTGTGCACATGCTATGGCTGCTGCATAGAATGCTGTGAATGCACCCACTATGGTGATTACCACCAACGAGCCCTCTGCTATGAGATAGAGCGGGAACAAACGTGCCACCAAATAAACACCTGCCACAACCATGGTAGCTGCGTGGATAAGTGCTGACACCGGTGTAGGACCTTCCATAGCGTCGGGGAGCCAAATGTGCAATGGGAACATTGCGCTCTTGCCGGCACCACCGATGAAGATGCATGTCATAGCCCAGCAGAGCACCGAGCATCCCAAGAATGTGGTGGCGTGCATGGTGTTGAGTACCGATGTCGATCCGTTGATGAGCTTATCGAAGTCGAAGGTCTGTGTGTAGTACGACAGAATGAGGATACCAATCAAGAAGCCGAGGTCGGCAAAACGAGTGGTGATAAACGCCTTCTTCGACGCATGGATAGC
>SFTJ01000020.1 GCA_004563195.1 bacterium
ATCAACACTGACGCAATAGATGAAAATCTGCTCATTGCCTCTATTGGCAAGAGCAAGATTGGCACGACAACGGCATCCATTCTTGACGGAGCTTCCCAAAACCCAGTGAAGGATACCGAAGAGAAAGAAGAGGGTGAAAAGAAAAATCCACGTTCACAGATGGATAAGCCTGCAGCCCCACGCAAGCCATCCAAGGTTTCTTCTGAAAGTTATGATGCTGCATTTCTCAAACGAAACGAGATAAAGACTCGTCAATGCGTTTATATCAGTCGTGAGATACACAAGAGAATTTCGAGGATTGTCAGTGTGCTCGCAAAGCATGAGTTGACAGTTGGTGGTTATATCGACCTTATTCTTGAGAGACATCTTGAAGAGAACCAGGAAGAAATCAACGGCTTGCTGAGAAAAGAGATAGATGACTGGAATGTATGACAAGTAAAAAGGAATAAGCATGACAATGGAAAGTATATTCATGATAGTTTTGGTTGCATTCAATGTCTGGACTATCTATTTTTACAACAAGTTGCTCCTTGAAGTTGCGAACAATAAGGAAGAAGAGGAAAAGCCACCCATCGACCCGATGGCACTTGTAGGCAAAAGCCTTTTCAAAGTGTCCCAACTGCGAAAGAAAGAAGAAACGGTACAGAAGCAAACTGAGTCAGAGCCTGTGTCTGAGAATGACGTGACATTCGAGGATCCACCAAAGAACACGGCAAGGATTCCTGATGAACTACTGGATGATGTGTTTACAAATGTCCGCATAGAAGATGTCGGTGTGAAGTATTCAGACGATGAGGACGATGCCGATGTACCGCAAGCAAAAGGAACAAGTTTTGAGGACATAGATACAGCCGTGAAGACGGTCAAGGCTTCAAAAGCTACGGACAAGGAGAAACGACATGCAGGAAAGGTCTTCCACGAGATGGATGGTAACCAATTCTATGAGAAATTCATGGAGAACAGCAAGGAGTGCAAGAAAAACATTCATGAATTTGTCACCTTCTACCTGCAAACTCACAAGATAGAAGAAATATCCAAGTCAAAGAAGGTTTTTAAAGTGCCAGATAGCATAGAGGACTTCAATATCCTCGATTTTGTATAACAATAAAATTTAGAGAACAATGGAAAGAAACAGAAAAAGAAAGAATGGTGCGACAAAGGAATACATCAGTATTCAGTCCACAGTGAATGTAACCGTGTCGTCCCAAGCAGAAAAAAGAGTTTGGTATATAGACAAGTTTATGTCCAAAGCCGACTTTACTGCAAGAAATGGTAAACAGGTATGCATCAAAGAAGAGACACATGAGCGCATTATGAAGTTTGTGAATGTGGTTGGTAAAGGACAGGCTACTGTAGCAAGTTTCATAGACAACATCATCAACGAGCATTTTGCTATCCATGCTGCCGAAATCAAGGCTGCATTTGATGAGGGACTCAAGGCATATCGCCTCTAACAATAATTTTAAAGTACACCAATGAAAAAGAAAGACTACGGCTAAAATCTCAGCTCGCCACTGAATCCACAAGTCGGCATTATGCCGCATGAGTAAACAAAAGTATCAACCGCCAGCCGGGATCATCCAATCCCCAAGGCACAGAAAAAAACGATTTATGAACAAGAGAAACAGAATCAATCTTCTTGCTGCGATGATTGTCGCAGCCGTATCACAAACATTCGCGCAAGGCAACGGACTTGCAGGTATCAACGAAGCAACAAGTATGGTGACCTCCTACTTCGACCCGGGCACGAAGCTCATCTACGCCATCGGTGCCGTGGTGGGTCTCATCGGAGGCATCAAGGTGTATGGCAAGTTCTCGTCAGGCGACCCGGACACGAGCAAGACTGCCGCAAGCTGGTTCGGAGCCTGCATCTTCCTCATCGTGAGTGCAACCATCCTCCGCTCGTTCTTCCTATAATATAATAAGGTATAAGACTTATGGCTGACTACCCAATCAACAAGGGCATCGGTCATTCGGTTGAGTTCAAGGGACTGAAGGCACAGTACCTCTTCATCTTCGCAGGTGGACTGCTTGCCGTCTTCTTCCTTGTGGTAGTCCTCTATATGGCAGGTGCGGACCAACTGGTCTGCATCGGCTTGGGTCTCACGCTCGGATCATTGCTTGTATGGGGAACATTCCATCTGAACAACAAGTATGGTGAGCATGGACTGATGAAGCTCCTTGCCGCCAAGAGCCATCCACGCTATATCCTCAACCGAAGGAAAACAAACCGAATGTTCAAACATAAAAAGAAAGAAGAATGAGAAATATCAGAAAATCAAGCACCCTTGAGAGCAAGTTTCCGCTGCTTGCCGTGGAGCAAGGCTGCATCATCTCCAAGGATGGCGACATCACGGTCGCCTACGAGGTGACACTCCCCGAAATCTTCACGGTTACATCGCAGGAGTATGAGTCGGTACATGCCGCATGGTGCAAGGCTATCAAGGTGCTGCCCGACTACAGCATCGTACACAAGCAGGACTGGTTCGTGAAAGAGAATTATGCGCCGGACTTGCAGAATAGCGATATGAGCTTTCTGTCAAGAAGCTACGAGCGACATTTCAATGAGCGTCCTTACCTGCATCACCAGTGTTACCTGTTCCTCACCAAGACCACCAAGGAGCGCATGGCACACCAAAGCAATTTTTCCACCTTGTGCCGTGGGCATATCATTCCCAAGAAAATCAAGGACAAGGAAACGGTCGCAAGATTCCTCGATGCCGTGGAGCAGTTCGCAAGAATCATCAACGACTCCGGCTATATCTCCTTACGCAGACTGACGGATGAGGAAATCACAGGCACGGAACGAGCAACGGGACTTGTAGGCAAGTACCTCTCGCTCTCCACGGAGAACGTGCAATGTCTGGAGGACATGGAATTGTCTGCAAGTGGTATGCGTATCGGAAACAAACACCTATGCCTTCATACCTTGTCGCAAACGGAAGACCTGCCAACGGAGGTTTCTACGGACAACCGCTTTGAGCGATTGTCAACTGACCGAAGTGACTGCCGACTGTCCTTTGCCGCTCCAGTTGGCTTGCTATTGTCCTGCAACCATATCTATAACCAGTATGTCTTCATAGACAACAGTGACGAGACCTTGCAGAAGTTTGAGAAGACCGCCCGTAACATGCACTCGCTGTCGAGGTACAGCCGGCAGAACGCCATCAACAAGGAATGGATTGACGAGTATCTGAACGAGGCTCACTCACAGGGGTTGCAGTCTGTCCGTGCCCATTTCAATGTCCTGGCATGGGGTGAGGAGTTGGAAGAGTTGAAGCATCTTCGCAATGATGTGGGCAGTCAGTTGGCAAGCATGGAATGTGTGCCACGCCACAATACGGTGGATTGTCCGACACTTTTCTGGGCAGCGATACCCGGCAACGAGGGTGATTTTCCGTCGGAGGAGAGTTTCCATACCTTCATTGAGCAGTCGGTGTGCCTCTTCACGGAGGAAACCAACTATATGGATTCTCCCTCACCGTTCGGAATCAAGATGGCAGACCGCATCAGTGGCAAGCCGCTGCACATTGACATCTCTGACCTGCCGATGAGAAAAGGCGTGACAACCAACCGCAACAAGTTCGTGCTCGGACCCTCGGGAAGCGGGAAGTCCTTCTTCATGAACCACCTCGTCAGACAGTATTACGAGCAAGGCACGCATCGGCATCTACTATACCTATACGGATGAGAGTCCCATCTCATTCAATCCCTTTTTCACCGAGGATAAGGTCTTTGACATCGAGAAGCGAGAGAGCATCAAGACATTGCTCCTGACTCTTTGGAAGAAGGACAACGAGCCTGCCACACGAGCGGAAGAGGTCGCCTTGTCGAATGCCGTGTCACTCTACATCGGTAAACTGAAAGAGGAAAGCGACATTGTTCCATGCTTCAATACCTTCTATGAGTTTGTTGGAACGGAATACCGCAAGGTGCTGGAAGAAAAGAAAGTCCGTGAGAAAGATTTTGATATAGACGGATTTCTCAACGTGCTGGAACCTTACTACAAGGGTGGCGAGTATGACTATCTGCTTAACTCAGACAAGGAGCTTGACCTGCTGCATAAGAGGTTCATCGTTTTCGAGATTGACCAAATAAAAGAGCACGCCATCCTGTTTCCTGTCACGACTATCATCATCATGGAGCTGTTCATCAACAAGATGCGCCGCCTGAAAGGCATCCGCAAGATGATAGTGATAGAAGAAGCATGGAAAGCGATAGCTTCGGCAAACATGGCATCCTATATCAAGTATCTCTATAAGACGGTCAGAAAGTTCTTCGGTGAGGCGGTCGTGGTGACACAGGAAGTCGAGGACATCATATCCTCCGCTATCGTGAAGGACAGTATCATAAACAACTCAGACTGCAAGATACTCCTTGACCAGAGGAAGTTCGTGAACAAGTTCGAGCAGATACAGTCATTGCTCGGATTGACGGAAAAGGAGAAGTCGCAGATTCTCTCCATCAACCAGTCCAACGACCCGTCACGTCTCTACAAGGAAGTATGGATAGGACTTGGCGGAACACAGTCGGCAGTATATGCCACAGAGGTGTCCACGCAGGAATATCTCGCCTATACGACAGAAGAAAGTGAGAAACTGGAGGTAAGGGCATTGGCGGAGAAACTCGGCGGTGACATGGAAGCCGCCATCCGGCAGCTTGCAGAGGACAAACAAGAGAACAAATGAAATTCATTATCCACTTAATCCAAAAGTAAAATGAGAACAAAAGTAATCATGACAATCTGCCTGTTCCTGCTGATGGCGGGAAAGGCAAGCGCACAGTGGTCTGTCATAGATCCTACCAACATTGCGCAGAGTATCATCAACTCGTCCAACAACATCGTCCACACGTCTTCGACGGCTCAGAACATGATCAACAACTTCAAGGAGACCGTGAAGATTTACGAGCAGGGCAAGAAGTACTACGATGCACTGAAGTCGGTGAACAACCTCGTCAAGGATGCACGCAAGGTGCAGCAGACCATCCTCATGGTTGGTGACATCACGGACATCTACATCAACAACTATCAGAAGATGATGCACGATGACAATTTTTCCGTGGAGGAACTCTCCGCCATCGGCTTCGGCTACACCAAACTGCTGGAGGAAAGCAACGATGTGCTGACAGAACTGAAGAACGTGGTGAATATCACGACCCTTTCCATGACGGACAAGGAGCGAATGGACGTGGTGGAACGCTGCTACTCGAAGATGAAGCGTTACCGCAATCTCGTGAGCTACTACACCAACAAGAACATTTCCGTGAGTTATCTGCGTGCCAAGAAGAAAAACGACCTTGACCGCATCATGGGACTCTACGGCAAGTCAAACGAGAAATACTGGTAGCCTATGGATTTCGAGAATCTTCACCAGATACTGCGCTCCCTGTATGACGAGATGATGCCGCTGTGTTCCGACATGACGGACATCGCCAAGGGACTTGCAGGACTTGGGGCGCTGTTCTATGTCGCCCTGAGGGTTTGGCAGTCACTGTCAAGGGCAGAGCCGATAGACGTATTTCCGTTGCTCCGTCCGTTTGCCATCGGACTTGCCATCATGTTCTTCCCGACCATCGTACTCGGAACGCTCAACAGCGTGATGAGTCCCATTGTGCAAGGTACACATTCCATGCTGGAGACACAGACCTTCGACATGAATGAATACCGGGCGCAGAAAGACAAGTTGGAGTATGAGGCGATGAAACGCAATCCGGAAACTGCATACCTTGTGAGCAACGAGGAGTTTGACAAGCAGCTTGACGAACTCGGCTGGTCACCCGGCGACGTGGTGACAATGGCGGGAATGTATGTGGAGCGTGGCATGTACAGCATGAAAAAGAGCATCCGTGATTTCTTCCGTGAACTGCTGGAGCTGCTGTTCCAAGCCGCCGCATTGGTCATAGACGTGCTGAGGACATTCTTCCTCATCGTCCTGTCCATCCTCGGACCGCTTTGTTTCGCCATATCGGTATGGGACGGATTCCAGTCCACGCTGACGCAATGGTTCTGCAGGTACATACAGATTTATCTCTGGCTACCCGTTTCGGACTTGTTCAGTACCATCCTTGCCAAGATACAGGTGCTGATGCTGCAAAACGACATCGAGGCATTGCAGAACGACCCGAACTTTTCCATTGAGGCAAGCAACGGTGTTTACATCGTTTTCCTCATCATCGGAATCATCGGTTACTTCACCATACCGACCGTGGCGGGATGGATCATACAGGCAGGTGGCGGCATCGGCAACTACAACCGGAACGTGAACACGGCAGGCTCACTGGGCGGAAGCATCGCAGGAGCTACGGCAGGAAATGTGGCAGGACGTGCCGGAAGGCTCATCAAGAGCGGATTTAAGAAAATATAGTCATTCATGAACAATACAACGAAAAGAAAAATGGAATTCAAGTCATTGAAGAATATCGAGACCTCGTTCAGACAGATACGCCTGTTCTGCATCGTCCTCGTCATCGGTTGCGCTGTTGTTGCAATATGCTCGGTGGTGTTCGCATTCCGATTTGCGGAGAAGCAGCGCGAGAAGATATACGTCCTTGATGGAGGCAAGTCACTGATGCTCGCCCTCTCGCAAGACCTGTCACAGAACAGACCTGCCGAGGCAAGGGAACACGTGAGACGCTTTCATGAGCTGTTCTTTACGCTATCTCCCGAAAAGAGTGCCATCGAGCACAACGTGAAACGAGCCTTGCTGCTGGCAGACAAGAGCGCATACAACTATTACCAGGACTTTGCGGAGAAAGGTTTTTATAACCGACTCATTGCAGGAAACATCAACCAGTCGCTGCAAGTTGACAGCGTGGTCTGTAACTTTGATAACTACCCTTATCAAGCCAAGACCTACGCACGGCAGGTGATACTCCGAGAGAGCAATGTGACGGAGAGAAGTCTTGTCACCGTATGCAGGTTGGTGAACGCCACACGCTCCGACGATAACCCGAATGGTTTTACCATTGAAGGTTTCACCATTGTGGAGAACAGGGACATCAGTACAGTAGAACGATAAAATAGCAAGAATGGAAAATCCGATTAAGACAATCCAAGAAAAGGTGAATGGTATGAAGGGAAGACTGCGTGACAGGCTGGATTCCCTTCCGCCAAGGGTGAGACTGAAAGTCGTGCTCGTCATGTTCGGCTTGTTTGCCCTCTGTAGCCTTTACATGATAGGTTCAGCCATCATCAACTTCGGAAACGGCAAGACCTCAAATATAGAGGTTGAGCATATTGAGAGTGTAAAGTTGCCCACCGACAAGGGGCAGCAAGTGACCAACCAAAATGAATTGATACATGGAGAAGGAGAAAAATGACAAGGTGGAGCCGGATAAGGCTCCAAAGGAAAAGAGGCCTTTGACAGAGGAACAGCGTATCAAGCGCAACAAGATGATTGCCATACCATGCATGTGCCTCGTCTGCGGTCTGGTGCTATGGCTTATCTTCAAGCCGTCGGCATCAGAGGGTGAGAAAGGCAGCAAGGGATTCAACATGGAAATGCCCGATGCGGAGAAGACAGATGTGGAGGCGGACAAGCGCAAGGCATACTCCAAGGAAGATTTTGCCAACAAGCAAAAGGAAAAAAGCAGAGCCATGAGCACCCTTGGAGAATACATGCCAGGCATTGATTCTACAGCATCCGGTCAAGGCAAGGATTTTGACCTGATGCAGTCTGGGCAGCAACCAACAAAAGCGGAAAGACAGGAGGTGGATGCCATCCGCTCGTCTGCCGAGGCATACCAAACCTTGAACACGACCTTGGGCGGTTTCTATGAACAGCCACAACAAGGGGAAAGCAGCGAAGATGCTGAGTTGAGGAAACGTCTTGATGAGCTGGAGGCAAGCATGATGCAGCATGAAAACAAGCGTTCCAATATGGACGAGCAAGTCGCCCTTATGGAGAAGTCCTACCAACTTGCGGCAAAGTACATGCCTGGTGGAAATGCCAATGCGGCAAGTCCTTCATCAGCAGAAAGTGCAACAGAGGAAAACAAGGAAACTGTCACCAAGGGCAAGAAAGTCAAGATTACACCTGTAAGGCAAGTGCAAAGGCGTGTAGTCTCGTCCTTGACCCGCTCCATGAGTAACGAGGAGTTTGTCGCCTCTTACTCGGAAATGGCTTCGGCAAGATTCAATACCGCCATCGGAAGAGGTGGTATTTCCGACAAAAACACGATTTCTGCCTGCATCCACGGCAACCAGACCATAACGGACGGACAGGCAGTAAGGTTGAGATTGTTGGAATCTATGCGTGTCGGCAATAGGGATATACCACGAAATTCTGTCATTGTCGGAGTGGCACGATTGCAAGGCGAAAGGCTTTCCATAGCCTTGAAGTCCATTGAGCACAACGGCATGATTATCCCGATTGAGCTTGCCGTCTATGACAATGACGGTCAGGAGGGCATCTTCATTCCGAAGTCGATGGAGGTTGACGCAGCCAAGGAAGTCGGTGCCAACATGGGAAGCTCGCTGAACAGCAGCATCAACATTTCCTCCAATGCCGGGGCACAACTTGCCTCCGACTTGGGAAAAGGTGTCATACAAGGCGTGTCGCAGTATATCTCCAAGAAGATGCGTACCGTCAAGATACACCTGAAGGCTGGCTACAGGGTCATGCTCTACCAAGAGGAAGATTAGCCGAAAGGCAACAACATTTATACCACTTAATCCAAAAGTTTAATTAAAAGCAAACTAAAATGAAGAAGACAACAATCATGTTCGCCCTTATGCTGGGCGTAGCCTGCACTGCATCAGCGCAGAAGACAGGCAAGAAAAAACCGCAGAAGTCTGTAAAGACTGAGCAAGTAAGCACTGTTTCTTCCGACCAGGAAGAGAAACTGACCTTGACCAAGGAGGTGTATCCGCAGAAGGAAGAGAACAGCAACCTCTATCACGGCTTGACCAAGAAGCTGACCTTCGACCGCATGATTCCACCTCATGGTTTGGAAGTGACTTATGACAAGACGGTTCATATTCTCTTTCCTGCCTCTGTCAAGTACGTTGACTTGGGTTCAGAGGATTTGATAGCTGGCAAGGCGGACGGTGCGGAGAATGTTATCCGTGTAAAAGCAGCCGTGAAGAATTTCAAAAAGGAGACCAATATGAGCGTTATCACGGAGGATGGTTCATTCTACACATTTAACGTGCGCTATGCAAAAGAACCGCTCATGCTCAATATCGAGATGGCGGACTTCATCCATGACGGTGAGGCGGTGAACCGTCCGAACAATGCGCAGGAGATTTATCTCAAGGAATTGGGCAAGGAAAGTCCCATGCTGGTACACCTCATCATGAAGTCCATCCACAAGGAGAACAAACGCAAGGTGAAGCACATCGGCAGCAAGCGTTTCGGAATCCAGTATCTTTTGAAGGGCATCTATGTACACAGCGACTTGCTGTATTTCCACACAGAAATCAAGAACCAGAGCAACGTGCCGTTTGACGTGGACTATATCACGTTCAAGGTTGTTGACAAGAAGGTGGCGAAGCGAACCGCCATTCAGGAGCAGGTGCTTCTTCCTGTCCGTGCTTACAACTATGTGGTGCGTGTGGCTGGCAAGAAAACGGAGCAGACGGTGTTCTGCTTGCCGAAATTTACCATTCCCGACGACAAGGAGCTTGTCGTGGAGATGAACGAGAAGGAAGGCGGTCGCCATCAGTCGTTTGTCGTGGAGAACAGCGACTTGGTGCGAGCTTTGACAATCAACGAACTTAGCGTGAAGTAACGGATGAAAAGAAGAAACATTGCAATCATGGCGATGCTTGCCCTCACCGCAGGGCAGGCATTCGCCCAACGATGCCTTCCTCAGATGAAAGGCATCGAGGTGAAGGTCGGCATGGCTGACGGAGTATATAACGGCAAGAAGTCCTGCAAGGCTGGCTATTATGCAGGTCTCGGACTTTCGAGCTATACCAAGGGTGGTGACAAGTGGACGTATGGGGCGGAATATCTGCAAGTAAATCTGCCTTACCGTGAAACTTCCGTTCCAATAGCACAAATTACGGGCGAGTTCGGTTATTCCTACAACTTCCTTTCCGACAACAGTAAGACGGTGCTGTTCTATATCGGAGGTACGGCACTGGCTGGCTATGAGTCCGTAAACTGGGGCAAGAGAACCATGTCAGACGGAGCGACCTTGCAGAACAAGGGAGCGTTCATCTATGGTGGTGCCGTGGCATTGGAAACGGAAATATACCTGTCGGATGCAATAGCTTTGACCGCTTCCGTTAAGGAAAGGCTTGTTTGGGGCAACAGCACGGGACATTTCCACACGCAGTTTGGCATCGGCATGAAGTTCATCATCAACTAAAACAGTGAGCCTATGGACATCAATGAAATCAAACAAGTGCCTATTGTGGACTTTATCTATATTCTCGGCATTGAGCCTGTCAAGCACAAGGCTTCGGGACTTTGGTATCATGCGCCATACCGCAATGACCGCAATCCTTCGCTTCGGGTATCAACGGACAAGAATGTCTGGTATGATTATGGCATCGCCAGAGGTGGTGACATCTTCAACCTCGCAGGGGAGTTCATCAACAGCAATGAGTTTGTGGCACAAGCCAAGTTCATATCTGAAACGCTTGGTGGCAGTTTCCCGACATCGTTTCCGCATTATCAAAGGATAGCGGAAAAGGCTGTGAAGGTAAAAGGCAATCCCTTTAGTGATATTGTGGAAAAGCCTTTGAGTCATCCTGCACTTCGGCAATACTTGCGTGAGCGTGGCATATCGGCTGACGTGGCGAGCCGTTTCTGTTGCCAGGTGGAATACCGATACAATGGCAAACAGTTCTTTGCTGTAGGTTTCAAGAACAACAGCGATGGCTACGAGATACGCAACCGCTTCTTCAAAGGTTGCGTGTCGCCAAAGGACATCACTCTCATTGGCAGGAACAGCAACGTCTGCCATTTGTACGAGGGTTTTATGGATTTCCTCTCTGCCGTAATTCTCGGCATAGGTCGTGGTGAGGATCATATTATCCTCAATTCGGTGGCTAATATGCAAAAGGTGCATCATTTTTTAGATGGCTATGCACAAGTGTACTGTCACTTGGACAATGACGAAGCAGGCGAGAATGCCTGTGTCGAACTGCAAAAGCAATATGGTGATAAGGTCATTGACCATTCGCATCTATACACTGGCTACAAGGACTTGAACGAGTACCTGATGAGCCATAAGACAAGAAAGTAACAATCATTCAAAAACATCAAGACAATGAAGAAGAACAATAAAATCAAGAAATCAGTGGGCATGTTGGCATTCCTTTTCGTGTGTGCCTTGTCGGTAATCCTTTGGTCGTGCAGCGATGAGCTGGACATTCAGCAGTCGTATCCGTTCAAGGTGGAGACGATGCCTGTGCCAAAGGACATTGTGCGTGGACAGACCGTTGAAATCCGCTGCGAGTTGAAGGCGGATGGAAAGTTTGACGGCACCATCTATACCATCCGCTATTTTCAGCATGACGGAAAAGGCTCGTTGAGAATGGAGAACGGAACGGTGTTCCAGCCAAACGACCGCTATCTGTTGGAGAACGAGAAGTTCCGTCTTTACTATACCTCGGCAAGCACGGAGACACAGACGCTGACAGTGGTTGTGGAGGACAATTTCGGCAAGTCATACGAAATGGAGTTCAGTTTCAACGATACTGACGATGAGGAAGAGTTTGCGAGAAGTGCCAACAAACTCGGTAGCGTATGAGGTTGATGATATTGTTAGCCTTGCTTCTTGTCTCGGGCAGCTTGTCTGCCCAGACGCAAGGGGCGATAAAGCGAGTTTGTCATGTGTCACGTTTTGAGTTGGCTGTCGCCTGCATCAAGAAGTACGAGGGTCTGCATGGACCGAAGCATCATCCTTATGTCGGATATGGACACAAGCTGTTGCCTGGCGAGAAGTTTTCTCCAAGAATGACGGAGCGGCAAGCCGATGCCTTGCTGCGCTCTAACCTCAGAAAGCTCTGCGCCATGTTCCGTGGTTTCGGTCGTGACTCCCTGCTATTGGCTGCACTTGCCTACAATGTGGGATGTGGAAAGGTGATGAAAAGCCGGATGTATGCCAAGATGCGAAGTGGCAACAGAAACATCTATCGTGACTATGTGGACTTCAAAAGGTGGAACGGAAAGATAGTGCCTTCCATCGAGCGAAGAAGAAAAATGGAGTATCTGCTCTTGTTTACTCCATAGAATAAGGTTTTATAAAATAGGACAGTCCTTTTGATTGGGGGGCTGTCCTTTGTTCTTTGCAAGCATCGCAGATAAGGAAAAGACGGTTTCTTTGCCACTTTCTTTTCCGCTCCTCGGCTCATGAAAGAAAGTGGCGGAACGAATTTTCATCGCTCCGCCCTTATGGATTTCATGTCGTTGCAACCATTCGTTGCTCTATAAGTCTTGCATTGCTGTTCACCAAGTTGATGATGTCGGCATGGTGCTCGGTGTCCTTGTTCTGTAGTCCGTGGCATTGTACGACTTTCATCTGTTCGAGAGAAAACTCCACGGTCTCAACCCTTTGTTCGGCTATTCTCCGCTGCCTACGCAATGATGCATCGCCTTGCCCTCAAGAACGTGCTCCCTGACGCTTTCAAGCATTCTCACCACGATATTGCCGTCCGTGAACATCAAACCGAAGAAACGGCTCTTCATTTCCTTGAATTTGTCCTCGTTCTTCAATGCCTTGCGTATCTCCTCCTCGGTACGCTCCTTTTCTTTCTGGGCTCTGATTTTCTCGGATATTCTGTCGTGCTCGGCTTCAAGGTTGTCGGGACAAATGTAATGTGGACTTCTGATGTCTTTGCCCATTTCTACCAACATACAGATGTAGTCCGCCCATTTACCGATGTCTGTAATAAGGTAATGGTTGCGGTTGGCTATCTTGTAGGCATTCCAACAAGTTTCCAAGTTCCGTGGGTGGTCTATGAAGTGGCGGACGTGTCCGTAACGACACTGCTTCATCATCGTTTCGATGCGGTGGTCTGTCAGCATCGCCTTGAACAATGTAAGCGGTTCGATGCCGTGAAACGCTCCGTCAAAGCCGTTGCGCCATATCTGAGAAATGACTTTCATGTCGGGGCAGACCGGAAATGAAGCAATATGCTGATAGGTGGTGTTGTCCCTGCGCAGTTCAATGTCGGAGTCGTAGCAGAACGTGTCCATATAGATACCCATTGTGCGCTTGCGTGCCATAACCTCCACCTTGCCTTTTTCGTTCATCCAATAGCGTGCCACCTCCCAACAATTGATTTCTGCCTTTTGTCCCTTGCGGTAGTATGCTTTCATCTGATATGCTCGCATAAGTTGCAGTCCCTTACGCTCAGTGAGTACGCTGAAATAGGTAGAAGACATTGCCTTCTGTCGCTTGGTGCGCTGCACTTCCAACTTTGCCTTACACTTCGGGCAGACACATTTGTCCGCATCCTCGTCCGTAGTCCAAGTGTGTCCGCAGTCCATGCAGGTGGTCTGTCCGTGCTTCAACTGAAAGGCATAGTGGTCAAGACACTCACGAAATGCCCATTGCATTTGCGCTCCCTTGATAGGTCGTAACCCCTTGTTTGAGGTTACGACTTGCTTCTGATATTTCGTTCTTGGTTTCATAATGTGTCGAATAATGATGGTTGGTGTACTTCTGTTTCCGTTCTCTGTGAGGTGCGCTTGGCGGTATCTCTGTTACGCATCTTGTTCATCTGCTCTTGCTGATATTGGCGGATGGCTTCCTGTCTTGCCTGTGCCTTCTCCTCCTCTGTGAGTTCGATGTGGTGGTTGACAGACACTTGGCAGTTCAATGGTTTTCCTACCTCGATGTCCTTCTCCTCGTAGTAGTGGATGGCTTGCCCATATATCTCGTCATCGCAAAAGCCGTTGCAACCGCTCTTCTGTACCCAATTAAGGATATAGGTGACGCAATCGTCTATGTTCTTGTCGGGGTTGTCATACTTGGCTGCAAAGAGTTCGTCCTCCATTGCACGCTCCTCCAAATAGGCTTGTATGGTTCTCTTGAAATATTCTGTAGTGTTCATGTCTGATGTTGTTAAAGGGGTTGTTACTCGTGATAGACGATGTCGCAGTCCTCAACTTCTGTAGGCAGTCCGAAGAACGGATAACGGCTGAAGTAAGGTTCTGTGCACATGTCCTCGTTGTATCTTGGACTTACTATCTCAATATTGTTCTTGCGTATGGCTTCGTCCACCATACGGATTTCCTCGTCAGTCAGTCCGCTTGCATCGCCATTGATGATGTAGCAGAGTGCCCATGTAGGTATCGCTTCAATGCTTCTGTTCATATCGCTTGCTCGTTAAATGGTTTGCTTGATTAGCTCAATCGTGTATTTCGGGTTCACCTCGTTGAAGATGAAGTCCACAAAATCACGTCTTGCGTCCTTGTTCAACTCTCGGTAGATGTCCTTGAATGATGTGATGTTACCATTGATGTATGTGTCCACCATATACTCAAAGATGTTGTCCACCTCATAATATCTGCACTGCTGTGATGCAGTCTTTGAATGTCTTTTTGTTCCCATATTCTTGTACGCTTAAAGTGTCAATAACCAAATGAATGTTCCAATCAGTACCACCATAGAAAGAATGGAAATGATGATGCCGAAGATGAACTTCACAATTCCCAATATGACTTCACCGACCATGCAGAGAGCCATATATCCCAACCAAGCCACCAAAGTGATGAGGGTTGAGCCGACTGCGGAGAGTAATCTCCACCAAGTCTGTGTTATGTTGATGTTTGTTGTCATATAGCCTTGAATTAAATTTATTTGCGGTTCCAGGAACAGAAGGGAAGTTCTCGTTTCTTCACCTTTTTGTCGCTCCCTTTTCCGACATTTTTTTTGCGTCTTCCTGTCGCATCGGTCGTTTCGTTTCAGGTGCCTTTCAAGGGCGGCGAGGCTGGAAATACAAGGTTTTTCGGAAAAATACTACCCAACGGTGTGGAGATTTTTTCGAAAACCGAAGGCTCGACCTTTTATTTCCAAAGCCCGCTGCCATACCTTTGCACCTGCACGATAACGGTTGATGCCAAAAGGAAAGACCATGTGGAGGAAAGAAAATCAGAGCGGCAAATGAAAATAGAAACTTCACGGAAGTTTTTGGACTGCACGATTATCGCATACTCATTTCTGAGAAATGGATACAATTACTGTCTTGCAAATGTTTTTAGGAAAATGGAAATCGCATACAAGAATGGCACAGCCTTCAGAGAAATTCCGATGAAAGAAGAGTATGGCTTGTCCATGCTTCTTGCATCGGGTTTTCTCCAAGGCTGTGCAGCCAAGCATGAAAGTGGTCGTTGGGGTTTACATCAATGACTTCTTTCTTGCGGTGGAGTATGCAAACAAAATTGTACGGCAAATCAAGGAATGGTGTTCCTTTTGATCGGTTAGCCTGCAACCGACAAAAAGAAGCACTTTTCCTCATGCCGTACTACTGAGACATGAAAGGGTGGCGTGCCACTGTTTCATGTCGTTTGGATTGTGCGATAAAAATGGAACTGCGAGTTGTGGCTATAAAAGTCAGCCGTTGTCAGCACGGCAAACAAAGAAAAGTCCTTGGCGGTATAGTCTTGAAGTATTTCAAGGCATACAGCCAAGGATTTTTCTTGCCGTGCCATAGTCGGAGGAAGTTAGTCTGAGGTACGAGGACTGTCTTTCTTCGACGACGGCTGACTTTTATACAAAACACACGAAAGGATGAGAATATGCAAACGAAATAGACCATTCAAAAAACAGGAACCCTTGCCACATAAGTTTGAATGGATTGAAATGGAAATAGCAAAGAATAGAGAAGAATAGGGTTTAATAAAAACAGATTTACCCAAGCAAAAAATCGAGGATAAAAAATCTTAAAACATTCTTTATTCTGTTTTAAATATCGTACCTTTGCAACCGAAAGAGTTCTTTGGATGGTTATGCAAATCACAGCAGGATGCTACATTTTGTTTATTTCTAATTCGTAACCTCTTCTTTTTATGAGATAAAAACTTATCTCATTCTCAATCACTTATAAAAAATACGTACTTTCAGATTTCCAAATATCTAAGTTAAACATTTTGCTAATTGCCAAATAGTTCGGCTATCTCGTTGCGGTAAATGACAATTTTTTTAATAAAAACACCGGAAGTGTAGCCCCTACTACCATGCCTAAGATAATAAACATGCAGGTAAGGCCATTGTAGGCAAACAGATAAAAATAATGTAAAAATACTTCTTCACGGGTATAATACAGACACGACAACATAGCCTCAATAGTACGGTAGGCATACATCCCGGGAATCAGTGGCAACAATGCAGGAAAAAAACAAACCTCAGCCGGACATTTTATGCGTGATGCAAACAACACTGCAAACAATCCGATAGCAAATGAAGCCACCGTGCCGGCAATGATGATGTGTGCACCTCCTAATTCCGGCAAAGTCAACACATAACGTATGGCATGTCCTACTGCTGCAATTAACGCGCATGTTAGATATGCTCGCCTGGGAGTATTACTTATGCTGGAAAAACCAATTGCAGCTATCGCAGCAAAAAAACCATCCTCAAAAATATTCACAAAAATATCATTCCACATAATTATTTAAAACCATCTTAATCCAAGTATGAGCATTCCTACACAAAGCCCGGCTGACAGACACGCGGTAAGTACGGCAGCATCTAAAAACCGGCTGAACGCACACAAGTAATGTCGGTATATCATATCACTTACCGAATTTATATACGGCACGCCGGGAATCAAATATAAAACACTTGTGCCAATTGCCAATTCCGGGGTTGTACCAATATTGAAAATATGCCCTCCGGCACTTATCGATGCCGAGAAGAATGAGGCACAAAGAAACGTCAGGCGTATGTCGCACCCATCTTCGAGCATTATTTGCTTGAGCCTATACCCTGCCAATGTCGATACTAAAACTATCAGCATGGCAAACCAGTCGCCACCGAAAAGTCTGCAAAATGCAGAGTTGGCAAGACTCGTCAGAATCAGCACCTCCCATTTCCCAGTAGGCTTTGTAGCCTTTATGCTTTCAAAGTGTGCAACAGCAGTCGGCAAATCCAAATTGTAGTCTGCTATTTCCCAGCTTAACTGGCTCAAGCGAGTGTTCAGATCGAAACTTATGCCACAACTTGCAGTTTTGCGCTGTGCCATTACCGCACCTTTGCGATCGCTACTCCACACAGAGACCGATACGTGAGCCGGCATTATGAATATGTCGAGGTTCACCTCAAAGGCCTCCGCTATGCGCTTTGTGTTTTTTTCTATTCGGATGCATGTCGATCCGCACCCCAACAGCAGAGCGGCATATTCGGCAAGGAATGAAGCTATCCCTCGCATTACATTGCTATCATTCGACTTATTCATAATATTGGTCTTCGCAGTCATCGTCTTTGTCAGCGATTCCGGGTATTTCATCGTCTCCCGGTATGAAGAACATATCAGATTCACGACCAAACTCAAAAACCGATGTTGCCTTGTGGGCACAACCACGGCAACTGTGCTTGGTAAAATAGCTTTTAACAGCTCGAAAAATAAATGCGCTCAATAGCACTGCCGCTATAACGCACCACGTAATCATTGGATAGTTCATAATCTATTGCTTTTTTAAAATTTTGTGCAAAAGTCGAACTTATCCACAAAAAGCTCAAACAATGATTAAGGGATTTTCCTATCACTGCTATAGGCAATATATATAATAACCCCTCAGCCAAATGTACATACTTAATTAGGCCTTGAATAATGATGAAATCACAATTCAAGTCCTCATTATTTCTGCAAAAACAGTGCTTTTAGTGACCGGTTATGCAGTTTTTTGCCATTTTGGGGTTTTGTGTGTAATAGTTTTCGTAAATTTATGGTCGGTTTTGCTTTGACGGCTTTTACACAAAACATTGAGAGAATAACAAAAAAAACTAACATCACAATATAGAACCTAATGGACAAGGCATATCAACTTTTGAAATCGATATACGGCTATGATTCCTTTCGCCCTCAGCAAAAGGAAATTATCGACTATGTGGTGGCTGGTGGCGATGCTTTGGTGCTGATGCCCACCGGCGGAGGCAAGTCGGTTTGCTACCAAATACCTGCTCTTATGCTCGATGGCGTGGCATTGGTGGTGTCGCCGCTCATTTCGCTGATGAAGGACCAAGTGGATGCCTTGCAAGCCAACGGCGTGAATGCCGAAGCTCTGAATAGCAGCAACGATGAATATGCCAATCGCTTGATTTTCGACCGTTGCAGTCGTGGCGAGATAAAAATTCTCTACATCTCGCCGGAGCGCCTTATGGCTGAGATTACTCGACTGCAGAAAAGCGTAAAAGTGTCGATGATTGCCATCGACGAAGCGCACTGTGTGTCGCAATGGGGGCATGATTTCCGCCCTGAGTATACGCAACTGGGAGTGCTCACCGAGTGTTTCCCAAATGTACCTATTCTTGCGCTTACAGCCACTGCCGACAAGATTACTAAAACCGATATTGTGGAGCAGCTTCGTCTGCGCAATCCTCGCATTTTCATCAGCAGTTTCGACCGCCCGAATCTGAGCCTCGATGTGCGCAAAGCCTATCAAAAACGGGAACGCCTGCGCACTATCATCGACGTAATACGCCGTCATCGCGGCGAGAGTGGTATCATCTACTGCCTGTCGCGTAAAGGCACCGAAGAAATGGCTGCCGATTTGAAAGCTAAGGGCATAACTGCCGGCATATATCACGCCGGAATGTCGGCGGCAGAAAGGAGTCGCGTTCAAGACGATTTTATCAACGACCGCATACATGTGATATGCGCCACCATAGCTTTCGGTATGGGCATCGACAAGAGCAACATTCGATTTGTGATACACAACAATATGCCCAAAAGCATCGAGAGTTTCTATCAAGAGATAGGTCGCGGTGGCCGCGACGGACTACCCACCGAAACCATATTGTTCTATAGTTTGAAGGACTTGATTACGCTTCGCAAATTTGCCGAAGATAGTGGTCAGCGCGACATCAATTTGGAGAAAATGAAGCGCATGCAAGAGTATTCGGAGGCACAAGTGTGCCGCCGGCGCATACTTCTCAACTATTTCGGCGAAACCAGTGAGTGCCGCTGCGGCAATTGCGACGTATGCAAAAATCCGCCGCAACTCTTCGATGGTACCGACCTTGTGCAGAAAGCCCTTTCGGCTATAAAGCGTTGCAACGAGGAGATAGGTTTTTCGGTAACGATTGATATACTTAAAGGCAGTATCTCATCGGTGGTGATAGCCAATGGTTATGATAAAATCAAGACTTTTGGCGTGGGTCGTAATGTTCCTGCCCTCGATTGGCACGCCTATATGCTGCAAATGTTGCAAATGGGATACATAGAGATAGCATACAATGAAGATAATCACCTGAAAATAACGCCACTAGGCGAAGATATACTCTACGGGCGCAAGCGGGCGCAGCTATCGGTGATAGTTCGCGACGACTTGCGAGTGAAAAAGCGCCAACGAAAAGATGTGATTCCTCAATTGGCACTCGCCAATCCCGACGAAGAACTGTTCGAAAAACTCAGAGCACTTCGCAAAACCATTGCCGAGGAAATGGGCACAGCTCCCTATATCGTTCTTTCCGACAAATCACTACGGTCGATTGCAGCACTCAAGCCCACCGACCTCAACACGTTTGCCGACGCTTACGGCATAGGCGAATACAAGAAAAATCGATTCGGCAAGCGATTTGTGGAACTCGTTTGCCGGCATCTCAGCGAAACTCCGTCACAGGAAATATAATCATCATTCACGAGCCGGCTATATTTGTGCTCAGCCGAGTCGCCAACCACTTTATTTTCTGCAGAAATGCAACGAAAAATGGCTGCCTCCCGACAGCCATTTCTTTGTGAGTAAAAAATCAAATTATACCAAATATATAGATTACTGTTATTTCTTGAAGTATCTATTGTAAAGGCCTTCGAAACCACGACCGTGACGAGCTTCATCCTTAGCCATTTCGTGAACGGTGTCGTGAATTGCATCGAGGTTAGCAGCCTTTGCATTCTTGGCAATGCGCATCTTGTCTTCGCAAGCACCCGATTCGGCGTTCATACGCTTTTCGAGGTTAGTCTTGGTATCCCATACTACGTCGCCAAGGAGTTCTGCAAACTTAGCAGCGTGTTCTGCTTCTTCCCATGCATAGCGCTTGAAAGCTTCAGCTATTTCAGGATAGCCTTCGCGATCGGCTTGACGAGACATTGCAAGATACATACCTACTTCGGTGCATTCGCCGTTGAAGTGTGCGTTGAGGTCAGCAATCATTTCATCGCCTGTACCCTTTGCTACACCTATTTCGTGTTCGGTAACGAACTTAAGACCTTCGTCTTCTACCAATTCTTTGAACTTGCTTGCAGGTTGCTTACATAGTGGGCAGAATTCAGGAGCTGAATCGCCTTCGTGGATATAACCACATACTGTACATTGAAATTTCTTTGCCATAATTGTAATTGTTTGTTATGTTTCTTATTAATGTTAATATCTAATTGTGTCAATTTGTTCGCTGCTTTTCGCAATTTGGGCAAACTCCCGTGTAATAGAGATGAGTGCTGTCGATTTTAAAACCATCTACGGGCTTTAAAGCATCAAATGCACTTTCATCGCATGGCACATCGTAGATTTTGCCACATTCCCGGCAGTAGAAATGCGCATGCGGGTATGTGAAGCCATCGTAATGCGCCTTGCTGCCTTCGATTGTTATTTCATTCACTGCTCGCTTCGACACAAGCAATTCGAGCGTGTTGTAAATCGTGGTCTTCGACAGAGTGGGAATCTCTTGGCGCAAATCGGCATATATTTCCTCCACAGTGGGATGCGTGGCGTGACTCATCAAGTAGTTCATCACCGCTAATCGCTGCACCGATGGACGTATGTCATATTTCTCCAAGTGTTCTTGTGCTGTCATTTTTTAGTTCTCTTTTGAAATCATTACAAATTTATAATGATTACACGAGATATCCAAATATTTTTGGAATTATTTTTAAAATTACTAAAAAAAATTCTTATTGCACCTATCTTAATCTCAAAAATCGCCGAAATTCTTAAAGTTTAACATTATATTTGCACTATTAAGCAAAAGCAGATATGGAAATACGAATTGAAGAAAGTTGGAAACGCGAACTTGCCGAAGAGTGGGAAAAGGACTACTTCGTGCGTCTCACACAATTTGTGCGCGAAGAATATGCCACCAAGCAGATATTCCCGCCGGGGCGTCAGATTTTTGCTGCGTTCAATTCCACACCGTTTCACGAAGTGAAAGTGGTGATTCTCGGTCAAGACCCCTATCACGATGTGGGGCAAGCCAATGGATTGTGCTTCTCGGTGAACGACGGCATTCAGTTTCCGCCTTCGCTTCGCAATATTTTTAAGGAGATAGAGAGCGACATAGGCACACCTGTTCCTCAGAGCGGCGACCTGTCGCGCTGGGCTAAGCAAGGAGTGCTCTTGCTCAATGCCACGCTCACCGTCGAAGCCCATCGGGCTGGTTCGCACCAACGCCACGGGTGGGAGCAATTTACCGACAGCGTGATTGCTCACCTGGCTGAGCATCGCGACAATCTCGTGTTTATTCTATGGGGAAGCTATGCCATAGGCAAGGGCGCATTTATCGACCGAAATCGCCACTTGGTGCTCACTTCGGTGCACCCGTCTCCCCTATCGGCTCATCGCGGATTTTTCGGCAATCACCACTTCTCGAGAACCAACCAATACTTAATAGAGCACGGCAAAACACCTATCGAATGGTAAGACACATTATTATATATACATTTATCGCAATTGCTGCCATAGCTTCGGCCGCCTATGCTCAAGTGCTGCACACACAGTGCTTCGACCCAGACTTTCGCACGCTGAAAGTGGCACCACGAAGCAATAATTATTTCCCACCCATTTGGGTTATGGGACTCAACGACGACCCGCTTGTGGTGTCGTTCGACCACCTCAGCGAGAATCACATGTATCTCCGCTACAGCATAGTGCACTGCAATAGCGATTGGCAGCCATCAGAACTCCAAGAGAGTGAATATGTGTCGGGATTCAACTATGCCGACATCGAGCAATACGATTACTCGGCAAGCACTTTTGCTCACTATGTGCACTATCAGTTTGCCATCCCCAATAGTGAGATGCAAATTCTAAAATCGGGCAACTATATAGTGAAGGTCTACGAACAGGATTCGCCCGACGATGTTCTGCTGCAAGCACGATTCTCGGTTTGCGAAAACACTATGGCAGTACGTGCCTCAGTAACGTCGCGCACCGATATCGACTACAACGAACAGCACCAGCAAGTGTCGGTAGAGGTAAAATGCAAGCAGGGCTCGGTAATCGACCCTTATAACGACCTGAAACTCATCGTATCGCAAAATTCACGCCTCGACAACGAGGTGACAATCACTCATCCGCTTATGGTGAGCGGCGAAAGCATAGTCTACGACCACAATCGTGAGTTGATATTTCCCGCAGGAAACGAATTTCGCCGAATAGAAACGGTGGCAACACATGCCCCATCGATGGGCGTGATAAGTATGCAGTATTTCGACCCCTATTACCATGCCAATCTGCGCCTCGACATTCCTCGCGCCGATGAGCCTTATTACTACGACCGCACTCAGCACGGATATTTCACCATACGCAATTGGGAAAGTGAACATTCCGACACCGAAGCCGACTATATTGTCACTCACTTCTCGCTCGACACTAACGGTAAACTTAACGGCGGCAAAATATATCTCGACGGCGAATTTACCGAGCACAAGTTTATCCCGAAATACGAGATGCGCTACGATATGTCGTCGGGGCTATACATTGCCGACATCTTGCTAAAGCAAGGCGCCTATAACTATCAATATCTTTGGGTGCCCGACGGTGAAAATCGTGGTTACACCGCAGCCATCGAAGGCAACAAATATCAAACCGTCAACGAATACCTGGCGCGAGTGTACCAACGCCACCCCGGCGACCGTTACGACCGTTTTGTTGGTTTCGGCATAGCATTCTCCGGCAAATAGCAACTCTTAGAGAACTTTTATTGCCGGCATAGCCCATGTTTCTCACTAAATTTCGTTAACTTTGCACTCGCAAACGATAGCTTTGCGCCCATAGTTCAATGGATAGAATACTGGATTCCGGTTCCAACGATTGGGGTTCGACTCCCCATGGGCGTACATCCATCGGTGTTCCGCATCACGGAGCACCGATTTTTCGTAAAATCACACAGCGACCGGTGTGGTGAAACCATCTCTATGGCGCATGACCGCCGCGCAGGCGCTGTTGCATATTGTTTTTCGAGCAATAAACAAGTTTTGTGCACTTTTGGGTGGTTTTGATTTTGTCTTATATTGCAAATTCATTATATTTACCGAAAATTTTGATTATACGCATGAAAACATTTGCATTCGATTCAATAGAACGGTATTCTCGATTTAGCGAAACACGCAACTTGAAGAAACTTATATGCAACAAAGAATGGCGTGCTTTTACCGAAGACGAAGAGAAAGAGAGTTACACATTTATGCCCAACGGAACAGTGATGATAATGCATAATTCAGTCACTCTGAAGGGTTCGTGGACTCTCGACCAGAAGAATCGTCTGTTCACTATCGAAGGCAAAAACAGCAAACATCGCTTCGCTATGATATTTATCAGCAAGGAAGTAATGGTGCTCAATCCCGCAGGCGACTCTTGCTATTCGTTCCTTATCAACGAAAACAACGACAAATTTTTCAAGCCTCGTTTTTACCCCGATTTGATTAATTATTTCCGCAGCAAGGATGCCGAAGAGGACAAAGAGGCCTCACAAGCAGCAATCTGCGACACTCCTCTTGCCGATAATCTGTCTGAATCGTTCAAGCAAAAAGTAGCATCTCGCCACGATGCCATCGAACAGAAGAAAATACAAGAAGCCGCCGAAGAATTGCGTGAGCAAATCACCGACGGCAACAATCGTTGGGGACACAGAGTGTTTTGGGGCATTGTAATTGCTGTGTATGCTGTTACTCTTGTGTACAATATCATCAAACTGCCTATAGCACAAGCTGTGCTCGACACCATCACCTACGGCACTATCATCAATGTGGTGGTGGCTTTGCTGTTTATCAACAAACTGGTTGAGAAGTTGCTCGACATCATCGCCATCAAGCGTTGGAAGAAAGCCAACCCCAATGACCCGCGCAGCAAA
Organism: bacterium; assembly: GCA_004563195.1. Classification (GTDB taxonomy): domain Bacteria; phylum Bacteroidota; class Bacteroidia; order Bacteroidales; family Muribaculaceae; genus SFTJ01. The sequence goes on from SFTJ01000020.1 coordinate 24,190, forward strand.
TTCATTTGAGCGTCGCCAATCGGCATCCTCTCGCTACTTCTACTCAAGCAGCGATGCTGTTTTGCGTTCAAGCACTCCCGCCGCAAGCGTATCGGCGCATTGTATTATCACGCACAGCGGATAGAGTTTGCGGGCGGTGTCGATATTCTTCACTGTTTCGTAACTGTGCATAGGCAAATCCCATGCTCCCATATGCCATCTTATGGCAAGCATCTCATCGTCGTACATAGCGAGACCCATGCCCATAAGCATTATCACGGATTTTTCGCCATGTCCCATCGGGAAATTCTTATACGAAATCTTATAACCTTCGGTGTCCTCCCATGTGCCTATGGCAGTCTTTCGTTTCACTGCCGAACGGATGTAGATGTCCGACTTGCACACATCGTGCAGCAATGATGCTATTATTACCCTATCCTCGGGCACTTCTTTTGCTATCGATTCATCGAACTGCATCATCTGCTCCCTGATTTTCAGCGCACAATAGCACACATTGAGCGAATGTTGCAGCAGTCCGCCCTCGGTATTGAGGTGCTGTGTGCTCGATGCCGGGGCTTCGAAAAAGCCCAACTCTTCCAATTCCGCTATTACATCGTCCACTCCCTCTCGCTCTGTTGAGCGCAACAATTTCACAAATTCGTCTTTATTTTCCTTATTGGTTGGCATAATCTCTTATTATAGATTTGGTCTTTAGTATTATTGTCGGCTTAATTTTGGCAACACATAGGTGGTCTTATCCGCCTTTACTTCCACATCTTGCCATGTGGTTTGATATCCGTAAGCCTCATAGCGCAAGCGATACTTGCCGGGCTTAAGGTTATCAAACACAAACACACCATTCCACTCCTGGTCGGTGCAATAGGCTCGCAAGGGGCGTCCTTGCTTGTCGGTGAGATACACCATAGCGTGGTTGATGGGCTTCCATTGGTCGTCGGTACCTTCTTTGTAGACATATCGCTCGTGATTCATCTGCTCAGTCGCCGATTTCACTGCGCCCACCAGATAACCGTTTTTTTCCGGCTTACCGCCGAAATATGCACGAATGCCGCGATAATATCTCACGCCTTCCATGCGGCAATAGTCGCGATTGAGCAGTCGCTGGCGCTCGGGGTCGTAGGTATGAAACGACCCTTCCACCAAATATCCGGGCACTCTGTGCTTTAGCACTGCATAATATCCGTTTACACCTATGCGATTGGCTGTGCCCGGCGGTGTGCCGCCCATAAAGGTAATGTCGCCCACCACAAGTGGCTTCTCTGGGCTATAATGACTCCAATAACTCAACGGATTTTCCCAAATGTAGGGATATGCCTTTCGAGCCATCTCATCGCTTGGTTCTTGATAGGCTTTGGAGTTTTCGCCTCTATATAATATCACTAAATAGTTTACTGTGCTACCGCGTTTGTGCGCATTGCTGTGCAGTGAGATAAAAAAGTCGGGACGAAGCGAATCCACCTGACATGCTATCTTCTCGAGCCCCACTATCTGCTGTTCGCCATATTCATCGCAGTCGGTTTCCTCGCGGTCGTAAGCACTTGCCGAGCCTTCGCGCGCGGGATGAGGCGAATTTTCGTTAGCCTTGCCATTATACATAAGGTCGTGCGTAACAAATCCGTTGCGGGTGCGGCTCATTATCACTTTCGCGCCTGCTTCCTCGAGTTTCTTCCTGAGTTCAAGTCCTTTCCACAGGTTGCTTTTCGATTCGAAAAAACCCAAGGTGTCCATATACTCATAATTGATGGTAGGCGTCGGACGGTCGCCCGTAGTCCACCCGCCGTGTCCGGGATTTACATAGATGGTTTTCCCTTTCAGTCCTTTTGCAGCCACCGGTGCCACTGCCAGGCACAGAGCAGCCAATAATATTGATAGCTTTTTCATAACAAGGATAAAATTACAAAAAATAGAGCATAAACCAAAATAAAAATTACGGTTTACGCTCTTTTTCCTATTAACCCAACTATACCTATTAATAATCAAAAATCACCTAACGATGAACACTTCAACACTTCTGTTTAACTCTCTACCGCGTTGTGAGTCGTTATTGCCTATAGGGCTATCATTACCCAAAGCCACGGTGTGAATGCGGCGGCGCGAAATGCCGTAATCCACAAGATACTGAGCCACCGCATTAGCTCTGTCGCTCGACAATTGATAAGGGTTTCGCTCACGACTATCGGTGCTGCCATAAATATATATATCGTTTGAGCATCGCTTCAGGTCGCGGCTTATGCGATAAAGATTGCGTTCGCTGTCACCGTCGAGTCGGGTGCTGTTTGAGCGGAAAATCAAGTCGCCATCGCGGTTGATGCGAGTATAGGTCAACCCGTTTTCGCGGTCGTAATAGCTATCGTTATCGGCATTTACGCTATAGTTGTAGCGTTGCTGTGCCTCTATGCGGTCTTGTTCGCGTCCTGACGAAGCACCTGCCACAGTTCCTATGGTGGCACCTATCTGCATTCCCACATGGCTTCCATGGTGTCCGCCGAGCATTTCGCCCAATGCGCCGCCCACCAGTGTGCCTCCTATGCCGCCCAAAACGGCTCCGTTGGTTTCATTATTCCACATACTGCATCCGGTGGTCAGCACACCTGTCAATGCCAATACCATTATGTTTCTTGCTATTGTCTTCATTGTGTTATCTCCTTTTGTAGTTTTTGACCTTTCGTTGTGCAAAAAGTTTAAATATCGACAGTCATTAATTCCCTTTTTCACCAATTATTCATCCATTTATACCACTAACGACAATTATTTCCATCAAAATTTCACAATCATTTCGTAATTTTGCATTCAAAATATGAGCAAAAAATTATGGAATCATTGGAGAACGCAATATTCAATCGAGCAGAACTGCTATTAGGTTCTGATTTCATGCAAGCCGCGGCACAGAAGCGCGTAATACTGTTTGGCGTGGGTGGCGTGGGCAGTTGGTGTGCCGAAGGACTTATCCGATCGGGCATACGTAATCTCACCATCGTCGACTCCGACCGCGTGTGCATTACCAACATCAACAGGCAGATGATGGCTAACTGCCGCACCATAGGACAAGTGAAGGTGGAAGCCTTGAAAAAGCGACTTCTCGAAGTGAATCCATCGGCTGAAATCACTGCTGTTTGTTCCATTTATTCCGACGAGAATGCCGAAGCGTTCCACCTCGAATCGTACGACTATATTATCGATTGCATCGATAGCCTCAAGGATAAAGCAAGCTTGATATTGCGCGCCTGCGCCACCGATGCCACTTTTTTCTCTTCGATGGGCGCCGCTCTGAAACTCGACCCTACCAAAATTCGCGTCGATGAGTTCTGGAAGGTGCAAGGTTGCCCGTTGGCTCGAGCCATTCGCAAGCGATTCAAATCGCGAAAGACCTATCCGCGCCACAAATTTCTTTGCGTATACAGCGATGAACTGCTAGAAAACCTCGGCGAAGCTCACTCTTGCGGCACTGCTCAATGCATTTGCCACAACGCCGACTCCGACAGTCATAATTGGAACGATTATAAAGCACAAATCAACGGCTCGCTGGCTCATATCACCGCTATCTTCGGATTTCATCTCTCGAGCCTTGTGCTGATGGATATTCGCAAAAAGTTATTGGCTCGCCGATAGCCGCAATGCCGCTTGCGTTTTTATGATTCAGCGGCATCATTATGAGCAATAGGCAAAGTGAACACAAATCGAGCTCCTTCGGTATAGGAGGTGTCGAGTTTCACATTGCCGCCCATATTGGTGGCAATAATTCGGCATATATTCAGCCCTAAACCACAACCTTGCTTAAATGTATCGAGTTTTCTAAAGCGTTCAAATATCACTTCGGCTTCCTCGGCGGGCACTCCGGTGCCGGTATCGGTGACTGAGAAAGTGACCATACCGGGATTCTCGCTCAGCGAGCAGTGTAGCCATATTTTACCCCGACTGGTATATTTCTCGGCATTGGTGAGCAGGTTGATGAGCACTTGTTCCACGCGATTTTGGTCGGTGTGTATGATAAAACTATCATCCACTTCGCTGGTATAGGTCAGTTCCACACCTTCGGGTTTTATGTGTTGCACCATATTTATTGCATTGAGCCCTAACACATTGCATGGCACATCGATATATGATAATTTGTAATTACCGCTTTCCATATCCGATATGCTGAGAATGTCGTTGACCAAACCGATGAGTAACTGCGAGTTATGTTCTATCAGTCGACTGAATTCGTGGCGCTCTTCGGCAGAAATTTCCACTTGGTTGTCGGTGAGCATTTGCGAAAAACCCACTATCGAATTGAGAGGCGTGCGCACTTCATGGCTCATATTCTGAATAAACCGAATCTTCATTTTATTGGCTTCTTCGGCTCGTTTGCGCGCCTCCACAGCTTCGGCAAGCGCACTCTCGGCGCGCCGGTTTGCATCACGAAGCAATTCATTTTGCTTTTGAGTCTGAAGCACCTGCTTGCGTCGGCGATAGAACGCCGCCAACGATGCACCCACCACCACAAGCAATATCACAGCCAGGCAACACAACATAATGATGTGTATTTGGCTTCGCATCTGTTGTTGCTCAAATTCGGCTTTTGCTCGTGCATGCTCCAGATTGTCTCTCTCGGTAAGCATTTGCATTTTTTCGGCGCCTGCTCGGGCTTTTTTCAGCTCCAGGTCTTTGTTTTCTATCGCCAACTTTTGGTTATTGAGCCTTATTTGGTCCATTTCTATCGCTTGACGAGCTTGGGCGAGTTTCAGATTTGAGTTTTTCAGTTCCAACTCCACAAACTCTTGACGCAGACGCTCGTTCTCCAATTGGGCATTAAATTCGGTCATATCCGAGAGCGACAATGCATTCTGCACCGAGTCGCGTTTCGCCGATGCCAATCGGTAATATTTATATGCGCCCAAGTAATCGCCTTTTTCGGCTAATACTTCCGACATATACACCAGCCCGTCTACTTCATACACTTTTTCGGTGTACTCCATTGCCTTATCATAGTCGCCCGCCATAAGAGCACGATATATGCATATCGAATAATACTGCGCACTATTAGTAGCCATCTTATGCTTTTTGTAATCCTCAAATAAGGAATCCGATACTTTCAAAAACACATCTTTCTTACCCAATAAATAATAGAGTACGCATTGCATCTCTTTTGCTTTCAGTTTGTTGCTTATTGTCACAGCCATCTCCTCACTCTTTTGGGCATATTCGAGTGCTGCTCGCAAATTCGATTCATCTTTTCGTGGCGATGTTTTTAGGGCAAGCGCCACCTGTAGATATATGTCGGAAGGATTTTGGTCGGGAAGATTCTCGAGCACATGGTCGAGTGCCGCCTTATAGTTACGGTAAGCTTCGCTGTAACAACTGCGATTGAAAAAAATATCGCCTGTGCATCGCAAACTGTTATATATACCATATCCATTCTTTTCGGCAAAAGCTTCATCGGTCATCTTCTTCACCAAATCGAGCGCAGTAATGCTCTTGCCATGATTGAGCAGCCACACCACCTCGAGCTGAGTGGCATAATAGTAATATTGGGTGTAATTATAGAGTCGCGACACTCGGCGCAATTCTTCGAGTTCTCGCTTCACCGGTTCGTATTCATTGCCTAACAGTGCGTGTCGTGCCCTAAGCGAAGCCGATATGCATATGCCCTTCTTGTCGTTAAGCCGCACTGCCTCATTCATCATCGAGTCGATATAATAATTGGGGCCTGCCACTTTAAGGCGCGATACTGCCTTATTATAATACTTATACACTCGATCATCTATCTTGAACGGATTGTTTTGAGCACCGGCAACGAGCGATATAGTGCTTACAGCCATAAGCACTACGCTTCGCAATTTTATTAATATATTACCTCGCCTCATCTTCACTCTTGCGATAATTGATTGGATGTTGTCACTTCAAAATCAGGTCTAAAAAAACTTCGATAAGTGATATTACTTACATTTTTTGTAAAAGTAATCAAAGCGTGATATTTTAGCAAACTACGAGCGGGAAAATTGCGTTCTATATGACGGAACGATTACAAACCACCGTTCCGTTAGCAGCTTTACTATAACGGATAATTTCAAAAATATGCTCTGCAATGCTCTCGGCACTTGATTATTTGCAAAAAATGAAGTAATTTTGCTGCATTCCATAACTAAACTCTATGAATACTCGAAAGCTTATTCTTTTGTTATCACTCTGCGTGATAAGTGTAGCATCGGCTCAAAAATATGTAGGTGGCGACATATCTTTGCTACCTGAATATATCAACGCAAATGCCAAATACTACAATTACCAAGGTCAAAGCGTTTCTTCGCCTTTACAATTGTTTCACGACGAGGGACTCAACGCTATGCGCGTTCGTTTGTTTGTAAATCCGAGCGACTACACCGGCAGCGACAAAGACCCTAACGCATGTCAGGACCTCGATTATGTGAAAAGTCTCGGCAAGCAGATTAAAGATGCCGGATTCGACCTCATTCTCGACTTTCATTATTCTGACACTTGGGCAGACCCTGCCAAGCAGTGGACTCCTGCCGCATGGGTTTCACTCACCGACGAACAACTATACGACAAAATCTACGAATACACTAAGGATGCCCTTACGCAAATGTGTGATGCGGGTGCTACACCCGACTTTATCCAACCGGGCAACGAAATAAGTTACGGTATGCTTTGGGGTGCCTACAACGCATCTGCGTCGTCGCTCAAAAAGTGCTATGTTAATTCTTCAGCCAACTGGGAGCGCTTTACCACACTTCTGGAAAATGCCATCAAGGCATGCCGCGAAGTTTGCCCCGAAGCCAAAGTGATTCTTCACACCGAGCGCGTGCAGCAAACCAATGTGCTCTCCAACTTCTACACTAAGATGAAGAATGCCAATATCGACTACGATATCATTGGTCTCAGCTACTACCCTGCTTGGCATGGCAATCTTGCCACACTCGAATCGGCTCTCAATGCCATGACCACCGCATTTCCCGATAAGGACATTATGATAGTGGAAACCGGTTACTCTTATGCTTGGGCTATTCCGGGCACTTCGTTCGACTATTCGAGCGTATATCCATATACCGACGCCGGTCAAAACAACTACACCGTCGACCTCATTTCGTTGCTCAACAAATATGACAATGTAAAAGGACTATTCTGGTGGTGGATGGAATATAATGCCTATGGCACATCGCTCTCGGGATGGTACAACGCTCCGCTTTTCGACAGTCGCACCGGTCGCGCCACCGCTGCGCTCAGCTCTTTGAAGACATTTAAAGAATCTTCATCTATAGAAAATATTACAACCGACCGCGTAGAAAATGCCGACGATGTGTGGTACACCCTCTCGGGGCAGCGCATTAAGCGCCCCACCGAACATGGCATCTACATTCACAACGGCAAGAAGGTGGCTATGTAAGGGTTAGTTTAGTTTAGTTTGATTTTTTTCTATCAAAATCGACTATACTGCCAATAGACATCTGCCACACGGCTAATTAGGCTCATAGATATGATGAGAATCACCAACTCGCCACTATCTCAGTAGCGAATGTTTGGGTTAGTGTATGTCTTTTGGTGATTTAATCCCCACAGGGGGTAAATCATCATATCTATGATTAGTCCATTATTCCGACTAAGCTCCTAACTTGTTTTATTTTAGCGAGTTAAAACAATAATAACGAAATATTAATTTAATAACAAAACCAAAATTTTATGAAATTCAAATTTAAGAATCTGTTAGCTACAAGTTGCTTGGTGTTTTCGAGCCTGAGCGCTACAGCTCAAGAGTCGGTTCTGCCATTCCGTAATCCGGATTTACCTCTCGAGCAACGCATCAACGACCTCATAGGTCGACTCACTCTTGATGAGAAAGTGCAAATGATGAAACACGCTTCGCCGGCCATTCCTCGACTCGGCATTCCTGCCTACAACTGGTGGAACGAAGCCCTTCATGGCGTGGCTCGCACTCCTGAGAAAGTTACCTCATTCCCTCAAGCCATTGCTATGGCTGCAACCTTCGACACCGAAGCATTGCAGAAAATGGGCGACATCACTTCTACCGAGGGTCGTGCCCTATTCAATGAGGCTCTCAAAGCGGGCAAAGGCATAGCTCAGTACCGTGGCCTCACCTATTGGACTCCAAACATCAACATATTTCGCGACCCACGCTGGGGACGCGGTCAGGAAACCTACGGCGAAGACCCATATCTTACAGCCAAGATGGGAGCTGCCATAGTGCGAGGCCTCGAAGGCAACGACCCCTACTACCTGAAAGCGGTGGCTTGCGCCAAGCACTTTGCCGTGCATAGCGGTCCGGAACACAACCGTCACGTGTTCGACGCACGTCCGTCGACTTTCGACCTCTGGGACACTTATCTGCCTGCTTTCCATGAACTTATAGTAAAAACCGGTGTTCATGGCGTGATGTGTGCCTACAATCGTCTCGACGGTCAACCATGCTGTGGCAACGACCCGCTTATGGTAGATATTCTTCGCAATCAATGGCATTTTGAAGGCTATGTAACCACCGACTGCGGCGCAATGAACGACTTCTATAGTGGACACAACACTCACCCCGATGCCACATCTGCTATGAGCGATGCTCTTCTTGCCGGCACCGACCTCGAGTGCGGCAATCTCTACAAGCAGTTGGCCGAAGGTGTTCGTAAGGGCTTACATAGCGAACGCGACGTAAACACTTCGCTAAAGCGTTTGTTGCGAATCTTGTTCAAAATAGGTATGTTCGACCCTCAAGAACGCGTGCCTTACTCTTCTATCGGCAAGAATGTGATAGAATGTGATGCCCACAAGCAGCACGCCTATCTCATGGCTCAGGAATCGATGGTGCTTCTCAAAAACAAGAACAACATACTTCCGCTCAACTCTTCGAAAATCAAGAGTATAGCTCTCGTAGGTCCTAATGCCGACAACCCATCTACCCTACTCGCCAACTATTTTGGCACTCCGTCGGAAATCATCACTCCACGCATAAGTCTCGAACGCCGCTTCGACAATAAAATCAAAATCAACTACATGCAAGGTTGTGGCTTGGTAAAGCCGCTCGAAAATGCTCCAAGCGCTGCCGAAATTGCCAAGAAAGCAGCCAAGAGCGATGTAATCATCTTTGTGGGCGGCCTTAGCGCCGACTATGAAGGCGAAGCAGGCGATGCCGGTGCAGGCGGTTTTGCCGGATTTGATAGCGGCGACCGTTCCGACATTTCTCTGCCTAAAGTGCAGATGCAATTGTTGAAAGAACTCAAGAAAACCGGCCGTCCTATCATCGTTGTAAATATGACAGGTTCGGCTGTGGCTATGGAATGGGAAAACCGCAATGTAGATGCCATTCTGCAAGCATGGTATGGAGGCCAAGCTGCCGGCGATGCCATCACCGACATTCTCTTCGGCGATTATAACCCAAGCGGACGCCTGCCGGTAACTGTCTACGCAAGCACCGACGATTTGCCTCCTTTCGAAAGCTATTCGATGATTGGCCGCACCTATCGCTACTTCCGTGGCAAACCTCTATTTCCGTTTGGCTTCGGTTTGAGCTACACTTCTTTCGCTTATTCGCAAATCAAGTGCGCCGCCAAATCCGGCACAAGCCAATCGGTTACCGTCACTGCCACCGTCACCAATACCGGCAAGAAAGCCGGCGATGAAGTGGCTCAGCTCTACATCACTCACCCGCAAGACGGCAACCACATAATCCCGGTTTGTTCGCTCAAAGGCTTTAAGCGAGTTCACCTCAACCCGGGCGAATCGAAGACCATCAGCTTCGAACTCACGCCACACGACCTATCTCTCACCAACGACGAAGGCAACTGGATGGTGAATGCCGGCGAAATGTCAATCTTCATTGGTGGCGGTCAGCCTAAATATACCGAAGGAGTTTCTTGCAAACTCACACTCGAGGGCGATGCCTATCAAGTGCTCTAATCGCGGAGCGCATTTCATACTTTCCACTCACCACACATATTAATCCCTACATCAAAGGGCTGCGTAAGAAACACTATTCTTCGCAGTCCTTTGTGCTTTTTCATCAATTATCGGCAAATTATTTCAAAATAATAATTAGCAATTACTGATTTTTCTTTAGTTTTCATTTCCATTTATCAAATATTTTGCATAACTTTGTTGCGTAAATAACACACAACAAAAAACAACAATGGAAGAAGAACTTAAATATCATTATCGCTACCCACATCCGAGTGTCACCACCGACTGCGTGATATTCGGCTTCGACGGCACAAACATCAAAGTGCTCTTGGTGCAACGCGGCATTGAGCCATTTAAAGGTAGATGGGCATTCCCCGGCGGATTTTTGAGAATGGACGAAAGTGCCGAGGAGGGAGCAATTCGCGAATTACGCGAAGAAACCGGTCTTAGCGATGCCTATATCAAGCAGTTTCACACATTCTCAGCGCCCAACCGCGACCCTCGCGAACGTGTAATAACCATCGCATACTATGCCCTTGTGAAGATACAAGAGGTGGTAGGTGGCGATGATGCCGCTCGCGCTCAGTGGTTCGACCTTAGAGATGTTCCTTCCTTGGCTTTCGACCACGACCAAATTTTGCGCCGCGCCGAGTCGGAACTGCGCCGACAAATTCACTTCGAACCAATCGGTTTCGAACTATTGCCCGAAAAATTCACGATGAAAGAGCTTCAACAACTCTACGAAGCTATTCTCGGCGTGAAATTCGACCGTCGCAACTTCTATAACAAGATGCTGCACCTCGGTATACTCAACCAGCTCGATGAAACCGTGAGAAATTCACCCAAAAAGGAAGCGTTTCTCTATAGTTTCAACTCGCAGATGTATCAGGAAATGAAAAATAAAGGATTCAGATTGGAATTCTAACCAACGTCTGGGGAAATAAATAGTAAATAAAAATCACAACAACACACTCATATATCATTATGTTAGTTATTCACCCCAAAGACAAGACCACCGATATGCTACGCACCCTCTACACGGGGTGCGCAGCTCGATTGGTCGATTCGATATGTCCGTCAAGCGAAATTCGCCGCTTGCTGCACCACACTTCCACGTCGGAGCGCATTATGCTTCTCGGGCACGGGTGCGATCGCGGATTATTCTATCGCCTTGATGACAGCAGCCAGCTATTCGATGGCATTATCGTGGGCCATCAGCACGCCTATTATCTGCGCCGACACGGGGCGAATCTTGTTGCTATATGGTGCAATGCCGACCTATTTGCTCGAAATGAAGGTCTGCACGGACTGTTCTCCGGGATGATAATCTCTGAGTTGGCTGAGGCTGAATTATACAATATTACCACCACTCAAGAGGAGTTGGATGTGGAAAATCAGAAATTAGCCTGTCGTCTCAGGCAGTTGTTCGACGAGGAAGTCCCGCTGAGCGATATTCCTCAACGCCTGCGCGACCTCAACGACTCCGACACTCCGCTCACTCGCTTCAACTACAATAATTTTTACTATCTATAATAATAATTGCGCCCGCCGATAGCTGTCGACGGGCGCTTTGGTTATCAATATTTGAAGCTCGACCCTCCCACAAATTCTCGCATAATCGATGTTGGAGGTATCTCCTTGTCGCTCACCGGAATAAAGTAGTGTATAAACTTGAGCAATCGATGTGCCTCAGCATATTCGGGGCAATTCTTGGGCACACTTGCCAAGATAGGCTCGGCATGTAGTCGCAGAACGGCAAATTCTATATTCAAAGCCGAATTAAACATCACATCGGCATTCTCTTGATATGGATATATCCACTGCTCCTCTGCTTCGCACACTGCCGGCCATTGGCTTATGGTTTCCTGTGCCGTGAATGCGCCCTTGTTGTAATCGCGTATGATGCGACGAAGCAAGCGATTGTCGCGGGTGGGTATCCAGTTATGAGCATCGAGCGAAATGCTTGTGAGCGTGGAGATATACACCTTATATTTGCTTTCATCGGGCACCTTGGAGGTAAGCATGGGATTGAGAGCATGTATGCCTTCTATCAGCAACACTTTGCCCTCGCCGAGTTGCAAGCGCTTGCCGTTATATTCGCGCTTGCCGGTGGTGAAATTAAATTCGGGTATCTCCACCGCCTTGCCGCTCAGCAAGTCGAGCAAATCGCGCTCCATGGTTTCGCAGTCCACGGCCTTGATGTTGTCGAAATCATACTTGCCGTCGGGAAGCTTGGGTGTATCCTCTCGATTGACGAAATAATCGTCGGTAGAAAACGATAACGGACGCAATCCGCACGCCTTCAGTTGCACCGAAAGTCGCTTGCAGAAGGTGGTCTTTCCCGAACTCGATGGCCCGGTGATAAGCACCATGCGCACCGGATTCTTTTCATCGTAATAGCGGTCGTAGATATCCTCGGCTATCTTCACTATCTTCTTTTCTTGCAATGCCTCGCTCACTTGTATCAGTTCGCTTGCCTTGCCTTTTTGGCATGCCTTGTTCACCGCACCCACATTTTGCAAGCCCATAATCACATTCCATCGCACATTTTCGGCAAATATTCCGAATGTGCGCGGCATATCTATCTTTTCAGCCAATTGGCGGGGATTCTTTCGGTCGGGGATGCGCAGCAAAAGTCCGTTGTAATACGGCTCAATGCCAAACACCTTCAGATAACCGGTCGATGGCACAAGCGGACCGTAATAATAGTCGACGGTATCGCCAAGTGTATAATAATCGGTATATATCTGACCGCTGGTTTCGAGCAATTTCACCTTATCTGTAAATCCCGACTTGCGAAACAGCGCTATGGCGTCTTCGGTAATAGCCTCGGTGCGATGAAACGGCATATCTTCATCCACTATCTGCTGCATGCGTGCTCTTATCATATCCACATCGTGCTCCGTAACGGCACTGCCGTCGGCTTTATGAAAATTGCCGAAATAGCCGTGCGATATGGGGTGCTCCATATAGAGTCGGCTGCCCGGAAATACATCCTGACTGGCCTTATAAAGCACAAAACACAACGAACGAACATAGGCTCTCATGCCTCCCGAGGTGCGCACGTCGAGAAACTCCACATCACGGTTCTGATAAACTCTAAACTTCAATCCCTGCGATGCATTGTTTACTCGCGCCGACACAGGCTGATACTCAAAATTCAATTCAGGGAAACCTGCCAACACTTCGAGCAGCGAACTCCCTTCGGGGAAACTTTTGGTCTGATTTATGTTTTTACAACGTACTTGTATCATAAGTGATTAGATTTACTTCTGCAAAGGTATTATATATTTTCTTTTATTCCGCCATTGCCACGGCTATTTTGCCCTTACAATCGCAAAAAAGTCGGCAAAAAACCATAGTTCTCTGCCGACTTTTTTAATAATTACGCGGAGACTGTAGGATTCGAACCTACGGAAGCTTGCACTTCAATGGTCTTCCAAACCACCACAATCGACCACTCTGTCAAATCTCCATATCACAAAACCCATTTTCTCTCGGTTTTGCTTTTGCAAATATAGCACTTTATTCTCATTATCCCAAAAACTCTCATAATATTTTTTCATAATATCCGTTGGAAAACGGAAACATGGCAGTAATTTCAGATATTTTGTGATACTATACGTGATTTATAAAGGATTACCACCGGATAAGCCCGTGATGGGCACACTGTAGTGGCGTCTTTGGCACTTTTAGAATTGGCTGATTTGTGAAAATTGTGCGAGAAGATTACATATTCTTTTGCACCCACACGCCTCCTTTCTTCCACTCCTTTACACATCATCTGCAACAAAATAGTGGGTCGATATAAGTCATTTGTCGGCATTTCGTTAGATTATTCCGTAGATAATTGTTAATTTTGCACTTTTGGATGCAAACACTCACTAACGGCAGAAGACTTGTGTGTATCACTAACTACATATTCGTTACCGGCAGCGCTGAGTCGCATTATGGCGATGGCGTTGTAGCGGCTGCATTAGCGAGTGCACTTGCCACTCGAGGCGTGGATGTGGTAGCCGTGAAAATCGACCATTATCTCAACCTCGATGCCGGGAGTCTCGACTGCAATGTTTACGGCGAATGTTATGTCACAGCCGACGGGTGCGAAGCAGACCGTTGCTTGGGCATTTACGAGCGAATGACGGGAATAAAGGCATCGCAACGCCATCACATCACCGCCGGACGCATTTTGCAAAAGGTGATTAATGACGAACGCCGCGGCTCGTTCTTCGGTACGGCTGTCAGCACTTCGGAGCATGTGGTCGACGAATATAAGCAGCGCATTCTCAGCATTGGCGAGTCGGAAAATCGGCAATGCGTGGTGGTGGAAGTGGGCGGTAATGTCCGTTCTATCGATTCGGCAGCGGCAATTGCTGCCGTAAAAGCCATTTGTGACGATATGCCGGAGCGGTGCATCTGCGTGGCTTGCGCTTGCCATGTGGAGCAATATCTCCGCGAAATGGGCATTGAGGCACTCATAACTTTGGCGCAAGAACCGTGCGAAGGCGCTATGTGTCTGCCCTACGATGGCTGCATCTATAGTTTGCCTCACCTGATGGAGCAATCAGGTCTCCTCAACAAGGTGCTCGGCAAAATGGGCATTAGAGCAGCAAGCGGCAGTTCGGCATGGTTGCCTTTGGTCAAAGTCATGACGGAAGCCGACGATGAGATAAAAGTGGCTTTGGTAGGAAAATACGACGATGCGCGCCACTCCTACCTCAGCTTGTGCGAGGCACTTCGCATCAATGCTGCTCATTGTGGCAAGCGACTTGCGCTGAACTACTTGCCAAGCACTTCGTTCTATGGCAGCGGCAATAGCATCGACGATGCCTTGAGCGAAGCCGACGCAGTGGTGGTGGCAACGGGCGACGGTGCATTTGGAACCGAAGGCTATATCTCGGCATTGCAATGGTGCCGCGAACACAACAAAGTGACACTGGGCATAGGCTTGGGTATGCAGTGCATGGCTATAGAGTTTGCCCGCAATGTGCTGGGTATGCAAGATGCCACAAGCGCCGAAATATCGGCACGGTCGGCTCACTGCGTGGTGGCAGAGTGCGATGAGCAAAAGCGTATGGCATTTATGCCCGAGCTGAAACGCCTCGGCGACTACCCTACTCTGGTGCTCGACTTTGACTCGCATGCACGGCGTGCTTATGGCAATGCTCTCATCACCGAGCGTCACCGACATCGCTATGAGTTCGATGCCAAGAAATACGGCGAAGAATTTGCCCAAGCGGGAATGACTATTACAGGCATCAACCCGCAGTCGCAACTGCCCGACATCATAGAGATTGACGCCTTGCGATGGTATGTGGGCGTATCGTACATGCCGGAATGTGGGCTCCGGGCTCCTGACCCACACCCGCTGCTAAAGAGTTTTTTATTCGAAGTAGCTAAACATGACCGATGACGTGCTCACATTGAGCAGTTTGGCATGATTTTTGAATAACAACAAAGAGGAAACAAAAAACAATTAATTAATCATAAACGAATGGACAAAAACACGATTATCGGACTTCTGTTGATGTTCCTTGTGATAATGGGTTTCACATGGCTCAATCAGCCAAGCGAGGCTGAAATAGCCCAAGCTAAAGCCCAGCAGGAACAAGCGGAAAAGAAAGCGAAAACCGACAACACCGAACAAACAAAATTGATGGCCGACTCGATTTCCGACGAGGAAATGACTCGATTGAAATCATCAATCCAACTCTACGGTCGCAGCGAAGTGGCTGAAAACGGCGCCACCACACACATCCTCGAAAGCAATGAGGCGCGCCTTAGCTACGACGGTAACGAAATCACCGGTACTATATGTGTAGACGGTAAAAATGTGGATTTCAACACCATTTTCTCCGACACCGACATCAAGTTGCGCAATCGCGCCATCAAGGCGCTTCAAGATGCTGTGTACACCTACACACGCAGCGGCGAATTTGCCAAGTGCCTTATCGGCAAGGATAAGGTGGTGACTCTGCAAAACGATGTACTCAAAATCGACATCGCCACCAAGGGCGGCGCTATATGCAATGCTTCGCTGCTTAAATACGACACCTACAAAAGCCCCACTGTCACTCTCTTCGACAAGAACACCAATGCTTTTGGCTTCGTATTCAACACCAATGCACAGCGCTTCGACACCGGCGATTTCTTCTTCACTCCTATCGCTCAAAACGACTCGACCGTGACTATGCAGCTCGACCTCGGCAACAATGTTAAGTGGGGCATTCGCTACACTCTTGCTCAGGGCAGCTATATGGTGAAGATGGAGGTGTTCCAGCAGAATATGGAACGCGTGATTCCGCAAAACATTCCTAACCTCGACATATATTGGACTCAGCGTATGGCTCGCCAGGAAAAGGGTAAGATGTTTGAAGAACGCAACAGCGCCATCTATTACAAATATTCGGAAGGCGACATTGAGAACCTCAATGAAGCAAGCAACGACCGCGAAGAAATCACCAACAACCTTAAGTGGGTGGGTTTCAAGAACCAATTCTTCTCGTCGGTATTCATTGCCGATACTCACATGTCGGGCGCAAAAATCGAAAGCGAAATTATCGACAAGGACAGCGCTTTCTATAGCGACTACATGAAGGATATGTCGATGGAAGCTTCGGTGGAATATAATTCAGCCAACCCAAATCCCGCCAACTTCCACATCTACCTCGGTCCTAACAAGTTCCAACTTCTCAAGAGCTACAACGAAAACTACGGCGAAGAAAATTTGCAACTTCACCGATTGATTTCGCTCGGCTGGTGGCTATTCCGTGTCATCAACACTTACATTGTAATTCCGGTGTTCGACTGGCTTCAAGGCTTGTTCGGCAATATGGGTATCACCATTCTTGTGCTCACTTTGCTTCTTAAGATTGTGCTCTTCCCGCTATCGAACAAGAGCTACGTATCGCAAGCCAAGATGCGACTTCTCGCTCCCGACGTAAAGAAAATCGACGAGAAATATCCAGGACAGGAAAATGCCATGAAGAGTCAGCAAAAGAAGATGGAACTCTACAGCATGGCGGGTGCAAGCCCATTCGGCGGTTGCTTGCCTATGCTTCTGCAAATGCCGTTCCTCATCGCCATGTTCACATTCTTCCCATCATCGATTGAACTTCGCGGCGAATCGTTCCTTTGGGCTAACGACCTTTCGGCTCCCGATGCCATCTTCAGCTGGACCACTCACATTCCTCTCATTTCTACCTATTTTGGCAACCATGTGAGCTTGTTCTGCTTGTTAATGACTGTGACCAACATCATTTACACCCGCATCACCATGCAGTCGCAAAATCAAAATGCGCAGATGAAGAGCATGCAGTGGATGATGTACTTGATGCCCGTAATGTTCCTTGTATTCTTCAACAATTATGCATCAGGTCTTAGCTACTACTACTTCCTGTCGCTATTGCTCACCATCATTCAGAGCTACGCTACCCGCTTCTTCGTAAGCGAAGAAAAGATGCGTGCCCGCATGGCCGAAGCTGCCAAGAATCCTAAAAAGAAATCAGGCTTTATGGCTCGCCTCGAAGAGGCTCAACGCCAACAACAAGCCATGATGGCTCAGCAGCAAAAACGCAACAATAATTCAAAGGGGCGCAACTGATAACACTACGCAACTCGCACCCTGCGAATAATAATCATAATCGCCAAGCATTTCCCGCTTTCGAGAATGCTTGGCGATTTCGTTTATTCCGAGTCAGCTCATTGCCAACGATTATTTCTTTACAAACTTTGCAGTATGAACATCTTTTGCAGTATGAACCAGCATTACGTAAACACCCGAATTCCACTCCGACACATTCATTTCATAAGTATTGCCACAAAATATTTATTATAATAGCATTAATTTTTCATTATTTATCCTTAATATTTCCCTCCCTCTATCATGATCGGAGTATTCTCAATCAGCAAAAGCTTGCGTTTGGCTTCAATTCCGCCGGCATAGCCCGTAAGTGAGCCGTTGCTTCCCACCACTCGGTGGCACGGCGCGAAAACCGATATGGCATTTGCTCCACACGCATTGGCCACTGCACGCACTGCATGGGGCATTGCCAGGCGCTGAGCCAATTGACTATAACTGATAGTAGTGCCATACGGTATTGCCAGCAATTCGCGCCACACTCGTTGCTGAAATTGCGTACCGGCAAACAATAGCGGCACATCAAATACGCTACGCTTCTCTTGAAAATACTCATCGAGCTGCTCCACAGCCTGCTCTATCACTGCTGAGGTGCCTTCCTCGAAACCGGCGCCTAAATGCCGCGCAAGTCGACGGTCTACCACTAAGCGCCGCTCAGCATCGCACACCCAATCGCATAGGCACAACATTTGTGCTATCGAACCTATTATCATTTCGCCGCATGGGCTTTGATAGCGTCGTGTTATGATTATGTTATTCTCACTCATTATTTTAGTTTTGACTTCACCGCAAATATAGCACTATTTGGGCAAGCATTACACATAGTCATGCTGCAAATCCCATCAAATAATACTCAATTCATAGGTTTATGCCAATGTTATGACAATTTGCCGTTATTTTTTCGTATATTTGCAACGAAATGACAAAGAATGACAAAACCAAAATCACATCGCGCAAACGAAAAAAAAGCACGAATAGCGAACGATTCACTCGCTGGGCTATCGCTATAGGCGCGGTCGTACTGCTTATTGTGGTGCCTGCTTTGCTATATGTGGTGATGAAATACCGACCGAATATCGTTATCGACAAGAACGAATATCCCATAATGGGCGTCGACATATCGAAGCACAACGGCAATATCGATTTCAAAACTCTTGCAGCCAACAAACTCAGTTTCGTTATTGCCAAAGCCACCGAAGGTACCGACTACAACGATCCGCTGTTTGAGCACAACTATAGTGCCGCTAAAGCTGTAGGCCTCAAAGTGGGGGCATATCACTTTTTCAGCATGAAAAAAGATGGTCGCCTGCAAGCCGAAAACTTCTTGCGCTCAACAAAAGGAAAACAGCTCGACTTGCCGCTCGTTATCGATGTGGAGGAATGGGAATACGACTTTGTCAACGACCCAACTGACGCCATTGAGCAACTTACCGTTATGTCCGACTACATAACACAACAAGGCTATAAAGTGATGATTTATACCAACAAAAACGGTTATAAAAAATTCATCAAAGAGCGGCTCTCTCACTTGCCGCTTTGGATATGCTCGTTTCAGCATCCTCATCGCGTGAGAGGCTATAATTGGACCATTCTCCAATATAGCCACTGGGGCGAAGTGGATGGCATAAAGGGCGAAGTGGACCTCGATGTATTCAACGGCGACAGCCTCGCTTGGGAACGTTGGCTGCAAGCAATATAATATTTTAGCACTCTATTCGTTAATATATATATGATGATAAAACGATTGTTTGGCATATTAACCATTGCGCTGGTTTCGGCATTCGCTGCCACTACGGCACAAGCTTCGGTTCTCACATGGTCGATTCACAACCTCACTTTTGAGGTCCCCGACGGCGGCACGGTAACTTACAACAGCGCCGACCACTTCGAAATCATGTGGGACGATATGGCCATTATCATTTCGCTTTACAACAAACAAGGTGTCAACGACAAAAACACCGACATAGAGTTGCAACGCAGAGCCAACGACTTCAATATGTTCGACACCGAAACCGGAAAACTGAAAGTTAAGGGATTTAAGTGCAAAACCCTCGACGGCACTATGCCCGACGGCAGCCGCGCCTTGCTCGCCAACTTGGTGTGCGACAAAAAAGACCTCTTTATCACCGTCACCATCAACTATCTGCTCGGCAACCTCGAGATAGCCGAAGATATGGTGAAAAGCTTCACCATAGGCCGGCAGAAGGTGAAAGAACGCAAAGAACAAAAAGTACAGACCGAAGCCGATGCCAAAGCCCAAGAGGAAAAACTGAAAAAAGAAGCCGAACAAAAGAAAAAAGCAAAAAAAGAATATCAAACCTACGATATTTAACCCTATTACATCCACATTAACATCTATTCTGCACCATTTTGTGTCACTATGTCCACAATATTTCGTAAATTTGCATTCGCAAAAACAATAACGAAATTATGACACTTAACAACAAGCAACTTACTACTATCGGAGCAGCGCTCCTTGGAGTGCTTCTCATTGTGATTGGTGTTCTCATCTTTATGATGCACAGCACTAAGAGCGAACTCGCTAAGGTGGAAGCCGAAAAGCAGGAAGTGGAACTGCAACGCGACCAATTTCAACTCGCCGGAGAATACGAACAACTCAACACGCAATTCCAAAGTATGGAAGACCAGACTCGTTTCTTCCAAAACGACTCTATACTCACCAAATACACCGAAGCTAAGGCTAAAGTGGAAAAACTCCTTGCCGAACTCAAGAGTCAAAAGATTTCGAGCCAAAAGCGCATCAACGAACTTCAAGACGAAATCAAAACTCTAAAAGGCATTATGCGTCACTATGTGGCTATCATCGACTCGCTCGGCAAAGAAAATGCCGGTCTTCGTGCCGAAAACCTCGAGATTCGCAATCAAAACCAAGCACTTAGCAGCCAGGTGTCGCAAGCCAACGAGAAGAACGAACACCTCACTCAGCGCATGATTCTTGCCGAGAAACTCAATGTTACAGGTGTTAACCTCTCGGCACTCAAGAGCAACGGCAAAAATGAGAAAAACGTAAAGAAGGCTAAGCAACTTATGGTGACATTCACCATACCTCAAAACAACTCTACTCCTGTGGGCGAAAAGGACATTTACATCCGCATCACAAGCCCTGAAGGAACATTGCTCGGTGGCCATGGCGCATTCAAGTTTGAAGGCGCTAACGTGCCTTTCACCGAAAAGAAGACCATAGAATATTCGGGTCAAGAAATTGCAGGAATCACCATCTATTGGAATGTAAACACCGCACTTACACCGGGCGATTACACTGTGGAAATCTTTGCCGACAACTATCGTCTCACTTCGCGTAAGTTCACACTCAAATAATCACCTGCCGGTGAGGTAAAACACTTCACTTCACAGCCTCACCCCGCAGAACAAAACCATAAAGCGAGCTGCGCTACCATGTGATAAATCACAAGTAGCGCAGCTCGCGTTTTACACCCACTAACGACGTGTGCGAGTGCAGTCAAAAAAAATCTCTATGTGGGGATGGATACACCATAACCCACAATAGAGACATCATTTGTGAATGAAACAGTAGTATTAACAATATCAATTTAGTCTAACAAATTCTCCCCATCAGTCATGGGGTAGCGGGAAGCTCTATGCCTCAGTTGTCAGAAGAGAGGCACGCTCTCGTAGCTGTATACATACTTCGATTCGAATTGCTCTTGAGTCAATGTGAAGAACACAATACCTTGAACTAAAGAGAATAAACCGGTAAACGGGCTAAGCACGCCGCACGAAAGCACTGTAAGAGCCAAGAACAAAAAGCCGGCAAATGTTTTACCAAGATAGAAATAATGTATGCCGAAAGCTCCCAAGAATATTGCCAACAAGCCGGCTACGCCACGGCATTTGCCCGATGGCCCTGCATCAAACACTCCGGGTTGAGAGAACTGATTATAGGCGTAATTATAGCCCTGCTGATAACCGCTATTATAAGCGCCGTTATACATATTGGGATCATATCCATTGGCTGTTTGGCTGTTTTGTGTTTCGCAGTCATTTATCTTTGCTCCGCAGAACGGGCAGTTAACGCCACCTTCCACCTTATTTGCT
This sequence comes from bacterium, assembly GCA_004563195.1. Lineage (GTDB taxonomy): Bacteria > Bacteroidota > Bacteroidia > Bacteroidales > Muribaculaceae > SFTJ01. The sequence goes on from SFTJ01000020.1 coordinate 45,797, forward strand.
GTTTCGAACGATTGTCCGCAACTGTTGCATTTATATCGTACCATAATCTTATAATGTTTTTTTATTATTATTGTTTTCTAATGTCGTTATTTTTGTTTCTTTGTCCATTAGACGCAGCAAAGTAAAAAAAAGTTGCAGAAAAAACAGAAAAATTTTCAAGATTTATTTATTTCCACTGTTTTTTCTCTTCCTGCCTCACATTATCAGGGCGCTGCACCCATCTTTCTTGCGTGCTACCATGTATTATAGCACCAACCTCATTATAGGTTTTTAATATTAAAAATATTATGTTATCTTTGCATTAGTGCATGCACTATTATTTTTAACACATTAACCATATAAATAAACATAACACCCCAATACATCACGGTATGCCCATCGTCAACACCATTTTACCCGATTTTTCGCCCCAAGTAGCGATTGCCCTTTGGCGCATCGAGGAGAGCGAAGAGCAGTTGCTGGCGCTATGCCGTGAAGCCGATATTCCCACCCTATCGCTACTCTCCGGACTCAGCCACAGCAAACGCCGCATAGAGTGCATGGCGGAGCATCTGCTCATTCACTCACTGATTGGGGCTGACTACCGATTGCTCCACAACGATAACGGCATGCCATTGCTCGATGGCTCAAATCTTTGCATAAGCATCAGCCACACCAAGCATTATGTGGTGGTGGCACTAAGCAAGCATACCATAGGCATCGACATTGAGATGTGCCAACCCAAAATACTGCGAGTGCGGAGCCGTTTTCTCAGCGAAGCCGAACAATCGGAGATTTCGCCCGACAGCTTGCCTCTCAACACCGCAGCCTGGACTGCCAAAGAGGCTCTCTACAAAGCCATAGGTGTGAGCGGAATCGACTTTGCCAACGATGTGACCATCGATGCCCCGCAACTTGTGGCATCGCCGAAGGCTTACACTTGCCGGTTTGCCAACCGTCATTTCTTGCTTCACACTATTTATGAAGCGGAGTTTGCTTTCACACTTGCTGTAGAGAATAAGGAATAAAAACATAATCTAAAAAATATATATAAATAACCGATAAAAATCATGAACATTCTAACTTCAAAAACCAAATCACTCGCCATGGCATCTATAGTGGCAGTGAGTGGCATCGGCGCTTTTAACGCCGACGCTTGCACCAGCCTTTTGGTAGGCAAAAAAGCTTCGACCGACGGCTCTACGCTCATAAGTTATGCTGCCGACTCGCATGTGCTTTATGGTGCCCTTAAATATCAGCCTGCTGCCGACCATCGTCCCGGCTCTGTGCGCGAAATCTACGATTGGGACGAGGGTATGTATCACGGTTCTATTCCCGAAGTGGCTCACACCTACTCGGTGGTAGGCAATATGAATGAGCACCAGCTGTCGATTACCGAATCTACTTGGGGCGGCCGCAGCGAACTCGTCGACAACAACGGAATCATGGACTATGGCAGCCTTATCTATGTGGCACTTCAGCGTGCCAAGACCGCTCGCGAAGCCATCGCCGTGATGACCGACCTCGTGAAGAACTATGGCTACTGCAGCAGCGGCGAATCGTTCTCTATCGCCGACCCTAACGAAATATGGATTATGGAACTCATAGGCAAGGGCGGAAAAGAGAAAGGTGCCGTGTGGGTGGCTATTCGCATCCCCGACGACTGCATAGCAGGCCATGCCAACCAATCGAGAATCCACACTTTCCCACTCAACGACAAGGAAAACTGCCTCTATGCCCCCGACGTTATCTCTTTCGCTCGTAAAATGGGTTATTTCGATGGCAAAGACGCCGATTTCAGCTTCTCTAAGGCTTACAACCCTGCCGACTTTAGCGGACTCCGCGGATGCGATGCTCGCGTATGGTCGTGGTTCAATCGCTACAAGAGTGGTATGGACAAGTATTTGCCCTACCTCCGTGGCAAAAAAGATGCCGAAGTGCTTCCTCTCTACGTGAAGCCCGACAAGAAAGTGAGTGTTCGCGATGTTCAAAACATGATGCGCGACCACTTCGAAGGCACTCCTTTCGATATGACTAAGGACCCGGGTGCCAAGATTCTTTACGATGTGCCCTACCGCTGGCGTCCTATGACCTTTAAGGTTGACGGCGTGGAATACACCAACGAACGCGCCATTGCCACTCAGCAAACCGGCTTCGTGCTCGTTTCGCAGATGCGCAGCTGGCTCCCCGATGCCGTGGGCGGCGTTCACTGGTTCGGCGTTGACGATGCCAATACCGCCATATTCGTGCCTATGTACTGCTGTATGACCAACATCCCCAAAAGCTATGCCGAGGGAACTGCCGACCTTTATACTTTCTCTACCGAATCGGCTTTCTGGGTCAACAACTGGGTGGCTAATCAAGCCTACACTCGCTATTCTTATATGATTAAGGACATCCGCGGTGTGCAAAACGATATCGAAGACACTTTCGCCAATAACCAAACCGAAGTGGAAAGCAAGGCTCTGGAACTTTACAAACAAGATCCTCAGCGAGCCAAGTCGTTCCTCAACTCTTACAGCAACCGCGTGGCTCAAGAGACTACTGCACGCTATCTGCAACTCGCGCAATATCTGCTCGTAAAATATCTCGACGGCAATATGAAGCGCGAAAAGGACGGTGAGTTTGAGCGCAGCAACACCGGTTATCCCGTTTCTCCAAAATTCCCGGGATATAACGAGGATTACTACAAAGCCATCGTTTCAGACCCTGCAGCGGCCGAAAACCTCAAAGTTACTCCTCCCGAAGAATAATATTACACTGCCCTGAGAGGCACTCATTACACAGAGCACCTTGCATAATATTGCGTCAGCACTATGCAAGGTGCTGTTTTTTTATCCCCACTACTGCAATATATGCATTTTTAGTATCATTCATTACTGTAATTCTACGGGAATGACTAACTTTGCATCGTTAATGGCGGCATCATATATAGGCACGATACCGCCATCACAAAAAGAATAATAACTGCATTAATGTTACATCATTATTAAGACCTAACAGATATGGAATCGCGCGAAAAAAAGATATATCGTACCACACTCGCAGGTAGTGTAATCAACTTTTTACTGCTTGTTTTGAAATTCGTGGCCGGCATCTTGGCTAATAGTGCCGCTATGCTTGCCGATGCCGTTCACTCGCTCTCCGATTTTGTCACCGACATCATAGTGGTGGTGTTTGTGCACATTTCATCCAAGCCTCAAGACGAAGACCACAGCTACGGTCATGGCAAATACGAAACCCTCGCCACTGCCATAATAGGCGCTCTGCTTATGGTGGTGGGCGCAGGCATTTTCTACAACGGCGCCTGCGATGTATGGAAAGTTATAAATGGCGGCACCTTGTCGCAACCGGGTTATCTGGCACTCGCAGCTGCTCTCATTTCTATTGTACTAAAAGAGTTGCTCTACCGCTACACTCGCAAGGTGGGGCGCACCGTGCAATCATCGGCACTCGAAGCTAACGCATGGCATCACCGCAGCGACGCCCTTTCGTCGATTGGAACGGCGTTGGGCATAGGTGGCGCCATATTCCTCGGCGGTTCGTGGAGAATTCTCGACCCTATAGCTGCCATAGTGGTGAGCATATTCATCATTCGCGTTGCCTACAAACTCCTCACTCCTTGCATCGATGAGCTCCTTGAACGCTCGCTTCCGCCCGAAACCGAAAAGCACATTCTCGACATAATTCTTGCCACCAACGAAGTAACTGCACCGCATCACTTGTGCACTCGCCGCATTGGCAACCAGATAGCCATAGAGGTGCATGTGCGTATGGACGGCAACACTACCCTGTTTCACGCTCACGAGGTAGCTTCGGGAATTGAGCGCCGACTGCGCAACGAGTTCGGGCCAAACACGCATGTAGGCATACACATGGAGCCTGTTAAATAACGTGAGTTCGATGAAAATAACTAAAAGATTGTGAGCTGGTTGTCGATTTCTCGTTCTAATCGAAGCATTGGTTTCTTGGGAAAAAAGCAATAGGC
>SFTJ01000021.1 GCA_004563195.1 bacterium
TAAATGGCTGTTATTCGCCATAGTTTTCCTGAATACCAAACATAGTTGAAATTAATACAATCTTTGTTACCTGAAATATAAGTTATGCCATCTTCTTCTACTTTGGTTTTACATGAAGAATCACTTGGATTATTAATACTTTCAATTATTTGATCTTTAAATGTTTTATTAGATAATTCTAAATAAGATATATAACTATTATTTTGTAATATTAAAATACAACCAGTTTCATTAATTCTTGTTACATAATCTTTAACATCATCAGACACCAAACTATCATTTTTTAAATTATTTAAACCAGTATTCATATTAACAAATATTAATTCCGAATTATCATTAATTCCCATAGCTTCAAATAAATTATAACAATACGTTTTATTATTATCTAAATCACTACAACTTAATTTTTTATAATCATTATTAATTGTTACCAATCGAACAAACCTTCGGGAAAGTCTACTTCAAGCACTTTACCTTCGTCATCAATATCTACTATAAAATCGTCGACTGCCGGAGCCGGATATGTGCCATCTTCGTTTTTGATAAAAAACAACACGGCTTTGGGACTATCATACACATCTACTATTTCCCCCAGCTCGCTACCATCGATTGAACGAACTTTGAAACCTATGAAATAATCGATAGGCAATCTGTCGCAATCTTCTTCGGCAGAAATCTCGGAAAACTCCTTTTTTAGCACATATATATCCTTGTTAACCAATGTTTTCACTGTCACATCACTATCGAAGCCGTCGATTGTAAGAAGTGCTGTTTCAGATGTTTTGGGGCGAATTTTCTCGATAAAGAAAGGCACAAAAATACCGTCAATATCAACCACTATACACGAAAATTTGCGAAAAGCATCTAATTCGCAGTCAAGTGTGGCCGAAATTTCGCCTTTCACGCCATGCGCTTTGTTGAAAATGCCTATGTTTATTATTTCTTCTCGGGTAATCATAGATAAATATTGGTAAGGCAGGATATTTGTTTACTTTTTCTTCTTCGATTTCTTGGCAGGAGCAGGTGCGGGAGCTTCCTTAAATTCGTGCAGATGCCATTTTTCGGGATCAATATCAATCTTGCCTTCCGAAATTTCACGAAGGTCGTTGAATACGCGCGCATCGTCTACTCCATCCTTGCTGATAGAGAGAAGCACCTTTTTCATATGGTTGGCAATGAGCATTATCAACTCATCGCGCTCTTCACCCTCGTCATAAGTGCAAGCTTGCTTTATCATGTCCACCATAATCTTGCCGTAGTGGCGGTAGCGAGTATTCTCTTCGTTGTACGGAATGGTTTCGGGCTTGATTTTGAGCTTTTCCTGATTGATGATTTCGTAAGGGAAATCGATATCGAGCTTAAAATCGCTCATTATTGCCAAGTGGTCCCAAAGAATATGCTTTGAATCCTCCTCTTCGCGAAGTTGCGGCACTATGTTGCCCATCACTTGCACTATCGAGTAGGCACATCGAGTGCGCTCCTCGCGGTCCTCGATAGTAAGGCAGTGGTTCACCATCTGCTGGATGTTTCTACCATACTCAGGCAAGGCAAGTTGCGAACGCTCAGAGTTGTATTCAAGCAATTTCTTGTCGCCGTAATTATTTGTTTCGTTCATATGCTGGTTTTTGTTGTTCGTTGTTGTTAATTAAGCCGTCACAGCACCTTGTTTTTAGGCGTAGTGGCTTGAAATTCTTTAAGATAGAGCGGTGTGGAATATGCCACATCTATAAACTCTCCACGTCGGAAAGCGCGTTCGGCAAGTGCAATCATGTCAATAGCCACCGGCTTGGTTTCGGTGAGATAAGCGGCATTCTCCACTTGCGACATTTCTTTCCACTTCTTGGCGCCGTTGCCTATAAAAAGCAGTTTGTTGGCATATCCTTTAAATGAGTTTTCGTCGAGTATCATAGCCTGAGGCGGCAAAATCTCTTCGAGAGCATTGTTATAGATAGCCGTATACACTTCGTTGCGACGGGCATCAATCATCGGCACATAATAGGCATCATCCTCATTGAAGCGGCTGAACATAGCCGCCACGCTCAGCAACTGCAAGGTGTTGACGCCGATAAGTGGCACATCGTATCCGAAACACAACCCCTTGGCTGCCGAAAGCCCTATGCGCAGACCGGTGTAAGAACCCGGGCCTATGCTCACTGCCACGGCATCGAGTTTTATTTCTCTACTTGTAATATATTTTACCATATCGTCGAGAAACACGCTCAACATGGTTGAGTGATTGTTTCCATCATAATCTTCGTGATGTTCGAGCACTTCGCCATCGCACGACAATGCCACTGAGCATACGGTTGTGGAGGTCTCTATATTTAGTATATTTGCCATATCAATTAAAATTCTTTACAAATTTACGAATTTTCTTCCTTTTATTATAATTGATTGGAATTATCGCATTAAATTTGTAGAAAATTCTTGAAAATGATACTATCAATGACTGGTTTCGGCAAGGCAGTTGCCGTTTTCGAAAACAAAAAAATCACTGCCGAAATAAAATCGCTTAATAGTAAGCAACTCGATTTGGCTGTTCGTCTGCCACAAACATACCGTTCAAGTGAACTCGATTTTCGTAACGAAGTAGCAAAAACGCTCGAACGAGGCAAAGTGGATTTGCTTATCTATTGTGAGGATATTGAGTCGGCCAACGACCATAGCATCAATATGCCCATTGTTAAGAAATATAAGGAACAGATTGAAGCAATGTCGAAAGAGCTCAATCTGCCGGAGCCTGCCGATTGGTATGCCACATTGCTCCGTCTGCCCGACTCGATAAAAAACGACAACGCATCGGCCGATGTTTCCGATGAAGAGATTGCTACTGTGTCGGGAGTATTGGCGAATGCTATTAAGGCTCTCGTGGAATTCCGCACTCAAGAGGGCGTGCGCCTCGAAGCATTCTTCAGAGAAAAAATTGCTGCCATTCAGCAACTTCTTAACCAGGTGGCACAATACGAACAACAACGAGTGGCGAAAATCAAAGCCCGCATCGAAGAAGCTCTTGCCAAACTCGAAAATGTGGAATATGACCGCAATCGTTTCGAGCAAGAGATGATTTTCTACATCGAAAAACTCGACATCAACGAAGAGAAACTTCGCTTGCAAAATCACCTCGATTACTTCCTTAAAACCCTTGAGGACGGTCACGGACAAGGCAAGAAATTAGGCTTCATATCTCAAGAAATGGGACGTGAAATCAACACTTTAGGTTCTAAGGCCAATCAAGCAGATTTGCAGAAGATTGTGGTGATGATGAAGGACCAGCTCGAGCAGATAAAAGAACAAGTGTTAAATGTAATGTAACCATATGGCAAACAACGGAAAACTAATAATAATTTCCGCCCCGTCGGGCACCGGTAAATCTACAATTATAGGCAGAATAATCGACGACCCGGCACTGCGTCTTGAGTTCTCAATATCTGCCACTACCCGCTCGCCGCGCGAAGGTGAAGTGAATGGTGTGCACTATCATTTTCTCTCAGTCGAAGAGTTTAAGGATGCTATTGCCAACGATGGCTTGGTGGAATATGAAGAGGTGTATCCCGGACGCTTCTACGGAACTCTAAAAAGCGAGATCGCACGTATTCAAGAGAAAGGCAACAACGCCATTCTCGACATCGACGTTAAGGGTGGAGTGAACGTGAAGCGAATGTATGGCGATAATGCCCGCTCTATATTCATTATGCCTCCAAGCATCGAGACGCTTCGCCAACGACTCCTCTCTCGAGCCACCGATTCTATCGAAGCCATCAACCAGCGCGTGGATAAAGCCGCTTTTGAACTCACTTTCAGCGACAAATTCGACAAGCAAGTGGTTAACGACGACCTCGACAAGGCTGTGGAAGAAACTCGTCAACTCATTTTGGATTTCATAAAGCAACCATAATTCAATGAAAATCGGCATATTCGGCGGGTCGTACAACCCTATTCACACCGGTCACGCTATTATAGCCAATTATATAGCTCAAAATTGCGATTTCGATGCTATATGGATGCTTGTGTCGCCTCAAAATCCTCTCAAGGATGGCACTAAAGGAGCTTCTGATTACGATCGCATAAGAATGGTGGAAATGGTGTCGCGACGAATTGACAAGGTGAGTACATCGGCGTTTGAGTTCACTCTCAATGCTCCGTATTACACATATAATACACTGTGTGCCCTATCGCAAAAGTTTCCGGAACATGAATTTACGCTGATAATCGGAGCTGACAATTGGGCAAGCTTTCACCGATGGGAAAAGCACGAACAGATAGCAGAGCAATACCAAATCATGGTATACCCTCGCCGCGGATATGATGTAGAGATTCCCGAGCATCAGCGCCGGAATGTGCATTTGGTGGATGCTCCGATGATTGAACTGTCGTCTACCGAAATTCGCGCTGCAGTAGCAGAGCAAAAAAATATGAGCTTTTACCTCCCTGCCGATGTGTATCAATATATTCTTGAACATAAATTATATATGTAATGGAAAATTCGAAATTAGCACCCAACAGTTTGGCATTTATAGCCCTTTCTAACGAATTCTGTAGCGCGATAGAAAATGCTTTGGAGTTTGAGAAAGAAGACTTTGTGGCAAAAATGCTAAAAATGTTGCCTCGCATCTATATGACAGTCACCGATATCGACATCGAGGAATCGAACGAAGATTACTATGCGCTACCCTATCTCGACGAGAGCGTTTACGATAATCTGCGGTCGCAACTTGCCGCATTGATGGGCGAAGACGATGTGTTTCTCGAAACTTTCGAAGAGGATATGAAATATTCCGACGCACCCGTGTCGGCAACTATTTCAGAAGACCTCGCCGACATATATCAGCAATTGTATAATTTTGTAGCATCGGTTCGTGATGTCGACACCGAAGCCATCAATTCTATAATCATCACTTGCAAGGAGGATTTTGCCTCATATTGGGGTCAAACACTTTGCAATGTGCTCAGAGCACTGCACTCTGTGTTCTACAATAAACAAGATTAGTCAACAAACATAACATCCATATCAACACATTATATATCATGAACACCTACATCGAATCACTTTTGAAATTTATGGACTCAAGTGTGTGCAATTTTCTTGCAGTCGACACCATAAAGAAAGTCCTTGTAGCTAACGGTTTTGTGGAGAAGCGTCTCGAAGATGCATTCACTTGCCAAGCAGGCGAAAAATTCTTTGTAACGAAAAACGATTCGGCAATATTTGCAGTTACGGTGGGCTCAAAGCCCGTTTCGGAAACCGGATTTAAGATAATTTCCGCACATAGCGATTCGCCATGCTTCCGCATCAAGCCAAATCCGGAGATGGTGAGTGGCGACGGATTGGTGCGTCTCAACACCGAAGTATATGGCGGCCCCATCCTTTACACTTGGTTCGATCGTCCATTGTCGCTTGCCGGTAGAGTGATTCTTAAAGGCAAATCGGCATTGCATCCGGTGACCCGCCTACTCAAAATCGACAATCCCATACTCGTGATTCCTCATTTGGCAATACACTTCAATCGTTCGGTAAATGAAGGCAATCCGCTATCAAAGCAAAAGGATATGCTCCCTATCCTCACCCGCATTTCGAGCAGCCTCGAAGCTAATAATTTACTCATTAATTATGTGGCAAAAAGCCTCGATGTGTCGGTAGCCGACATTCTCGACTTCGATCTCTTTGTCTACGACACCGAAAAAGCTTGCGTGGTGGGTTTGAACGACGAATTTGTGCTTTCGGGCCGTCTCGACGATTTGAGTATGGCACATGCAGCCATCACAGCTATCACTGAGGCTACCGATAGCGAAGCCACATGCGTGAGCGCAATCTTCGACAACGAAGAAACCGGAAGCGGCACAAAACAAGGAGCACACTCACCTGTTTTGACCAATATCCTGCGCCGAGTAGCCACTTGCCAAGGTGTGGATTTCGACGGTTTCTGCAGAGCTGTGAGCAAATCGTTCCTTATTTCGGCCGATAATGCCCATGCCTATCACCCCAACTATGGCGAGAAGTACGATCCCACCAATCACCCGGCAATCGGCGGCGGCCCGGTAATTAAGATTAACGCTAATTGTAAATATATGACCGATGCACATTCGGCAGCTATTTTCAAGAGCCTGTGCATCGAAGCCGGATCGCCATATCAATATTTCGTAAACCATTCCGATGTAGCCGGAGGCTCTACTTTGGGCAATATTTTCACCGGACAACTCGATATAGAAGGCGTGGACGTGGGTAGCCCATTACTCGCTATGCACTCTGTGAGAGAAACAGCAAGCACCGACGACCACGTGAATATGATAAAAGTATTTAAACATTTTTTTAGTTGATTTGCCTTTTTGTTTTGAAAATTCTAATAATTTGCTTAAATTTGTTACTAATAAACACTTAAACTAAATTAGCATATAATGAAAGACGAACAACTTTTAAAACAAGTAACTGAGAAAGCTCAAGTATGGTTGGGTGAAGGTTATGATGCCGACACCAGAGCAGCCGTAAAGGCAATGCTTGAAAATGAAGATAAGACCGATCTTATCGAATGTTTCTACAAAGACCTTGAATTTGGTACAGGTGGCTTGCGTGGTATTATGGGCGTTGGCTCTAATCGTATGAACATCTACACCGTAGGTTCTGCTACACAAGGCCTTGCAAACTACCTAAAGGATGCGTTTAAAGACCTCGAACAGATTAAAGTAGTTGTAGGACACGATGTGAGAAACAACAGCCGTTTGTTTGCCGAAATCGTAGCAAACATTTTCTCGGCTAATGGCATTAAGGTATATCTTTTCGACGATAGCCGCCCAACTCCGGAAATGTCGTTTGCTATCCGCGAACTTGGTTGCCAAAGTGGTGTAATCATCACAGCATCTCACAATCCTAAGGAATATAACGGATACAAGGCTTATTGGAACGACGGTGCTCAAATGACAGCTCCGCACGATAAGAACACTATCGACTACGTCAACAAGATTAGCGGTGTGGAAGAAGTGAAATTCGAAGGCAATAAGGACCTTATCGAAATCATCGGCGCCGAAATGGATAAGATTTATCTCGATAGAATCAAGACCCTTTCACTCAGTCCTGATGTTATCGAACGCCACAAGGACCTCAAGATTGTCTACACTCCTATTCACGGTACAGGTAAGAACCTTATCCCGGCTTCACTTGCTAACTTTGGTTTCACCAATGTTATCCACGTTCCGGAACAAGATATCCAAAGCGGTGACTTCCCTACAGTTGACTCTCCTAACCCCGAAAATGCTTCGGCTATGGCTATGGCAATCGAAAAGGCTAAGGAAGTTGATGCCGACATCGTTATGGCTTCTGACCCTGATGCTGACCGTATTGGTGTGGTAATCAAGAACACTAAGGGCGAATACGAATTGGTTAACGGTAACCAAATCGTGATGATTTTCTTGTATTACTTGATGGCTCGTCGCAAGGAATTGAATTTGCTCAAGGGCAACGAATATATCGTTAAGACTATCGTAACCACCGATACAATCAAGGCAATTGCCGAAAAGCAAAACATCAAGATGTACGATGTATTCACCGGTTTCAAGTGGATTGCAAAGGTTATGCTCGAAAACGAAGGCAAGGCTCAATACCTTGGTGGTGGTGAAGAAAGCTACGGCTTCTTGGCACAAGACTTCGTTCGCGACAAGGACTCTGTTTCGGCTATCTCTTTGATGGCAGAAATCGCTGCTTGGGCTAAGGATAAGGGCTTCGACATGAACGCTATGCTTATCGACATATACAAGACTTACGGCTACTCTAAGGAAAAGGGTATCTCTTTGGTTCGTCAAGGCAAGTCGGGTGCCGAAGAAATTCAAGCTATCATGAAGCAATTCCGTGCTAATCCTCCTAAGGCCATCGTTGGCTCACCGGTTGTTACCGTTAAGGATTACGACACTCTCGAAGAGAAGAATATGATTACAGGCGAAGTTAAGAAGCTCGATATGCCTACCACTTCTAATGTTCTTCAGTTCTTCACCGAAGACGGCACTAAGATTTCTATCCGTCCGTCAGGTACCGAACCTAAGATTAAGTTCTACATCGAAATTCACGACACTCTCAACAGCGCCGAAGAATATGATGCCAAGAACCAATGGGCAGCTGCCAAGATTGAAGCTGTTGCTAAGGACTTAGGCGTTTAAGTCGAAATATCTGACGACTAAACTCTGATATTACCGAGGCGTTCCTTCTCTAAGGGGCGCCTCTTCTTGATTAGCTCTGCACCGCTAAGTGTGCCGCAGGAGATAATAATCCGCTCAAAAATAGATATAGTAAGAACCTAAATAATAAGTGAAATTATGGATATTAACAGTATAATGGAACTATCATCACGACTCTTGGTGGCAATAGTGCTCGGAGGAATTATAGGCATAGAACGAGAATTTCGCGCCAAAGATGCCGGATTTCGCACTCACTTTCTGGTGTCGCTCGGCAGCGCGTTGTTTTGCATAGTGTCGCAATATGGATTTGGTGTTGACCTTAAGGATTCGTCGCGTGTGGCTGCCCAAGTGGTGTCGGGCATCGGTTTTCTCGGTGCCGGAACCATAATTTTTCACAAGAATATGGTGCACGGATTGACCACCGCTGCCGGACTTTGGGTGACAGCTGCCATTGGTCTCGCTTGCGGAACGGGCATGTTTTTGGCTGCGACTATTTCCACCGTATTCATAATTTTAGGGTTGGAAGTGCTGCATGCTTTTATTCCCCAAATCGGCACTTACACCATTGTGCTCACTTTTTCCTCTACATCGAAGGAACGCATAAAGGAAATAGTCGACCAAATTAAGCGCGACAGCGTGGAATTGTTCTCCTACGAGTTAAAGCTGCGCAGAAATGCACAAGGCGAATACTACAATGCTCACATTGAGATAAAAGTGAAGCGCGACAACTACAATGAGGTGTTGATGAATCGTATGAGCGACTTCGACGATGTGACTATTACACGAATCGAATAAGATTACGCAAATATCACAAAAGAGAAGCGAGAGACCGATATTGTGGCATGCAGCTAAGCCACAAAAACCCGGTTCCTCGCTTTTGTTATTCTTATTTCTCTGTTATTATCGTATAAACAGCAATTCTCGATATTTAGGCAATGGCCATATTTCGTCATCTACCATCAATTCGAGTTTATCCACATGGTAGCGAATCACATCGAAAAGCGGCAGCACGGTGTCGTGATAAGCAATGGCCTTTTCGCGCTCCGAATCAATGCGATTGGCCACTCTTCGAGCTTCAATCATCTCATTCACCTTGTCCTTGATAATGAGCATGTGACTCTCCATTTCGCGAATCTGCTCCATGTCGCGCGCAGCAATGCGCTCGCCTTCATCCTTAGGGAACAGGCTCTTAATCTTAAACACGTTGTCGAGCAGAATTGACTGATAGCGAGTGGCTACCGGAATAATGTGATTGATTGCCATATCGCCGAGCACACGCGCTTCTATCTGTATCTTTTTGGTGTAGATTTCCCATTTCACCTCGTTGCGTGCTTGTAATTCCACCTTCGAGAATACATTGGTTTTGGCAAACATTTCCACCGCTTTGTCCTCAAGGTAAGCGTCGAATATCTTAGGCACCGAAGTTTCGCAGTCAAGTCCGCGACGCGCAGCTTCTTCTTTCCACTCGTCGCTATAACCATTGCCGTCGAAGTGTATAGGCTTCGATATTTTTATGAGATGTCGCACCTCGGTAAGTATCGAATGAATGAGCGATTCGCCTGCAGCTATTCGTTTATCTACGGCTTGTTTGAAGTCGCTCAGTTGTTCTGCCACAGCGGCATTGATTGCTATCATAGCCGAAGCACAATTGGCAGAACTGCCCATTGCACGAAATTCAAATCGATTACCGGTAAATGCAAACGGCGATGTGCGGTTGCGGTCGGTATTATCCACCAAAATCTCAGGTATCTGTGATAGATTGACATCATATTTACCTTTGTCATCGAGATTGATATCCACATCGTCGGAGCTATTCTCGATGTCGGCGAGCACCTTGCTAAGTGCCGATCCCAAGAACATAGAGATGATGGCGGGAGGTGCTTCGTTGGCACCTAGGCGATGCGCATTGGTAGCCGACGATATTGAGGCTTTGAGCAGACCGTTATATTTATATACGGCAGCCATCACATTTGTTATAAATGTAATGAATTGCAGATTTTCGACAGGTGTTTTACCGGGAGAAAACAGAAGCACGCCTTTATCGGTTCCGAGACTCCAATTATTGTGTTTGCCCGAACCGTTGATGCCCGCAAATGGCTTCTCGTGTAGCAACACGCGGAAATTGTGTCGACGTGCCACATCATCGATGAGCGACATCAACAGAAGGTTATGGTCGTTGGCAAGATTGGTCTCTTCGTATATCGGAGCAAGTTCAAATTGGTTTGGAGCCACTTCATTGTGGCGGGTCTTGGCAGGAATGCCGAGTTTGTGGCACTCTATTTCAAGTTCGAGCATAAAAGCATCCACGCGCGACGGTATGGCGCCGAAATAATGATCTTCGAGCTGCTGATTCTTGGCACTCTCATGCCCCATAAGGGTGCGACCGGTGAGCATCAAATCGGGACGAGCCGAATAAAGCGCTTCATCTACCAAAAAATACTCTTGTTCCCAACCGAGAAATGAACTGACATGCTTCACTTCGGGGTCGAAGTATTGCGCCACGGCTGTGGCAGCCTTGTCTACAGTGTTGAGAGCGCGCAGCAAAGGTGTCTTGTAGTCGAGCGATTCGCCGGTGTAGGATATGAAAATGGTGGGAATACACAGTGTGTTATCGAGAATAAACGCCGGCGATGAAATATCCCAAGCCGAGTAGCCTCGAGCTTCAAAAGTGTTGCGAATACCACCATTGGGGAAACTCGAAGCATCGGGTTCTTGCTGCATGAGCAGTTTACCCGAAAAATCTTCTACCACACCACCCTTGCCGTCGTATACGATAAAGGAATCGTGCTTTTCGGCAGTGCCATCGGTGAGCGGGTGAAACCAGTGAGAATAGTGTTTTGCACCATTATCCAGAGCCCACCGCTTCATGCCTTCAGCCACGCTGTCGGCTACTTCGCGGCTAAGTGGCTGCTTGTTGTCGATGGCTTGGGTGAGGGCATCGTAAGTGCTGCGCGACAGGTAATCATACATTTTTTTACGATTAAACACTGCTTGCGCATAATACTCCGATGGCCGTTGTTGTGGAATTTCCACTTTCACCGGTTTGCGGTCGAAAGCTTCTTCCACTACTTTAAATCTGAAATGCGACATAATGTATTATTTTTAATAGGGATTTCGTTGTAATTATCTTTTTTTAAAGATACTCGCCTTCGAACACCGTCACGGCTTCTCCGGTCATCATCACATGGTCGTTCTCGGCCCATTCTATGCTTAAATCGCCGCCTAAAAGATGTATCACGGCTTTGCGACGGGCGCGATGGGTCACTACTGCCGCCACAAGTGTAGCACAAGCTCCGGTGCCACATGCCATAGTCTCTCCCGAACCACGCTCATACACTCGCATTCGCAATTCTTCGGGACTTATAACTTCCACAAACTCGATATTTGCTTTGGCGGGGAACACCGGCAGATTTTGTATTTCAGATCCTATGCCTTCAATTTCGAGATTAGTCACATTATCTATAAATATCACGCCGTGAGGGTTACCCATCGACAATGCAGTAATGCGCATCTCTCCCATCGAGGTGCTGATGCTTGAGTCGACCATCTCTCCTACTGACGCAAGCGGCACGTCTTGTGGTGCAAACGATGGCTTGCCCATATCCACGGTCACTTCCCGAACCGTTCCGTCGGGGTTGAATTTTGAGATTTGCAATATCTTTATCCCGGCAAGTGTTTCCAATGTGATGGTGGTGCGAGTGGTCAAACCTTTGTCGTAAACAAATTTTGCAATGCATCGCGACGCATTGCCACACATCTCACCTTCCGAGCCGTCGGCATTAAACATACGCATTCTGAAATCAGCTATTTCCGATGACATAATTGCAACAAGTCCATCAGAACCTACACCCTTATGACGGTCGCTCATTTTTCGAGCCAATTCGGGCAGATTGTCGGGGCATGTGTTGGTGGCATCGATATAGATATAATCGTTGCCGGCTCCATGCATTTTAGTAAACTTGATCGACATTTTGTCTTACTATTGAATTTTTAGTTATTATTTTTCGCAAAGTTAAAACATTAAATCTTGCTATGCAACTTATTGATTAACCAAGTGCAACGATAAACAGGCGTTTGCCTTAAACTTTAATACCTTATAGTTTGTAGTAAGTAATGATAATATGATAACTTTGCATACATGAAAAAATCCACAAGAATATCGCTACTCATAGCATCGGCAATAGTTGTGACACTTGCCGTTTCGTGTGTCTGTTTCCTTAATATTGCCCTATATAACGACACCACTTTCGATGAAGATTATCAATATGCTCGATTATGCGAAAAGTATCCACATATTACACAATGGGTTGACTCTATTCGACCGCTTATGCGCGACACTATCATAACCGATGCCTCCGGCAATCGACTATTTGCCCGATATGCGTCGGCATCTAATACGAGCAACAAAACAGCCATTATCATTCATGGATATAAATCTAACAGCATAGCTATGATGCACATCGGTTATATGTTTCATCACGATTTTGGCTACAACATACTTTTGCCCGACTTGCACAGCCATGGCAAGAGCGATGGCAGATACATTCAGATGGGTTGGCGCGACAAAGATGATGTTAGACGATGGATAGATGTGGCTATAAACATTTTTGGCAACAACACCGATATTGTAATAACCGGAATATCGATGGGCGGAGCCACCACAATGATGACATCGGGCGAGAAATTGCCCTCTAATGTGAAATGTTTTGTGGAAGATTGTGGCTACACCTCGGTGTGGGATGAATTTCAGAACGAATTGGCGGCAAGTTATCATCTGCCGGCTTTTCCTCTACTCTATCTCACAAGTGCTCTGAATAAGGTGGTTAATGGCTGGAGTTTTGGCGAAGCATCGTCGCTCTATCAGGTGAGAAATTGTCGATTGCCCATGATGTTTATTCACGGCGAAAACGATACTTATGTGCCCACGTCTATGGTTTATACTCTCTACTATGAAAAAACAGAACCCAAGGAACTATATATTTCCCCGGGCTCTGTTCATGCTATGTCGTATCACGATAATCCTCAAGAATATAGCAGGAGAGTTGGCAAGTTTGTGACGCAGTATTGCCGTTAATCGATGTGAACCTTCCACACCACGCCTTCAATAAGCGAGGTGTATACGTCGCCGTTCTCGTCAATTTCCCATCCGTTAAACTCCGACGACCCCATCTTATATTCCCATAGTTTTTTGTGCTCTTTGGCATCGATTGCCACCATAATGCCGCGGCGTGAACCCATATATACCAAGCCGTTATGTTCAAGCACTATGCACGGAGCATGCTCGTAGCCCAAACCGGCATCTACCATCCACAACTCGCGGTAGTCGCTGCCTTCGGTGCTAACTGCCACCAATTCTCCGTCCATAGTCTTGGCGTAGGCAGTTTTTCCGTCTTGCGAAACACCTAAACTTTCACGGAACTTGTGACTGTTGTTTCGCCAGATGGTTTTTCCCGTTTTGCGGTCGATAGCGGTCATATATCGGTCGGGGGCAACTATGATAACCTTATCGGGGCACACCACAGGCACACAATTGCCCGGACCAAGCATGTTGTTATTTTTGCCGTTGTTCCAACGCCACTTTTCTTTGCCGTTTTTAATGTTCAGGCAACGCAAATATGTATCCCAAGCTCCGAAGAAAACTTCTTTGCCGTCCACTACCGGTGCTGCTTGGCAATAATTATTGATATCGGTGTATTTCCAAAGCTGTTTTGAGCCATCGGCACGCCATGCTTCAAACGATTTTCCGCCACCTTGATACAGCACGCCGTCGGCTATGATGCCATCTGCCATATATGGCGCTTCAGAGTTGTGTACTTTCACCAATGCGCCACTATCTTTATCGAGCCACAATAAGCGCTTGTCGGCTGTGGGCACTATTACATACTTTTCGGTCACAGCCGGACGCGAAAATATGCTGGCATCGGTTTTATATTGCCATACCACTTTTCCATCCGCCTTATTCACAGCCTTTACATATCCGAGCGAATTGCCTATATATATTCTTTTATCGTCAATTCCCACGCGAGTAAATATCGATGCATCATCACGGAACACAAGGCTCACTTTGGCATTTGCAGGCAGCGGAGCTTGTTGGTAACCTTTCTTTAGATAGTTATCAATAGCATAGGCATATTTCAACTTCAAAGGTTGATCGAGCACTTTTTCGAAAAATTTTATAGAGTCGGCGGTCACATGCATTTCGGCATAACCGAAGGTCTTATCTTTCATATATAATGCTCGAGTCATAGTGCAGTCGACCTTATAATTGGCTTTATATCTCTTCCATGTGTGATAGTGACCGTTGACGTGAGTGATGGTGGGATATTTTTCTATCACAGCGAGGTAGTCCTCATAATTATCGAGGTCGCTCGAAAGTGGATAATGGCAAAAACTGATAAAGCGTTTGCCTTCGGTGATGCGTTCGCTCAAAGTCTTGTCGAGCCAAAGCAAGTCCTCTTGCTTTATGTGGCCATCGCCCATCTTCATATAGGGGCCGCAATTCACTCCAGCCACTACCAAATCGTCGATTTCAAACACAAAACGGTCCTGCCCCCAAATGTCGTTGAAAGTCTTGCATGCACTTTGGCTCCAAGTGTCTTCATGGTTTCCGGGCAGCACATACACCGGTTTGGTCAACTCGTCGAGAGTACGCTTCACATTTGCAAGTTCACGGTCGCTGCCCTCGTTGCTGAGGTCACCGTTCACCACCACCACATCGGCATCGCTCGCATTAATCTCTGCCACCACCGAGTGAAGGATACTGTCGTTAACATTGCCCGGCACCACATGTATGTCGGCAAGAATAGCAAATTTCACCGTTCGGGCATTAATACTCATAGTGCCCGACATTATCACTGCAAGCACTAATAATAGAAGTCTATTCATGGTTTCTTTGTAAGTAGTTTTTTTATTTAACAATTACATTTATTTATATCGTAAATTTACTGCAAAATTTTTATACCCACAATTTTTAGATAGTTAAAAATAACTTACTAATTTTGTATCTTCAAAAAAAGCAAATCCACAATATTATATATGGTAAGTTATCTGCAAATAGAAGAATTGACAAAATCCTACGGCGACAGAGTGCTGTTTAGCGACGTGACTTTTGGCATAAACGAAGGTGACAAAGTGGGCTTGATAGCCAAAAACGGCACCGGCAAGACCACCTTGCTGCGCATTATTGCCGGCTTGGAAGACTACGATTCCGGAAAAATCACATTTCACAACGATTTGAGAGTGGGCTATCTCGAGCAGATGCCGTCGTTCTTCTCTTCGAAGAGCGTTATCGACACTTGTCTCGAAGGTGATGACCCGGTGTCGTGCGCACTGCGCAATTATGAGCATGCCCTTCAAGGCGGCGATACCGAATTGCTCACACACGCCATTCAGGAGATGGATAACTTCAAAGCATGGGATTATGAAGACCGTTTCAAGCAGATTCTCTCGATGCTGAAGATAACCGACATCTATCAACCCATAGAACAACTGTCGGGTGGTCAAATCAAACGAGTGGCTTTGGCAAAAATTCTGATTAGCGAACCTCAGTTGGTGATTCTCGATGAGCCTACCAATCACCTCGACATAGAGATGATAGAATGGCTCGAGGACTATCTTCGCCGCAATAAGATGGCTGTGTTTATGGTTACCCATGACCGCTATTTTCTCGATAATATTTGTAACAAAATTATCGAAATCGACAATCAAAGCACTTATACCTACAACGGCAAATATGCCTATTACCTCGAAAAGCGAGCCGAACGCATAGAGGCACAAAATAGCGAAATTGCCAAGGCGCGAAACCTTTATCGCACCGAGCTCGATTGGATGCGTCGCCAGCCGCAAGCACGTGCTACCAAGGCTAAATATCGCATCGACGCATTCTATGATATCAAGGATAAGGCGCATCAGCACTACGATAACAGCAAGGTTAACCTTAATGTCAAATCGTCGTATATCGGTTCGAAAATTTTCGTGGCTCACAATGTGTGCAAGGCGTTTGGCGATAAAAAGATTCTCGATGACTTTAATTATACCTTTGCACGCTACGAAAAACTCGGAATAATAGGTAACAACGGCGCCGGTAAATCATCGTTTGTGAAATTATTGCTCAACGAATATGTGCCCGACAGTGGCTACTTCGAAATAGGCGAAACAGTGAAATTCGGCTATTACAGTCAGGAAGGCATCAAGTTTAACGAAACCAAGCGAGTAATCGATGTTGTAAAAGAGGTGGCTGAGCATATAGTATTCGATGAAAAAACCTCTTATAGCGCCTCTCAGTTTCTCAATCTCTTCTTGTTTTCGGCCAAGGACCAACAAAAACTGATAGCAAAACTCAGTGGCGGAGAAAAGCGACGTCTACACTTGGCTTCGATACTGATGCACAAGCCCAATTTCTTGATTCTCGACGAACCTACCAACGACTTGGATATCGTAACGCTCGAAGTGCTCGAAGAATATATCACAAAATTCAACGGATGTATTATCATTATCAGCCACGACCGTTTCTTTATGGACCGAACAGTTGATCACATATTTGTGTTCGAAGGTAACGGCGTAATCAAGGACTTCCCCGGCAATTATTCCGACTATCGCTACTGGAAGACTGAGCACGACAAGCAGATAGCCGAACAGCAACGAACCGATAGTAAACGCAACGAACCCGCTGCGCGTCAACAAAACCGTAACGGGAACCGAATGACTTTTAAAGAGCGGAAAGAATTTGAATCGCTCACGGCTGAACTCGAAGAATTGAATAGCGAGAAAGCCAATCTCGAAGAGTTGTTCAACAGCGGCGCAGTAATAGATGATATGGCAACAAAAGCCAAACGCTACAACGATTTGAAAGAAATAATCGACGAGAAAGAATTTCGCTGGCTTGAGTTAAGCGAAAAAGAATAATAAACAATCGAGGAGGCTATCCTGTAAGGGACTACCCTCCTCGATTCTTGTTGGCCTTACAATCTCCCGATGGGAGCATAGGTCTTAACATTCATAGTCAACACAAGCGCGCACTTCCACGTGTCCGCCTATGATGCCTGCAGCTGCCACATGAGCCGGATGCTTGGCATAGATGCCCACCTCGTCGAGTGTCGATACCACCGCAGTAAGCACCACATCGTAGGTCTCGGCAGGATTTTGGTTTAGTCCCACTTCTATGCTCTTGAGTACATCTATCTTCGATGGCAATTCCACCAAGGCGTCTCTGAATCTCTGTGCCAACTCAAGGCGCTCGCTCGGGCTGCCTTTGAGTTTGAATGTTACTATATGCTTAACCATAATGATTAATTTATTAATTGTGTTCTAATTATTTTGCGTAAAGTTTGTTCTTAAGTTCTATCACGCGTTCGTCGGTGATGTAATCATCGTAATCCATCATCTTGTCGATGATGCCATTTGGAGTAAGTTCTATTTCGCGATTACATACAGTCTGAATGAACTCATGGTCGTGCGATGCAAATAATATAACACCCTTAAAGGCTTGCAGCGTGTTGTTGAAAGCCTGAATCGATTCCAAGTCGAGGTGATTGGTTGGAGTGTCCAAAATCAATGTATTGGCATCGGTCATCATCATCTTGGCTATCATGCAACGCATCTTCTCACCACCCGAAAGCACTGAGGCCTTCTTGAGCACATCTTCGCCCGAGAAAAGCATCTTTCCGAGGAAACCTTTAAGATAGATTTCGCTCGTATCGTTGCTGAATTGGCAAAGCCAGTCCACAAGATTCATATCGGTATTGAAATATTCCGAATTGTCGAGCGGGAGGTACGCAGTAGTGATAGTCTGACCCCATTCGTAAGTACCTGCATCGGGTTTGCGGCGACCGGTGATAATCTCAAACAATGCAGTCATAGCTCTCGGGTCGCGACTCAAGAACACGCACTTATCGTCTTTTTCAATAGTGAAGTTCAAGTCTTTGAAGAGTGTTTCACCCTCGATGCTTGCTGTCAGGCCGTGAACTTCAAGAATCTTATTGCCCACTTCGCGGCATGGAGTGAATATGATGCCCGGATAGCGGCGCGACGATGGTTGAATCTCTTCGATATTAAGCTTTTCGAGCATCTTTTTGCGACTTGTGGTCTGCTTCGATTTAGCCACATTGGCGCTGAATCGACGAATGAATTCGAGCAATTCCTTACGCTTCTCTTCAGCCTTCTTGTTGGCTTGCTGTTGCTGGCGAAGAGCAAGCTGGCTCGAGTGATACCAGAAGCTGTAGTTGCCGGCAAACAGTGTAATCTTATTGTAGTCGATATCGAGAGTGTGAGTGGAAATAGCATCGAGGAAGTGACGGTCGTGCGACACAACAAGCACCGTATTCTCGCATTTCGACAAGTAATCTTCGAGCCACGCCACTGTGTCGAGGTCAAGGTCGTTGGTCGGCTCATCGAGAAGCAGGTTGTCGGGGTTGCCGAAAAGTGCTTTTGCCAATAGCACGCGCACTTTTTCCTTGGCACTCATATCTTTCATATAAGTGTAGTGTTTGTCTTCTTTAATGCCCAAACCGCTCAACAATGCGCTGGCATCACTTTCTGCATTCCAACCCTCCATTTCAGCGAACTTTTCCTCGAGTTCGGCTGCTCTAACTCCGTCTTCATCGCTGAAGTCGGGCTTTGCATAGAGGGCTTCTTTTTCTTTCATAATATCCCAGAGCACCGTGTGTCCTTGCAACACTGTATCCATCACAGTGAATTCGTCGTAGGCAAAGTGGTCCTGACTCAAAACCGACATTCTCTCACCGGGACCTTGTGTAACCGTACCCTGTGTTGGTGCAAGCTGACCGCTGAGTATGCGCATAAGTGTACTCTTGCCGGCGCCGTTTGCTCCGATAATGCCGTAGCAGTTGCCTGCTGTAAACTTTAGGTTAACGTCTTGAAATAAAACTCTTTTGCCAAATTGGATTCCTAAATTGCTTGTTGTAATCATTCTTACCTTATATATTCAAAAATTTTCTGCAAAGTTACTAAATCTTTCTTACATATATAAATTACTTTGGCTGCACTGTGCCTGATTGTAATAATTTTTTTGCAGCTTGTCGCTCTAATTAGCAACTAATATGGGTGGCTTTTTTCGCCACCCATATCAATATCTTTTTTATTACCGTATTTACTATCGCAGTAATATCGGAGAATTTTGTTTTATTATAAAAGTTAGTTAGTTTGAAGCTTGTTAAAATTAATTACACCAATATGACTAATAATATTACAATTGGTTTAATGCAGAATAACATTTTAACCTTAGTTAACAATTAATCATCCAAAAAGGTGTCTGAAAGCTTCTTCTACCTTGGCTACTTCTATAATTTGTATTTTAAATCTATCTATATTGATGCCCTTAATGTTATTTTTTGGCACTAATATCGACTTGAAGCCGAGCTTTTCGGCCTCGCCTATGCGCTGGTCGATGCGTGTAACTTGGCGTATTTCACCCGATAGGCCTACTTCACCTGCCATACATACTTGCTTTTTAATTGCCATATCCACATTGCTCGACAAGATGGCACATATCACAGCCAAGTCGAGAGCGGGGTCGTTGACCTTCAGTCCACCGGCTATGTTGAGAAATACATCTTTCTGTGCGAGTTTAAATCCCACGCGTTTTTCGAGTACTGCGAGCAGCATATTCATTCGTTTCGAATCAAATCCTGTAACCGAACGCTGCGCCGTGCCATAAGCGGCGGTACTTACCAGCGCCTGTGTCTCGATAACAAACGGCCGAGCACCCTCGAGCGCCACACCTATGGCCACACCCGAGAGTTCTTCATCGCATTGGGTGATAAGCATCTCCGAGGGGTTGGTCACTTCGCGCAGACCGCTTTCTTTCATTTCGTAGATGCCTATCTCAGATGTGCTTCCAAATCGGTTTTTTATCGACCGCAAAATGCGATATAGATAATGGCGATCGCCTTCAAATTGAAGCACGGCATCCACTATATGCTCCAGCACTTTGGGTCCGGCTATGCTACCCTCTTTATTGATGTGCCCTATCAGCACCACCGGGGTGTTGGTTTCCTTTGCAAATTTCAAAAATGCCGCTGCACATTCTCTCACCTGGCTCACGCTTCCTGCAGCCGACTCAAGTTCGTCGGAAGCTATGGTCTGAATCGAGTCTACTATTACGAGGTCGGGATTATTCTCTTTTATCGAAGCAAAAATGCTGTTGAGCGAGGTTTCGCACACCAAGTAACACTCACAATCGATGTGTTCGCCGGCTATACGGTCGGCGCGCATCTTCAGTTGTTGGGCACTTTCTTCGCCCGATATGTAGAGCACCTTGCGGCTGCGTATGCGCAACACATTTTGCAACACCAGGGTCGACTTTCCTATTCCGGGCTCGCCTCCTATCAGCACAAGTGAACCCGGCACAAGACCTCCGCCGAGCACTCTATTGAGTTCTTGACTCGGCAATTTGATGCGCGGCAATTCCTCGGTGCGGATATCGCCTATTTTCACAGCCACATTGCTTTTTCGGCCCGAGAACTCCGTGCTGCCGAACGGACTTTTGCTCTTTGGTCCTACGGGTTCTTCAATAAATGTGTTCCATTCGCCGCAATTCGGACATTTGCCCACCCATTTCGGCGATTCTGCACCACAATTTTTGCAGAAGAATACTGTTTTTTGCTTTGCCATAGCCTCGCGTTATTTTAGGGTGTTTCTACAAAATTCGCTAATGGTGATGGCAGCCGCCAGCCCCACATTTAGCGACTCACTTGTGGCTCCGTCGACGGCACGCGAAGGGATATAGAGATTTCGCGTTGTAAGCTGCTTGAGTTTTTCCGACATTCCGTTTCCCTCGTTGCCGAATATCACAAATGCTTTGTGTGGCAATGAGGCTTGATAGATATTTTCACCATCGAGCGTTGTGCCAAACACCGGCATATCGGGGTGCGACTCAATCAAGTCCTCAAGGTCGCAATAATGCACTTTCACTCGCGATATTGCACCCATAGTGGCTTGTATCACTTTGTGGTTGTACACATCTACGGTCTGCTTGTTGCAAAAAATGTTATTGATTCCAAACCAATCGGCAAGACGTATTATTGTGCCCAAATTGCCGGGGTCCTGCACGCCTTCGAGAATAATATTGATGTTATTCTCCACTTCGGAGTCGGTATAGGTGACTTCAGGTATTTCGTAGACAGCAATTACCTCTGAGGGATTGGAAAACTGCGACATCTTTTGCATCTGCTGACGGGTGGCAATTTGCAAAATATCCATGTGGGTGTAGTTGCCAAAATTCTCATACCAGTTTTGTGTGGCAATCAGCATTCGGCACTTGAAATAATCCCAGGTGTCGCGCACGCATTTGTTCCCTTCTGCCACGAAACAGCCTTCCTTGTCGCGATATTTTTTTTGCGACAACGAAGCAACAAACTTCACGGTATTATTCGATACTTTATACATAAGCTATAAAGAGTTGATGTTTCTATAAATTTTCAAACCAATTGCCGCTACTGCTATCGACATTATCGGACATAAATAATTAAACACGCAGTAAGGCAGATAATGAAAAGTGCTCACGCCAAGCACTGTCGACTGGGTCATGCCGCACGAATTCCATGGAATAAGAACCGATGTCACCGAGATTGAATCCTCGAGCGAACGGCTTAGCAGTCGGGGTTCGAGTCCGCACTTGGCATAAAGATTCTTATACAGATTGCCCACAATAATAAGTGAGAGATATTGGTCGCCGGTGCAAGCATTCACCGTAAGTCCGGTGGCAACGGTGGTCGACACCACTTTTCTCAATCCCGACAATCGGCGCGACAACGCATGTGTGATGCTCGAGAGCATACCTGTGCCAAGCAATGTTCCTCCGAATAGCATGGCGCAAAGCACGAGTTTTATGGTTTCTATCATTCCCTCTATGCCGCTTGTGCTCACAAGGTTGTTGAGCATCTCATTTCCGGTTTCTATCATAGTGCCGGTGCATAGGAGTTTCACCACAGCCATTACGGCTCCGCTTTCAGCCGAAAGTTGGGCAAAGATGTGTGGTTGGGCGAGGAACAAGCTTGCCAATCCCACCAATGTGCTGATGCACAACGTGATGAGCACCTTCACGCGCATCACTATGAGTGCGCAAGTAATCACCGGCGCCAAAAGCAGCCATGGCGATATGTGGAATGTGGCATCGAGTTGTAGCAGCATCTCATTGGTCTCTATCGAATCGGTGATGTCGGTGGTAAAACCTATTACTGCAAACACGATAAGTGCTATCGTCAGCGATGGCAAAGTGGTCACCATCAAGTATTTTACGTGCGAAAAAAGATTTACCCCTACGGTCGACGATGCGAGAATTGTGGTATCGGAAAGCGGTGAAATCTTGTCGCCGAAATAAGCGCCCGAGATTACCGCTCCTGCAGTGCAAGCCGGATTATATCCAAGCACTGCCCCTATACCCATAAATGCTACGCCTATGGTGGCGCAAGTGGTCCAACTGCTGCCCACAAGCACTGATATCACTGAGCACACCAGGCATGCCATTACCAAAAATGTCTTTGGATTGAGTACACGCAGTCCAAAATCAATAATAGTGGGCACAATGCCACCAAGCATCCATGTGGCTGAGATTGTGGAAATGAGTATCAGTATGGGTATGGCTGGCAAAATCTGTCCGGCGCTCTCGCCTATTCCTTTGCGCAAAAGCAGCCATCGGCACGGATGAAATATTCGCGACAATATGAGTGTAAACACAGCCATGGCAAACAGCACATAACTGCTGTAATTAAGCACATTATCGGCGCCAAGTATCATCATTATGCCCAATATTATCACTATCAGCAACACTATGGGCACTATCGACAACTTAACCGATGGTAATACGTTTCTGTTTCTCAATTTTCTATATCTTTTCTTTAATATTTGTGTCGGAAATTAGTATTAATCAGAGTGTTAATAAGCATTTTTGTCGCCTATTACAGCATTGTATACTGTGCGTAGAATGATATAGAGGTCGAGCCAAATGCTCCAATGCTCCATGTACCAAATATCACCTTTCACTCTGCCCACCATCTGTCCTATTTCCTTAGTTTCGCCTCTGAAACCTGTAACCTGGCTCCATCCGGTGATACCGGGTTTGATGTAATGGCGTATCATGTAGTGGTCGATAATCTTGGAATATTCTTCGGTATGCTTTAGCATATGCGGACGCGGTCCCACCACGCTCATATCGCCTTTCAGTACATTGATAAACTGTGGTGTCTCATCGATGTTTGTACGGCGAAGCACATTGCCCCACCATGTCTTTCGCGGGTCGTCTTTTGTAGCTTGGAGAGTATCGCTCTCTTTGTTGACCTTCATGCTGCGGAACTTATACATAACAAACTCTTTGCCATTGATGCCGCTTCGTTTTTGACAAAAGAACACCGGACCAGGCATAGTGAGTTTGGTGATAGCAGCCACTATCAAAAACAGCCACGGAAATATTGTCACCAAGAACACCAACGACACTACGATGTCGAAAGCGCGCTTTATGAATCGGTTGGATGTGGTCTGCAACGGGTCTTGGAAGAAATTCATATATGGTATCGACCCTATCACATTGAGGTGCATACGTTGATGCAAGTAATAATTCATGCACGGCACGCTATAGTAGTACATAAAATTATTCTCGCAATGCTTTATTATACTCTCCACCAAATCGTTACGATAGTCGGGCTTGATGCTGCAATACACTTCCTGAACTCCCTTATGGCTTCTGAAATAGTCGATTGCGTCGTCAATACGGCCCAAGTATTTCAGTCCGGAAAATCCATTCTTTACATTGTCGTCGAAATAGCCCAACACATCGAATCCTCGCGATTTGTCGTTTGAAATTTCTTCGTAAAGTGCCTCATTATTGTCGGTGCAACCTATCATCACCACTGTGCGGCGATTGCCGGGTAATTGGTGATAGAATTTTGCAAATGCACGCACCGAGTAGCGGAACATAAGCAAAAGCACAAACATCACGCACAAATAGAGCAAATAATAAGGCCAGCTATATACATAAAAACGACCGATGTGCAAAATAAACACACTCAGCACCGAGAAATAAAACACATTTTTGAGCACGGTAAGTAGCACTTCGTAGTCCTTGGCTCTACGCATGTGCAGATTTACGCCGCCCTCTATGGTTACTGCAAAATATATGGTGCAAATCACCGACATCGACTGTAAAAATTCATTTCCGAAGTCGGAGCCTCTATAATGTGCAAATATCGAAAACAATCCGCCGCATATCACTACTTCTACAAACATTACAAAGTAGATAAGCAAGCCGCTATATCGAGATGTTACTCTTATCTGTCCACTCATATTTGTCGTGTTGTTATCTTTTATTTCGGTATTTTTTGTTGATATGTATTTATCATACAAAAATACAACAATTATTCGGCATAACCGTTATTATCGTCCAATTTCGATGCCAAAAAAATAATCCGAGATGAGTTTTCGGCCCATGTCGGATTTTTGATTATGATTTATGCTTTATCGATATTATCGGTTCTTATACATATCCTCATAATATTTTTCATATTCCCCCGAGGTTATGCTGTCCATCCATTCTTGATTTTCGAGATACCATTTCACAGTTTTCTCTATACCTTCCTCAAATTGCAGCGATGGCTCCCAACCTAATTCGGCTTGCAGTTTTCTGGAATCGATGGCATAGCGAGCATCATGGCCCAAACGGTCGGTTACATAGGTGATAAGATTCATATCTTCACCCTCTGCTCTACCCAAAAGGCGATCTACTGTGTTAATCACCACCTTGATGATGTCGATATTCTTCCATTCATTAAATCCGCCTATGTTGTAGGTCTCTGCCGGTTTGCCATTGTGAAAAATCACATCGATGGCTCGCGCGTGATCTTCTACATACAACCAGTCTCTCACATTTTCACCCTTGCCGTACACAGGCAATGGTTTGCGATGTCGTATATTGTTGATAAAGAGCGGAATCAGTTTTTCTGGAAATTGATACGGGCCATAGTTGTTCGAACAGTTTGTGACAATGGTGGGCATGCCATAAGTGTCGTGAAAAGCACGCACAAAATGGTCGCTGCTCGCCTTGCTTGCGCTGTATGGGCTATGGGGATTGTATTTGGTAGTTTCCAGAAAGAACTCTTCGCCATAGGCATGATGGTGCTGCGACGATGCCGCAGTGGTAAACGGCGACTCTACGCCCTCGGGGTGAGTCATCTCCAACGCACCATACACTTCGTCGGTGGAAATGTGATAGAATCGCTTGCCTTCATAACGCTCGGGAAGAGATTCCCAATAAAGCTTTGCTGCTTGCAATAGTGACAAGGTGCCCATCACATTGGTTCGTGCAAATGTAAACGGGTCCTTTATCGAACGGTCGACATGACTCTCGGCTGCCAAGTGTATTATGCCATCGATTTTTTCATCGTTCATCAAGCGATAGAACGCATCGAAATCGCAAATATCCATTTTCACAAACTTATAGTTGGGCTTTCCTTCCACATCTTTTAAGTTTGCCAAATTGCCGGCATAGGTCAGTTTATCAAGATTGATAATCTTGTAGTCGGGATATTTGTTGACAAACAACCTCACCACATGGCTACCTATAAATCCTGCGCCACCGGTTATCACTATATTTCTCTTAAATTCCATATTTACGTCGGTTTTATCTGTTTAACGGAATCGAAACACGCTTTATTGAGAATCTCGCCGTAAAAATTATTTCGATTACATAAATGCAACGGTCAAACCTGCCATAACTATACTTACCATCGACATAAGCTTGATAAGAATGTTAAGGCTCGGGCCTGATGTATCCTTGAATGGGTCGCCCACGGTGTCACCCACGATAGTGGCTTTGTGACTGAAGCTGCCCTTGCCACCGAAGTTACCTTCTTCAATCATCTTCTTGGCGTTATCCCAAGCACCACCGGCATTTGCCATAAACACTGCCAAAGTGAAGCCGGCTGCCAATCCGCCCACCAAGAGGCCGAGCACACCTGCCACGCCCAATACTATACCTACCACGATAGGAATGATTATTGCCAATACTGCCGGGATTATCATCTCGTGCTGAGCTGCTTGAGTGGAAATTTCCACGCAACGACCATAGTCGGGAGTTGCCGTACCTTCCATAATACCCTTAATAGTGCGCAACTGACGGCGAACTTCTTCTACCATCTTCTGTGCAGCGCGTCCTACGGCTTCCATTGTCAAACCGCAGAACAAGAATGCTGCCATAGCGCCGATAAATGCACCTACAAGCACCTTAGGATTCATCAAAGTCACTTGGAAGAAGCTCATAAAGTCGGGCATAGAAGCGGTTGACGGATCAAAAATATTACCTGCTGCGTCGATAAACTGATGTCCTTCTTCGGCTACTCTCACCATAGCTATCTTTATCTCTTCAACATACGATGCCAAGAGAGCAAGAGCTGTAAGTGCGGCACTACCTATAGCAAAACCCTTACCTGTGGCTGCTGTGGTGTTGCCAAGAGCATCGAGGGCATCGGTGCGATGACGTATTTCTTCGCCAAGTTCGCTCATCTCGGCATTACCACCTGCGTTGTCGGCAATCGGGCCGTAGGCGTCGGTGGCGAGTGTGATGCCTAATGTAGAAAGCATACCCACGGCTGCCACACCAATACCATAAAGACCGCGCGAAATGCTGTCGGCACTCATCGAGAGGTCAAAACCGTTGGCGCACATATAACTCAACATAATGGCTACACCAATGGTCAAAACCGGAATGCATGTAGAAATCATACCGGTGCCAATGCCCTTGATAATTACGGTAGCGCTACCGGTTTGTCCGGCTTCGGCTATCTTCTGAGTGGGCTTGTAGCTGTGGCTGGTGTAATATTCGGTGGCTTGACCGATAATTACACCTGCCAAAAGACCGGTAATTACCGAGAACGATACGCCTACCCAATTTTCTATTTCAAGCAAATAAAGGATTACGAAAGTGGCAATAGCTATAAGCACTGCACTCACATTAGTACCAAGCGAAAGCGAGCGCAATAGATCTTTCATTGTAGCACCTTCCTTGGTTCTTACCAAGAAAATGCCTATCAACGACAAGAAAATGCCCACAGCAGCTATAATCATAGGAGCAACCACTGCCTTTACTTGCATAGTAGGATTCATGGCAAATGCTGTGGCGCCGAGAGCGGCTGTAGAGAGAATACTGCCGCAGTAGCTTTCGTACAAGTCGGCACCCATACCGGCTACGTCGCCTACATTGTCGCCTACGTTGTCGGCAATTGTTGCAGGGTTGCGCGGGTCATCTTCGGGGATATCGGCTTCCACCTTACCCACTATGTCGGCACCCACGTCAGCTGCTTTGGTGTAGATACCACCACCCACTCTGGCAAAGAGGGCTTGAGTGGATGCACCCATACCGAATGTAAGCATTGTGGTGGTGATGGTAATAAGAGCTGTAGACTCTCCATGATAGAAAGCATTGAGCACCACAAACCAGATGGCAATGTCGAGCAGACCAAGTCCCACTACCACCAAGCCCATAACGGCACCCGAGCGAAATGCTATCTTAAGACCGGCATCCAAGCCCTTGCGTGCTGCATTGGCTGTGCGGCCTGAGGCGTAAGTAGCAGTCTTCATGCCGAAGAAACCTGCCAATCCCGAGAACAAACCGCCTGTGATAAATGCAAACGGCACCCATGGGTTCTGCACTTTCAGCACATATGCCATAAATGCAAAGAGCACTGCAAGAATCACAAACACTATAAGCACCACCTTATATTGCTGCTTCAGGTAGGCCATAGCGCCTTTTCTTACATATTCTGCTATTTCTCTCATTCGCGGTGTTCCTTCATCCGACTTCATCATAGTCTTGAAGAAATACCATGCCATGGCCAGCGCTACTATCGACGCTATCGGCACAAGCCAAAATACTTCAGGAATATTATTCATGACTTATAATTTAATATGGTTAATAAAGATTTAAATTATTATTATTTAATATTTTGAATGCAAATTCTTAAAGAATCGGTCCAATATGGTATCGTTAAGCCGAATACGGCTTTTATCTTACTTTTATCGAGCACAGAGTAGCTCGGGCGCACCACTTTGCTCGGAAATTCGCTGCTGTGACACGGCTGTATGTCGCACTCGGTATGACCTGCCATTTCGACTATCATCTTCGTGAAATCATACCACGAGCACACGCCTTCGTTGCTGTAATGATATATACCTTCGTTACCTTCATATTTCTTCGATTCCACAATTTCCACTATGGCTTTTGCTAAATCGTAGGCATAGGTAGGTGTTCCGGTTTGGTCGAACACCACTTTTAATTGTGGCTTTGTGGATGTGAGATTGAGCATGGTTTTTACAAAATTTTTGCCAAATTCACTATATAGCCATGCGGTGCGAATAATCAGATATTTGCAACCCGAAGCGGTAATGCGTTGTTCGCCACGAAGCTTTGTTGCGCCATACACTCCGGTAGGTGTGCCCTTTTGGTCTTCTCGACACGGGGTGTTATAGGGTTCGCCACCAAACACATAGTCGGTGCTTATGTGCACGAGCAGTCCGCCTGTTTCAGCCATAGCATTTGCCAAGATGGCAGGCGCCTCGGAATTGAGTTTTTCGGCGAGTAACTCATTATCCTCGGCAGCATCTACATTGGTGTAGGCGGCACAATTAATAATTACATCTACATTATGATTTGCCACCATGGCTTTCACTTCCTCGGCATTGGTGATGTCGAGCATTGTGGTGCGATTGCCTTCAGCTTCTACCACATCGGTATAAATGTAATTATGTCTCGAATCTCCGGTTAAAATTCTTATCTCATTACCAAGTTGGCCGTTAGCGCCGGTTACAAGAATATTCATTGTCGCAATAAATTAAATAATTTATTTATCATTGAAATCGAATGGGCTGTCGAAGTCCTTTAGCAGCGGGTGTTTGGTGTCCTTTTCGCTGAGAATGGCATTCTGAGTTGATATTTTCCAATCTATACCGAGGCTGTCGTCGAGAATGCTTATGCCACCATCGGCTTCAGGGTGATAAAAATTATCGCACTTATATTGAAACACAGCCACATCGCTCAGCACCACAAATCCGTGAGCAAACCCCTTGGGAATGAAAAATTGCAGATGATTGTCCTCGGTCAATTCCACTGCCACATGTTTGCCGTAGGTGGGCGAACCCTTGCGAATGTCCACTGCCACATCGAGCACTCTTCCTTTTACGCATCGCACCAATTTGCTTTGCGAAAATGGCGGGCGCTGAAAGTGTAAACCTCTCATCACGCCTTTTTTCGACATGCTTTCGTTGTCCTGAACAAAATCTATTTTACCCACCTTTTCTTCGAATTCGCGTTTTGAATAGCTTTCGAAGAAATATCCGCGGGCGTCTCCAAACACTCGGGGCTTTATGATATAAACCCCTTCGATATCAGTAGTTAATACTTCCATTATTCAATTATACTTTTGCCGGTGCGTTTTATTTCGTCAATCACTTTTAGCAAATATTGACCGTATTGATTTTTAATCATCGGCTGAGCCAAGCTTCTCATCTTCTCTTCGTCAATCCACCCGCGGCGATATGCTATGCCCTCGAGGCAAGCCACTTTAAGGCCTTGGCGCTTCTCTATCACTTCGATGTAGGTAGATGCCTCAGAAAGTGATTCATGGGTGCCGGTATCGAGCCATGCAAAGCCCTTTTCAAGTGTTTCCACCATCAATTCTCCATCGTTGAGGAAACGCTGATTTACAGTGGTAATTTCGAGTTCGCCTCTTGCCGAGGGTTTGATGTTTTTTGCTATTTCCACCACCTTGTTTGGATAGAAATAAAGTCCCACCACAGCATAATTGCTCTTAGGGTTCTTGGGTTTTTCTTCTATCGATAGGCATCGGCCTTCGTTATCGAATTCTGCCACACCATATCGCTCGGGGTCGTTTACCCAATAGCCGAATACAGTGGCTTTGTTCTCGCGTTCGGCATTGTGAACGGCTTGTTTGAGAAGTCGCGTAAATCCGGCGCCGTGAAAAATATTGTCGCCGAGCACCAAGCATACGCAATCATCACCTATAAACTGTTCGCCAATAATAAATGCTTGCGCCAAACCGTCGGGCGATGGTTGCTCTGCATATTCGAATCTCACGCCATAGTCTGAACCGTCGCCAAGGAGACGCTTAAATCCGGGCAAATCGTGAGGTGTGGAAATAATCAGTATGTCGCGGATACCGGCTTCCATAAGCACCGATATGGGATAATATACCATTGGTTTGTCGTAGATGGGCAGCATTTGCTTGCTCACGCCCTTAGTTATGGGGTATAGTCTGGTGCCTGAACCACCGGCTAAAACAATTCCTTTCATGCATTTGACCTATTTGGGGTTATCAATACAAAAATAGCAAATCTTTACGAT
Organism: bacterium; assembly: GCA_004563195.1. Classification (GTDB taxonomy): domain Bacteria; phylum Bacteroidota; class Bacteroidia; order Bacteroidales; family Muribaculaceae; genus SFTJ01. Next base: position 30,524 of record SFTJ01000021.1, read on the forward strand.
ATATCAGTAATCATTAAGTAAAAATAATAAGCCAATTTCTCTCTATCTACTACATTTTTTTCGGTTGTATTAGGGCTGATTTATCAGGTTTCTCTTACATATTGCCAGAGAGCCACTTCGGCGAGGCTCGTTCGGCTAAAAAAACTAAAGAGGTCGCAAACATCTCTGCTTGCGACCTCTTGCGGTGATTCCGGAGCGATTCGAACGCTCGGCCCACAGCTTAGAAGGCTGTTGCTCTATCCAGCTGAGCTACGGAACCATCTTTTGCTTTAACCCATTATTTCTTAGGTTGTGCAAAATTAATGCTTTTTGGTGGTTTAAAAAAATTTTATAGCATTTTTTCGCCACAAAAAGTGTTATCTACTGTGTTATGTCACATTATCATCATCTGCCACTTGCCTTGATGCACTCTTTCACGAGGTTTGTAAACGACTCGTTGGCTAACAAATCTTCAAGTGTAAGATGCATTCTGTAGCGCCAATAGTGACGCGAGTTGGCGGGTATATTTATCTGCTCTTCTTGCGGATTGGCTCGGCGTATGTTGCCGTCCATTGCCATCCAGTCTTGCAAAGGCAAAATGCACAGTATCGACGGTGACTTCAAGCAGTCATCGAGCATGAGTCGGCAAATTTCGGGACTTGCCACCTGAGGTGCTGTGCCATCGCGATGCAATTGGGTGTTGTAATATCGCTGAGTTGCTGCAGGATTTTCTTCCCACCATCCTCTAATGCCCGACATATCGTGGGTAGAAGTGGTGCTTACGCTCAAATACGGATAATTGGCTGTATTGCCAAATTCCACACCTATCTCCTTAGGCATGCGAGGAATCTCGAGCGATAGATATTTCATCCAATTCATCACATTCGACACACATGCGGGAATCATACCCAAGTCTTCGCCGCACACAAGCATATCGGTAGATTGTGTGATAGCCGGCAATTTCATCATTGCATTATCCTGCCAGAAGAAGTTGTGACGATGATAGAAGAAATCTTCGTACAAGCGGTTGAAACAGCCCTTTTCGTAATCGTTGAGCCATGCATAGGCATGGGTCTGGTTAGCACTGATGCGTGGATGATACTTATTGCTGTCGTAACGGTCTACGATAAACAGCACATCGTCGAGTGCTGACATCAAACCGTCTTTGAGTTTCCGGTTCTTTTCATCGTCGGCAAACTGGCTGAAGTAGCTGAGCACTTTGCTTTGGGTGTTGACATAATCCTGCACCTCATAACGGCCCTCTCCCATCGGATTGAGGAATCGTTGCTTGGCTTCTTCGGTGTATTCGCCGAAATATTCGCCTATGAAATATTCGTGCAAGTAAGGCTGAGTGAAACGCTCGCGATTCATATAGAACCCATAGTTGTAGCGCATCTCATCGGCCGTAAGCGGCAATGCCGGATAGAATGTTCCGAGCAAACCGTGAACCGAATCAGTGGGAATCTGCCAGATTCTGAAGAATCCCAATATGTGGTCGATGCGATAGGCATCGAAGTATTCGGCCATCTTGGCAAAACGGCGTTTCCACCAGCGATAGCCGTCTTGTTGCATTACTTCCCAGTTGTAAGTGGGGAATCCCCAGTTCTGTCCGAGGACCGAGAAGTCATCGGGTGGCGCACCTGCTTGACAGTCCATATTATATAGTCGCGGATCCACCCAAGCATCTACACTGTCACGGCTGATGCCTATAGGTATATCGCCCTTCAGCACCACATTGTGCTTGTGTGCATAGTTGCGCACCTCTCGCAATTGCTTGTCGAGGTGATATTGCACGAAGTATACAAAGTTGACTGTATCTTGATTTTCTTTGAGGAAATTTTCAATCTTATTCTCATCATATATGGCATATTCTCCCCATTCGCGATAGTCGGCAGTCTTGTGCATATCGCGAAGCACGCTATATGCTGCGTATGGCTTCAGCCAATCGGCATTGTTTTTCACAAAAGTGCGGAATGCCACCGATGCCACTGTCTTTTTGCCCACTTGTTCGAAAATTGCCTTTGCAAAATCTTCCTTCAACTTATTGACTTCGCTGTAGTCTACTTCAGCCTTGGCATTTAGCATCTTAGCCTTTTCCTTAAACCATGTCAACTGCGCTGCATCATCGAGTGTAGCTATGGCATCGGGGCGGAGATACATGGGGTGCAATGCAAAAGCCGAATTGGCATTATAGGGATAAGAATCCTGCCAGTTGCGCTGCATTGTGGTGTCGTTGATGGGCAGAATCTGAATAATGCGTTGGTTAGTGGCTTCAGCCCAATCGATGAGTTTGAACAAATCGTAAAAATCACCCACACCATAATCGTCTTCGCTGCGAAGTGAGAACACAGGAATAGCTGTTCCTGCTCCCTTCCACATGCTCAACGGATTGCGTAAATAGAGATTGTTATATACCACTACTCCGTCTTCGAGATATTCGTGGTCGGTGAGTCGGTTGCGCCCGGTTTCCCATGCTTCTACGGCATTGGTTTTTCTATTGAGAAGCACGAATTTATATTCAAAGTCGCTGTCGCCTTTTGGCACGGCAATAGTCCACTTGGGAAATTCGCCAAAATTCATCACTTTAGCCGTAATAGTGTCCCAAGCGCCCAATTCCTTGGTTTCGCCGGTCAATGCCACCACCAAGTCGGGGTTTATCATCGGTGCAAACACGCTTAGCACAATATCGTTTTTGCCTGCCACCACCTTGGTCGTGTCGGCTTTATGATTGAAAATGCCTTTAGTGAAAGCTGTGGAATAGAACGGAGCTTCGTCGGGAAGGTCCTTCCAACCATCAAATACTAATACTGTTTCGGCATCGGTCTCAAAGTTGAGAGTGTGAGGTTTACCCCATTCTCTTCTTTGCACCTTTGCATCGTCAGTCTTAATCAGGAAGTTATACTCTAACCCGGCAATGCCCTCGACGTGGAATGTAGCTGTCCATACATCGCCCGACTCGTATTGCATCTTCAATGCCTCGGCTTCATTGCCGTTGCCGAGTTCGGGTCGGTTTCCCACTATGCAAACCGACTCTCCCCATTGGGTGCGATAGTTAATTTTTACTGTGATTTTCATTTGTTATGACGAAATAAGTTAATCAAAATAATTTTATATCGATGCATCATCCGCACTTCGAGGTTCCGCAAGTGGTGCAAATAAGGCAACCTTCTTGATAAATCAAGGTTTCAGCTCCACAATTCGGACATTTCTGTCCGCTTGCCTGAGTTCCGTTAGGCAGATATTTCTTCAATGCTCTTTCCACGCCCATTTTCCAAGTGTTAATCGACTGGCTGTCGAGTTCGAGACCTCCCACAAGTTTTAACACTTGATCGATAGGCATTCCGTAGCGCAAAACGCCCGAGATAAGTTTTGCATAATTCCAAAATTCGGGGTTAAACTTATCGCTAAGACCTTCGATAGTGGTCTTGTAACCGCGCTTGTTGATAAATTGGAAGTCGTAGCGTTTGTTGCCGTTTTCATCTATTGCCTTTATAATCTTTCCTTTGGTTACCGATTTCGGGCAGAATATACCCTCTTCGTCGTCGGCAAGACCGGTGAAAATTTCGTAAGGACGATTATTGATAAGACCTATAAATGCTATCCATTTCTCTTTATTGTTTTGGAAACGCACCACATCGGCATCGAGTTCAATCGGACGCTTCAAGAAACGCTCTTCTTCGGCCATATAATGGGCTTCGGCAGGCTTTTTGTCTTCCTTCTTGGTAGAAATCAGCACACCCGAGCGTGAGCCATCGCGATAAACTGTGCATCCCTTGCAGCCATTCTTCCAGGCTTCTACATATAGCTCATTTACAAGACTCTCCGATACGTCGCTTGGCAAATTGATGGTAACACTGATTGAGTGGTCGACCCACTTCTGAACGCGTCCTTGCATCTTCACTTTTTCCACCCAGTCGACATCGGTAGAAGTAGCTTTATAATAAGGTGATTTCTTCACTATCTCGTCGAGTTCGTCCTGAGTATAGTTGCTCTTTATTTCGATACCGTTCACCTCCATCCATTTCACGAATTTATGGTGATAAACCACATATTCTTCAAATGCATCGCCACTTTCGTCGGTGTAGTCTACATGCACATCGCGATCGTTGGGGTTTACCTTACGGCGGCGCTTATACACAGGCATAAACACAGGTTCGATTCCTGATGTGGTCTGAGTCATCAGACTTGTGGTGCCGGTTGGTGCAATAGTGAGACATGCAATATTGCGGCGACCATATTGCTTGGCAAGTTCTCGAAGTTCGGGGTCGGCATCGTAAAGGCGATTAACAAACGGATTAGCCGATTCGCGTTCAAAATCGTAGATTTCGAATGCTCCGCGTTCCTTAGCCATATTGATTGACGAACGATAAGCAGCCAAAGCCAATTCGCGATGCACTTTTTCGGAGAAATCGGTAGCTTCTTGAGTGCCGTAGCGCAAACCTAAAGCGGCTATCATATCACCCTCGGCTGTAGTGCCCACACCGGTGCGGCGTCCCTTGGCTGTTTTGGTCTTTATCTTGTCCCAAAGATGCAATTCGGTCGATTTCACTTCGAGTGTCTCGGGGTCGCTCTCTATTTTTGCCACAATCTTATCGATTCTCTCCATTTCGAGGTCGATAATATCATCCATTATGCGCTGAGCAGCTGCAATATGCTTTCTGAATAGGTCGAAATCAAATCGAGCCTCGGGTGTGAACGGATTCACCACATATGAATACAAGTTCACAGCGAGCAAGCGGCAGCTGTCGTAGGGACAAAGTGGAATTTCGCCACACGGATTGGTAGATATGGTCTTGAAGCCCAAGTCGGCATAGCAATCGGGCACCGATTCGCGAGTTATTGTGTCCCAGAACAGCACTCCTGGTTCGGCGCTCTTCCATGCGTTGTGTATAATCTTATTCCACAAAGCCTTGGCATCGATAGTTTTCTCGCAGGTGGGATTTTCTGAATATATTGGGAATTTTTGAGTATACTCGCCTCCCGATACGGCAGCCCGCATAAAGTCATCGTCGATTCTTACCGACACATTGGCACCGGTGATTTTTCCCTCGGTCATCTTGGCATCGATAAATGCTTCGGCCTCGGGGTGATTGATGCTCACGGTAAGCATAAGCGCTCCGCGACGGCCGTCTTGCGCAACTTCGCGGGTACTATTGGAATATCGTTCCATAAATGGCACGATGCCGGTAGATGTCAATGCCGAATTCTTTACGGGGAATCCCTTTGGTCGCAGATGAGAAAGGTCGTGGCCTACTCCGCCACGTCGTTTCATAAGTTGCACTTGCTCTTCATCCATCTTCAAGATTCCGCCATAACTATCGGGCTCGCCGTCAAGGCCAACCACAAAACAATTTGACAACGATCCTACTTGATAATCATTGCCAATGCCTGACATAGGGCTCCCTTGCGGAACTATAAACCTAAAATCTTTGATGAGTTCGTAAACCTCGTCCTCCGACATCGGATTCTGATAGTGCGACTCAATTCTCGATATCTCTCTTGCCAAACGACGGTGCATCTCGTCGGGTGTCTTTTCGTAGATGTTACCAAACGAATCTTTCAGTGCATACTTGCTAACCCACACTTTGGCAGCGAGTTCGTCGCCATGAAAATAATTTACTGAAGCCTCATAGGCTTCGTCAAATGAATATGTTGCCATTGATGATTTTAATGTTATACAATAGCGACAAATTTACTCAAATATTCGAGATTACACAAAATATTTTGGTGGCATTTATTAACAATATAGATAAATAGCTCTGAGCAAATATATAATAGCGAAACTGCAATCGTATCATAAAAAAAATCAGCCCCTGCAGTTGCGCATTGCTTGATACTTAAGCATAATTTATTTATCTTTGTGAATTAGCGGAAGCTACTAGCCACGCAAAACACTAAATAACTAAGATAAACCACAAAATTCAGTTCTAAAGACTATGAAACTAAAACCATTATTTCTCTGTGCATCAGCCGCATTCGCGTCACTTGTGGGCAGCCGATCGGCGGCTCAAACCGTGCTCTTCGACAGCGACACCACGAGTCACATATTTTTCAGAATCCCGGCAATAATAGCCAACGGCAACACTCTGCTCTATTTCACCGACGATCGCTCGGGCGTTACCGATGCCACAGCATGGGGCGACATAGGATCGGAAGGCAATATCAGCATAGTGGCTCGTCGAAGCAATAACTTGGGACGCTCGTGGAAACGAGAGGTGGAAATGGTAGCCAAGGGATATGGCAATCATGGCTTCGACCGCGGCCATGGCGATGCCGCTGTGGTATGCGATCGCGAAACCGGACGAATGTTGCTTATGTGCGCTTCGGGCGAAGTGAGTTACGGCCGCAGTAGCGTGAAAGTAACGAACAATGCCGGCAAACTCTCGCTCGACCTCAGCCGTGCTCAAAAAGTGGGCCGCTACTACAGCGATGACAATGGGTTAACATGGACCGGCGAGGAAGTCACAGCCGATATATATAATTTGTTTCCGCCCAAAGCTCCTGCCGACGGTAAAGCCGAACCCTCGGTCTATCGCTTATTCTTTTCAAGCGGACGCATCTGCCAAAGTTCGGTGATTAAGCACGGCGATTATTATCGCATCTATTCGGCAATTACCACCAATCGCGGCAGCCTTGTACTCTACTCCGACGATTTTGGCAAACAATGGCATCCTCTCGGAGGTGCCAATGCTATGCCCGCACCAAACGGCGACGAGGCTAAGGTGGAAGAACTCCCCGATGGCAGCGTTTTGCTAAGTTGCCGAATGTTTGGCGGCAGATATTTCAATATCTACAATTACACAACCACTGCCGATGGCTCGGGCCCGATTATGCTCGTCCGGAATGCTTTGCCGAAGGTTGGACTCGCTATCAAGTTACCGACAAGCGTTCGGCATACTCCACAATGGTTCTCGACAGAAAAGGTCGCATAGCATTTGCCTACGAAGATCAAGGCGAATTGTTGAAAGTGGGCAGTCAACCTGCCGATGTATACGACAACACCTTCCGCACCATTTCGATTAAAGAAATCACCGGAGGAGAATATCGCTACAGCAACAAGAAAAACCATCGCGACCTCTTTCTAAAACGCAGATAAAGAGGATTACGATAATCGCAATTTTCTCAGCTCGGCACATTATGTGTCGGGCTTTTTTACTTGTAACAAAAATGTGCCCATCCGCTAACGACAGGCACATTCTCAAATAAGTTTAACTCTCTTAATTAGCCACAAAGCTTCCCAATTCGGGTTGAGTCATTGGTTTATAACTGTAAATTCGAGCAAATTGTTTTATAAATTCTATCGACTTCTTTTTAGGACCTTTTGACTCGCTTTCACTGCTAAATTGTTTGTTTCGTTTGGCGTAGATTTTCTGCATAGGCAAGATAGTTTGTTATTAGTTTACTTAATAACGAACTATATACCTGTATTATTGCGCATTTTGAAAAAAATCACATAAAAATTTTCAAAGATATTACACGCCTAGCCACACATTAGCAAGCCTACACATACAAGTAATGTCAGAACGATAATGTAATGCGATTCTCGTCGGCAAGGCGGCGCATATTGAGAATGGCATAACGCATACGACCCAAAGCAGTGTTTACACTCACATTGGTGGTATCAGCTATCTCCTTAAAACTCATATCCTTATAGTAACGCATCATCAGCACTTCTCTTTGCGATTCGGGCAATGCATTCACGAGGTTACGGATATCACTATGTATCTGGCTTGTAACCATAGCATCCTCTATGGTTTCTTCGCTTAGCTCCTTTCGATTGAAAATGTCGAAATCACAGCTGTCGCACGACTGAAGATTTTCAGCCTTTTCTTGGCGGAAATAATCAATAATTAGGTTGTGAGCGATGCGGCTTATCCACGCTAAGAACTTACCGTTCTCGGTGTACTTACCTTGCTTAATTGTCATAATAGCCTTGACAAATGTTTCTTGAAAAACGTCATCGGCTACATCTTCGTCTTTTACCTGATGGAAGATATAAGCGTACACACGATTTTTGTGTCGCTCTATCAAGGTATCAAACGCCTCACATTCGCCCCCGATGTACAATCCGACTAATTGTTCATCCGATAGGTCAATATATTTTCTCATTATAACAACGATTTATTTGTTTAATAAGTAAAATTTTTCAATAGGCAGTTTGATTTTATTTGTTTGTTAATAATCTTTTGTTGTTTACACGGCAAATATAACACTAAAAAACAAAACAAAAGGTTAAAATCGTTAATTTAACAATTTTAACCCATAATATTTTAGAAATATTCTCGTTAATTGAGTCATTTTAAGCAAAAAACCGCCATAGTCCACTCGTTTCTCACCGTATGCTTCTCAAGTTGCAGATTATACTCGGCAAGCTTATCGCAAAGTATAGGCAAATCAGTCTCATAGAATCCCGAAATGAACAATTTTGCGCCTTCGCTCAGCGTTTTTGAATACTTTTCGATGTCGTTGATGATGATATTGCGATTGATATTTGCCAAGAAGTAATCGCAATCGGCATCCGAAGGCAAACTGTTGGCATCGCCTAAAATCATCGTAACAAGAGCATTATTGAGTGAGGCATTGTCCACAGCATTCTGCCATGCGCCTGAGTCAATCTCCACGCCTACCACCTTTTGAGCGCCAAGTTTCGATGCTATAATCGACAATATGCCTGTTCCGGCGCCCATATCTATCACATTCTTGCCATTGAGGTCGGCTTCGAGCAGAGCCTCGAGCATCATCGATGTGGTCTCGTGATGACCTGAGCCAAACGACATCTTCGGGTCGATAATGATATCATATTTGCACTTGGGATAGTCGCTGTGATAAGTGGCATGCACTACGCACTGCTCTCCTATCACTATCGGCTTGAACGAGTCTTGTTCCCAACTTGCATTCCAGTTATCGCCTTTTATCTCACTTACATCCCACGATATTTTTGCCGAGAAAGCATAGCATTGCAGCGCCGTAGCTATGTCGTGACTTTGATACACATCTTTATTAATATATGCCTTCATGCCCGAATCGGTGGTAACGAACGATTCGTAGCCAAATTCGCATAGAAATGCTGCCAATATGTCCATTTCATCGGCATTGAACGGACGGCAAGTGAAGTTGACTTCGATATAATCTATACCCATACTTGCAATGCGTTATCTCCGTCTCAATCGGGTTATTAACTTGGCAATATTAAACCCTATCAAAGCATAATCCACCCATTTGAGTCGACCGGATATCATTTTAAAAATATTTCCCGTTACGCCTTTAGCACTGGTGTTGCTCTTAAATTGCTCTATTTTTTGATTGGCTTTCTGGGCAAGAACAGCTTTTTCGTTCTCAAGTTTTATTAACGCCAAAGCGCGCTGAAATCGCAGTTGCTCAAGAGTGTAGCCTTGCCATTCGGGCTGAGTGGCTTCAGGAGTGGCTGCGGGTGTTGCATTATTCTGATTAATAGCCATAACTCATTATTTTTTAGGGTTTAAGAACAGCTTCGACAAAAATTTTGCTATAGGATTCACTATGAGTTGATCCTTCAAAGCAATTACCACTGCCATAATTATTAAATATAATGTGGCGACAATGAGGTAAGAGCCCCATTGGCATCCGAGCACTTGCGTGAGATAACTTTCGAGCGAAAGCGAGAGATAGAACAGCACGCATATAGCCAATGCGCCTATAATTATGGCTATGGCTGCAGTAGAGAGCAGCACCACCATCTTTTCTACCACAGTAAGCTTGCTATAATCTACTTGTAGGGTAATGTAGCGCTTTATCTCAGCTGCAATCTGCTTGTATTCTTCAGAGTTAATCATAACGCTTGGTTTGTTAGGTTATTATATGACTATTTTCTTGGCACAAATGCGTGTTGCACCAAGAAAATAATCTTATTCAATTATCAGCCCACGAAAATTATTCTTCAATCTGAGCGGTAATCTGAGAAATCAAAGCTTCTACTTCGTCGTCGGTGAAAGTGATTCCCTTCGATTTCAAAATATCCTTAATCTTTGTTCTCAAATCAGAGCCTTTTTCAGGTGCAAACAACACTGCCACTGCGCATCCCACTATAGCTCCGCCCAAGAATGCTGATATCAATCCAATTCCTTTCATAATTTATAAAATTGAGTTATTTACTACAATTAACACACATTTATTATGCTTCTGCACTTTCTACTTCGTCGGTAATCTCTTTTACGAGTTCATCCAACTTTTCGTCCTTGAGTGTAACGCCCTTTTCCTTCAATAATTGAGCGATGCGACTGCGAGTGTCAGAACCTTTCTCCGGAGCGAAGAGCAAACCGATAGCTGCGCCTGCAATTGCTCCACCAATAACTGCTAAAATTACATGTAATGGTTTCATAATTTATTTGTATTTATTAGTTTATATCTATATTTACTGCAAATCGTTTGCCAAAAAGTTATTATATATACAATCGGGCAATGATTTTTGTTCAAAACTATTAATTGTTTTTGACTAATCAAAATATTTTTGCGATTATTTTGAAAATTGCCATTCATTTCAATATCCGTTAACATCTCGCGAAAACAGTTTGCTGCCAATCTTGCGCACGCATCGGTAATTATTGCACCTTCTGTAGTTTGCGACATACTCAGCGCCACGTAGCAGCGCAGTTTTCCAAATAGAATATTTCGGGTTATTTCTTTATTCTAATCAAAATTAGTAATTTTGCAAGAATAATATAGAAACCACATAATGAGTTCGAACAAAATACAAGTTTCCGGTGCACGAGTCAACAACCTCAAGAACATCAGCCTCGACATTCCTCGCGGCAAATTCGTAGTTATCACCGGTTTATCAGGTTCAGGCAAATCGTCGCTTGCCTTCGACACACTTTATGCCGAAGGTCAGCGTCGCTATGTAGAGAGCCTTTCGTCGTATGCACGCCAGTTTCTTGGCCGAATGCCCAAACCAGAATGCGATTTCATTAAAGGATTGCCTCCAGCCATTGCCATAGAACAAAAGGTCACTACACGCAATTCGCGAAGCACTGTGGGCACTTCTACCGAAATCTACGACTACTTGCGCATGCTCTTTGCTCGCGTGGGCAAGACATTCTCTCCCGTGTCGGGGCAAATGGTGAAGAAGCATACTTCCGACGATGTGGTTAATGCCATCAACAGCTACCCCATTGGCACTCGTTTTGCCATTCTCGCCAATATTATTATGCCCGAAGGGCGCGACTTCAATACTCATCTCGACATTTTGCTTAAAGGTGGATATTCGCGCCTCGAACACAATGGCAAGTTTGTGCAGATTACCGATTTGCTTAACGACGGCAAGAGTCATAAAGTCGACGACTACCGCCTGCTCATCGACCGCCTCTCGGTAAGCCGAACCAAAGAAGATGATATGCGCATCTACGACTCGCTGCAGACTGCTTTTTTCGAAGGTCACGACGAGTGCATCATTATGATATGGCAAAGCAACGGCACCACTCAGACCCTCACATTCTCCAAACGATTTGAAGCCGATGGCATTACATTTCAGGAGCCGACCGACTTGATGTTTAATTTCAACAATCCCGTTGGAGCATGCCCCGTATGCGAGGGTTTCGGCAAAGTGACCGGCATCGATGAAAATCTGGTGGTTCCCAACAAAGCACTTTCGATATACGAAGACGCTGTGGTGTGCTGGAAAGGCCAAGTAATGAGCGAATGGAAGCGCGATCTTATCTCTAAAGCTGCAAAATATGGTTTCCCCATACACACACCATATAATAATCTCACCGAGGAACAAAAGCGTTTTTTGTGGCATGGGAACAGCGACTTTGCCGGAATAGACGGTTTTTTCCGCTTTGTGCAAAGCAAAACCTACAGCATACAATATCGTGTAATGCTCAATCGCTACCGCGGCAAGACCACTTGCCCCGAATGTAACGGCACTCGCCTCAAACCGGCTACTCAGTACATCAAAATAAATGGTCTCACCATAACCGATATGGTGAAGATGCCTGTGGTGAAACTGCATGAGTGGTTCAAGAACCTGCAGTTGGATAACGAAGAGGCAACAATAGCCAAACGCTTGCTCGTGGAGATAGAAAACCGTTTGTCGTTTCTCGACGAAGTGGGTCTGGGCTATCTTACTCTCGACCGCTTGTCATCTACACTATCGGGTGGCGAAAGTCAGCGCATCAATCTTGCCACATCGCTTGGCAGTTCGCTTGTGGGCTCGATTTATATTCTTGACGAACCGAGCATCGGTCTGCACTCTCGCGACACATATCGATTGATTAAGGTGCTGATGATGCTTCGCGACTTGGGCAACACGGTGGTGGTGGTAGAGCACGATGAAGATATTATCAGAGCTGCCGATTACCTTATTGATATAGGTCCCGAAGCCGGACGCAAAGGTGGCGAAGTGGTTTTTGAAGGGAAACTGAGTCCCGAAGCGAAAGCCGGCAAGAGTTACACCATTAAGTATCTCAACGGCGAATTGTTGATTCCTACTCCTCGCTTGCGTCGCTCTTGGAACAATTTTATTGAGGTAAAAGGTGCTATGGAGAATAACCTTAAAAACATAGATGTAAAATTTCCGCTTGGTGTGCTTACTGTGGTAACCGGTGTGAGCGGATCGGGCAAATCCACTCTTGTCACCGATATTCTTTATTGCACCATAGCGCGCCGTCTCGACATCAATGTAGATGCACCCGGGGCTTGTCTTTCGGTAGAGGGCGATTTGAATCTCATTAAGAATATCGACTACGTCGACCAGAATCCCATTGGCAAATCGTCGCGAAGCAATCCTGCCACCTACTTGAAAGCATTCGATGAAATTCGCCATCTCTTCAGCGAACAACAATTATCGAAGCAGATGGGTTATTCTGCCGGATATTTCTCATTCAACTCTCCCGGCGGACGATGCGAAGATTGTAAGGGCGAAGGCACTATCACCATAGAGATGCAATTTATGGCCGACATTTCGCTCGAATGTGAGGCATGCCACGGCAAGAGATATAGTCAAAGCGCTCTCGATGTGGAATATTGTGGCAAAAACATCTACGATGTGCTATGCATGACCGTAAACCAAGCCATTGAATTTTTCAGTCAGCACGATGGCAACACCGAACGCCGCATCATCAAGCGGTTGAAACCCCTTCAAGATGTAGGTCTTGGATATATAAAACTGGGACAATCGTCATCGACACTTTCGGGTGGCGAGAACCAACGCGTGAAACTCGCCTACTACCTCTGCGATGAGAAAAAGGATCCCACACTGTTTATCTTCGACGAACCCACCACCGGACTCCACTTTCACGACATCAAAACACTCATGAAGTCGTTCAACCAACTCATAGAGCACGGCCATAGCATAATAATAATAGAACACAATATGGACGTAATAAAGTGCGCCGACTATATCATCGACCTCGGTCCGGAAGGCGGCAACGAGGGTGGCAATGTGGTCACCACCGGCACTCCCGAAGAAGTGGCAAAATGCCCAGAGAGCTACACCGGTAAATTCCTGGCTGAAAAGTTGTAACGGCAATAATCATTTTCATATAGTAGCGACATCGGGCAGACTGCTGCAAAATAGCATTCTGCCCGATATCTCATTATAATGGGTTTGAGTTATTGATTATTTTGCCCAAAAAGAAAAAACCGCATCTCGTAAGTGAGATACGGTTCTGAAAGCGATTGTAGTGAATCCGGGATTCGAACCCGGGTCTCCACCGTGAGAGGGTGGCGTGCTAGGCCTCTACACTAAATCACCTTTGCGAGTGCAAATTTATAGCTTTTTTCTAAAACAAGAAATATATTTGGCTGAAAATATATGATTTTTAACATTCATTCGCAAAAATGGCACTCCACCGTGGCATGATAATACTCAAAGAAACGGAAAAATGATTTATCTTTGCATAACGAATCAACAAAATATTAATCAAATAATGAAATCGAATAATATAGGTGTTCTATTCGACCTCGATGGCGTGCTTATCGATACCGAAACTCAATATTCGGTCTTCTGGGGCGAAATAGGCGAAAAATACCTTGGCAATCGCGAAGAATTCGCAGCAAGAATTAAGGGTAGCAATCTGTCAACAATTCTGAATAACAATTTTCCCGACCCGGATTTGCAGAAAGAGATAGTGGCTCAGCTTGATGACTTTCAAGCTAATATGAGTTACTCTATTTATCCCGGTGTTAAGGAGTTTATACAGCAACTCGAGGAGAACGACATACCCATGTGCATAGTTACAAGTAGCGACGACCGCAAGATGGAGTCTCTTTTCGAGCAACAGCCATATTTTAAAGATGTGTTTCGCAACATAATCACCGGCGACATGGTCAACAAGTCGAAGCCCGACCCGGAATGTTTTCTAAAAGGAGCCGAACTCATAGGTGTAGATATCAGCAACTGCTTCGTATTCGAAGATTCGATGCAAGGCATAGCAGCCGGCATAGCTTCGGGTGCTACGGTGATAGCTCTCGATACTACAAACTCCCGCGAAGCCATTTCTGCGCTCACTGATAACATTATCAGTTCGTTCGAAAATTTTGGCGTCGAGAATATGACACAATACAAGTAACACCCTATCGGAACTAATAACACAAAAGCTGCCTGAATAAAACTGAGGCAGCTTATTTTTTTGCACAGAATTATAAAGAGCGGTTTATAAGCAGTTTATGCTCCCAAAAGTGTGATATATACAATTTAATTACCGGCCCAAAAGAGCGCTCAACATTGTGTAACACACTAATAATCGCAAGGTTATATTTTTCCCTTAATTGATGCGATGTTGTCATGGACTTATCGCAACTTCTACAATAAGCAGGATATTGTTTTAGGCACAATATCACATATAGCTGTCTGTTAACCACTTAGGACAAAAAATTTTTACAATATTTTTTTGATTAAACTACAATAATCATTATATTTGCATTGCATAAACCAAAACAAAATTCAAATGACAGATCATAATACTCCATTGGCTCATCATCATATTTCGGTTGATTGTGTTGTAGTAGGATTCGACGGCGAACAGTTGAAGGTGTTACTGTTGAAACGAATCATCAAAGAAGATGGAAATGAGTACCACGACATGAAGCTCCCGGGCAGCCTAATCTATCAAGACGAAGATCCCGACTCGGCTGCACAACGAGTGCTTGAAGAACAAGCCGGACTGAAGCGTATGACCTTGGAACAATTCAAGGCATTTGGCTCACGCGACCGCACAAAAAACATTAAAGATGTGCAGTGGCTCGAACGAGCAATAAAGATGAAAGTAGACCGAATAGTGACTATCGCCTACCTCTCGCTTGTAAAAATCTCCTCGAGCAATACCGCTTTCACTGCCGGTGGTAACGAATTGCGTTGGATTCCAATCGACAACCCCGGCGAATTGGCTTTCGACCACAATATTATTATCAATGAGGCCCTGAAGCGTATTCGCCAATCCGTTTCTACCGACCCCATATATCTTTTCCAACTTCTCCCACACAAATTTACCGCTTTGCAATTGCGAACTCTCTTCGAACGCATCTACGGCAAAGCTCTTGACGTGCGTAACTTCCAAAAGAAATTGAAACAAATGACTTATGTAGTGCCCCTCGATGAATATGAGAAGAATGTGGCTCACCGCGCTGCACGCTACTATCGTTTCGACAAGGTGGAATACAATAAAACTCGCAGATAACTCTGATAGAATACCCAGTGTATTCTATCTTTATTTATAACTTAACACTAAACAATTAATAATAACGAAATTATGTATCTTTTAGGTTATGATATAGGCAGCTCATCGGTAAAAGCTTGCATAGTGGAAGCCGAAACAGGCAAATGCGTGGCAAGCACTTTCTTCCCCAAGAGCGAAGCCCCTATTATATCGAAACAAAGCGGCTGGGCTGAACAAAACCCTGAGGACTGGTGGCAATATCTGAAGTCGGCTACAGCCGAAGTGCTTGCCACTTCGCACATCGATTCGACCGATATACGCGCCATCGGTATCTCTTATCAGATGCACGGACTAGTGTGCGTCGACAGTGACCAACAAGTGGTGCGCCCGGCTATCATCTGGTGCGATTCGAGAGCTGTGCCCTACGGCGAAAAGGCTTTCCGCGAACTCGGCGAAGAATTTTGCCTTGAGCATATGCTCAACTCTCCCGGCAATTTCACCGCCATGAAGCTTGCATGGGTAAAAGAGCACGAACCCGAAAATTATGCCCGTATCCACAAATTTATGCTCCCCGGCGACTATATCGCCATGCGCCTAAGTGGAAATATCTGCACCACAGCATCGGGATTGTCGGAAGGCATACTTTGGGATTTCAAGAACGACGGCATCTCCACCAACCTTCTCAACCATTTCGGCATCGACAGCAGTCTTGTAGCCGACATAATGCCAACTTTTGCCGAGCAAGGCCGAGTATCGGCTTCTGCAGCCCGCGAATTAGGACTTCACGAAGGAACACCTATCACCTATCGTGCCGGCGACCAACCCAACAATGCCCTATCGCTCAATGTGTTTGAACCCGGAGAAATAGCTTCAACGGCAGGCACATCGGGTGTAGTGTACGGAGTGAACGGCAATGTGGACTACGACAAAAAATCGCGCGTCAACACATTTGCACACGTCAATCACACTGCACGCAATCCTCGCACCGGGGTTTTGCTGTGCATCAACGGTACCGGCATATTAAACTCATGGACCAAACGCAACTTTATGGCTAACGGCATATCTTATGCCCAAATGAACGACCTTGCTGCACAATCGCCTATCGGCAGCTGCGGCATAAGCATTCTTCCTTTCGGCAACGGCGCCGAGCGTGTGCTCGAAAACCGCGAAACAGGATGCTCTATTCATGGCATCAACTTCAACAACCACTCTATAGCCAATGTGACTCGTGCAGTGCAGGAAGGAATAGTGTTCTCCTTCAAATATGGCATCGAGATTATGGAGCAAATGGGCATGGATGTAAAGAAGATTCACGCTGGCAATGCCAATATGTTCCTTAGTCCTATATTCCGCAACACTCTCGCCGGTGTAACCGGAGCCACCATCGAACTCTTCGACACCGACGGCTCGGTGGGTGCTGCCAAGGGCGCAGGTATAGGTGCCGGCATCTACCGCGACAACAAAGAAGCATTTGCTTCGCTCGAACGACTTGAAATTATTGAACCCGATGCTGACAATGCTTCGAAATATGCTGAAGCTTATTCGCTCTGGAAAAATCGTCTCGAAAAAGAAATTCAATAAACAAAATTATTAATATTAGATTCTGACTCTGTTTAGAAAATTAATCTTACAAACAAATTATTATGAGTACAAAAGAATTCTTTCCTGAAATAGGAAAAATCAAATTCGAAGGCAAAGATTCGAAGAACCCGATGGCATTTCATTATTATGATGCCGAAAAAGTGATTATGGGCAAACCTATGAAGGACTGGTTGCGTTTTGCAATGGCATGGTGGCACACTCTATGCGCCGATGGTGGCGACCAATTTGGTGGCGGCACCAAGTCATTCCCTTGGAACGAAGAAACCGACGCACTTGCTCGCGCCAAGGCTAAAGCCGACGCCGGCTTCGAAATTATGTCGAAATTAGGTATCAACTACTATTGCTTCCACGATGTTGACCTTATCTCTGAAGGCAATTCGGTAGAAGAATATGAGGCTAATATGAAGGCTATCGTGGCTTACCTCAAGGAAAAGATGGAGCAAACCGGCATAAAGCTACTTTGGTCGACTGCCAACGTTTTTGGCAACAAGCGATATATGAACGGTGCTTCTACCAACCCCGATTTCGATGTAGTGGCTCGTGCAATAGTTCAGATTAAGAACGCTATCGACGCAGGTATAGCTCTCGGCGCAGAAAACTACGTATTCTGGGGTGGTCGCGAAGGTTACATGAGCCTTCTTAACACCGACCAAAAGCGCGAAAAAGACCACATGGCAACTATGCTACGCATGGCTCGCGACTACGCACGCGCCAAGGGTTTCACCGGCACATTCCTTATCGAACCCAAGCCTATGGAACCAACCAAGCACCAATATGATGTGGATACAGAAACCGTTATCGGCTTCCTTCGTGCTCACGGCCTTGACAAGGACTTCAAGGTGAATATAGAAGTTAACCATGCCACTCTTGCCGGTCATACCTTCGAGCACGAACTTGCTGTGGCTGTCGACAATGGCATGCTCGGCTCTATCGATGCAAACCGTGGCGATATGCAGAACGGATGGGATACCGACCAATTCCCTATCGACCAATTCGAACTCGTACAAGCATGGATGCAAATCATTCGCAACGGAGGCCTCGGCACAGGTGGCACCAATTTCGACGCCAAGACACGCCGCAACTCTACCGACCTCGATGACATTTTCCTCGCTCACATCAGCGGTATGGATGCTATGGCCCGTGCACTCGAAAATGCAGCTCGCCTTCTCGAAGAATCGCCATATAAGAAGATGCTTGCCGAACGCTATGCTTCGTTCGACTCGGGCTTAGGCAAAAAGTTCGAAAACGGCGAAATGACCCTCGAAGAGGCTTATGAATACGGCAAGAAGGTGGGCGAACCAAAACAAACAAGCGGTAAGCAAGAATTGTACGAAGCTATCGTGGCTATGTACTGCTAACACCTCTCACACCTTATTATAACATAAACCCTAAAAAATGAATAACTACTCAGAAAAGGGAAGTAAACTCTATCTGTTCTCGATAGTGCTGGTGGCAGTAATCGGTGGCTTGCTCTTTGGTTACGACACAGCAGTAATATCGGGAGCAGAGGGAGGTTTACAAGATTTCTTCCGACATGCTACCGACTTCGAATATACCGATGCCTTGCATGGCTTTACCTCGGCAAGTGCCCTCTTGGGGTGCATCATAGGTAGTGCTATATCGGGATTGTTGTCAAATCGATTAGGTCGCAAGCGAGCCTTGGCTACAGCCGGCATTCTTTTCCTCCTTTCGGCTTTTGGTTCTTATAATCCCGAATTTCTCTTCTTCGAATATGGCAAGCCCAACTTTTCACTCTTGGTAGCATTTAATATCTATCGCGTGATTGGTGGTATAGGCGTAGGTGTGGCTTCAGCCATCTGCCCTATGTATATTGCCGAAGTGGCTCCCTCTAATCTGCGAGGCACTTTAGTGTCGTGGAACCAATTTGCCATAATCTTCGGTCAATTACTCGTATACTTCGTAAGTTTCCTTATTGTGAACTGGGCAAAGGCTACAAGCCCCGATTTTGCTCAATGGATAGTAGAAACAGGTTGGCGCATGATGTTTGTGAGCGAAGCTGTTCCGGCAGGTGTGTTTACTCTGTTCATCTTAATGGTGCCCGAAACTCCTCGTTATCTCGCCATAACAGGCAACGACGACAAGGCTCTATATGTGCTTAGCAAAATTAACGGATATGAGAAGGCTAAAGAAATTTTGGCCGACATCAAAAACACTGTAGAAGAAAAGACCGAGCATATCCTCACCTATGGATGGATGGTGATATTCATAGGCATTATGCTATCGGTGTTCCAGCAAATAGTGGGCATAAACGCTGTGCTGTATTATGCACCACGCATCTTTGCCTCGGTAGGCGCCGGCGACTCGATGCAGCAAACCGTGATAATGGGTGTGGTGAACATATCATTCACTCTTGTGGCTATTTTCACCGTAGAACGCTGGGGACGAAAGATTTTGCTTATTTCGGGCTCTTTAGGTATGGCAATTGGTGCACTTAGTTTTGCCCTTTGCAATGCCATCGACTTGCCTCCCGTGCTTCAGGTGCTTAGCATTATGATCTACTCGGCATCATTTATGTTCTCATGGGGACCTATTTGCTGGGTGCTTATCTCCGAAATCTTCCCCAACACTATTCGCGGAGCGGCAGTAGCCATAGCAGTGGCATTCCAATGGATATTCAACTTCCTTGTTAGTTCTACATTCGTGCCTATGTACAACATGGAGCTAACTCCCGGCGATGGATTCGGACACATATTTGCTTATGCCCTATATGGCGTAATCTGCGTAGTGGCTGCAATCTTTGTGTGGCGCCTTGTTCCGGAAACCAAGGGCAAGACTCTCGAAGATATGTCGAAACTCTGGAAGAAATAATCTCACCGTAAAAAAACTAACATCAACAACAAGGGTTCGTAACTCACAATCGAGTTTCGAACCCTTATCTTTATATATACTGTCAAACAAGTTATTTCTTCAATGCGTTGGTAAGGTTTTCTATATCCTCCTGCAATTTCTTTTCGATAGAAACTCTCTCTTTCACCATACGGCACGAGTGAAGCACCGTAGCATGGTCGCGCGACAATCGCATACCTATATTGGTCGACGACAATTGTGTCATCTCTTTTGCCAAATACATCACCACCTGGCGAGCATCTGAAATTTCGCGCTTTCTCGACTTGCCATAGATGCTATCCGAGTTGATATTGTAATAATCGCTCACCGTTTCTACTATCAATTCAAATGTAATCTGCTTCTTGCTTGTCTTTACAGCATTCGAAATCACCACATTTGCCAAGTCGATAGAGATGTCCTGGTTAAGAACAGTGGAATAAGCCAAGAGCGATGTTACAATGCCTTCAAGTTCGCGCACACTATCGGTAACGTTAGTGGCAATGTAGTCGAGCACATCGTCGGCAATAGTCAAACCATCTTGCAATGCCTTCATGTTAAGCACATCTCTGCGCAGAGCATAGTCGGGCTTTGAAATCTCCACGGTCACACCCCACTTGAAGCGAGACGAAAGGCGTGGCACAAACCCATCCATATCGGCAGGACGAGTGTCGCTCGACATGATAATCTGTTTTTTCGACTGATGCAGATGATTGAATATATAATAGAATGTGTTTTGCGTTCCTTGCTTCCCGGCAAATTCGTGAATATCATCAAGAATTAACACATCGATACTCTGGTAGAAATTGATAAAATCATTTATCTTCTTCTCCACAACAGCTGTGGTGTACTGACTCTCGAATTCTCTTGCCGTAACATACAAAACTCGCTTCTCTGGAGTCAACTCCTTCACCTTGTTGCCTATGGCTTGCACCAAGTGGGTCTTACCCACACCGGTAGCACCAAAGAGGAACATGGGGTTAAAAGTCTTACACTCGGGCTTGGTAGCAATAGCCATACCGATACTCACCGCAAGCTTATTGCTCATGCTACCGCAATAATTCTCAAATGTATTGTAGATATTGAGGCGAGAGTCGATCTCCGGCATTGTTCGGCGAGCGAATGGACTGATAAGCGCGTTCTTGGGTTGCTTGATTGTGACTGAAGAATTGTCGCTGTTGTTGTTCACATCGTTCTTCTTCACCACATCATATTTATAGAACAGGTTTATCTCCTGTTGATATACACGGCGTATAGTCTTGCTGATTAAATCGAGATACTTGCTCTCTATCTGCTCAACAAAGAAATATGAGGGAGCATGAAGATACAAGTCGTTGCCCTTATAATCATACGCAACCAATGGGGCGAAGCACGCTTCATATTGCGCTTCGTCGATATTGTCTCTGATTATATCAAGACATTTATTCCACAATAATATTCCCTCTTGTTTGGTCATTCTAATGGTATGATTGTATCTCTAATTATAGCGTTTAAAACCTATTTTCGCGAGTTTTCGCAGTACAAAATTTGCCAAAATATTTCATATAAAAAAGTCCAAAATTTATTTGCTTTTTAAATTTTAATTATAAGTCTACTGAAAATCAGCTATTTATAAATAAGGACTTAAAGTAAAGAATTATATATAAATTTGTAGTAACGCAAACTTCTAAAATTCAATGCTTTAACTATTACACATTAAAGAATAGATATAAGTTCGGACTTCATTTTGCAGGCTACTTATGTGCAGATTATAGGCATTTTAAGAAAATAAAAAATATGCCTTATTTAGAACAAGTCAAAATAAGGCATTTTCGCAATTATTACACTGAATTGTATCAGAAAACCTTTATTGTGACATATCGTTTCGGGTTTCGTTGGATATCGGTAAGCAGTGTGTCGAGACTCGCCACTGCATCATCGAGATGCTTATATAGGGCTTTGTCGTTCATCAGCATGCCGAGCGTAGAATTTTTGTTATTCAGATTTTCACTGAGCGCTTTCAGATTTTCCATTGTAGCATTGGCATTAGCCACGGTTTGCTGTAATGGCATATCTTTCAACTCTTCCGACACGAGTTTGATATTAGCCGATGTGGTGTTGAGATTCGATGTTATGCCGTCAACATTGGTCATTATGCTTGGCACCTGACGATTCATCAATTGGCTCAGCTGCAAACTGCTTGCCTTGAGGTCGGCTGTGATGCCATCGAGGCGTTCCACTGAGTTATTAAGCGCCGGATTGGCAAGAATATTGTTGATGTTTGTCAAAATCGAATCAATCTTCGGCAAGAGTTTGTTCACCGAGGGCATAAGGTTGTCGCCGAGGGCATCCATCAGTCCGGTCATTACGCCTGCCGGGATTTCATCTCCCACATTATAATATTCGGTGTTGTCCGACAAGGTCATTACCAACTGGGCTGTGCCGAGCATGTCGACCGAGAGCTTTACATCCGATCCCTTAGGAATCTTCAAGTCCTTGTTCAGACTCAACAGCACTGATATCTGATTATCGTTGTAATCATAATTGATTTCGCGCACCTGTCCTACTTGGAAACCATTAATTGTTACCGGTGCGGCTACTGCCAAGCCGGTTACTCGCTCAAACTTTGCATAATAGAAGTTAGCGGGACGAAACAGATTTATCCCCTTCAAATACTCTATTCCAAAATACAATACGCAGAGGCTGATTATCACAGTCACGGCTATCATTACCTCTTTGGTGAAAAATTTCTTCATATCCTTTGTTTATTACTTTTTCTTATCTGATGCGTTTTTCGCCTTTGAATACCACGATAAACGCGCCTTTAAATTTCTTTCTTATTTTATTTTGCAAAGATAATGCTTCTTTTTTATCTGTCAGTGTTCCAAATGTATATTTATATATTCCTTTTTCGTAATAATAGTTAACGGGACTAAGTCCTTTTAACTCAGGAGCACCGTCTTTCAACTTTTTGGTGCTGGTGAGGAATTGTATTTTATACACCTCGGTGTTATCATCGATTAGTGTTTCGGGCTGCGATACCTTACCACCTTCGTTGCCGCTATCCGATTTCGCTTCTACTTTGCTCTCAACGGTTTCTTCGTTTTGATTATCTTTTTTCGATTTCTTTTTGTCCTCGGATTTCTTCTTGTCTTGATTTTTTGATTTCGACTTATCATCTGTAGCGCTATGATAACTTGCCTTATAGCTTTTTACCGCATTAAATAATGATTTGGCAAGTTTTTCTTGACCGCTTTCCGAGTCGAGAAAACTTTCCACAGTGGGATTGCAGATAAAATCGAGTTCCACAAGCACAGCCGGCATCGATGTTCGTGCAAGCACCCAAAATCCGGCTTGTCGCACACCATTATTTTTGCGCTTTGCCACCTTGGAAAACTCCTGCTGCACGCGCGAAGCTAATTCAAGGCTCTGCTTAACGTGCTGATTCTGACTGATTTCAAAGATTATATACGATTCCGATGAATTGGGATCAAAACCCTCATAAGTGGTAGAGTAATCTTTTTCGAGTTTCATCACCGAGTTCTCTCGCATTGCCACAGCCAGGTTGTCATCGTTTTTATGCATACCCAGCACATAGGTAGCTGCGCCGTTAATGCTTTTTCGATTCTTATTCTTCTTATCTACCGAATTGGTGTGAATCGAGATAAATAAGTTGCCATGCGCTTTATTTGCCACATTGGCACGCTCTTGCAAGGTGAGAAAGCGGTCGGTTTTGCGAGTATACACCACCTTGGTGTTGCTGCAATTTTCCTCTATCAATTTACCCAGCTTCAGAGCCACGCCTAAATTGATGTTTTTCTCGCAGGCCTTAACGCCCACCGCACCCACATCGTGCCCGCCATGTCCGGCATCTATCACCACCACAAAATCTTTGGCGAATGAAGAAATCGGACTTACCACAACAGAAATTATCAGTACATATGTAAGAAATAAAAGTCTCAAAATTCCGGTCATCTCAATATATAAATGCTTATTACCTCACAAATTTAAGAAATATCAATCAATTAGAGCCATTTTTATCAAAAAAAACGCGAATTAAAAATCTTCTAAACCGATATAAAACATATATTTGCACTACTCTTGCAGAAATCGCAAAGATGAACTAAATTTGTAATACAAAACAAATGAATTGCAATATGTCACAGAAGCCCGAAAAATTATATGGATTGTTAGGTCATCCCTTGATTCACTCATTTTCGCAGATTTATTTCAACCAAAAATTCGCTGCCGAAAATATTAGTGCCGAATACATCAATTTCGATATCCCCGACATCGATTTCATTATGGAAATTATTGCCGAGAACCACAACTTGTGTGGACTCAATGTCACTATTCCTTATAAAGAACAAGTAATTCCATATCTCAACGAACTCGATGACGCAGCTCGCGAAGTGGGTGCTGTGAATGTGATTAAAGTAATTCGCGAAAAGGACAACGTAAAACTCAAGGGCTACAACTCCGATATCATTGGCTTCAGCGACTCTATTGCACCCCTATTGAAGCCTCACCACACTTCGGCTCTAATTCTTGGCACCGGCGGTGCTTCTAAAGCCGTGGCTTATGCTTTGCAAAAATTAGGATTGACAGTTCAGTTCGTGTCGCGTCGCAAAACTGCCAACACATTAGTGTATGAGGAACTCACCAAGCAGCACTTTAAGGAAAGTAAAGTGATAGTAAATACCACACCGTTGGGCATGTATCCCAACATCGACACTTGCCCCGACATTCCTTATCGTTTCCTCACCGAGCAACACCTTTGCTACGATTTGATCTACAATCCCGAAGAAACTATGTTTATGAAGGAATCGAAAAAGTACGGCGCTGAGGTGAAAAACGGTCTCGAAATGCTCTTGCTTCAAGCATTTGCATCTTATAATATTTGGAATAAGTAACGGTTAGCACTTTTTGCACTCACCTTTCTTGCTCTCCACCTTATGTATTCTCCACTATCCCGAACGCCCGTTGTGCGCATAGCATTGCCTTTTGCATTAGGCATTATGGCATGGCATTGCACCACATCGGTTGCTTTTGGGCTGATTACTTTGTCAGTGGGTGTAGCATCAGCAATAGCTTTCAGTTTTATAGGTCGACATAATCCTATGGTGCGCTATCGCGTTGTGCCGTGGCATTCGCTGGCAATTGCATTGATTTCTATTGCCGCCGGATGGTTTGCTGCGTATGTGGCTGCGCCCAAGTGTATCAATCTCGAAGATGTGAACGGAAAAGTGGTGACCGGCAACATCCGGTCGGTGAAATACACACAAAAATCGATGTCGATGCACGTGGAGAGCAGCGAACTGGGCTCCATTCTGCTCAGCACTAAGGGGCACAACCGCCGATTGCGCATTGGCACCAACATAGCATTTCGCGCCAATTTACAGGAAACCGCCAACCTTGGCAACCCCTTTGAATTCGACTATAAGCAATATCTCTACAATCGCGGCATCATCTACACCCAGCACACCGATGTAGCTCATATAGTGCCGCTATCTCTCAATGAGGGTATTTTATATAAGGTGGGACACTATCGCGAAACTATAGAAAATCTTATCAAAAGCACCGATTTGTCGCACGACGCCAAGGGATTTATGATAGCGCTTATTCTTGGCAACAACGACTACATCACTCCGCAGTCGCACGATTCGTTCTCAAAAGCGGGTGCTGCTCACATATTGGCTGTAAGCGGTTTGCATGTGGGCATTATCGCTATGATAATATGGTGTGTGCTTTTCCCTCTCGACTATTATGGATTTCGTCGACTTCGATTACTCATCACAATAGTTATTATTGCAGCGTATGCCGTTTTCACAGGTTTAAGTCCATCGGTGGTGCGAGCGTCAATTATGACAACTTTCACATTTGCCGAATTTTTGCTCTTCAGGCGAAACACTTCACTCAATGCTCTGTTCGTGGCGGCATTGATTATTCTCATATTCTCGCCGTTTTCGCTTTTCGAAGTGGGATTTCAGTTGAGTTTCTGCACCGTGGCTGCCATTTTGATTATTGTGCCCAAACTCAGGGAAATAGTCAATCCCAAGAATCGCATACTCAACTACATTTTGTCGTCGATTTGGGTATCGCTGGCTGCTATGATAAGCACTTCAGCCATTACGGCATATTATTTTCACAGCATTCCGTTGTTGGCATTTGTCACCAACTTGATAATTCTGCCGGCGCTGCCTGTGATTATGGTGGTTTACATCATCTATGTTGTGATTCTCATAGCTTTCGGCGAGGTTTCCATATTCACTGCCGTAATCGATGGGTCGTATCAAGTGATTTATCACATAGTTTCGTTTGTATCGGGATTAGGCATTTCGCACATCGACTCGGTGTATATCTCTCTCGCAAACACTTTTATCTATTTGGCAATGGTTGCCGTATTTTGTCTATGGTTGTACTTTCGTCGTCGTCACCTTATATATATCATGGCATCGCTCGCTGCCGCTATGGTGATTATTGCCGCTCAACACATAATATTTGTGCCCCGGCAGGGTCTGTTCATTCTTAATGATTTCAGATGCACTCCGGTGTTTTACTTTCATCAACACAAGGGCTATCTATGGGTACTCGATGAAGAACCCGATGCTTATGAGTTTGAATCGCGCCACAAGGGGATGCTGGCATATTATGGAATCAACCAAATAGATGTGATAAGCGCCGACACCGTCAACATCGCGGACGGCAGTAAAATAATTTCACCATTTGCCTCGATTGCAGGCAAAAATATGGTGATAATCAATGATAATAAATGGAAGAAAATTCGTTTCGACAATCCCGTTGATGTGGATTATGTGATTGTCACCAAGCGATATCATTCGCCGTTCAAAAACTTTGAGCAATTATTCGGCAAGGGTAAAATTGTGCTCTCCGGCGATATTTACATCAAACAACACCAAATAATGCAGAACGAACTTACCGAACTTGGCATTCCCTACTACTCGGTTAAAGACAGCGGGGCTTTGACAATGATGCTTGAATAATACATTATTTCACTCGGCCCGATGCCACATAATGCTTGTCGTAATATCGGGCACTCAGTGAGTCGATAACCACGCCTTTCGATCCGGCATGCACAAATTTTCCATCTACAAGATACAAGCCCACATGGTTTATTCTGTTCTTTCGGCTTGATGATGAGAAAAACACCAAGTCGCCCTCTTGCAATTGTTTTCTTTTTATCTCCTTGCAATCTTTTTCGAACATACGGGCGGAATTGCGCTGCAGTTTCTTGTCATATACCTTCAGATAGAGTTGCGACACAAGGCCGGAGCAGTCGGTACCGTCTTTGGTGTTGCCTCCGTAGCGATATTTCACACCGAGCCACTCGCCTATCTCTGCATATAATGCCTCGTTGTATTCGCCTTTCTTCAGCACTATACCATAGCGGCTCCACCAGCCTGCCGACTTGCCCGTTCCGGCATCTTCACTCGGAAAATACACATCGTCGGTTACCACCTTTTTGCTGCTTCGGCACGAAACAAGCGATAATGACATTATTATGCCAACTACTAATAAGCATTTGCTGAGGCTACTCTTCATCGATATATCTATATTTATAAAATTTTTAAGCCAAAGTTAAGCAATATTTTGCAAAACTTTGGCTTAAATCTATTTTGATGAAAACTTTTTTCTGATATTACTTTTCTTCTTCAGCAGTCTCTTCTTGTGGTTCTTCTTCTTCGAACTTGGTATAACCGGCTTCTACCAAAATATTATACCATGCTATCACTTTCTTGATATCATTGTTATACACTCTTTCTTGGTCATAGTCGGGCAATACTTGCAAGAAGAATTCCTTCAAACTTTCGGGAGTCTTGTAATCGTTGGCATTAAGTGTCTTGCCTTCAAATTTTTCATATACCGAAGTAAACACCTTCGACAAAGCCACTTCTTCACCGTAAGTATACATCGAGATATCGCCGAGCGAAATAATCTTATCGCGAGTATATGCCGGCATACGCTTCTTGTCCTTTAGACTCTCTACGATTATTAGGTTCTTGCCGTATGAAACCAATTTATATAGTCCCGGCTTGCCTGAAATTGATAATATTTTCTTTAACATTGTTGTTGGTTTTGTTCAATAGTTAATAATTCAACGCAAAGATATAACAAAAAAGTGATATGACGAAATCCATCACTGCCCTACGGCTTTATCGAAGCATCACTTTTGCCACTTTCTTGCCGTCAACCACCACCATGTAAATTCCTTTGCCGGCACTCACTTCTTTCTTGTTGTGTGCAATGAGTTTACCATCGATGCTATAGACATCAGCTCGATTCCACTCTCCCGAAATTATAATATTTCCGTTATTTACCATTACTTCGGCATCTGGCATCATGGCTTCTTCTGTGCCTGAGTAGATTTTTTCGACTATTGAGATGGGATGAATTACAAAATTCTTGTCGGTAGCTGCCAATACGCCCACCACATCGGCTCGCTGATTGCTGCCGGTGGCATTTACTTCGTTAAGGAAGAGATTGTTTATAGTTACAGGATTTGAAGTTGATGGTATTTGCAACTCGCCTTCATTCGAAACTATCGTCACATTATTAAATGCCACAAGTTTTCCTATATAGCTCAAATCGAGAGCATCGAGCGTCAGTTCCACAGGTTGATTAGGGTCGTAAGTAGAATATCCGTTCTCAACTACAATAGCAGGAATGCGGTTGATAATAGTGCTTTTGCCTTTGATGCCTGCCGATATCACATCATTCTTTGATGCTGTTGGCAATGCACTCTCACCCACATAGTACATAATATTATCGCCCGATTTTGCAATTACATACTTACCATCTGCACTTTGGCTGACATATACTGTTTCGGAAGTGAAAACCACATTGGTGTTTTCTTCTTTCAAAGCCAAATCGGCAGCCGATGCCACTTCGGTGTATGTATCGCTAGATTCTAAGGTAATTATAATTTTCGACACATAGCATTGATTTCCTTGATCACAACTTATTTGAATATTGCGTGCAGAGCCTTCCCATATAAGATTAGACAAAGTGCCAACATTTGCCACCCAGTTGTCTAACTTACCATTTGCAAGAACAAACTCCATTTTTGTAATATTGCGCTCTGCACTAAAATTAAAAACACCTGTATATTGTACTTGTAAATATATAATCTCGCCATTTGTTTGAATTCTCGGCTTAATGTAGTCACCATTGTCAGTAATAGTAAGAGTACACAAGCCATTCACCATAGGAATATCAGTGACGTATGTAGGATGAGATTTATCCGTAGGCAATTCAAATCCATAGATTTTGCCATCTTCACCAGGTGTTGAAAAATCGTAAGTGATAACTTGTGCACTCATCACACTTGATATGGCCAAAAAGCAGGCCATAAATAAAAAACGAACAGTTTTCATAATGATTTAGTTAAAAGGGTTAATAGTTGATTTGTTAATGATTTGTTTTCATCATTAATTATATATTCCACTCTATTGTTTTTGATATTTGAATAATCTTGGCTTGCGATTCGAGCCATCACTTGCTCGCGTGTCAAACCGCTGCGTTTTATCACTCTCTCTATTCGCTTTTCCACAGGCGCGGTCACAAGCCATACAGCATCAGCCAGTTTATCAAGTCCGCTTTCTTGTGGCAATGCGGTCTCGAAAAAAAAATACTCATCGTTGCACTTGCCGGCAAGTGACATTATTTCTGCCACTACACGTGGATGCACTATGCTGTTTACCGTTTTCAATGCTTCGGCATTGCCAAAGATAATCTTGCTAAGGACATCGCGGTTCACCATTCCTTGATGCGTAATAACATCATCACCAAAGGCCTCGCGCAATTCTCGCTTCACATCTTCCGACCTATTCATTAGCAGTTTGGCTCGAGAATCGCAGTCGTAAACGCTATATCCCAGCAATGTAAGCAGATGCGACACTACGCTTTTTCCACTTCCTATCCCTCCGGATATTGCTACCAGTTTCATTGATCCAATTTTTCTATAATATACTCTACGCTATCCATGTTTAACGACACGTTCTTATAAATCATAGGCATTTCGCCTATTCGCACCTCCACCTTGTTGAGCGTGGGCGAATAAAGAATATCATTATAATCTACTATTGCCGATATTTGTTTGTCAAAGTTGTTGTACTGACTTTGCGGTACAAGATACGACACTTTCACCGTGGGCGGGAAAGTTATGACATTGATGTTTTCCGGCTTATTTTTCACGATAACCGGTATCACTCGCTCGCGCTTGATAAGCTTTTCTACCGGCACCATCACTGTGATTTCGCGTGGTTCAATTCTTGCACCTGCTATGGGCGAAATAGTTACTTTTCTATATAGTGTATCGGTGAGTTCTTTCTCATCTACGTGATAGGTATACACCTCATTAACGCCTGCAAGACGTTCACTGCTGCCGTACACCTTCACAGAGTCGGACGACATCACCACATTGCCCACTATCTCATACTGCATATTTGGGCGAGCCACAAAATCGAGCAAAATGGGCACTTGCTTCACATCGCGACGCGGGTCTACATAGCGCAACGATATCGAGTCGGGCATGACGCTATTGATAGTGGATTCCTTGCCGTATTTTTCACGAACTATTGCATTGAGCTGCAATTCATTGATTCGAAACACGTTGTTGCCCATGTCGTATTCCGAAAAGTTGATTTCAATATTTGATTTTTTCTTAAATATCACATTGATGGCTGTTTCTTTTATCGAAACGTTAATCTGATGTGGCGGATCGGTCAGGAACAACACCGAATCGGGCACATTCACTATACTGAAAGGCAATTCCACATCGTGTATTCGGGGCTTATTGGCTGTGTTAAACACCCAAAACACGGTAGATATCAACACAAAGAACAAATACAGCAATAATTTCTTTGCTACATTGCTCTTAATCATCGATTTGAGTTTTTCGATTAGTTCCGATTTTGCCATGTTGTAATAATAAAAAAATAATCACTGCTTTAAGAAAAGAGACATTCCGTGCACAGCCAAAGCAGATGCTTTGTGCACAAAATGTCTCAAAAATGTTTATTGTCAATTATGCCTTTTGACCGTCGCCATTAGCTTGGCTGTCGTTGGCATCTTGAGCAGTAGCATAGATAGAACTCTTGTCGATGCGAATTCTTACGTTATCGGCAATCTCCAAAATCACCACATTTGAGTCAGGCTTGATATCCTTGATTTTGCCATAGATACCACCTGCTGTTACCACCTTATCGCCGTTTTGCAATTTTTCGCGGAATTGACGTATTTCCTTCTGGCGCTTGGTTTGTGGGCGAATCATAAAGAAATAGAATATTGCTATCAACGCAATAATCATAAAGATGCTGCTGAAAGCACTTGTGCCTTGCTGAGCTTCTTGTAATAAAATGCTTAGAATTGTCATAATTGATGTTTATTGTAAATAATTCTGATTAATCTTTTACTATTATTCGGCGCGACTTGAAGTCCTTTATCACATTGTTGAGTATGCCGTTTACGAAGCTGCCGCTCTTGGGTGTGCTGTAATACTTGGCTATTTCGATATACTCATTGAGTGTTACCGATGTGGGAATGCTGATAAACTCTTTCACCTCGGTTATTGCCACTCCCATTATCACGCGGTCCATAAATGCTATTCGCTCGGCATCCCATTTGCCTGAAATCATCGCATTGATAATCTCATCGTTGGCTGCTCGCATTTCCACTGCCTTTGTGAACAATGTTTTGCCAAATTCGCTGTCCTCGTTGTCTTTATACATCGGCAGAATCGGGTCTTCCACCTTGTCTTCAAATCGCTTGATGGTCTTAACGGTAAAGGTGCCCATTGTCTCAAGGTCGTCGTTCCAATACACCGATTTGTTCTCAAGTATGTCGGCCAAACCTTCGTCGGGAAGTATCACATGGCGCATCAAGTCCTTCCAGAATTGGCAGTCGCGAGCGTAATCGGTGCTCTCGGCGCTCATATATTTCTCATATTCCTTGCTGTGGATAACGCGCTCGAGCATCACCTTCAAGAATATATCATCGTTACGCCACGAAAGCTTGTTTTCTTCGATATAGTCACTAAATGCTTCGGTAGTTCGCAATGTGGCTATAAATTCGTTGTCGACGAAACGAGTATTGGGGTGCAAGTCTTCGTAGCTCGGCAAATACTTGTTTCTCGCATCATCGAGGCGGCGCGCCTGAAGGTCGGTCAAATCCACCATCAATTGCATCAGATAGAAATACAATTCATGGGCTTTGTCAAAACTCTTGTCGAGTTCCTTCAGCGCATCCTTCAACGAGGTTTCTTCCTTGGTGAGCAAGTAGGAATAAACCATCTGCACCACCTTTATTCTAATCAATGTTCTATTTATCATATTCAAAAATTTTCTGCAAATTTACACAAAATCTGCTCACTTATAAAATATCTGCAGTATTTCTTTAATTGGTTTCTTGGTTGTCGTTCAAGCGCTGACGCACCACTTCATACATCATAATGCCTCCTGCCACCGACACATTGAGCGAATTGATGTGACCGAACTCGGGTATCGACACAAATTCATCACAGAGTTTCAAAAGGTCGTTCGAAATACCCTTATCCTCTGCTCCGAGTATCAGTGCTACCGGTCCGGTGTAATCTACCTTAGTATAGTTAACGGCACTCTTTTCCGATGCCCCAACCACTTTATATCCGCTTTCCTTTAGGAATTTCACCGCAGTCACCAAACTGCGTTCGCGACACACCGGAATGTAGTTGAGAGCACCTGCCGAGGTCTTAACCGCATCGGCATTAGCTGTAACACTATTCTTCTCAGGAATAATTATGGTGTTTACACCGGCGCAATCGCAGGTTCGGGCTATTGCTCCAAAATTGCGCACATCGGTCACTCCGTCGAGTATCACCACAAAGGGATTGTAGCCCTCTTCGTAAAGCATCGGTGCCACATTCTCTATCTTATGATACGTCACCGCCGAAAGGAATGCAAGCACTCCTTGATGATTTTTGCGTGTTATGCGATTTATTTTCTCTATTGGCACGCGCTGTACGGGCACTTGATAGGCTTTTACCACTTCGAACAGTTCGCCTATCAGTTCTCCGTTGATATCTTTCTTGATAAGCAACTTGTCGATTTCTTTACCCGACTGAATTGCTTCTATCACGGCTCTTATGCCAAATATGTATTGGTCTTTTTCTATCATCCGGTTATCTTATGTTTTAATAAAGTTTTTGCATTTTCGATTGCCGATTGCGAAATGCTGCTACCACTCAGCATTGCTGCCAATTCGTGTATGCGGGCTTCGCTGTCGAGCACTTTTATCGATGTCACGGTAGAATCATCTACATCGGTCTTATACACTTTATAGTGATTGTCGCCTTGAGCTGCCACTTGTGGCAAGTGTGTGATGGCTAACACTTGTATGTGCTCCGAAAGTTCTGCCATCATACTTCCTATCTTCTCTGCCACTTCGCCCGACACGCCTGTGTCTACTTCATCGAATATTATTGTGGGCAGATTCATGCTCTTTGCCACAATGGTCTTGATTGAAAGCATCAGTCGCGACAATTCACCTCCCGATGCGGTCATCTCTACGGGCATTAGCTCTTGATTCTTGTTGAATGCCACCATATAGCGCACGGCATCGGCTCCGTTGCGCGCCAAGTCCTGATGTTCAAACAATACTTTAAATTCTATATTGTTCAGTCCTAATGGTAAGGCAGTTAACTTCAACTGCTTTGCAAACTCTGCAGCCACTTTCTTTCGCGATTCGCTAAGCAAATCGGCACTCGATTTTGCAGCTGCAAGGGCTTTGGCCTCTTCTATCTCGAGGCGCTTGATATTATCTTCTGAATTATCTATTTCGCTCAATCTTTGCTCATATTCTGCCTGAAGTTGCATCAGGTCGTCGGAACATTTCACACTGTGCTTTGTTTCCAACGAATAGATGGCATTCAGTCGGTCGTTAACTCGTTCAAGCTCATCGGGATTGAATTCAAGGTCTTCCTGGAGTGCTGCAACAGCCATTGCTACATCCTTCAGCTCTATTACAGCCGAATCGAGGCGCGTGGCAAGTTCTTCGGCTTCTGCCATATTTTGTGCTGCCGCCGAAACACTTTTTGCCGATGTTTTCAGATTATCTAAAATGCTGTTATCTTCGCCATCGAGTAACATCTGTGCTTGCCACAGGTTTTCTTTTATCTCGGTGACATTGGTGAGTTTTTTTTGCAATGCCTCGAGCACTTCATCTTCTCCTTTTTCAAGCTTTAACTCTTGTAGCTGAGTGAGCTGAAAACGCAGGTAATCCTCTTCTTCTTTATTGCGGCTAAAATCTTTTTTCGCGCGATCTAATTCAGCACTTATTTCTTTGTAATGTTTATATTTAAGTGCATAATCTTCGAGCAATGCTTTATTACCGGCGAGGCTATCCAAAATACCCAATTGATAAGCCGGTTTCGACACAAGCATATTGCTGTGCTGCGAGTGTATATCGATAAGATTGTTGGTCAACTCGCGCATAAGTGCCAACGACACGGGGGTGTCATTCACAAATGCTCGCGACCTGCCGCTGTCGGAAAATTCTTTTCGCAATATGCACTCCTCGGCAAAATATTCCAAATCGTTTGACTCGAAAAAGTGTTGCAAATCAAATTTGCTGATATCGAAAGTGGCTTCAACAACCGATTTTTTCGATTTATCTCTTACCGATTTCGAGTCGGCTCGCTCACCGAGAATCAACGACAACGCGCCCATAATTATAGATTTACCTGCTCCGGTTTCTCCGGTTATTATTGTAAGTCCTTTCTTAAAATCCACCTCCAAACGGTCGATTAGCGCATAGTTTGATATGGTTAACTTTGTGAGCATGATTATTCTTTCTCGTTTTCTTCTTTTATTTTCTTCAGACGCGTTCCCTCGGCAGGATACATGTCCTTGAGAATATCGTGTACATTATCTTTCTCTGTGCGACTTGCTTTGGAATAGACATTTACCAATTCGTCCATTTTTGCGTCCTTAAACATAGTCAGACACACCGACATAGGCGCCAAATCGTACACTTTTTTAAGCGTATTAAGCGTTTGGGTAATAGCCATTCTGCCCTTATCGGGACTCAGCACCATCTCGTCGAGCCCTTTGCGATGATAGTCGTAGAGCACTTCGCGTATGCCCGATGTGGTCTTATCGGTGAATGCACTCAGCACTGCGCTGCGATTCTTGGTGTCTTCGAATGCCTTCCACCCCGATTCGCCTTCGCTCTGCGCCATGCGCACCACTGTGGCTGCCTTTTCATAATAAGGGTCGCCGCCATTGGGCGAAAAGGTGTCGAAATCGATTGCTATTATCAGATAGGCGTAGAAGTTGAGCACCGCAGTAAGGTTACTCTCCCAATTTATCTCAGAGAACACCAGCGGCTCATTGTTTTCGTAGGTAAATTCCACTTTCGTGTCCTTGAAATTGATGAGTGTGGTGGTGTAGGTGCTGTTATACACCGGGCGGGTGGACTGTATCTGCAGGTCGGCTGTGATATTGGGCTCTTCATATTTGTTAATAGTGAAATATAGCCGGCAATCTATTTTTTCGTTTTTGCCAAACTGGGCATCGGTCCAACGCTGGGTGTTCATATAGTCGGATATCGCGCTCTGGAGGGTGCTAAACACTTCTTTATTGGCATTTTGCACTTTGTCGGTATTGATTTCCACAGCGCAATTCAGTTCTTGCCCTACTCCTGTGAGTGGGCTAAACATGCTGCAAAGAGCCATAGTTGTCATTACCACAAATTTCTTCATCGCGCTTATCTTTCTCGATTTCTTAATATTTAAAGACCTTTTGACTGCAGGCGCAAATTTGTAAGCACATTCTTGGTGTCTTGCGGGAAATCGCCTTGCATCATCCAGCCATAATAGCCTATATCTTGCTTCAACACCTCAAGAACCGGCTTGCCCTTGTATTTGCCAAAGTTGAACACCGGTTCATGCTTCTCATTATATATAAAGCGACCGGCAAGGTCCACATTATTGTTCTGCGAAGAGAACTCCGAAAGAAATTCCATATCGTTCTGCAGATTGTCGTATTTGTCGAGTTGTGCTTTCAGCACTTCGTAAGTGGCACGTGTGTCGGCATTGGCTGAGTGTGCTGCCTCAAGATCCTTGTTGCAGTAAAATTTGTATGCGGCAACAAGGGTGCGCTGCTCCATCTTGTGAAAGATGGTCTGGACATCGATAAATCGACATTTGGTGTAGTCGTAGTTCACTCCGGCATTGAGAAATTCCTCTATCAATAAAGGTACATCGAAGCGATTGCTATTAAATCCGGCAATATCGCTTCCCTTAAAGATTTCGGCTATTTCTTTGGCCCTATCCTTGAATGTGGGGCAATTAGCCACATCGGCATCGGTGATGTGATGCACCGCCGAGGCTTGCTCGGGGATGTGCATACCGGGATTGAAGCGGATAGTATCTTCCTGCTCCACCCCGTTGGGCCACACCTTTATATAGCTTAACTCCACTATCTTGTCGTGCAACGGATTGACTCCGGTTGTTTCAAGGTCGAAAAACACGACCGGTTTCTTTAGATTCAATTCCATAGCACAGACATTAAATCATCATCGGCATCAAAAGCACGAGCAAATCTTCGCCTTCTTCTTGCTTCTCGGGTTCGAAAATGCCCGCACGCGAAGCATCAGAAAGTTTCAGTATCACTGTGTCGTGATTGATGTTGTCGAGAACTTCTATTATACGTGTCTTATTGAAACCCATAATGATGTTGTCGCCGTTATAGTCGCATGGAATGGTTTCTTCGGCCAATGTAGAATAGTCGAAATCCTCGGCCTTGAGGAATATTTCATTGGCGCGGAATTCAAACTTTATAAGACCGCCTTGGCTTGCAAACACCGAAACGCGGCGAATGGCTGCAAGCAATGTTTCGCGGTCGATCGACAATTGGTTGGGGTTATCTTCGGGAATTACCGAGTTGTAGCGCGGATAGCGTCCTGCCACGAAACGGCAGTTGAGCGTAAACTCTTCGGTAGTGAAGGTAGCACACTTGGAGTCGATGGTAATAGCCACATTGCCTTCTTCCTTAGCAAATATGTTGGCAAGAATCGAAGCCGGCTTGGTAGGCAAAATAAACGATGCTTCGAGGTCGGTTTGTGCACGGAAGTTCTTATATCTAACCAATTTGTGTGTGTCCGATGCCACAAACACTATATGGTCGGGCTTGATATCCCACAAAATACCCATCATCACTGCACGCAAATCTTCAGAACCTACGGCAAAGATGGTCTGATTGATGCCTTTCACTATTTCCTTTGCCGGAATTGCAAATGTGCGAGAGTCGCTGTCGTTGAGCGCCTTTTGTGGAAATTCTCTACCATCAATACCTATAAAGTTGAACTTACCATTCATGTAGTAGATGTTAATTTCCAGAGTATCATCATTGATCTCGAATTTCAGTCCCTGCTCGGGAAGCGCTTTCAACAATTCGTTCAAACGCTTCACATTGACCGCAAACTTACCCGAACCTTCGGCATCGTTCACCATCAAACGGGTCTTTAGGGTATTGTCGGAGTCGCTACCGGTTATTACGAGTTCGTCTCCGGATAGTTCAAACAGAAAATTATCGAGAATAGAGATGCTATTCTTTGAGTTAACAACCTTACTTACAGCCGATAGGTGGCTCTCAAGGTTCTTGCTGGAAATATTAAATTTCATATCGTTAGTTTGTTTAAATTTTTTCGTTTTTCAGTAGGCGCAGCATGCGCAAATTTTACCAAATACAAATTTAATGGTTTTTCTCCAAATATCAGTTAACATAGTCAATATTTTTAAAAAAGTGCGTACGAAAGCGCCCATCGACAGCATATTTCGAAAGGTTATTGTAGCAGCAGCTCTCACACTGCAGTGCGCAACCTGCACATTTTTCGCATCTTTGACAAAGCAAGAGCTATAACTTGCATAAATTTTATGATTTTTTTTGTAACTTTGCGCAATTAAACGAAATCGACAATTCTGAACACGAAATTTATTATGGCAGAAGAAATTTTAGAAATCAACGAAGGCGAAGAAAAGAAATCGCTCAACTTTGTTCAGCAACTTGTTGCCGATGACCTCAAGGCAGGCAAAAACGGAGGACGACTCAACACTCGCTTCCCGCCCGAACCTAACGGTTATCTTCACATCGGTCATGCCAAGGCCATCTGTATGGACTTCGGCGTCGCCGAAATGTTTGGCGGCACTTGCAACCTTCGCTTCGACGACACCAATCCTATTAAGGAAGACGTGGAGTATGTAGAATCGATTAAAGAAGACATCAAGTGGCTCGGATACGATTGGGGCGACCGCCTTTATTATGCTTCCGACTACTTCCCAAAACTATACGACCTCGCCGTGCGAATGATTAAAGAAGGCAAGGCTTATGTCGACGACCAAACTTCTGAAGAGATAGCTGCTCAAAAAGGCACACCCACCACCCCGGGTACCGAAAGCCCATATCGCAACCGCACTCCCGAAGAAAACCTCGACTTGTTCGAACGCATGAATGCCGGCGAATTTGAAGAAGGTGCTCGCGTGCTTCGCGCTAAAATCGACATGACATCGTCGAATATGCACTTCCGCGATCCTATTATGTATCGCATCATCAAGCACCCGCACCATCGTACAGGCGATAAGTGGAAAGTATATCCGATGTACGACTTCGCACACGGTCAGAGTGACTATTTCGAAGGCGTAACTCACTCTATATGTACTCTCGAATTTGTGCCCCACCGCCCTCTTTACGAATATTTCGTTAAGGAATTGGCCGATGAGTCGTACTGCCCTCGCCAGATTGAATTCAACCGTCTTAACCTCACTTACACCCTTATGAGCAAGCGTAAATTGCTGCAATTGGTGAAGGAAGGTCTTGTGGCAGGTTGGGACGACCCTCGTATGCCCACCATTTGCGGTTTGCGCCGTCGTGGCTACACTCCTGAGTCAATAAAGAACTTTATCGACGCCATCGGTTACACCAAATACGAAGCACTCAACGACATATCACTGCTCGAGCATGCCGTTCGCGATGACTTGAATAAGCGAGCCAACCGCGTTTCGGCAGTCATCGACCCTGTGAAGGTGATTATCACCAACTTCCCCGAGGACAAGACCGAAATGGTGACTATCGAGAACAATCCCGAAGATCCTAATGGCGGAACTCACGAAATGCCATTCACACGCGAAATCTACATCGAGCGCGAGGACTTTATGGAAAATCCTACCAAGAAGTATTTCCGCATGACTCCGGGCAAAGAAGTTCGATTGAAAGCCGGATACATAGTAATGTGCACAGGTTGCAAGAAAGATGCCGAAGGAAACATCGAAGAAATCTACTGCGAATACGACCCCGAAACCAAGAGCGGACTTCCCGGTAGCATGCGCAAGGTAAAAGGTACATTGCACTGGGTTTCAGTCAAATACTGCAAGAAAGCTACAGTTCGACTTTACGACCGCTTGTTCATGGTAGAAAACCCCTCGGCAGAAACCGAAAAGGATTTCCGAGAACTTCTCAACCCCGATTCGTTGAAGGTTACTACCGCTCTCATAGAGCCATACCTCGCCGAGAATGCTGTTGCCGGCAATAAGTATCAGTTCCAACGAATCGGATACTTCTGTGTCGACAAGGACTCTACTCCCGATAACATTATTTTCAATAAGACCATCGGTTTGAAAGACAGTTGGGCAAAAGAAAAAGCTAAGTAACATAATTCTTCAACAACGGAAGAATCACAATAGCACAAAACAATTCAGGAGGTACGCAGCAATACGTTCCTCCTGTTTTTTATGCTCAATCTTAAAATACTATAATAAGCAAAAAAGCCCGTTTACTAACTAGTTAGTATTATGATTTTTTAAGCTGCGAAACCATTGTTTCAATCGTTTCACACCCTCCACGCCTAATATGGTAAGGCCGCCATACTGCAGCGTCTTCGCCATGCCGAACAACACAAACCAAAGCACACCCTTCAGCTCTGTGCTGATGGGCAATGCCATCTGCGCAAACGATAAAATATAACAAGGAATGCAACAAAGCAACACTATCACTCCAGTCCGAAACGAAAGCCTACTAAGCCACCGCCTAAGTTTTTCGAAGAATACTTTCATCAAATTATTACTGTTAGATAAAAAGCCCAACCGGCCACAATAAAAACACAAATTCAAAAATACGAATAATCGCGCACACATCAAATATTATGCTTGGATATTTTCAACCATAGCGCTTCAAATAAACACAATAAAGGCAAAAACTCTTGGCTTAAAGACAGTTTTCTATGTTCAATCCTGATTTCTCATATTCCAAGCCTCCTCCGCCGTTTTTTATTCAGGTATATCTTGCCGCTCCACAAGTTCCGCCACATGGTTGATTTGGTTTATGGTAAAAGCAAAGTAACCAAAAGGTCTTACTCCTGCAATAGATGCCAGCCTTAATTGTTCAGCCCGGCTAAAAGAGTTTTATCGGACAGCAACAATAAAAAATCTTCCCGATTTCAAGGGGTAAAAATGTCATACGTTACGCTCGTTACACTTGTTACGCATTTCTTAATACATTCACATATACACATATATATTATATGAGAACTACAAAACAAATATTGCCGGGAGTTAAGGAGATTGGCTGGGTAAGGTGTGAGCACCTTGTGAATGACATCGCTCTGCGCGGCATCTCGATGATGCCGGTGCCTGTACTCACTGACATTCACAATGTGGCCTTCTTCGACGAACCGACTTGTGAGTGTGTTACGGAGAATGACAACGGCAACAGAACTGACACGGCGAAGTTGAAATTCTCCGCGGAAGATCTGCTGCCGATAAAAGAGAATCTTGCTTTCGTCGTTACCGCCATAGACGGTAACTCCTACATCATCGGTGCGCATGAAGCTCCATTCCCAGTAGTCAAACTCACTATCTCCTTTGGCAATGCCAATGGCGATGGAGCCGGCTGCATCTACGAAGTAACTCACACGGCGATTAAATCGCTTGTTAAGTGTCATAGATAATTCAGTAACTTAAAACAAAACTATCATGGAAGAAAATGAAAAGAAAGTAGTAGTAGTTGACATAGATATGCCAACTCAGTACATTACAGAAATCTTTACGCAGTTTTTGGAAAACTTCTTCAAAGAGAAAGATTTCTTTGGCAGTTCATCAATAGAGATTACCAAGCATAAATTTGGGAATGATGACTGCAAAATCGAACTTAAACTATGTAGAACACAACACTCGTATCTATAATCTCTTACTATTGTACCGTAGATTCGCAAGTTTCATGTATAAGAAAGATTGATATGTAGCCGTCGGTTCGTGATGAATAGACGGTTTTTTCGTTTTTAGAGCTGCTTTTGAGGCGACTCCTTTCTTGTTGTTGTGATTGATAAAGCGGAAAGTGTGGCCGTTGCCGTGCAGTCATTCATTGTCGCAGCCGTGGCTTTGTAGTCGAAGCGATTTGCCCTATCGGCTTTTCGTGGAACGGTCATATTCTCGGCTACGTTTTCCTCGCTGACCGCTTCGCGCTCTCCGTGGTGGCAGTCCTCTCTCGTTCTTCTTTCGCCCCATTGTGCCGATGATGCAGTCCACGCTGTCGAATAACTACGCACAAGTATCTCTTACTGCCGCAACTCGCCGAAGCGTCGCACCATTTGGGAACGTCCTCTCCGTCATGCAAGCGGCTTCCACATCGGCTTTGCGTTGCAGTGAAGTTTGGTGTCTGCGTCTGCGAGTGTGGTAAGGTCACAGCCTAAAGAATCTGCCGTTCACCGCCTTGCCTCCTGTGCCGCGATGCAGGGATTTCAACCGCTTTTTTATTGCGTCAATGGTCTTTCGGACGGCTCCAAGTGGAACGTGCACCACGCTCTGCCTACTGCCTGCATCACCTTTTGTTGCTCTTCCGCCTCTCGTTTTGACCCTGCGGGTTTTCATTCGCTAAATTTTATTTTACGCCGCAAAGTTATGGCATAACGCGGAACAGCAAGGGCAAGTTTGCACTCCGTGTTCCTCGCCGTTTCGGTACCCTGCAACGACGCAATCACCCTTGCTTTTGCGGCAATCCGCTCACAATGCCATTTTGTGGCAGTGTAAAATTTAAAATTTTAAGCAAATGAAAAGT
>SFTJ01000022.1 GCA_004563195.1 bacterium
GACCGTTGGAAACCGACAGAATAACCGACACAACAATAGCCACCCGAGCCGAGGTGGCTATGCTTTTTAGTCCGATACGCCATCGCGGACGGTTGTACGTGCTTGGCCCGATGTGGTGCTAACTATATACACAAACGCCTCTGCGCGTGGGATTATTTCTTGTCGGGTGCTTTGCGAGAGCGTGGGCAACCTTTCGACTCTTTGATAACGGCAAGGCCGCCTTCGCTGGTCTCTTTGTAGAGGCTCGGGAGGTCGTGGCCGGTCTGCTGCATCACTTGCACCACGCGGTCGAAGCTCACCGAGTGCGAACCGTCGCTAAATGCGGCAAACAGGTTGGCGTCGAGGGCACGAGCGGCGGCATAGGCGTTGCGCTCGATGCAAGGTATTTGCACGAGGCCGCCCACGGGGTCGCAGGTGAGGCCGAGGTGGTGCTCAAGTGCCATTTCAGCCGAATATTCTATCTGAGCCGGAGTGCCACCGAATAGCTGATTGGCGGCAGCGGCAGCCATGGCACAAGCCACGCCCACTTCGCCTTGGCAGCCCACTTCGGCGCCCGACACGGAGGCATTGGTCTTGACCACATTGCCAAACAAGCCGGCAGTGGCTATGGCGCGCAGTATGCGCTGCTCGGAGAATCCCTTGGTGGTGTGCAGGTGATAGAGCACGGCAGGGAGCACGCCGCACGACCCGCAGGTGGGTGCAGTGACTATCTCGCCACCGCTGGCGTTTTCTTCGCTCACGCCCAGTGCATAGGCATACACTATGCCGCGGCTCTTGAGCGAGCCAA
Organism: bacterium; assembly: GCA_004563195.1. Taxonomy (GTDB): domain Bacteria; phylum Bacteroidota; class Bacteroidia; order Bacteroidales; family Muribaculaceae; genus SFTJ01. The sequence continues at coordinate 788 of SFTJ01000022.1, forward strand.
TATAGCCCGAAGCCTTAACGAAGTAGCTCACAGCCTTGCGAGTGACACAAAGTCCACCGGGGAGCACGCCTTCGGCCTCGATGCCGCGCAGCACGGCGGCTTTCATCACATTCCATACTTGGGCGAGGTATTCCCATATTTCAGGGCCTTCGTATTGGTCGACATATTCCCAATAGGAACGACCGGTCTCGTGGCACCATTGCTTAATATCTGTGATAGTGCTAAGCGGGTAAACATCGGGCTCGGCGGGGCGGTCCTGACCTTCTTCCACAATGTCACCACCGCCCACCGAGTAGTAGGTGCGGCGGCCCAACTCGTTGCGGCTTTGGTCGAAAGCCACAAAAGTGACAGCATTGGGGTGGAAAGGCAGAAATTCGCCGTGGCGCCACACAATCTCGGTGGGAGCCAGGGGTTGCAGCACATCGATGATGGCTTTATCGGTCATGTGGCCCTTGCCGGTGGCGCAGAGCGACCCGAAGAGGTGCACCTCATAGGCGGCAGCACCTCTAAAGAGTTGGCTGAAGAGCAAGGCAGCCTTGCGAGGTCCCATAGTGTGACTGCTCGAGGGTCCGATGCCTATTTTGTAGATATTTCTAATGGATAACATAAGTGTTTTAGGTTATGTAGTAGTTATTGTTATACAAAGAGTTTTACGAGCACATATCCGCCCACAATGAGCCAAACGTAAATCATCAGCGCAAGCACAAAAGGCTTGGCGCCGGCGGCTTTAAACTTCTCGATGCCGGTGTCGGTGCCGAGAGCAGTCATAGCCATGGTGAGGAGGAATGTGTCGAAGCTATTGATGTAGCCCAAAGCCGATGTGAGAGTAGCGGCAGGGATGAAAGAGAAGCTCTGAATGAGCGAATTGAGGCAAATGATGCCGATAAATCCGAAAGCAAACCAAGGCACGGCGATTTTGCGCTTGCCGCCCTCGCTATTAGCGCCGCGGGCGAGCACAAAAGCCATCACGAGCAACACGGGAGCCAAGAGCATCACGCGAATCATCTTGGTGATGGTGGCTTGGTCGGCAATGTGGAGCATGCCGTCGGGGTCCATGGCATTGCCTGCGCCCACCACGTGAGCCACTTCGTGGAGCGTGCCACCGGTGTAGATAGCCCATTGCTGAGTGGTTAGGTCGAGCAATCCGGTGCGATAGATTATGGGGTAAAGAAACATTGAGAGCGTACCAAAGATAACCACAGTGGAGACGGCTACGGCAGTCTTATGCGCCTCGCAGCGCACCACAGGCTCAGCGCCAAGCACGGCAGCCGCGCCACAGATAGCCGAACCGGTGCTTGTGAGCAGCGCGGTGTCGCGGTCCATCTTGAGCAATCGGCCGAAGAGCATACCCAGCGCCAGAGTGCCGATAATCACCAAGCAATCCACCCACAGAGCGCTCAAGCCAATGTTGGTGACGTCCTGTATGGTAAGGCGGAAGCCATAGAGCACGATACCGGTGCGAAGCACCTGCTTGGTGCAGATTTTGATGCCCGCCGCCCACTGCTGCGGCATAAATCGGCGAAGGGTGTTGGCATAAATCATGCCTAAAATGATGCCCACGATAAGCGGGCTGAGCGACAGGGCTTTGACCCACTGAAAGTCGGCAACAAAAAATGCCGACAGAGCAAAGAGCATAATCAGCAATATGCCGTGCAGAGTGTTACCTTTAGTTTCGTTCATTGTTTTTGATCGATTTGTTCTAATAATTTGTTGGAAATATGTTCATTACCCCCGGGCAGCCACAGAGCCGCTCTCGGAGGGCGAGGAGACGGCAATGATATTATAGTTTGCGAGCTATTTCAGCCATGCGAATGGCGGCAATTGCAGCTTCGGCGCCCTTGTCGGCAATAGCGCCCTCGCCACCCACGCGTTCGAGCGCCTGGTCCTGCGAATCTACGGTAAGCACGCCGAAAATCACAGGTATTTTGCCCTCGGCATTAAGGATGGCAGTGCCATGGCTTACGTGTTGACATTCGTAATCGAAGTGAGGAGTTTCGCCACGCACCACGCAGCCAAAAATAATCACGGCATCGAAAGCGCGGCTCTTGGCGAGACGCGAAGCGGCAAACACGAGTTGGAACGTGTCGGGCACGTGCACCACGGTGATGTCGTTGTCGGGATAACCTTCATCTTTTAGTAGTGATACTGCGCTGCAGCACAAGCGTTGAGTGATTTCGGCCTTAGAATCGGCCACTACGATGCCCACTCTGAGTTCGTCGAGATGCGGGAGAGGGACTGTTTTCTGTTCGTTTGAATTAATTTCGTTCATATTTATAATTAAAAGTTACTAAAAAGTCGTTAGTATAGTGCCAAGCGTAGCCGCAACTGTGATGACCTGCCGTTGTGAGGCCGGGGTGGGCATCAGAATATGCCTTTGAGCAGAGTCATGATGCGATTGTTTTTGTCCTTTTTGTCGAGCAGTTCGGCTATCTCGGCTTGAGCGTCGGAGGCACCGAGGCGAAGCGCCAAGGGCTGAAGCGAAGCGAGCAGCTGGTCGGCCTGGTCGCGGCGGTTGGCTATGCGCATAAGCGACCGAGCCAAGCCTATCGAGAGCGAGAGCTCTTTGAGGCCCATTTCGGAGCTGATGCGTTTTTGGTAGCGCAATGCCTTGGTGAAATATTTCATGGCATCGCGATGGTTGCCCATTTCGAGCATAATGTCGCCCTCCTTTTGTAGCGAATCCACCAGTTGAGCCAAGGCGTCGCGGTTTCCGCCCTCCACCATGCCGCTATATTGCTCGGTGAGGTCGTGGTAGTGGGCAAACACCTCCATCTGCTTATTTCGCGAGGAGAAAATGAGCATCGAAGCCTCCACGGCATAAGTGAGCATGGGGGCAAATCGGGCTTCATCTTTTTTTACAAGTCGTTCGTAGAGTTTTTGCGCCTTCGAGAGGCATTTGGTGGCACGGCTGTTGTCGCCGGTGGCATAGTATAAGTCGGCGAGATTGTAGATAATCCCCGCCAATACGGCAAGGAAATCGTCGCCTTTCTTCACCACTACAGCATCGAGGGCACGGAGCGAACGCTCGGCAGCGTCGCCCGCCATAAGATAGTCGGCGCGGCCGATGTAGATACTCATCCTCGCGAGCCAGAGCCAAGCCGTGTAGAGAGCCGGTGTGAGGGCATTGGGGTTATAGTTGATGGTATCGAGCAGCATCGCGGCATCGCCGGTATGCCCATGCTCGAGCAATTGTAGCACAAAACACATCTTCTCCTCGAGCGAGGCGGAGCCATCGGCAGGCAACGACTCGCCGGCAGCCGCGGCATCGCCTAAAGCGGCGGTGTCGACAATGGCACAAGGCAACGAGGTGTGAAGAAGCAAAGGTTTCATATCGAAGAATTCTTTATTTGCTGTGTTGAGTGATTTTATGAGTCCTGACCTATATTTTCGAGCCGGTGAGCCATCTGCGAAGCAAACTCGGGCGAAATGCAGTTGGTGCCCGACTTGGCGCATTCGGCAGCGAAACGGTAAGCCGAGTCGACAGCACGGCTCCAAGCATCGTCGTCAACGGCAGCAATCGAGCTGTGCAAGATGGCGTTTTCCACCAATCCGAACACAAATCCCGCCACGAAACCCGCTTGCCAGCCCAGCGAAGCGGTGTTGAGCTGTTCAGGGGCAGCCACACCGGTCTTCACGCCGCGGCCAAACAGGGTGGCAGAGCCATCGTCGGCAATATGCACATATCGATGGCAGTAAATCATGTGATGGCGATAGCACTTCTCGCCGTCCTCGTTGGGGAAAATGTCGCGCATATCGGCGGCACCGCCTATCACCACATCGGCGAGTTCGAAATTTTCAAGTATGTTGGGCATCACCTTGGTGATACTGTAGCCGAGTCGGCACTCAAAGCCCGGCAGATAAAGCACGAGCGCTTTGCGATCGAAGGCATATTGCAGAATCTCGTAGAGACGCTTGCGCTGATCATTCTCCACAGCGTAGAGCGAGCCGAAAATCACTATATCGTCCTGATTGATTCGCGGCCACATCACATCAAATCGGTCGATTGGATAGGAGCCGTAGCGCACTTGCTGCTCCGAGCCGTCGGCATTGCGAAAAATGGTGGTGAGAGGCGTGGTGCCATTGGCATAACGGTCGATTGAACTCACGTTCACTTTATTGTTTTTCAAAAAATCTACCACAATATCGCCCACGCAATCGTCGGCACACTCGCTCACCATAGTCACAGGCAGTCCGGCAAGGGCAAGCGAAGAGGCGGCATTGGCAATGCGTCCGCCCACATAACTGCATCGAGGGGTATTGCCTTCGAACACGGTGTTGAACACCGACTCTCCTATTGCTATAATCTGTCGCATAACGATTTTCGGATACTAAAAAAATTGCCGGAATACTCGATATTGCTTAGCTATCTGCGCACAAAACCATGCTCATAGTGTCTTGAATATTGCCGGCTGACATTATATATTCTAAATAAAAAAAGAGCACGCCCTCAATATTGGGGCATAATCTGTAAGTTTTTTGTTTTATTTATTGTAGTGCAAAGATACAATCATTGCTCAAGTTGTGAAAGATTTTCGCACGGTTTTTTCTATTCAGCGCCATATTAGGCATTTTTATGGATACGAAGCCCAATAACCACGAAGCAACAGCTCCATCGAGTTATCAGGAATTGCCTCAAAGCAGAATATCACCTCATAAGCGGCATCCTACGACATACTTTCCAAGCGGGGTTTTTGCTATAATGTATGTTGCTGAGAGTGAGAGAATTGATGTTAATATAATGGTGATAATCAATTGCATAAGAGGATGTAGCGAATAGAGCAATTCGATGTTCCAAATTATAGTACGCATGAAGAATATATGAAACAAATAGATTCCAAACGTGCATTTGGAGAGTACCGATAAGGCAGAACTATTCATAATCGATGTGGTTTTGAGCCAACTAACACCCTTTGACACAATCTGATACCAAACAACGCATTGCAAAACGCAAAATATTCCCAGATACCAAAATGCACCATAAAAGTCGAGATTCCATCCAAAATATTTATTGAAAAGATACACTACGGGCGACAACGCAAATAGCAAAAGCATTGTAATGGCATTTAGCCGAATAGAAAATCGATGCAAGTAGAATCCCAATACAAAATAGCCGAGATAGCCGCTAAAATAGAAGAGAACACCGGTACAAGAAGTTTCGATACTTACACCCATAGCCAACAGAGGCCAACAGAGTGTTATGCCCCATAAAGCAAGTATAAACTGAAGTTCGCGCTTAGATGCTTGCATCAAGAATGGACTGATTATAGGCGCTATCATATATAGTCCAACCAAAGTGTACATAAACCACAAAACGCCGTTGCCTTGTGGCGAAAACGGAATGGACAGAATAGTTCTAACCAACTGCAACGCATCAAACCCTTTCGAAATAGTCGAAACAGCGATGTAAAAAAGACTGAAAACGATGGTAGGGAATAGTATTTTGTTTAATCTGCGACGCAAAAAAGCAAAATACGAGTCGGAAACCGGTAATAACAGTGCCCCACTAATCATAAAAAACAATCCCATGCAAGGAGCACAAAACAAGCTTACACTTGTACAGGTTAAAGCACTTAATCCCGAGTCAGGACGTGGGGCATGAATAACAATAACCATCAAGCATGCCAATACTCGCAGCACATCGTAAAATATATTTCTGTTAGAAGTCATAATATTAAGAAGGGAAACGATTTATTTTAAATGCCACCATAGCTTCGAAATTCAGCCTGTAATAATGATAGCGTTATCTCATATCCTTACCCCAGAGGAGTTTGTCGTGGAGGGATTGGGCGAAGCTGTGGCCTAAACGCTGCACCACGCGAGCCACGCATGCCGACTTGGAGATAATCACCGCACCGTTGTTAGGCATAAACACGGTGTTTCCGTCGAGACTCAACTGAAACTTTTCGGCGCGGGTGTTCACAATCACTCTCAGCACAGCAGAGTCGGGGAGCACCAGCGGACGCATATTGAGCGAATGTGGCGACACCGGCGTGAGCACCAAGTTGGCTGCCGTGGGGGCAATAATGGGGCCACCACAACTGAGGTTATAAGCCGTGGAGCCGGTGGGTGTGGATATAATCAATCCGTCGGCTTTATAAGTGGTGAGAGGAGTGCCGTCGACCTCCACATCTACCGAAATAACCGACGAAGTGTCGTGACGCAAAAAAGCCACCTCGTTGAGAGCCAATGGCATATCTATGCCCACGCCGTCCTCGCGACGGGCTTCGAGCATAGTGTGAGTCTCCACCACATAACGGCCCTCATTGATTTCGGCTATAAAGGCTTCCATATCGCTAAGGTCGGCAGCCGCGAGAAACCCCAGTCGGCCGCTATTGATGCCTGCAATGGGCACACCCAAGTGAGCCACCTTCTTGCTTGTGCGCAAAAAAGTGCCGTCGCCACCTATGCTTATAGCCAAATCGGCATGCGCCACGGGCTTATACTCCACATTGGCTATCGGGAGCGATGTAGCCACATCTATCGGCAGTTTGCCGAAATAAGAGCCGTCGAGCACCACCTCGTGCCCACTCTCAGCCAAAATTTCCACCAATCGCACCACTCGAGCAAGCGTATCGGCCTTGCACCTTTTTCCGTTGAGAAATATTTTCATTATCCGTTTTTTATATTTTTTATCGGTAATATACCTTAAATTGTTTCAAATTTTGCATTTTTAGTATTAATTTTGTGCACAATTATAGGTAGGACAAATATAGTAATTTTTTATCGAAACCACATAGCCTGCCACATGTACAAATGTGGTTTTTTTATATAAACGCTGATATATGATAACCAATCTAAGTGTAAATATCAACAAGATTGCCACCCTGCGCAATGCTCGCGGAGGTAATCTGCCAAATGTGCAAGCTGTAGCAGTGGACTGCGAACGCTTTGGAGCACAAGGAATTACCGTACACCCACGTCCCGATGAGCGCCATATTCGCCACGCCGACGTGTTTCTTTTGCGCCCGCTCGTTCGCACCGAATTCAACATCGAAGGTTACCCAAGTGCCGACTTTATCGACCTTGTACTCAAAGCCAAACCCGAACAAGTGACATTGGTGCCCGATGCCCCCGACGCCCTCACTTCGTCGGCAGGTTGGGAAATTAAGCCCAATTTCGACTTCCTTTGCGAGATAATCGACCGCTTTAAGGAAGCCGGCATACGCACAAGTCTGTTTGTAGGCACCGACATCGAAAACATAAAGTTGGCAGCCAAGACCGGCACCGACCGCGTGGAACTCTACACCGGACCATATGCCAAGGACTTCGAGACCAATCCCGAAGCCGCCGTAGCACCCTATGTTGAAGCCGCCAAAGCCGCTCACAACTGCGGTCTCGGCGTGAACGCAGGTCACGACCTCAACTTGAAGAACCTGAAATACTTCAAGCAACATGTGGGTTATCTCAACGAAGTGTCGATAGGACACTCGCTGATAGCCGATGCACTCTATATGGGCTTGGAAAAAACCATCAAAGCCTATAAAGAATGCCTCAACGGCAAATAACCCGGCACACATTACACCCCTAATAAAAAAACAAGAATTAAAATAACCCATTACAACTCCATAAACAAAGAATATGAATATCTTACTACAAATTCCCGATGCAGGAATGACCGATACACTCGGCACAATGACTAACGCAGTAGCCGACACCGTGGCAACAGCCGCCGGACAACTCACTGAGGCTGCTCCGATAATCGAAGAAAAATTATCAGTATGGGACCTCTGTCTCAAGGGTGGATGGATAATGATACCACTCGTGGTGCTATCGGTGGTGAGCATCTACATATTCATAGAGCGCTTCATAGCCCTGCGCAAAGCCGCTAAACGCGACGACTCATTTATGCAACGCATCAAGGACTACATACACGAAGGCGAAATAGAAAGCGCCATCAACTTATGCAAAAAGACCAACACCCCCTATGCCCGCCTCATTCTTAAAGGCATAAGCCGCATAGGTCGCCCCATGAACGATGTGCTCGTGGCAATAGAAAACACCGGCAACCTCGAAGTGACAGCACTCGAAAAAGGCTTCACTTGGCTTGCCACCACAGCCTCGGGAGCACCTATGATAGGTTTCTTGGGCACAGTGACCGGTATGGTGCAAGCATTCTTTGCCCTCGCAAGCGCCGGCAGCAACGCCAATGTAACCGTGCTCGCAAGCGGTATCTACGAAGCCTTGGTTACCACCGTGGCTGGTTTGATAGTGGGTATCATAGCCTTGTTTGCCTACAACTTCCTGGTGTCGCGCGTCAATAAGGTAATGAACCAGCTCGAAGCCAAGACAATGGAATTTATGGACCTCCTCAACGAGCCCGCAAAGTAAAATTTCATATCAAAAACAAAAACAATACGACAATAATATTAATCCATATATAAGCGATGGCATTAAAGAAACAACATGAGATGATGTCGATATTCAGTATGGCGTCGATGACCGACGTTATATTCCTGTTGCTCATCTTCTTTATGGTAACATCCACCTTTGTGTTCCCATCGGCACTCGAAGTAAACCTGCCACAGAGCAGCGAACAGTCGGCCATCAAACCCGGCACCCGAGTGTATATCGACAAGGAACTCTGCATCTATGCAACAATCGACGAAACCGAACCCAAGCCACTTCCCGCCGACCAACTGATGGGATTTCTGCAACTCGTGCAGCAAACCGCGCCCGAGAAATTTGTAGCCCTCTATGCCGACGAAGAAGTGCCCTACGGCAAGATAGTAGACATCCTCGACAAAGGCTCGCGATGCGGCTTGAAAATAGTGCTCGCCACCAAACCCGCATCATCGCAATACGCCACCCCCGACAACACCGAGGACGCCACCACTACCCCTGACGACCAACCACAAACAATGTAACCACTAACCCGAAACAATGAAATCGAACAAGAATACAATATTAGCTATCATAGTGACACTGCTCTTTCACGTGTTGCTGGTGCTTATTCTTGTTACTTCACACCTCACATATACATGGCCACCAAAGGATGCCATCGAACTCGAAAAACTCCCCCAAGAGGAGATAATGTTCGGCGGCGAATTTGTGCAACTCGGCAATGTGGAAGCACCGGCAAGCCAAGACCTTGCCCAAACCTCACCGGCCGAAGCTCCCGCCAAAGCCGATGAGCCCAAAGTAGAAGGTCACGACCTCAAGGATGCCGGCGAAGCGCAGGACAAACCCAAACAAGTGGTGACCACAAAGCAAGAATCGCCCATGAAGGTGCAGAAGAAAGAAGAACCCAAAAAGACCGAGCCCAAAGGCACCACAAAGTCGGAACAAACCGAAGCCGACAAGACCAAGGCTCAGCAAGAAGCACAGCGCAAGCAAATAGCAAGCAGAATGAAATTCGGCAGCACCAACGGCTCGGGTAGTGGACAGACAGGCTCGCCCAACGGCAACAGCGACAGCGGCGCCCGTAGTGGCAAACCCGGTATCGGAGGCCTCGGCGGTTACACACTCGACCACTGGAGCCGCCCCACAAGCTCCGTAGAAGGCACCATCATCATCAGTGTGAAAGTAAATGCCCGCGGCAATGTCACCTCGGCATCCTACGCAGGAGGCTCAGGCTCGGCAGCAGCCAACATAGCAGCACGCAACAGCTGCATAGCCGCCGCCAAAGCATCTACATTCTCCGTGCCTAAAAACACCACCACCGACGCCGTAGGCACCATAACCTACCGCTTCGAATAACCCCTTCGGCTATCATTAATATTATTAATATTCAGCCACACCTACCACCTTGCTGAGCAAGGTGGTAGGTGTGCTTTTTTGCCCTTTATATGCCGCTATAGCAAGAGCATTGGCGGGTGTTTTGCATTATTGTTTTCTACTTTATCGATAATTTTGTACCTTTACGCAAAATTAGATTAATAGCGCTAAAAATGGAAAAAATATTCAATCTGTTGAAGAGTCGCACGGCTCTAACTACCATCATTGCATTGCTGATATTTGCCGGCTTGTCGTGGGCATATTTCTATCCCGACGATGTGATGGGCAATGTGTTGCAACAGCACGATGTAACTCAAGGTTTGGCCAACGGTCAGGAGATTAAGCAATATCAAGCTGAAACCGGCGAAGTGTCCTATTGGACCAACTCGCTGTTCTCGGGTATGCCTACATTCCAAATCTCGCCTTCATATCAGAGCACTTCGCTGCTTTCGGTAGTGAATAAAGTGCTTGGACTGGGTTTCCCGTCACCGGTCAACATACTGTTTATCATGATGGTAGGGTTCTTTATACTCATGCTTGCATTCGATGTGAAATGGTATATAGCAGTGCTTGGAGCCATAGCCTATGCATTTTCGAGTTATTTCTTCATACTCATAGGTGCGGGCCATATATGGAAATATGTCACTTTGGCTTACATACCACCCACTATAGCAGGCATAGTGTGGGCTTATCGCGGTAAGGTGCTCACCGGCAGTGCTGTGGCAGCGCTATTTGCTGCAGTGCAAATATCGTGGAACCATGTGCAGATGACTTATTATTTCCTCTTTGTGATAGTGGCAATAGCTGTGGCTTATCTCATAGCGGCTCTTAAAAACAAGACCGTGAAACAGTGGCTCACAGCCACCGGCGCACTTGCCGTGGCTGCTGTGCTTGCCGTGGCTGCCAATGCGCCAAACCTCTATAACACCTATGCTTACAGCAAACTCACTATGCGTGGCGGGCACTCCGAACTGACTTCGGCTGCCGCCAACAGCACCAACGGCGGACTCGACAAAGATTATATCACCGCATGGAGCTACGGACGCTCCGAAACATTCACCTTGCTTGTACCCAATGTGGCAGGCGGTGCCACCATCAAGCCCGAAAAGGGTGTGAACCGCATGCTGAGCATGAGCGAAACACCTCAAGCCAAGCAGATGGTGGCTGAGGGCAAAATATCGGCCGAAGATGCTCAAGTGATTTCGCAGTTTCCGCAATATTTCGGCGACCAACCTATGACCAACGGTCCGGTGTATGTGGGCGCGCTCATCTGCGCTCTATTCCTGCTCGGATGCATCACCGTGAAAGGTCCGCTCAAGTGGTGTCTGCTTGTGGTTACCATCTTCACCGTGCTATTGTCGTGGGGTCATAACTTAATGTGGCTCACCAACTTGATGATTGACCACTTCCCAATGTACAACAAATTCCGCACAGTGGCGAGCATACTCGTGGTGGCTGAGTTTACTATGCCACTCATAGCCATGCTTGCCTTGCAGCAAATGATAACCGACCCCGACTGGAAGAAGAAGCACTTCCGTGCATTTCTTTGGTCGATGGGTGTATGCATAGTGCTCTGCTTGATGTTCTATATGGTGCCGAGCATGTTCAGCCTCTACAGCCAAGGCGAACGCCAGCAATTTGTGGAAACCGGTGTGATGCAACAATATCCCACCATCTTCGCCGCGCTCGAATCGGTGCGACAGGCAGTGATTTCGGCCGACGCATTGCGCTCGCTTATAGTGCTTGTGCTCGGCGCAGCTGCGCTATATCTTCTCATCGACCGCAAAATCAAAGCAAAATATGCCGTTCTGGCAGTGGCTGTGATTACACTTGCCGACCTCTACACCGTGAACAAGCGTTATCTCAACACCGACTCGTTTGCCACTCCTACAGAGAATCAGGCAAGTTTTGAACCTCGTGCCGTCGACCGTCAGATTTTGGCTGATACAGCCATCAACTATCGCGTGCTCGACCAGCCTCGCTTCAGCGATGCCGCTCCATCGTATTTCCATAAGCATATAGGTGGCTACCATGCAGCCAAACTCACTCGTTATCAAGACCTTATCGACCATCAGATAAGCAAAGGCAACGCCGAGGTAATGAATATGCTCAACACCAAATATGTGATTGTCAACGACGAGCAAGTATATGTCAACGACCAAGCTTTGGGCAATGCCTGGTTTGTGGACACACTCACCTATGTGACTACGCCCAACGAGGAAATGGAGGCTTTGAACACCATCCACGCAGCCACACAGGCGGTAGCCGACAAGCAGTTTGAGCCAACACTCGGAGCGGCACAGCAAGTGGCTCCCGGCGACACCATCTACGAGACCACCTATGCCCCCAACCGCCTCACCTACTGCGCTCGCTCGGCAAAGGGCGGTGTGGCAGTGTTCTCCGAGATATTCTTCCCATGGGGTTGGAAGGCCACCATCGATGGCGAGGAAGCGCCCATAGCACGCGTCAACTATGTGCTTCGCGCGCTGAAAGTGCCTGCGGGCCATCACACCATCGAATTCAGCTTCGAGCCACAGTCGGTGAAAACTACCGACAATATTGCCACCGTAGCCATCATTCTCATTTATCTTTCGATATTGGTGGCACTCAATGTGGGAGTATATCGCCGCCTGCGCAGCGCCAATGCCTCGCAGGATGAGAATAATAAGGAGAATTAAAAAACTTCTGTCATTTGATACTGTTTTGAGCCGTTTTTCGCACTTATTCAGTTCGTTGGGCCGACTTCGTCGCAGCCGTGGCTTTGGTGTTCATTCGCCATTTGCCTTTCGCTTTGTGCTCAATGTGATGTGCCAAAAACACGGCTACTATGCCTACAAAACCATAGAGCACTTGCACTTCTATGCCACACGATTGGCTCGGCATAAGCCGTGGCGAAGTGATGTGATGCCACTCTGCGAAGCAAAAGCACTGTTTCGCATCGTCAACTACTACAATCCGTCGCATCTGCTCCACTTAGGCTCCACGGCGGGTTTATCGGTGGCTGTGACGGCATTGCCGAGCAGCAAAAGCCGTCATCTGCTCTATGTGCCGGGGGCGGAGTGCACCGATATGCTCACATCATGTGCCGATAGGGTGGATAAAGAGCGAAATATGGCTGCTGTGGCTAAGCATTACACCCAAATCATTGCCGAAAGCAGCGAAAAGCCATTTGTGACCATCGATCTTAAAGAAGCCGAGCCGCAAGCCGAAGCAGTGGTGCGCCACGCCGTAGACAGCGGTGGCGTGATAGTGTTCTGCAATACCGCTAAGGGCAGTGAGTCGCTGCGACTGAGCGATATGTGCCGCCAATATGCCCGTCGAGGCATGTGGTTTGGCAATCACCACGTGGGTGTGATGGTGGCAAACCCCAAATTGCCGCGGCAGGACTTTATGCTATGGCTCTGATGTTCAATACATTATTCAAGACTCGTTTATGAAGATTATAAAAATAGAAGGCGACTTGGCAGAGCAGATGTTTCAGTATGCTCTGTATTGCCGTTTCCGCGCCGAGGGAGCCGACGTGGCACTCGATGCACCACGCAGCTTTATCGATACGAAATTATTTGCGCTTGGTAATGCCGTGCAAGCCACATCGGCACAGATTGCCGCACTGCGCGGGTCGGCAGTGGGTCGCATCAAAGAGGCTCTGAAGTTATCGAAATCAGGCGATAAGGTGATAACCGACTCATTCGGAGTATACTCGCGCCAAGCCATAGATGCCACCGAGGGCTATTATCGCGGCACTTGGGCATCGCAGCGCTATTTCGAGCCGGTGGCCGATGAAGTGGCGGCTACTTTTGTGGCGTCTGCCGAAAAACTCTCACCCGAGGCTCGCAGCGTGCTTGCCGAGATAGAACAATGCGATGCCGAAACCGTGGCTCTGCATGTGCACAAACCCACATCGCCTCAAAACACCTGCACCACCGACTACTACAATTGGGCAATAGCCAACATACGCACCTATGTGCCCGAAGCACGGTTTTTTGTGTTTTCCACCGATGTGGAACTCGCCCGACAGTGCCTTATGCTGCCCGACGGCAGCCGATTGGTAGACTGCAGCAAATGGAGCGATTTCGACCTGATGCAGACCATGCTGCGGGCAAGTCATAACATCGGCGCCAACACACTGCTATCGTGGTGGGCGGCTTGGCTGAACCCCAATCCCGACAAAATAACAATAGTACCGGCCCGCTGGACACCCTCAGGCACCCCACCCGACCTTATTCCCATCTACTGGACCGCTATCCCCACCACATAACCACGCAAAACTGTGCGGCGCGACTTTTTTTTTACCGTATAAGCCTATGTGTTATTGCCAAAAATTTGCTGAAAATTATAAAAATCACTAACTTTGCTTTTCGGCAAATATGAAGAATAAACTATAATTCGACAGCAACAAGTGGCAAAAGAGATAGTAGAAACCCCATTGATGAAACAGTACTTCGAGATGAAAGCAAAGCATCCCGATGCAGTGTTGTTGTTTCGCGTGGGCGACTTCTACGAAACATTCAGCGAAGACGCCATTCAGGCATCTGAAATACTTGGAATCACACTCACCCGCCGCGCCAATGGCGTGGCTCAAAGCGTGGAGCTCGCCGGATTTCCCCACCATGCCCTCGACACTTATTTGCCCAAACTCGTGCGCGCCGGCAAGCGCGTGGCGATATGCGAACAGCTCGAGGACCCCAAACTGACCAAAAAACTCGTGAAACGCGGCATCACCGAACTGGTGACGCCCGGCGTATCGATAAACGATAATGTGCTCAATCGCAGCGAGAACAACTTTCTCGCAGCGGTGCACTTTGGCAAAAAATGCTGCGGCGTGGCATTTCTCGACATCAGCACCGGCGAATTTCTCACCGCCGAAGGTTCTGCAGACTACATAGATAAGCTTATGGGCAACATCTCGCCCAAGGAGGTGCTCGTGCAGCGCGGTATGCGCGAACGATTTGCCGAAGCCATGAGCGCCAATTATCTCACATTCGAACTCGATGAGTGGATATTCAACGAGGACACCGCTACCGACCGTCTGCTCAAGCATTTTGAGACCAAAAACCTCAAGGGATTTGGCATACACACCATGCACAATGCCATAGTGGCAAGTGGTGCCATATTGTGCTATCTCGACATCACACAGCACACTCACATCAGCCATATCACCACCATTTCGCGCATCGAGGAGGACCGCTACGTGCGCCTCGACAAGTTTACCATACGCAACCTCGAACTCATCGACTCGATGGGCGAAGACGGCAAGAGTTTGCTCTCGGTAATCGACCGCACGCTCTCACCTATGGGTGCACGCTTGCTGCGCCGATGGGTATTGTTCCCGCTCAAAGATGTGGAGCAAATCAATCGCCGCCTCAATGTGGTGGAACATTTCTTCAAGGACACCGAAGCACGCGAACAGCTCAAGCAGCAACTCGAAACCATAGGCGACCTCGAGCGACTGGTGTCGAAAGTGGCTGTAGGTCGCATCACACCACGCGAATTGGTGCAACTTCGAGCCGCATTGGCAGCCATCGAACCCATTAAACGCCTGTGCGAAACAAGCGATTGCGAGGTGCTTCGCGGCATAGGCGAGCAACTCAATCTGTGCCAACTCATTCGCGACCGCATAGCTCGCGAAATCAATCCCGATGCCCCTAATCTGCTCAATCGCGGCAATGTGATAAGCCACGGCGTGAATGCCGAACTCGATGAACTGCGTGAGATAAGCTATTCGAGCAAGGACTATCTGCTGCGTCTGCAGCAAAGCGAGAGCGAACGCACCGGAATACCAAGTCTGAAGGTGGCTTTCAACAACGTATTCGGCTACTACATCGAGGTGCGAAACACACACAAAGATAAAGTGCCCGAAGAGTGGATAAGAAAGCAAACACTGGTGAGTGCCGAGCGATATATCACACCCGAACTCAAAGAATATGAAGAAAAAATTCTCGGCGCCGAGGAGAAAATAGCCATCATAGAGACCCGCCTGTTCAACGAACTCGTGGCAGCCGTTACCGACTATATACCCGCCATTCAGCTCAATTCGAGCCTCGTGGCGCATCTCGACTGCCTCTGCGCATTCACTCGCGTGGCAATCGAAAATAAATATTACCGACCCGAACTCAACGATTCGCTCGAAATCGACATCACCGAGGGTCGCCACCCCGTGATAGAAAAACAACTGCCCGTGAGCGAACGCTATGTGAGCAACAGCGTGCGACTCAACAACAACGACCAGCAGATAATAATGATTACGGGTCCCAATATGTCGGGTAAATCGGCACTGCTACGCCAGACGGCACTGATAGTGTTAATGGCACAAATAGGCTGTTTTGTGCCCGCACAAGCGGCTAAAATAGGTATTGTCGACAAGATTTTCACCCGTGTGGGAGCCAGCGACAACATCTCGCTCGGAGAATCGACATTTATGGTGGAAATGACCGAAGCAGCCTCGATTCTCAACAACATAAGCGAACGCAGCCTCGTGCTCTTCGATGAGTTGGGCCGCGGCACAAGCACCTACGACGGAATTTCGATAGCCTGGGCTATAGTGGAATACCTGCACGAACACAATCGATTCCACCCCAAGACCCTTTTTGCCACTCACTATCACGAACTTAATGAGATGGAAAACTCATTTAAGCGTATAGCCAACTACAACGTGAAAGTGACCGAAATCAACGGCAAAGTGATGTTTGTGCGCAAACTCGTGCGAGGTGGTAGCGAACACAGTTTCGGCATACATGTGGCAAAGTTGGCAGGCATGCCACAATCGATAGTGCGCCGCGCTGATGAAGTGCTCAAGCAACTCGAAGCCAATCACGGCAACGACTTGAAAACCGACCAAATAGCGAAACCCCGAGTGGAAAGCGGAGTGCAACTCTCATTCTTTCAACTCGACGACCCCGTGTTATGTCAAGTGCGCGACGAGATAATGCACTGCGACATCAACAACCTAACACCGGTGGATGCTCTCAACAAACTCAATGAGATAAAGAAAATCATCACCGGACGTGGATAATTGCAACAACTTTTTTTAAAACATAATTATTTTTGAAATCAAAATTTAAGATCATGAAGCGATATTTATTCACACTAATGCTATGTTTGGCTACAGCACTGGCTATAAACGCCAAGTCGCCTAAGTCAGCCATCGAATTTGCCGACTATTTCACAGGCAAGACTCTGCGCGTAGATTATCAGTTGTTTGGCAACAATAAGCAACAAGGCATTGTGCTCGATGGCCTATCCACCACAGGTGTATGGGCAGGCCGTCACCACAATCTCGACCAAATACCCCTCCTTGGCAACGGCCAAGTGGAGATGAAAGACCTTACAAGCGGAAAAATCATCTATCGCACCTCTTTTTCATCGCTATTCTTTGAGTGGCTGAGCACCGACGAAGCAAGCCAAGTGATGCGCTCATTTGAGCACACAGTGCTTCTGCCCATGCCGGTGGCTAAAACACAAGTCACCATCACACTTATCGATGCAGAGCAGAAAGAAATAGCACGATTTGAGCACACCGTCGACCCCGCCGACATACTCATCACACAAAAACACCGCAACCCCAACCTCGACTACGCCTACATACACAAAGGCGGTAGCGTGGAGCGCTGCATCGATGTGGCAATACTTGCCGAAGGCTACGACAGCACAGAGCGCGACAAATTCTATGCCGATGCCCGCGAAGCTGCCGATGCCCTATTCTCACACGAACCCTTCGGAAGTCGCAAAGCCGAATTTAACATCGTGGCAGTGTTCACACCCTCGCGTCAGAGCGGCATGAGCGTGCCCCGATTGGGCGAATGGAAAGACACCGCCTTCGATTCACACTTCAGCACATTCTACAGCGACCGCTATCTCACCACCACAAGCCTCAAGAAAGTGCACGACGCCATAGCCGGTGTGATGTATGAGCACCTTATCATCCTCGCCAATACCGACGAATATGGCGGCGGAGGCATCTACAACGATTACACCCTTACCACAGCACATCACAAAGACTTCCGCCCCGTGGTAGTACATGAGTTCGGCCACAGCTTCGGCGGACTCGCCGACGAATACCAATACGGCGACCCGGGCGTATATAGCCCGAAAGTAGAGCCATGGGAGAAAAACATCACCAATAAGGTGAATTTCGGCTCCAAATGGCAAGATATGATAAAGGATAAGGTGGAAGGCGTAGGCCTCTACGAAGGCGCCGGATACACCGACAAAGGCATGTTCCGAGCCACCGAAGACTGCCGCATGCGCACCAACGCCTGCAAACAATTCTGCCCCGTATGCCAACGCGCCATAAACCAACTTATCGACTTCTACACCAAATAATCCCCCATCGGCAAATAACCATACACCCCCGCGCCTTCCCAGGCGTGGGGGAATTAACATAATACGATTACGCATAGCACTTGGCTGAATATCACAATTGATGCGTGGCATTCTGCAAAAAACGGCAAAAACGGAAGACATTGCTCCAATTATTGAAGGGTTGTACTTTTTGGTGTCATAAATAATTACTACTTTTATACACTTCAAAAAAAATCATAATGCGGAGAATATCATGGACAACCTATCACATTTTCGCTCGCTCGATGAACTGATTCGCGCCCTTGAGAGGGAGCGTAAGCTCATCTATGCGCTTTTTCAAGATAGGAAGCGACTTTCGTTTCGCTATGAGCTTGCTCGAGAATTAGCAAGCAAAAAGGATGAGAGTATCGACTTTTTGAGGCGCTTTGGAGTGATTCGTGATAATTCCGATTTCTTGGAACTGGAAGATGTGTATCTGCGTTTTTTCGAGGAAGTGCTCGAGGTGAATGAGGAAATCAATGTGGCGAGCGTGAAAGAGAGCATTGATAATCTCAACAATGCCATCGATTATTACCGAAGCGAGAATAATCCCGGCCGTAGGTATGGCTACCTGCGTGATGTTAAGCGCATGCTGCGCAATATAGCCCTCACCACATTGAGGAATGTGATTGACCTAAAGCGTAACATAGATAACACTTATAAAAATGAGCCTACTTTTGCCATAAAAAAGAAGAAACTTGTTCACTTGGATGAAAAAAGGCGCGATATAGCATCATTAATCAACGAATGTGAGCGACTTATCGATGTGAAACAGTCGAACTTCTTTATGGAGGAGGTGATGGATGTGCAGCTAAAGGATATTGTAACCGATGTGAAACTACAGTTGCGAGAGGTATATCATAATTTGCTTGAGCTTGACCGCCAGATTATTAACTATCTCAACCTTATTGAGTATCAAAACCGATTGCTGCAGAAGGTGCAGAAACTAAAATATCTGCGCGACCAGATGTTGCTCGACACCAACACCGACATAAAGGCAAAATTAAGCAATAGCAATCCTATTTGGATGGAACCGCGTCCGCGATATACGCTCAAGGTGTCGCTGTCGATGCTGCGCAATTCGGAGGAGGGATTGAGAGTTTTGCAAGATTATTCTCGAGGTAAGACTAACACCAGGTTGCGAAAAGGCAATCTTGCCGATGCTCTTTCCCCGGAGGACTTAACAGAGCAGCAGCATGTGTGTCCGATGGTCGACATTAGCGAGGTAAAAAATGCATTTATGGCTTCGGGCGATAATTTGTTTCATTTTGTTATGAACTACTCCGGCTACCGTATCAAAATGGATTATGAAGCTAAATTGGTGCTGTTTTGTCAAATTGCCTCGCAGTATCTCGACGAACTGACAATCAATGATGAATGCCACGAGGACGGCACAATAGAGTATCCGCTCATTTACCCCCTATCATAAAATTCTTAACACTCATTTGCAATGCGTTATACTAAAGAAATATTCGAGATCCTAAGCAAAGGAGGCTTCATTACACGCAACTCCATCTCACAGCAACGTTCTCATTACTACGATACTATCGAAGATAATTTTCAAGAGTACTACGACTATTATTATGGCATCGGGTTTGTGCTTGAGAGCGGCAACGGTTATTACTATTTCTCTCGAACAGAGAGCAGAGTGGAACTGGCCGATAAGGTGCAACGCCTGGCTATGTGGATTGACCGTGTAGACTTTCTTAAAACATTTAATAGTACTTTTGGTCCCGGATTTTTCTTTCGCAAGTCGAACATTCTTGAGAAATTCTCAAGCGATATCGAACTCAAGGAGAAGGCTCGCACTCTTTATACCGATGTAAAAACCAATCAAGAGAAGATAGAAAAACTTGTGGGAGATTTGGAGCGCTTGGGATTTGTCGAAATAGAGAATGAACTCGATGGAACTTACAAGGTGACTGATGCCTTTCATTATATTGAGGAATTTATTGATTGTCTCACCATCTATGAAACTGAAGAATCATGAGGTCGTTACGAAAAATAATATTTGTAAATAGCGCCAACATTCGCTATGCCGAAGTAAAACTTGACGGAAATGTTCATTTTATTGGCACACAAGGTGTGGGTAAGAGCACTTTGCTTAGGGCCATATTGTTCTTCTATAATGCCGACAAATTACATCTCGGCATTCCTAAGGAGATGCGCTCGTTCGACGACTTCTACTTGCCTCATGCCAATTCCTATATTGTTTATGAAGTTGAGCACGAGCATGGACCATTTTCAATAATTTTGTTCCGATCTTCGGGTAGGGCTTGTTATAGATTTGTAGATGCTGCTTTTCGTAAGGAGTGGCTCATCGATGAGTATGGCGAAGTGACTGCCGAAGGCAAAGTGATAAGAGGACGACTCGATGGCATATTTATGAGTCGAATCGTTGACCGCTACGAGCAGTATCGCGACATCATATATGGCAACAAACACGCTGTAGGACACGAGTTCGCTCGATTTCGACTTCTTGAAACCAATCAATATCAAAACATCCCGCGCAGCATACAAAATGTGTTCCTTAATTCACGGCTCGATGCCGATTTCATCAAGGAAATTATCATTCGCTCTATGAGCGAAGAAGAAGCCAGCATCGATTTGGGATATTTTCGCCGCCAAGTGGCTGACTTCGAACAGGAGTATAAGGATATTTCTTGCTGGTATAAGTTCAATCAGAAAGGCATTTCGGCGGTGCGAAACCAAGCAGAGAATGTGGTGAACGGCTATCATCAGCTGCTATCGATGAAACAACAGATTGAAGACTTGTGTGGCGAGTTGAAGTATGCTGAGAGAACTTCGCGCGAGAAATTGCCGCTAATAGATGCGCATATTGAAAAATTAACGCAGGAACATGTGCGACAAAGACGCTTGCAAACCGAACTTCAGGACAAATATAATAAAGAAAAAGATGGCCTCAACAACAATCTGGGAGTTGCAAACGATAGTCTTAAGCGCTTAAAAGAACGTAGGGACTATTATGTGCAGCAAAATATTGAGAAAGTAATAGAGCGTTGCCAAAAAGAACAAAGCTTAAAGGGGCAGCATGATTTGTTAATAGACAGACTTTCGGACTTGACATCTCGATTTACGGATATCACATCGAAATACCAAAAACTTCGTAGCAATATAACAACTAGCTTCGAAGCTTTCTCTCAGGCTCAAAAAGAGTGTATTCTCGACGCAAAAGACAAAAAACAGAAAACCGACGAACGCTTATTGGCAGAATTTACCTCAGCCAATAGCACTATTGATACCATGTTCGCCGACAAACTTGCTGTAGCTAATGCTAAAATTGAGGCAATCAAATCTGAGCAGCGCGATTGTGACAAAAAACTGTTTGCACTTCAATTCCTTAAGCCTTTTCAGAAAGAAACAAACGATTTGCAGCAGCAAATCAACAATCTTAATTTGCAAGAAAAAGTCCTTGAAGGAAAAATTGCCACACTCAAGGCTGAAATAGAACACATACAAACCGACTACGACAACCAAGAGGCAAAAATTACCGACGAGTTTAATCGAAAAATTGCCGACCAAAAAGATATTGCTACGACTATTGCCGAAAAGATAGCCGCAATAGATGAAAAACTCAACAGCATTAGTGGCTCGCTTTATGAATGGCTTCAGGATAACAAAAGTGATTGGGAGCACAATATAGGCAAGGTAATCGACGAGGATAACGTACTCTATAAGGCGGGATTACAACCTCAAATCGTCGAAGGAAATTCTCTCTATGGAGTGGAAATTGACCTGACAGCTTTCCCCCTGAATGTGAGAAAACCTAAGCAACTGGAAGAAGAAAAGTCTGCGCTTGAGAAGCAACTTGATGACCAAAAAGCAGAGCAGACTAAATTGCATAATATGCTTACTGAGCAAATCGACGAACTCAAACGCCGATTTACTCCCAAAATTAAGGACTTGCGTAAGCAAAAAACACATTGTGAAACAGAACTTGACATCATACCTCAGCAACAAAAAAGCATAAAGGTGAAAATTGAAGATTATGAAGCTCAAGCAATACAGATAGTAAACGATCGACGCAAAGAGCTCACAGATCGTCAGCAGAACCTGGCTAACACGTTGGCTGAATCGCAATCGGATTACGAAAAAATCAGCGACGACAAGCAAAAACAGCTAAAAGCGGCTGAAAAGAAATACAACGATGCGAAGGAAGATAATCAAAACAGTTACACCCTGCTTGAGGAACAAATCAAAGCAGAGATCGACAATAAGAAGCAGGAAGCCGATGCCGAACTAAAGGAAATCGAACATCAAGAGATGCAAGATCTTAAAGGCGAAGGCGCCGACACATCTATCATTGAAGATTGCAAAGCAAAAATCAAGGCAACCGATGATGAACTCACATACATTGACAACCATCGCACCTTGGTAACTTATTACAATAAGGATAAAGAAGAACTATTCGACAAGGAGGAAGAATTTAAGCGCGACAAACGAGTTATCACTGAGAAACTGGCACAATTAAAAGAAAAATATGAGCAGCGCAACGCCAAACATCAGCAGCAGTTGGCAATAATTGCCAAAGAGCTGGATGAACAAAATAATGACAAGAAAAACATTGGTGAAGAGTTGGAAAAAGCCACGAAATTCATCAATGACACCGGTCTGTGCCCGGATGGCTATCATTATGCCAAAGAGAAAGAATCACTACTCACTCCGGCTGTGGCTGTAGAGAAGCTTACCGTCATAATAGTGAACAGACAAGTATGTAAGGATAAGTTCAAGCAGAGCATCAATTTGTTCAAAGGCAATTTCTCGGCTAAAAACACCTTCAATTTCAAAACAGAACTCAATAGCGATGAAGATTATATCGGTTTTGCCGATAATCTTAACGATTTTCTCATTAACAACAAGATAGAAGAGTACCGCACTCGAACGAGTGAGCGCTATGTAGAAATTCTTGCTCGTGTGTCGAAAGAGATGGGCGAATTAACTCGTCACGAGTCAGATGTTGATCGCATAATTCACGACATCAACGCCGATTTTGTAGAGCGTAACTTTGTGGGAGTAATTAAGTTGATTGCACTACAATCTGTGCAGTCGGCCGACAAGATGGTTCAGCTCATGAAACGCATAAAAACATTTAACGATGACAATTCTCTATCATTGGGCGAACTTAATATCTTCTCGGCTGTAGACCGTAACGACATCAATCGCAAAGCGGTGGACCACCTCCTCGATTTTATGAAATCACTCACCGATAATCCTTCGCGTCAGTATCTAACACTTTCCGACTTGTTCCAACTGCAATTCCGTATTAAGGAGAACGACAACGACACCGGATGGGCCGACAAATTATCGCATGTTGGAAGCGAAGGCACCGACACTTTAGTGAAAGCCATGATTAACATAATGCTCATCAATGTGTTTAAGGAAAAGGTTAGCCGTAAATTCGGCGACTTTCGCATACATTGTATGATGGACGAGATAGGAAAGCTTCACCCTCAAAACGTAAAGGGGATTCTTGATTTTGCCAATGCTCGCAACATATTGCTCATCAATTCATCACCTACCACATATAATGTCTCCGACTATCGTTACACCTACCTTTTGCAGAAGGACGGAAAGTCGAAAACCGTTATCCACCCGCTAATTTCACAAAAATGAAGATAAACATAACATCTGCACTAATTGAAAAATTGATTAGCCTACGCGACGGTAAATGGATTCCGGCAAGCCGACTCAAGGGCTTATGGGTAGAAGAGTTGCTTAGCGAAGGTGTGATAATCAGCAAGTCTCAAGGCACTCGGCGAATGCTATACGCACCCGATGGTAGTGCATTCTGTCGAGCCCTGTCGATGATTGACGAAAGCCTTGCCAACTTGGAGCACATATATGAACTTTTGCAGACAAAAGACCATAACCGCTCTGCGCAGGCAACTGCAACAGGCAATTCCAAACTTATAGCAATGCGTTCATGTCCGGGATTTCTCGTTAATTCTTTTCAGCCAATAGTATGTGCTTTGAATGCCAAAGAATTTGTTGTCGCTCCACAAGAAGGCAGTATGATTTTTGTTACCGATTGGCAGCAATTCTCTATTCCGACCGATGTGGTGGTGGTAGGCATTGAAAATATGGAAAATTTTAGAATGATTCGAAAACAACGAGCGTTGTTCGAACATTCGATTGGTAAAGATCCATTACTATTTGTTTCTCGCTATCCACAATCGTCCGACCTTCGTAAGTGGTTGCAGATGATACCCAACAGATATGTTCATTTTGGCGATTTTGACCTTGCCGGCATAAATATTTTTCTTACCGAATTTCATGTGCATCTGCCGGGTCGCGCATCTTTCCTCATTCCAGATGATATTGAAAAACGATTGCAAAAAGGATCAAATCAACGCTATCAAAACCAATATCAACACTTTCATAATCTCCAAACTGATATTCCTTCGCTACAACACCTAATTCACTTGATTCACACACTCCATAGGTGTTATGATCAAGAAGGATATATCGAAGATGCGCCTTATGATAACTACTAATACCAAACTCAATAAACAAGATTACATAAAAATATAGCTCATATTTTGCGTTTTCAACAGTTGTGTTTTTGGTTGTGGATAAACTGTAATATTTGTTATTGCGGGCTTGTGTTTATTTCTTGAAAATCATAGTTATCAACAGGTTGTTGATAATAATATAATTGATTAATATTTAGAATATTGTATAGTGATATTAACGGGAATTTCACAAGTTTATCAACAATTATGAACAATTTGCTACAAACACTCTCGAAGTTTATTAAAAACTTATTAATTTTGCGCTACAAATCGAGAATTACATATAGAGAAGAAGAAAATAATATATAGATTTAACACCCCAATGAAGAATTATCTTTTACGCATAGCGATAGTGCTCGGAGCGCTGATGATGACTGTGACGGCGCAAGGAGTGCTCAAGGAAAAGAATTTTCAGCAGACACTCAATGTGCTCAGAGCCGAATTGGAACAGAATTATCTGAAGCAAAAAGTGATAATGGCTACGTATGAACAGCGTGCACAGGCTCAGCACGACCAACTCATACTCACCATGCAGAAATGTAATCAGATATCACTTATTCTCTACTCTCAGAAGGAAGGTTTTACCTTCGATATGGCTTATGCTTGCCAGCAGGCTACCGACATATATAAAAGCACAAAAATGTCGACTCTGCCATACGATAAGATACGCCAGATGATGAGTGGCGAGATAGAGCGCTACGATTTGCTCATCAACACTCTCGAAGAATTGCCACCTTCGCTCAAGATGCAAGCCTTGAAGAACAAAAAAAAGAGTTTGCGTCGCAATAAAAAACTGCAAGTAGACACCACACGCATCAATATGATGCTTGAGCGCTTAGATAGTATAGCTCTTGCCAATGGCGAAGATCCATTTGTGCTCAACGAGTCGGAGGAAGAAAGTCGTAATGAGTGTATTATCTATGCCAAGGCACTTCGCAACAATATGGCGCGAATGATGACTAAGATGGATAAAGACGTAAAACACTATGAGAGAATATCGAAGAATGTGGAGGACCTCAACAATTATGCTCTCAAAAAATATGAAACTTTGCGTCAAAACATATTTAATAATCGAGGCGACAATTACTTGAAAGTACTTATGAGGCTGCCTAAGTCGTTCGATTATTACAACAAAGAGATTTCTGAAAAATACTCTGCATTTGCAGGACCTAAAAAGACCAAACAAGGATTTATACAAGACAACAAATCACAGTGGCGTGGTAAAATCATACCGCTCACATCGGTGTTTATTTTTATATATGTATTTATTTCTTCGGTGCTTAGTTATGTGATTATACGCTGGCTTCTGCCTAACAAAATACGCAGCAAAGAAAATTTCAAGAAGAAAGAACCGGTGCTTTTGGTGGCATGCGGGTTTATTATATTCATGATATCCGTATCGATAATAAGAAATTTCTTGTTCAATAATTTCTTGATAATGTCGACAGGGCTGTTGCTCGAATTTTCATGGCTTGTGGTGTTTATACTGCTATCGCTGCTTTTCCGCCTCAATGGCGACCAAATAAAGGAAGGCACCAAGCAATATACACCGTTCTTGCTTATGGCATTTATAGTGATAGCATTCCGCATAGTGTTTATTCCTAACAACACCGTAAACCTCATATTCCCGCCCATTATATTGCTTTTCACTATATGGCAAGGACGCGTGCTGCGCAAACGCTCGGTAAACATTCCGGGCACCGACTTGCTGTTCAGCAGCATATCGCTTGTGGCAATGATTTTGGCTTGTGCGCTGTCGTTTATAGGCTACACATTGCTCGCCGTGGAAGTGATGATATGGTGGACATTCCAGTTGGCAAGCATTCAAACCATATTGTTCTTCTACGACATAAGCCGCATATATGAGAAAAAATATATCATAAAACAGTTGCAGAAGCAATATAAGCGCGCTCATGGTGGAAAATTGCCTACCACTCCTATAAAGGAACTCATAGAATCGCTTGAGCAAAAATTGCTTACCGCACAAACTCAAGAAGAAAAAGATGAGATAACCAAGCAAATAGAAGAAAACACTATAAAACTCAATAAGACCGTATACAAACTTCAGGAAAACATACGCAACAATATGGCTAAGGGCGAATATATAGATAAAACCTATTTCTTCGACCTCATAAATATAGCCACAATCCCTATCACTGCAGTGGTGTCGGTGTTGCTTAGCTTGTATATGGCAGCCGACCTGTTTGATATGAACGACTTGTTCATATCTTACCTTTCGTATAACTTCATCGACACCTCATTCTTGAAATTGTCGATTATCAAGATATGCTTCGTGATATCACTCTTCTTTGTGTTTAAATACGTCAACTATGCAGGTCATGCACTCTATAAGTCGGTGCACAAGAAGCGCATAGAGATAAAGATGGAAGCAGAGCGAAAAATTATGGAAGCACAAGGTGTGGAAACCGACAACATACTTCCACCCAGCACCAACACCACTCTTGCCAACAACATTATCACCATACTTGTGTGGGGCAGCTATTTTATATTCATACTCTATATGCTCAATGTGCCCAAGAGCGGCATCACCATCATCACCACCGGTCTTGCCACCGGTATGGGTTTTGCTATGAAGGACTTGCTCGAAAACTTCTTCTACGGCCTGTCGCTGATGACCGGTAGAATACGCATAGGCGACTTTATAGAGTGCGACGGTATAGCAGGTAAGGTGGATTCAATCACCTATCAGAGTACCCAGATAGTTACCAACGATGGTTGTGTGATAGCATTCTTGAATTCACAGCTATTCACCAAAAACTTCAAGAACCTCACCCGCAACCACAAATATGAACTAATTAAGGTGCCTATAGGAGTATCCTACGGCACCAATGTGCAAGAAGTGCGCGAATTGCTCATCAATAGCATTAACCAACTCATCGACACTAAGAAAGAAAATTCACCCAACCTCATTAAGGCAGGCAGCACCGTAAAAGTGAGCTTCTCCGACTTCGGCGACAGCAGTGTGAACCTAACAGTGCTATTGTGGGTGCTTGTGGAAGAAAAAATAGGCTTTATGTCGGAAGTGAAAGAGAATATCTATAACACTCTCAACCAACATAATATAGAAATTCCTTTCCCGCAACAGGACATACACATTCGCGACACCGTGAATCTGCCTATAAGCACCAAATAATAATATCAATACTAAAAAAAAGGCTGTATCCCAATGAATGTTTGTTTCAGGATACAGCCTTTTTTATACTTAAATGGATAATATTTACACTACCTATTGAGATTCTTAAAAGCCTTAAAGAAGTCCCACATTACCAGTCCGGCGGTAATCGACACATTGAGAGAATGTTTGGTGCCACACTGAGGCAACTCTATGCAATAATCACTGGCATCTATCACCTCCTGCTTCACACCCTTCACCTCATTGCCAAGCACCACGGCATAATGCTCACAAGTGTTGATAGTAAATTGTGGAAGACTTATGCTATTGTGCACTTGCTCGATAGAGCATATTTTATAACCTTTGCACTTGAGATCATTTACACATTGCATAACATCATCGTAGTGAGTCCAACTCACCGAATCTTCGGCGCCAAGGGCTGTTTTATGTATATCGGGATGAGGAGGAGTGGCAGTAATGCCGCACAGATAGATATGCTCCACCACAAAAGCATCGGCTGTGCGAAACATACTTCCTATATTGTTGAGACTGCGAACATCGTCGAGTATCACCACAAGCGGTATCTTTTCGGCTTTCTTAAATTCTTCGCACGTTATGCGCTGCAACTCGAGCATGCTCTTCTTCTTGTTGTCCATAAGCTCTCTCAATTGTTATTTGTTGTTAGTTTAGAGTTTTTCTCTTTGCAAAAGTAACCATTATTTTTCACTATTCACAACTTGTGGAAAACTCTGTGAATACACCCGAATAACTTTTATAAAACTAAGTGATAATATATTTTGAAATTACGATGTTTTGTACAAATATATTTTTCTTTCATATAATCAAAATTATTTATCACAAGGTTTTCATAATAGAATCCACCGCCCGGAGAAGGGTAATTAACAAGGTTATCACTATAAACTTATGAGTTAGCATAGTTTTTCACAACTTGTGGATAAACCTGTTAAAGCGTTTATTCTAAGCATTTTATAATTTAATAACTTGTTAATACTCGTTTTCTCTACGATTAATAACTAAAAAAGCAATATTTAGGCCAAAAAGTTATCATCGCTTTTAACAGGCATAATAGTAGTAGTTATAATTTGTTTTTTAAAAAAAGAAAAAGAAAAAAATAATAATAACGACTTGTGGAAATGTGTATAACATCAAAATATAGTAATGATTTAAATATACTACACTATAACTTCTCCTATTACTACTACGGCTGTTAAATAGAGAAGCAGCGGCTCATATTAAGAGAAACGGCTTGTATAAGATGAGAAGTGGGTATACCTAAAGTAGAAGAAATGGTGTTGGTTACAAAATCGATTGATTGGTGGCTTTCGTCGGTTTCGATAAGCAGGCGGTCGATGGGAGTGTTGATAAGCGATTGGGCGTTGAATAACGGCCCGTAGGAGATTAAAAAATCTTCTTTGAGTAAAGTATCAAGTACGGTGGGTTTGGCGCGAAATCCGTGAATTATCCACTTCTGCGAGGGCTTTATGGTTTTGTGCAGAGCTATGATTTCCTGCCAGGCGCGAACGCAGTGCACTATGAGTGGTTTTTGATACTTTTCGGAGAGCAGCACTTGGCGCATCATCACGCTTTGCTGCACATCGATGGGAGTGGCTATGGCTTTATCGATGCCGCACTCTCCCACTGCCAACACATTGCCGAGTTGCAGAAGCTGCTCCAGACGCAAAAAGAGGCTTTCTGTGGCGTTTTCGGCATTCCATGGGTGAATACCTGCCGAATAGTGCAAAGAGCTGTTTACGGCGTCGCTAAGGCTATTGATATTGATTATAGCATTGCTCGCCGAAGCATCGTGAGTGTGGCAGTCGATAATATTCATATTGCGTATGAAAAAAATACTATAATATCAAGGCACCGGGTCGTATCCGCTTCCACCCCAGGGATGGCAGCGAGCTATGCGCTTAATGGCAAGCCATGTGCCTTTGAAAGGGCCGTATTTGGTGATAGCTTCCACTGCATATTGGCTGCAAGTGGGTGTGTAGCGACAGCAAGGCGGAAAGAGCGGCGAAATGCACTTTCGGTAGAACTGTATGAGCAATATGAGCAATGTGGAGAGCAGATGTTTCATAACACTAAGCTTATTGATGCTTGTAGTCAGCAATAATTTCGGCAAGCGAGGTGAGTGCATTCTTGAGTTTTTCTTCCACGAGAGCGTAGTCGCAAATATTGTCGTGCATATAGATGATGGCAATATTCACCGAAAGCGAGTTTTGCTTGAGGATAGGTAGAAATATGTCGCGATTGAGGCGATAAGCTTCGCGAATGCGTCGGCGCATAAGCACGCGGTCCACAGCGTGGCGAATTTTGCGCTTAGGCACCGAAATATAAAACTGAGCCGGCGTGCCCTTGAAAGGCTCTATGGTGTAGATAAGGCGAATGGGATATGACTTTACCGAATTGTTTTTTGAAGCAAAAAGATCTTCGATAGTCTTCTTGCTGCAAAGTTTTTCGTATTTATAAAGTCGTAGTCCTTTCATAATAAAAACATCAAGTGTGATAAAAAGTTATCAAAATTACTAAAAAAATGGGACATCACAGCAAACGATGTCCCAATATTTTGATATAAAACGGGTACATGGCCCTACTCTCAACCGGCAAGTAAAAATTCGCACCCGAGCACTCCTACAATAAATATGGCTGTGAAGTGCATTATTAAATAGGGGAATATTTTCATACCCATTATCTATCACTTCTTTGAAATCGGCGCAAGCGTTCTTGGTAAGCTTCTTGTCCTCCTTTGCACCTGGTGCGACATACAGTTCACAACCAATGATAGGCTTAAAAGGTTTCTTCCCCTTCTGCCGTCTTTCATTGTTGATACGAGAAACATAGTCGAAAAACTCCATCACGCCAAACATGTTACCATTGTCAGTAATAGCTACGCCGGGCATCTTTTCTTTGATGGCAGCATCAACCAGTTCCTTTATGCTGGCGCATCCATCATTTATTGAATAATGGGAGTGCACATTCAGATGTACAAAATTTTGAGTTCTCATATTTGTTCTATTTTATTATTAATCCCTTAAATAACAATAATATTTACGGAACAGATCAAGTCCCTGCTCGATTCTTCGTCTCTCATCTTCTGTATATGAAGCTGCATACTTCAACAACTCAAAGGCATCAGCCATCATCTGAATGGTCTTGTTCCATTTCCGCATATCATCGAAGTCTGGCGGATAACCATGCTTGTCAAGAGCTTTGAATGCTTGTAAGCGAGTTTCTATAATCTGTGACAAAGTATGATAAGTGTTCCATACCTCTTCAATAGGGTAGTCATGTTTGTGACTCCATTTTTCTGTGTTGTCTGTTTTTCTTTTCATTATACTCGCAAAAAATCATTTTTCCCAAATTGTACGAATTGTGGTGCAAAATAAACAAAGACCTCTGCCAACTGGTGGCAGAGGCCTTTGGGATTTATTGAAAAAGTTGTCTTTTTTATAAAACAACCCTATCTTGCCACAATTTCATTTCATCATGCATTATTTTAACAACCTCTTTTAGAGGCTTTACATCACCTTTTTTATTCGTTATTTCTGCTAATTCATGAAGAAAGACAAACATAGAATTAAATTTATTAGAAACTTCCCATTGCCCAGAAGGATGAGTAAGACATACCGTTGGTATATTATTAATCCGGCCAACCTGTGCTTTGATGTTTGAAAATACTTTAGAGTACTCTATTTTTTGCCTTTCTTGCGATTTCTCTAATTGTGCAAATGCTTTTATACCTAACAATATGATCCGTTTGGGGCGAATTATACCTATTAGTTCGAGAGTGCTTTTTATACCTATTTCCATTAGCTCTTTCCTGAGATCGTTGTTGCCATTTTTTGACTCAAATGGAGAGAGATTTGTCCAAACTGTTTTCTTGTCATTATCTATGCTCTCATCATGACAAAAATCATCAAATCCCAAAAAGAATCTTGCTCCATGATTATATCTCCAAGCAGTCTTTCCCTCTTTAGTAAATCGTTCTGACCAATAAGGATTTCCTGCAAGATACTCTTCTGTCGTCTTCTTACTTGACCCTTCCCCAAGATTCCCTTTTGGATTTATTCCTATAAGCATGAGGTCAACCTCACCATCTATACAATTTAATGGGGACTGTGTATAATATGATGTATTATACTTTTCTGACAATTTGTTGAATTCTGGGACATACTTTTCAGCCCATTTTACAATTTCTTCTTGAATGTTCATAACTTCGTCGGGATTATAATTAGAATACATCTGTTTGGTAGATTTGTTTCACAGTTATCTCATCTTTATCTAACTGGTAGAGGCCAGAAGGCAAATCATCTTGGATTACCTCTCGCTCATAATAATCCATATCCTCATCTACTAAGACTTTTTTATAATAATTCTGCTCGTCTTGTTCAATTCTACCAGTAAAACATTGGGGAATCTCAAAAGACTCACCATCATTTACTTCTATTTGATAAGCTTCTAGGCCTTGTCGTTCAAGAAGCTCTCTCGTATTACTATCATCATAATAGTCAAAACCATAATCTTCGCAAATACTTTCAATGGTTGGCATCATTAATACAAACATAACAATAAAAATTAAAAGTTAAACATTTTACAATATTTCTCTTGCTATCCAGGCACAAGCTTCTGCGTCAGCAAGTGCGTGGTGATGATCTTCTAACTCATAACCACAAGCTGCGGCTACAGTTTGAAGCTGGTGGTTTTCTAAATTAGGGAGTACTCGCCGCGAAACGCAAAGTGTGTCGTAAAACTCATAGTCAGGGTAGTCCATCTGATAGACGCGGAACACTGACTTCAGACACCCCTCATCAAAAGGCTTATTATGAGCTACAAGTGGAAGACCTTCTATCATTGGTTCTATCTGTGCCCATACTTTCGGGAACACAGGCGCATCATCGGTATCTTCATGACAAAGACCATGAACCTGTGAACACCAGTAGTTATAATAGTTCGGCTCTGGTTGGATGAGAGAGTAGAACGAATCTACTATCTCACCATTACGGACAATGACTATTCCAACGGAACAAACCGAAGAACGCTCATTATTGGCTGTTTCGAAATCTATTGCTGCAAAATCTTTCATACGCTAAATTAAGAATTCAATAAGTTTTGAATTTCAACGATTTCTCTCTTAATAGCAGCTACGATTTAAGCTTCAGAGGCACCATAATCCAAGAAATGCTTTCGTCCAAACCAAGAATGCAATTGCTGTTCTTCTGAAGTATCATATCCTAAGGTGTTTAATACTTCAATGAATTTATCAAACTGAATATACTTTCTATATCCATTAGAAGAGTAATAATTATAACCACGAAGCATTTGAGGACGACAGCCTATATATCCATCTTTTAAGACCGACATTCCTATGTCTTCTGTTATTACGAATCTATTAGTTTCATATTCTTGATAACCAGTTTCTTTCAATTGACGAGTAATGGATTCTGTGATTTTTAACAAATCTGTGTTTGTAAATTTCTTAGGTATATCAGCTAATGCCTTATCCAAACCCATAGGTTGCAAAGAGTTCTGTTTAAATTGCATTCTCGCCTTGATGCTCGTAGCCGAATACTTGCCAAACAACATCAAATATTGCGGATGCACATATTTATTTTCTGAGATATTAGGACTGAGGTAATTCATTCCTAACATTAAGGAAGCATCAAGGAATCTCTTTGCTCTATCTGCATAGTATTTGTCAAATGCTAGGCCTGCAAAGCCAAGATATATTGGCGCTTTCAATTGTGAAATGTCATTTTGTATAATCTCTTCTTCTGATGCAAAAGGGAATTTGTTCTTTTTATGCAATTCCAATGCTTTACCCAGGTCTCCTTCTCTCAGATAAAAAAGATTGAAGATTTGAACTACACCTTGCAAATCATTTTTGTTGCTTTTATCATAGTAATAAGCAAACAAATCACCAACACAATTCATGGTTGAGTCTGGCGAAAACTCAAACCAATCATACATGGTGTTATCGAAGAACGATAATAATTTCAAAGTATTTTTATCAGTAACTTGACATTTGGGAGCAGCTGTGCCCGGATTTTTCATTACAACTGACCCTATTATATCCCATGAATTACCAAATTGAAGCAGAGTTCTCCACCTAAAACATGCTCCTTCTTCTAAATAATGTGTATATACTTTCATCTTAATTCTTATTATATTTGTTCCACATTCTTTTAATCTTTCCGGCAATTTCTTTACGGAGCCAGAGAGGTTCTAGCACTTCCATATCCTCACCGTTCCAGAGAAGTTCTTGCTGGAAGTCAAATTCTGGACGGAGATTAAAGGTAAAGATGCTGTATTCTTCATTACGTTCAATCTCTTCCTGCGACTCGTGCATCTTCAAATCACGGATGTAGTTGGCTTGTCCTGCTGATACTTTCAGTTTGACTGGTTGTATCTTCACAGACTGTTCAGCAATGATTCCAAAGCAGCCGTCAAAGAAATCCTCTGCCGTCCAGTTCTTTGGCATTTCAAATGTCTCATCTGTTGCATGAAGATATTTGATACGATCCAGGGAATAGATACGTGGGCCTTTTTCATAATAATAGGAATAGGTACTTCGAGCGACCATGTACCAACGCTGACGGAACAACTTCACACAGTATGGCTGTATATTGAAATTGTTCTCCTCATCCTTCCAATAACTGTGGTAGGTCATGTTCAGTACACGGTTTTCCTTCATAGCCTCAATGATGGGCTGAAGGTAGTTCTGTCCAGAGGGCACATATTCCAGAATGATGCGGTCTTTGATGCTTTGGCTGTTCGCCAAGGCATTGCTAACACAGAAAGTGTTGTATAGCCAAGAACGAAGTCCGTTTTTACTTATGTCTTCCTCGTTTTCGATATAGTAGCGGTATTCACCACGGTTCTCATTGACTATGCTGATACCGAACATATCCCAGATGACATAACGCCAGTTGTCAAAGGTACGTTTGGGAATGTTCACACCTCTGCTGATATCATCACGGAGCCACAACTCGTTCAGTTCTTTGAACGAGATCTTACGTCTGCGATAGATGGTCTCTATCACCCAGACGTATTTGGTAATTAGGCTTTGTCCTCTATCATTGTCTGCCATATAAAATCGAATTTTTCTGCAAAAGTACACGAAAGCTACGCCATGTCGTGGCAGAGGTTATAAAAAAATGAGATTATCTCAATTACTTTGGGCTATATATGAGCAGTACTTACTAAGCAGATTCGACAGCGGAAGATCTCCTTTCCGGAATCTCTCTGCATCGAGCTGCAGAATCCTTTCGCTTATGGGTTTCTTGCCTTTGAACAAGGCTTTGAGATAGTGAGCACCGTTCTCTTCGATGATGTTCACGTCAGTGAAGAACTGTGTGAGGTCTTCTGCATCATAGACGATGGAATAGCTTGGACGCTTTGCTCCTGGGATGTCCTCCACCAAGATGTTCTTGTCTAACAAGTCTTGAATATCTCGTATGGCTGTGTCCTTGGAGCATTTCGCCAATGTCGCCCAGGTCTTTGAAGTTATCTTTGCTTCATACCTGTCAAGGAAGATATTGAGCATTTGTGTCTGTCGCTTTGTCATCGGTACGGAAGATACCTTCTGCCAGAAGAAACTCTTGTTGAGAATCGTTGTGATGATGGTCTCAGCTTCATCGAGGGCGT
The DNA here is from genome assembly GCA_004563195.1 of bacterium. Taxonomy (GTDB): domain Bacteria; phylum Bacteroidota; class Bacteroidia; order Bacteroidales; family Muribaculaceae; genus SFTJ01. The sequence continues at coordinate 36,176 of SFTJ01000022.1, forward strand.
CAACCAACTTCTGCATGTACCACACCAACCATTCGGTAATGTCACCATCTCCATGCTGCATTCGTTCCAGAATGTCGTAGTAGTGCTTCTTGTCTTTGTTGATTTGCGATGAAACATTGTAGAAGCGGAATTCGCTCTTTTCTCCTCTTGCCAGAAGCATGTCGGAAAGAATGCGAGCCAATCTGCCATTGCCATCCTCGAATGGGTGAATGCTCACAAACCAGAAATGGGCAACAGCAGAACGGATGATGCTGCTTATAGGTTCATCAGCATCAAACCAGGTGAGAAATTTGTGCATCTCTTCTTCCACACGCTCAGGTGATGGTGCTATGTAGTGTATCTTCTCACGTCCGAACATTCCGCTTATGATATGCTCCTCGTTCGTACGGTACTGACCAACTTCAATCTTACTACCTTCACTATAGCCGGCTGGAAAGAATGCAGCTTGCCATGCACATAGTTTCTCTTTACTGAGAGTCTTGTCGTAGTGCTGTATTGCTTCAAGCATAACAACAACAACAGAGTCAACATAGTGTGAAGGTGCTGTATATCTAACGTTTTCTATTCCCAGTTTCCCGGCAATGGAAGAGCGTACCTGATCCACATTCAGGCGTATGCCTTCAATCTCTGATGAATATACCACATCGTGAGTCAAGTTCTCTGCCATAGCACGTAACTTGCTGTCAAAACCAAGCGAACTCAACCTGCCGTAAAGCATACCTTGCTTACGGCATACCACCTCTTGAAGGAGCGATACCTGAGACTCGTCCCATCGGAAGTTTGTCCAATTATCTCTTTCGTGTATATACATAGTCTATCTTTATGCGACATTATTTTATATATATCGTCGCAAATTATGCGACGAAATTACGAAAATAATGTAGAATCGCCAAAAGAATCCTTGGAATAACGCATATTTTGCGACGTTTTTTGATTGAAAATCGTCGGAATACCAGATTAAACTGTCAAAATAAGTGACCCGAAAGACCCCCGATTTTGTCTCAGTCTTTA
>SFTJ01000023.1 GCA_004563195.1 bacterium
CATGAAAATAGTTGCCGTATACGAGTGCCCCAAAAGATAATTTTTTATATGAAATTTTTGAGGAAGCAGAATAATAACCATATGCCGGAAACTTTTGTAAGGCATCAAGTCGAGCTACTCCACCCACAGAATACTCTTGCACTATAAAATCAACTACATTCCTTGCTCCACTATATTTTGGATTACTGGTAGATTCATAATATTCAATGCGTTTTACATTTTTGGGCCAAAATGTTGCTATATCAACTTTATCTGCTTTTATCCCATTAATAAATATGTTTGCTCGTTCTCCTGACAATGTTACTATTTCGCCATCTTTTTCTTTTAACATCGCCAAGTGCATAGTGCCGATTAATGAAGCAGGACTATTTGAAAGCTGTTTCTCTTTTTTATTTGGAATGATTATAATTTTTTCTTTTTCTACCCAGCAGCGTTTGTTTAAAATTATAATGTCTTCTAACTGTTTTGCGGCAATTGTGTCATTGGCATGTAAAACGACATTTTGGAAACAAACAAGTATTAATGCTTGAAATAATATTTTTACGAGTAAACGCATGCCTTTTTTCATGAGTAAACGGTTCTTTAGCCTAAATTATATGAATGCTCAAATATATCTAAAATGATGTTGTTTTTATCATTTTCGTTATACCCAAATGTGCAATTATTGTTCCCTAAATCTTCTAACGCGCATTGCTTGCATCCTCCTCCGCATATGGGTGCAATTCTGCATGTTCGGCACACTTGTTTTTGTAGTTTCGCATTATTTCTTTGTCTCAAAATGTTTTCATCGTAGATAATTGCACCATTTGTTTCTAAATAACCTATCCTGTTTGATTCTGAAAAATCACGAGCTGTACAAGCGAAGACATCTCCATTATAGTTTATGACACTATGATTAATTTTGTCTCCGTAGCAAATGTTTTTTACATTATGTGGAATAAAATTTGCTAATACTTTATACCCATGCTCATTAAGTTTATGCCGAATATGTTTTATAATGACTTCTGTATCATCTTCTCCGGTTTTGCGGTCTTGCCAAACTCGTTGTAGGTCAATCTTGATGACTTGTCGATATTTATCGTCGATTTTTGATAGTCGGTTAACTAATTTTGATAGCGAACATACATTATCGGATGTGTAATTAATGCGAATAATAACATCAATCCCTGTCTTTACTAGCTTTTCTATATTTGAAATAATTATTTCGAAAGTGCCTATTCCATTTTTAAAATGCCTAATTTGATTATGATATTGATTATCTCCGTCAAGAGTTATCTGAAATCCACAACGATATTTTGCTAAATATGATATTATAGAATCGTTTAACAAAGTTGCATTTGATGTGAAATGTACACTAAACAAAACGCCATTGTCTAAGCATAATTCGTTAATCTCGTTTATTAAGACTTTAGCTATTTGATTAAAATAGAATAACGGTTCTCCTCCAAAAAAGCCCAGCTCGAAGCGTTTAATCCTGTTTTGCCCAATTAGTTTGGCTACAAATTTTATAATGTTTGATACAATAGTTTCAGGCATTTTTGAATTAGCAATGTGATTCTCATAACAATACCAACAATTTAAATTGCAATCTAAAGTCGGATTAACGTGTAAAATATATTCGTCAGTATTGTTTTCAGTCTCGGTTATTAGATTGCATAATTTTGCATATTCGTCAACTGAGTCATCGACAAGGAATCCGCAATCTACTAATTGCTTATATATAACGCTATCATTACTTAATTCTAAAAGATTTTCATTTTTGAGAATACTCCGATTCTTTACTGCAATAAAGATTCCGGAATAGGAATTAAATAATAATGTAAGCTTGTCGTTAATATGTAATATGTTATTATAATTACTACATTTCATATCCTATGTTAACATATAAAATATAGAGCATTAAGAAATTTCCTCTAAGAGGGTTAAGATTTCTTATTCACAGGACGTAAGAAACCTCATTTTTATATTGTGGAAATATTAGTAGCAAGCTATGGAACTATTGGTTTCGTCTCGCCTTCAACATCTCCTCTACCTAATGTGGTGTTTAAACAAGACCCTCTGTTAGTCGATTTTGAACATGCGCTGTTGTAGTTTTTGCAGTTCCCTTTATTCTCTGCTTTATTGCATTGATCATACTGTTCGTTAATACAATCACCACCATTGTCGCCTCCAATATAAGACATTGTTGTGGGCAGTACAATTGATTCTAAATCCACGTTGCAATCTCGCGCAACAGAAATAGCATCTATAAAATCTGCTATTTGTTTATTTCTTTCTTCGATATTCTTCATTGTTATAATGTTTAATTGTCATTGAATTGTGGCAAATTTACGAAATATATTTTAATTAATCTTTGGTATATATAAGATTATTTTTGATTTGACAATGCTTAACGGCATGATTGCTTATATAATCTTTTGCGGAAAGTTAATTTAAAATCAAAATTTTTGTTTAGCACAAGTTAGTGGATAAGAAATGCACGAAAAGGCGCGTAGGTGGCGTGTCGTGTCGTCGGGGCGGAAAAAGCGAAAATGGCGATAATATTTTTGGTGAGCGGTGAAAAATTTGTACCTTTGAAAAATTGTAACGCAAGAATATTATACAAGAGCGATGAAATATTTTATCATAGCAGGAGAGGCGTCAGGCGACATACATGGGTCGGAATTGATACGCTCGCTACGCGCACTCGATGGCGAAGCCGAGATCCGCTTTTTCGGTGGCGACAAGATGGCACAAGCCGCCGGCACGCAACCCATAGTGCATTATAAAGATATGGCATATATGGGCATAGTGGAGGTGGTGAAGCATCTTGGCCCTATATTGGGGTTTCTGAAAACGGCAAAAGCAGTAATCGATGAGTATGCCCCCGATGCGGTGGTGCTAATCGATTATCCATCGTTCAACCTCAAGGTGGCGAAATATGCCCATAAGCGCGGAGTGAAGACCTTCTACTTCATCTCGCCCAAGGTGTGGGCATGGAAAGAATATCGCGTGAAGCAAATAAAGAAATATATCACCACACTCTACTCAATATTGCCTTTCGAAACCGAGTTTTTTGCTCGCCATGGCTATGCGGTGGAATATGTGGGCAATCCCACGGTGGGCGAGATAGCCGAGGCACGCCTGCATTTTGCCGATGCCGATGTGTTTAAGTGGAAAAACGGGCTTCGCGGGCTGCCCATAATAGCCCTTGTGCCCGGCAGCCGCGTGAAAGAGATACTTGACAATCTGCCCATAATGCTCGAGGCATCGAAGCGCTATCTCGATGAATATCAGATAGTGATAGCCGGCGCACCCGGTGTGGACCGTGCGCTCTACGACGAGGTGCTTGCACAAGCAGGCGCCAAGCGCGATGCCGTGGTGATAGAGCAGCAGACCTTCGAACTGGTGAGCCATGCGCGCGTGGCACTTGTCACCTCGGGCACAGCCACGCTCGAGACAGCAGTGCTTGGCACTCCGCAAGTGGTGTGCTATCGCATGGGCGGCAGTAAGTGGCTGAAACGAATATATCCCTATGTGCTGAAGGTGAAATATGTGTCGTTGCCAAATCTGATAGCAGGCTCGGAGGTGATACCCGAACTGCTGCTCAGCGACTGCACAGCCGATGCCGTGGCAGCACACCTTGAGTCGCTTTTGCCCGACGGCGAAGCTCGCGATGCCATGCTTCGAGGCTACGAAACTATGAAAATGCGCCTTGGCACCGCTCGATGCACCGACACCGCCGCTCGCCGCATGAGGGATACATTATTGATGAAATAAGAATAATTACACTAACTTCGAAAAAATGACGAAACACGATAACTCCAATCAGAAGAAGCCCATGAAAGTGCTGTTTGTGTGCCTGGGCAATATATGCCGGTCGCCGGCAGCGCAGGGTGTGATGCAAGCTATGATAGACCGCCGCGGACTCAGCGACCGCTTTTATCTCGACTCGGCAGGCACCTATGGCGGTCACGCAGGCGATATGCCCGACTACAGGATGCGCAGCCATGCCTCGAAGCGCGGCTATATGCTCACGCACCGTTCGCGTCAAATTAAGGGAAGCGATTTCGAAGACTTCGATGTGATAGTGGCAATGGACGAAAGCAATCGCCGCAACCTAAGCCGGATGGCAGCCACCGTAGACGAAGAGCGCAAAATAGTGATGATGGGCCGATATATCACCAAATTTCCCAACTACGACTATGTGCCCGACCCATATTACGAAGGCGCCGAAGGTTTTGAACTCGTGCTCGACCTGCTCGAAGACTCCTGCGAAGTGCTGCTCGAGAGTCTGCTCAAGCAGATGAAATGATAATGATATTAGCTACAAAAAAATTAATACACTCAAAAATCTTACTATTATGAATAACTCGTTGCGAAAAATAATTACAATGGCGGCAATAGTGTGTGGCTACGCTTTGGCAGTGACGGCACAAAACAGCCCCGTGAGCGTGAAATGGCAAATGGTGAAGAATTGCGGTAGAGAATATATATCGCAATTCACCTTCCGAAACATCAGCAACGCTCCGCTCGAAGCCAATTGGGCACTGTATTTCAATAAGTTCTCCAACTCAGTGAAGACCGACGACGCCCAAGCGATGGACATAAAACCGATAGTGAACAACAACTATTGCCAACTCAAGCCCAATGAGCGCTATCGCACCCTTCAACCCGGCGAAGAAGTGACGGTGAATGTGATATTCGGCGGCTCGTTTCGCAATATCAGCGACAGCCCCGACGGCGCACATTTTGTGTACGACGGCACTCAGAAAGCACTGCCCGTAACACTCGAGAAAGCCGAACCCGGCGGTAGCGAGCAGTCGTCGCTCTATGATTTTGCCAATTATCCCGACGGTAATTATGTATATGCCGACAATGCCATCTCCAACCCCGCAGGAGTGAGCTATGGCGGTGGCGCATACGATATTTTCCCCACGCCTAAGGAAGTGAAGCTCAAAGGCGGCACGCTCGCTGTGCCACAATCGGTGAAAGTGGCGATAAGTCCTGCCTACCTAAACACCGTTACGGACTATCTTACCGAGCGACTCGCCCGCGCCGGAGTGGAGGTGAGCGACAAGGCAACGATGAAACTCCTCCTCGAGATGCGCCCGAGCATAAGCACCAACAGCGAGTATTATGAGCTGAAAGTGAGCAAGAAAGAGATAACCATCGTGGGTCAGAGCCGCGAAGGCGTGCTCAATGGCATCAAAACCCTTGCCGCAGTGCTCGAACGAAGCACCGATGGCACCATCCCCGAGGCCGAGGTGTGCGATTATCCCGATTTTGCCTATCGCGGCATGATGCTCGATGTGGCGCGCAACTTCACGCCCTATGAGCAACTGCTCGACCTGATAGACAGGCTCGCAGCGTATAAAATCAATCGATTCCAGTTTCACTTCAACGACGATGAAGCGTGGCGCCTCGAGATTCCCGGCGTGCCCGAACTCACCGAAGTGGCATCGCGCAAGGGATTTACGCTCAACGACTATAGCGCAGGGCATCTGATGCCCACCTATGGCGGCTCGGGTGATCCCGACGACGGCAAAGCACCAGCCAACGGCTATATCACCCGCAGCCAATTTGTGGAAATGCTCAAATATGCCCGCGAACGCGGCGTGAAAGTGATACCCGAAATAGAGACCCCCGGCCACTCGCGAGCAGCCATAGTGGCGATGCGTCATCGCTATGCGAAATACATCGACACCGACCCCGAGGAAGCCAATCGCTATCGCAATTTCGACCTCTCCGACACCACACGGTTCTTCTCGGCACAAGGATTTCACGACAATGTGCTCAATCCCGCTGTGCCCGGCACCTACACCCTGCTCAAGAAGATAGTGCGCGAGATGCAAAAGATGTATTCCGATGCAGGATTGCAGCTCGATGTGATACATCTCGGTGGCGACGAAGTGGCAAAAGGATGCTGGAAGCACTCCAAGCAAGTGAGTCGACTGATGAACGAAAATCACTTTACCACCGAGCGCGAGGTGTCGGAATATTATTTCAAACGCATATCGGGTTGGCTCTTCAAGCAAGGCATTAAGGTGGAAGGATGGCAAGAAGTGTCGACAGGACACAGCGATGCCTATAACAACGAGATAGCCGAGCAACTCGCCGGCGTGAATGTGTGGAGCACCCTCGGCCGCGATGACACCATAGCCTACGACCTCGCCAATCGCGGAGTGCCCGTAATACTTTCTAATGTGAATAATCTCTATCTCGACCTCACTTATCGTCCGCATGAACTCGAAAACGGACTTACTTGGGGCGGATGTGTGGACGAAATACGCAGTTGGGAGACATTGCCCTATAATATCTATCGCTCGGCACAGATGGAATGGACCGGCAAACCCAAAGACCTTGTCAAAGCAGCCGATGGTAAGCCGCAACTGCTTAAGCCCGAGAATATTATAGGTTTGCAAGCCCAATTATGGTCGGAAACCATACGCAGCTACGATATGGTGCAGAGTTATATATTTCCCAAGATATTCGGACTCGTGGAGCGTGCTTGGAATGCGCGGCCCGAGTGGGGCGAAGGCAGCCTCGACCGCAAGAAATATGAGGAGGCTCGTGCACAATATAATCTGAAGATAGGTTTGCGCGAATTGCCATATCTGCAGCGCAGCGGCGCGAAGTTTCATGTGGCGCAACCCGGAGCAGTTATTGAAGATGGTAAGTTGGTGGTAAACACACCATATCCCGGCATGACAGTGCGCTATACCACCGACGGCAGTGCGCCCACCGAGCAATCGGCACTTTGGACAGCCCCTGTGCCCGTGGGTGATGCCAAACTCATAAGAGTTCGCGCCTATTACCTCGGCGCCGAAAGCGTAGCCACTCGCCTGGAAGTGAAATAATTAATTTTGCCGCGGGGTGGGATGAATGCCGCGGGCGAAATCCGAGTGGCTCTTAGCCGACAGCTAAGAGCCACTCGCTGCGCTCGGGCGTTCGATTTTCAGGTCGTGCTTCGGTGAGTGGGCGGCTGCGTTTGGTTTTTTGCTCAAATATTTCCAAGCTGATTATCTGTAAGAATTTTTGTGTCGGTAGGAATTCTTATTGTTGCTGAGAACGGTATTTTGTGAGAGTGAATGTGTGGTCGACGGAGGCGGGGATTTCGTCGGTGTAGTGGGTGACGTAGATTAGCGTTACGGGGTTGTTGTGAGTGATGTGTTCAATCACTTTTTTCACCCATTGCTTTTTAGCCATGTCGAGACCATGTAGGGGTTCGTCGAGGATAAGCAACGGCGATTGGCGTATGAGAGTGCGAGTCAGCAACACCAATCGTTGTTCGCCGCCTGATAGAGTGCAGAAACGCCGTTCGGCGAGGCTTTCGATGCCGAAAGCAGACATCCAGAGCATAGCTTTTTCGCGTTGCGATTGAGAGGCTCGCAGATACAATCCCTTCATGTCGTGCAGACCGCTTGCCACCACTTCGAGCACCTGCTTGTTGCCATTGAAGTAGAGATGCATTTCGGGCGAGATGTAGCTTATGTGTCGTTTAATGTCCCAGATGCTTTCGCCGGAGCCGCGACGATGGTCGAATATGGTAATATCGTTGCAGTAGCCCTGTGGATTGTCGCAGCACACCAGGCTGAGCAAGGTGGATTTGCCCGAACCGTTTTCGCCGAGCAGAGCCCATTTTTCGCCGCGGCTAACGGTCCAATTCACGCCTTTGAGAATCACATTTGAGCCATACATCACATTGCAATTATCGAGAACAAAAGCATTGGAGAAACAGCAATCGTCGGGCACCGACCAATCGGGCAGATTCTCGAGTTGCGAAGGCGCATGAAACAGTCGTTGAGAGCTTTGCACCACCTCGCTATAGTTTTGATTGGTTACGGCTATGGTTTCGCCTATCGACAAGTGCTCCATAGGAATTACATAATCGGTGAATTGCGGAATCTCGTTAGGGTTGCACAGCAGCATGATTATGGTGGTGCCGTCGGCTATTACATTGCCCAATAGAGAGTTGAAGAGCAGGCGACTATCGGCATCGAGGCCGATGTAAGGATTGTCGATAATCAGAATGTCGGGTCGCGACGTGAGGATGTTGATGAGCAGAAATTTGCGCAATTCGCCGCTCGAGAGGTAGTTGATGCGTTTGTGCAAAATGTCGGCAATATGGAGTCGCTCGGTCATTTCCTGCCACACATCAGGAGCGATTTTTTCGGCTATCAGTTGCTCCACGGTAGGGATATCGTCGTTCATCATCGACTCGAAACGCTGCTGATAGTAAGCACCGCTAAATCCCGTGAGGGTGTGAATGTCGGAGAACTCCACCCTCTCGATAGTAAGCGACTTTTTGTCGCCCTCGATTACATTGGTGGTGAAATTCCATCCATTGGCAATAATATTGCCCAATGTGGATTTTCCGCAACCGTTTTCGCCGATTATGGTGTACATTTTGCCACGAGCGATGGTGAAAGAGTGCGGATTTTGGAGCGTAATTCCGCCCATATATTTAAGCGTAGGGCTCACGGCGCGGAGCAAAATGTGATGATTTTCTTGCATATCAATTGAATTTTGACGGCAAAATTACAAAATATCCGCGCAATATGACAAACGCCAAAGATATATTTTGATAATGCTGCCGTAGAATTACCACCGATGGCTTGGAGGCAAAATAAAGTTATGCCGTAATATATTGCAACTCGATGACGGAAAATAAGAAAAATTAGCATATAATGTTGCAATTATACGGTGAATAGAAAGAAATATTTCGTACTTTTGTTGCATAAAATATAGAAAAAGAATATGAAGTCGGATAGCGTAGTAATTATACCTACATACAACGAAAAAGAGAATATCAGCAACATCATACATGCGTTGCTGAAACTTGAACATCAATTCGATATTTTGGTAATCGACGACAATTCGCCCGATGGGACAGCCGCCATAGTGGAGCGCCTCATCGAAGAGATTCCCGAACGCATACATCTGGTGAAACGATCCGGCAAACAAGGCCTCGGCACAGCATATATAGCAGGCTTCAAGTGGGCATTGCAGCACGACTATGAGTATGTAATAGAGATGGATGCCGACTTCTCACATCGCCCCGAGGACTTGGTGCCGCTGTATAACGCATGCGCCAATGACGGAGCCGACCTATCGGTGGGTTCGCGCTACATTTCGGGAGTGAATGTGGTGAATTGGCCTATGGGCAGAGTGCTGATGTCGTACTACGCCTCGGCATACGTGCGCATAGTGCGTGCTGCAAACCATCGACCTCGACGGTGTGGAATTTAAGGGCTATGCATTCCAAATAGAGATGAAGTTCACCGCCTATAAACTCGGTTTCATCATCAAGGAAGTGCCCATTATCTTCGTCAACCGAGTGCTTGGCACCAGCAAGATGAACACCAGCATCTTCGGCGAAGCATTTTTCGGTGTGATAAAGTTGAAGATGCGCAGCATTTTTGGCCGATTTAATCGCAAAGATAATTAAGCAGACATAAAACATTCGATAAAAGGCTATCTTGATAAGGTTTTCGGGTCGGGACAGCCTTTTGTTAATATATTAACTCCGAAACCGAACAAACAGAGACTATGATACTACTGCATAACGGAACAATAGTGAACGAAGGGCGCGAATATCGCGGCTATGTGGCGATAGAAGGCGACAAGATACATCGTGTGGGTGAGGGCGAGCCCGATGCCCGAATGATGGAGCAGAGCCAAACGGTGGACGTGCATGGCGACTATATATTGCCCGGAGCAATCGACGACCAAGTGCATTTTCGCGACCCCGGATTGACGCATAAAGCCGATATTGCAAGCGAATCGAGCGCAGCAGTGGCAGGCGGCGTAACCGCGTTTATGGATATGCCCAACACCAAGCCACAGACCGTGACTCTCGAAGCCCTTGAGGCAAAATATGAGCGTGCCGCGCAAGTGTCGCGGGCAAACTACAGCTTCTATATGGGAGCCACCAATAGCAACCTCGATGAAGTGAAGCGCGTGGATTACAGTCGCGTATGCGGAGTGAAAGCCTTTCTCGGCGCAAGCACCGGCAATATGCTTGTAGACAATCCCGACACACTGCGCAGCATGTTTAGCGAGATTCCCGCCATCATAGCCATTCACTCCGAAGACGAAGCCATAATACGCGCCAATAAGGAGCGCCTTGTGGCACAATACGGGCAGTTTTTGCCCATCGAACTGCATCCACAGCTGCGAAGTGCCGAGGCTTGCTATGAGTGTACGGCACGCGCAGTGGAACTGGCACACAAGTGCGGAACGCGCCTGCATGTGCTACACCTCAGCACCGAACGCGAATTGAGCCTCTTTGAGAGCAAACCACTTGAGCAAAAGCAGATTACAGCCGAAGTGTGCGTGCATCACTTGTGGTTTACCGACCAATCCTACGCCACCCTCGGGGCTCGCATCAAGTGCAATCCCGCCGTTAAGACCCTTGCCGACCGCGAAGCCTTGCGCCGCGGAGTGAATCAAGACCTCATCGACATCGTAGCCACTGACCACGCACCCCACTTGCTGAGCGAGAAAGAAGGCGGATGCCTCGAAGCAGCATCGGGAATGCCACTGGTGCAATATTCGCTCTTGGCGATGCTCGAGATGTCGCAGATGGGCATCTTCAGCATGGAACAAGTGGTGAACAAGATGTGCCATGCCCCGGCAGTGCTCTATCGCATCGACCGCCGCGGCTACCTGCGCGAGGGCTATTATGCCGATATCGCCGTAGTGCGCCGCAATCAGGTGCCACACACCGTGAGCGATGCCGATGTGATATCGAAATGCGGTTGGACACCCTTTGCAGGCACCAATCTGCACTTCAGCGTAGAGCGAACCTATGTGAACGGCGATTTGGCTTATGCCGATGGCAAAGTGGTGGACACTGTGCGTGGCAAGAGAATGATTTTCGGCATCTGATGCCGACCGGTATTTACACGGTAAAACGAAATAATTGTTTTTTTAGAATATGACAAGACAAGTGGACGATAATTTTAGTATTGAATTGGAAAACACCGACATAAAGAAAGGTCTGACCTCGCAGCAAGTGGATATGTCGCGAGAGCGATATGGCGCCAATGTGCTTACTCCGCCCGCTAAGGAATCGATGTGGAAACTCCTCATAGAGAAATTCAACGACCCACTCATAAAAGTGCTGCTGGTGGCACTTGCGCTATCGTTTGGCGTGGCAATTTACGAAATAAATATAGGCGCAGGCTTCAAGACCTTGCTCGAGCCGATAGGCATACTTGTGGCGGTGTTGCTTGCTACGGTGGTGGGCTTCCTGGTGGAGCTGAATGCCAACAAAAAATTCGAACTCCTCAATAAAGTTAACGACGAGGTGGCGGTGAAGGTGATTCGCGGCGGAAAAGTGCGAAAAATATCGCGTCAGCTGCTCGTGAAAGGCGATATAGTGATGCTCGAAACCGGCGAAGAAGTTCCCGCCGACGGACTGTTGCTGCGCAGCACCACGCTGAGCATCAACGAGAGTACGCTTACCGGCGAACCAATGGTGCGCAAAAGCCATCGTCCCGAAGATATGGACGCCGAAGCCACCTATCCCACCAACGAAGTGTATCGAGGCACCACGGTGATAGAAGGCAACTGCGTGATGCGCGTGATGCGCGTGGGCGACCACACCGAATATGGCAAGGTGTACTGCGAATCGCAAATCGACAACGGCGTGAAAACCCCGCTTATGATACAACTCGAGAAATTGGGAAAAACCATCTCGTGGTTGGGCTACAGCGCAGCGGCATTGCTCTTTGTGGGCCGCTTGTTCTCCTATTTTGTGGTCGACGACACATGGAATATGCTCGAATTTGTGGAATACTTCCTCACCAGCGTGATGCTTGCCGTGACGCTGATAGTGGTAAGTGTGCCCGAAGGTTTGCCTATGAGTGTAACCTTGAGTTTGGCGCTCAGCATGCGCCGAATGTTGATGAACAACAACCTTGTGCGCAAGATGCATGCCTGCGAAACCATGGGTGCCGCAACGGTGATTTGCACCGACAAGACCGGAACACTCACACAGAACCAGATGCAAGTGTATGCAGCCGAATTTTTCGGTCTCAAGGACGGCAATGTGCTCGGCGACGATGAAGCAAGCACTCTGGTAAAAGAGGGCATAGCAGCCAACACCACAGCCTTCCTCGAAGACGACGGCAATCGCCTCACAGCCCTCGGCAATCCCACCGAAGGCGCATTGTTGCTGTGGATAAATGCACAAGGAGCCGACTATATGCAGCTTCGCGACGGCGCAGAGGTGGAGACCCAATTACCCTTCAGCACCGAGCGTAAATATATGGCAACCGTGGTGCGCAGCAGCGCACTGCGCCGCCGAGTGCTCTATGTGAAAGGCGCAAGTGAAATAATCTATAACTACTGCAGTGGCGCCGTGGGCGGCGTGGAGCGCGCCGATGTGGCAGCCCGCCTTCTCGGCTATCAGCAGAAAGCAATGCGAACCCTCGGATTTGCTTATAAGATACTCGCCGACGATGAGAACCCCATCGTGAAAGGCGCACTCAATGTGCAAGGCATGACATTTATGGGCATAGTAGCCATCAGCGACCCTGTGCGCAGCGATGTTCCGGCTGCCATCAGCGAGTGTATGGATGCCGGCATCAAGGTGAAGATAGTGACCGGCGACACCCCCGGCACGGCACGCGAGATAGGCCGACAAGTGGGCATAGTGACCGATGCCGACGACGCCTCGGTGATGATTTCGGGACCCGAATTTGCCGCCCTGAGCGACGAAGAGGCAGCCAAGGTGTCGGCGCGACTGAAAGTGATGTCGCGCGCCCGTCCGCAAGACAAATCGCGCCTCGTGTCGCTGCTACAAGGCAACGGCGAAGTGGTGGCGGTGACCGGCGACGGCACCAACGATGCTCCGGCACTCAATGCCGCACAAGTGGGACTCTCGATGGGCGACGGCACCTCGGTGGCTAAGGAAGCCAGTGATATCACCATCATCGACAATAGTTTTGCCAGCATAGCCAAGGCAGTGCTTTGGGGACGTTCGCTCTACCTTAACATACAGCGCTTCATAGTGTTCCAGCTCACGGTGAACGTGATAGCGTGCTGCGTGGTTACTCTCGGTTCGTTCCTTGGTAAGCAAGCGCCGCTGTCGGTGACCCAGATGTTGTGGGTGAATCTTATTATGGACACCTTTGCAGCCCTCGCTATGGCATCGCTGCCCGCCACACAGCGCGTGATGAAAGCCCGTCCGCGCCGAAAAGGCGAACCCATTATCACCCGAAGCATGTGGTATCATATAGCCGAGACAGGCGTTACGCTGGCAGTGCTGCTTTGCGGCTATTTGCTCTATCTCAAGGGTACGAAACCCGATGGCCACTTCGACTTTAGGTATATTTTCGACTTCGGCCACGCCATCGACGGCAAAGAACTCACCATGTTCTTCACCGCATTTGTGTTTGTGCAATTCTGGAATATGCTCAATGTGAAATCGTTTATGAGTGGCCACTTGGCGCTGCACAAACTCCGCGAATGTTCGGTGTTCTTCGTGATGTGGGGCTTGATATTTGTGGGACAGGTGCTTATATCGATGTACGGCGGCGAATTTTTCAAACTTGTGGACATCAATCTCTCCGAAGTGCTTGCCATAGCCGGTATTACGAGCATAGTGGCAGTGTTGGGTCAGGCACGCTATGCGCTGGCGCTGCGACGCAAAAAATAACATTTCTCAACATTTGCTCGCTTAAACTTACGGCAAATACAGTAGTCTAAATAGCAAAACAAAGTCAAAACTAATTTTTCAGACAGCTATGAAGAAAACGTATTTTGCAATTTTGCTCGCCCTCTTGCTGGGCACAATGGGCGTGAGTGCGCAACCATATTTCACACGCAACGGCATGCAGCGACCTGCCGATAATCGTCATCGCCATGGTGGCGGATACTACGGCAGCGGCACTTGGGTGCAGTATAAAGGTTTTTTGGAGACAGGTTATGCCGGTGGAGTGGGCGACATCAAAGCCGATCAGTTTGAGATACTCACCACCCATGGTTTGCAAGCCACAAGTAACCTCTATGTGGGCATAGGCACCGGACTGCAGGTGCAATTTGATGATGCGTATTATCGCAACGACGGCATCGATATGCACGACACCGGCGTGAATGTGCCGCTTTATGTGGATTTTCGCTTGGGCACATCTAATTATAGCCGATTTCCCATCCAGCCATTTTTTGATGTAAAAATAGGCGCATCGTTCTGCCTCAATACCAATGGATTGGCTATCAGCGACGGTTGTTTGGCGCGCGACAAGAATTTCTATTTCAGCCCCTCGGTGGGATTTCGTTTTCCCATAGGCTATCGCAATGGACTGAATGTGGCTGTGACATATAATCTCACCACCCAAAGTTTCGAAAGCGTTGCAAATTATCGCAATATCGGGCTTAGCAGCTTCGGGGTGCGTCTGGGATTTGATTTCTGATGTAATTGCCTGAATAGGGCGAGAAATAATGATTATTCAGCGCAAGGCACATTCACATTGTGCTTGTTGAAGATTTCAGTGGCTCGGCTCATAAAGCGCTTGAAGGCGGCTTGAGAGTCGGGCCTCACCATTTGTTCACACTCCTGAGGGATGAGGATGTAGTTATCGGATTTACCTTTGGGCTTTTGGCAGAAGAATAGGCGATAGGAGGCGTCCTTGAGCGAAGTTTTGCCGAATATGGAATAACTGATTCGCACCTTCACCATAGCACCGCCGCGACTGTCGGCACCATTCTGATTGCTGATAAAATTGCCTAACGAATACACTATGAGCGAGCGTTTGCCCGTTTCGGAGTTCACGCGTATTTCCATAGGTTGCACCACATGTGGGTGACTGCCAATTATTAAGTCAACGCCCTGATTTACAAGAAAATCGGCGAGGTTAGTCTGACTTTTTTCGGGCAAGAGCTGATACTCCGTACCCCAGTGAAGCACTACGCAAATCAAGTCGGCTTCAGCATCGCGAGCATGAGCAATGTCGGCAGCCATTTTTTCGCGATTGATATAGTCGACCACTACTTTGCCTTGAGCGCGAATGCCATTTGTGCCATAGGTGTAGCACAAGACAGCCATTTTTACGCCGTCGATGTCAACAATGTGTGGACACAAAGCTTCGCGAGCATTGGCATCGATGTAAGTTCCTGCGTGAGGCATCTTTATGCGGTCGAGATATTGAATGGTGCGTTTCAGACCCGCATCGCGGCGGTCGAGGCAGTGATTATTAGCCGTAGCCACGAAGTCGAAGCCCACACGCTGCAGATGATTGGCAAATTCGTCGGGAGCGCTGAAGCAAGGGTATCCCGAATACGGTTTACCGCCCAACGGACATTCCAGATTGACCAGCGCGAAATCGGCGTCGGCTATATCGTTGGCGATGAGCGAGAAACAAGGAGAGTAGTCGTAAGAACCGTCGGTGCGTTGTGCAGCGCGAATCTGAGGGCCGTGCTGCATGGCATCGCCCACAAAAGTGAGGTCGATGATTTTCTCGCCTGCAAGGAGTTCGAGCAGCGAGAAGAGCAAAATGGTTAACAGGTTTGCCACGCTATGAGAGGAGAATTGCTATTTAGGTTGAAGGTTTATTATAAAAAGATAATCTCGACCACGCCCCGGCAATGAAGCACCTAAGTGCAAGGGGAGGGCGCGAGGCGTGAGTCGAGGGGGAGAAAAATATTTACTTATATATTTCTTTTTTAGCAGCGAGCAGCGTGTTGCGCATAAGCGAGCAGATGGTCATAGGACCCACGCCGCCGGGAACCGGAGTGATGAGCGAGCACTTGGGAGCCACGTTGGCAAAGTCGACGTCGCCTTTGAGTTTATATCCACTCTTGGTTTCGGTAGAAGGCACGCGAGTAGTTCCGACGTCGATAATCACGGCACCGGGTTTCACCATATCTTCGGTTACGAATTCAGGCGAGCCGAGCGCAGCGATGATGATATCGGCTTCGCGGCAAATCTCCTTGATGTTTTTGGTGGCAGAGTGGCACACAGTGACAGTGGCATTGCCGGTAGGTGCTTTCTGCATAAGCAGCGAAGCCACGGGTTTTCCCACAATGTTGCTGCGGCCGAGCACCACGCAGTTGGCGCCGCGGGTGTTCACATTGTAGCGGCTGAGAAGTTCGATGATGCCCGAAGGAGTGGCAGAGACGAAGCAAGGAAGTCCTATCGACATGCGGCCCACATTGGTGGGGTGGAACCCGTCGACGTCCTTGCGATAATCGATGGCTTCGATAACCTTTTGCTCCGAGATGTGCTTAGGGAGCGGCAGTTGCACTATGAAGCCGTCGACCTCGTCGTCGGCGTTGAGGCGGTCGATAGCTTGGAGCAATTCCTCCTCGGTGATGTTGTCCTCATAGCGAATGAGAGTGGATTTGAAGCCACACTGTTCGCATGCGAGCACTTTGTTCTTAACATAGGTTTCGCTACCTCCGTCGTGGCCAACCAATATGGCAGCCAAGTGAGGACGGCGTTTGCCTTGAGCAAGCATTTGCTCCACTTCGGCAGCAATCTCTTGCTTGATGTCGGTTGCTACTTTCTTTCCGTCGATTAGTTGCATATTATTTTGTTAGATTAAAGTTGAATCACAATATTGATATCGCCGTTTATTACTTTGTATCGGCCATTGATAAACACGCCACCATCGTAGTCGACGAAATTGGTGCCTTTTTCGCCGTTTATGGTAACCGACTTGGGCGCCTCGCCCTTGCCGTTGCCACGCACGGTGAGATTGATGGTGTGGCCATGGAACGGAATGCCGCGCAGGGTACATTCCTTGCCGTTAGGCATACCCAATGGACGGAAACGCAGTCCCAGCGGGGTGATTTTTACGCCGAACACGCCATAAAGTATTTGGCCCACATAGCCGGTGGCGCACCAAGTTTGGTCGGGCAGCGGATCCCATAGGCGACCGCATTGCCAGCCACCGCTCGGTTTGCCTGTAGCGGGGTCGTAGATTTCGTAGAAGCCGCCGCTGCTCTTCACCAGTTGGGCAAGGTTGGTGATTTCGGCATAATAGCGGTCGATTACGTCGACATAGGCGCAAGCCCAAGCGAAGAACATATTGACGTGCGGCCAAACCATCACATTGTGGCGACCCGGCTTGCTCTCGGAGTAGCGAGAGAACGAAGGATACACCACAGGTACGCCATATTTCGAAGAATATACTTTGCGAATTATTTTCTGAGCCTCTTTTTTGCTCACCACCTCATAAAGAGTGGCAAACGCCACGCCGAGTGCTTCGGTGTATTGGTGCTTGGTGCCGTTTTGGTCGATGTAGTAGCACAGGCTGTTGGTTTTAGAGTTGTAGAAATGTTTGCGAATGGCTTTTTTCAAGCTTTTCGCCTTGCTATTGTAGATTTCGCCCGTGATTCCCAGTTTCCAAGCCATAGCGGCGATGCAATCGTAGGCTTTGTAGTAGATGCAGTTGGTGCTCAGGCACATTATGCGGTCGGCATCGTGGTCGAGCACATAAGTGCTTTCGTTGCCCTTCTGATACACCGGTTCGTCGTAGCCCGCAATGCCGTCTTGAAACACAGCCGGACCCATAAACAGCCCGTATTGAGCATTGTAGTGCTGAGCTTCGAGTTCGGTGAAAGTGGTTCGGGCACATTGGTATATTTGGCGCAGATAATTCTCGTCGTTGGTTACCATATAATGTTCCCAAGCGGCTATCACCCAGATGATTTTGTCCCAATATTGGTGACCCACCGAGCGGCGGTCGTTGGTGACGCTCCAAAGCGAATTTTCAGCCACTTGCGGGCGGAGAAGATTTAGAGCGTTGATAGAATTGATGGCGCAGTCGCGAGTCCATTCGCCGCCATAAGCGCCTCCGGCAAGGATTATTCCCTCGGGAGTGGTGTTTTTGTCGATAGTGCGAATGGCAATATCGAAGGCTTGGTCGATGGTGCGATTGCTCGTAGTGAGAGTCTGTGCCGATAGCGATGAGCCGATAAATAACGAAATTATCAGCACTATGCAGTAAGTTATGCTTGAACTATGCTTCTTCATAAAAGAGAATGCTTTTAAAAAAAATAAATATGGAAAGAAGGTGGAGGAACAGACGGAGATGAGCATCAACAGAATGCTAAATGGAGTGTATGTCGACGCTTATCGGCGCATATTCTTCATTTTACGCATGTTGCGCATGGCAGCCACCGGATTTTTCATAGTGGTGGCGAGGCGCATCATTTTGCTCATTTGCTCAAACTGCTTGAGCAGGCGGTTTACCTCCTGAATGCTTGTGCCGCTACCTTTGGCAATGCGTTGGCGACGGCTGCTGCTTGAGCGGTCGTTGGTGAGCACCTTAGGATTGGCGCGCTCGTAGGGAGTCATAGAGTGGATAATGGCTTCCACGCTCTTGAAAGCGTTGTCGTCGATATCGATGTCCTTGATAGCCTTGCCCACGCCCGGAATCATGCTTGCGAGGTCCTTGAGGTTACCCATCTTCTTGATTTGCTGTATCTGATTGATGAAATCGTCGAAGTCAAACTGATTTTTGGCAATTTTTTTCTGGAGTTTGCGAGCTTCTTCTTCATCGTATTGCTGCTGCATACGGTCGACGAACGACACGATATCACCCATGCCCAAAATACGGTCGGCCATACCGGCGGGGCGGAACGGGTCGATGGCTTCCATCTTTTCGCCGGTACCCACAAATTTAATAGGCTTGTCGACTACGGTGCGAATAGAAAGGGCTGCACCACCGCGAGTGTCACCGTCGAGCTTGGTGAGCACCACGCCGTCGAAGTCGAGTCGGTCGTTAAATTCCTTAGCGGTGTTAACGGCGTCCTGACCGGTCATTGAGTCGACCACGAAGAGCGTCTCGGTAGGATTGATGGCTTTCTTGATGGCTTCGATTTCGTTCATCATCTCCTCGTCGACAGCCAGACGGCCGGCGGTATCCACGATTACGAGGTCGAGGTTTTGACGCTTGGCTTCCTCGATGGCGTTGAGAGCTATTTGCACCGGATTTTTGCTTTCAGGCTCAGAGTATACAGGCACACCTATCTGTTCGCCGAGCACTTTAAGTTGCTCGATAGCGGCAGGACGATAAACGTCGCAAGCCACGAGCAGAGGACGTTTGCCCTTTTCGTGCTTGAGCTTGTTGGCAAGTTTGCCGGTGAAAGTGGTCTTACCCGAACCTTGAAGACCCGACATAAGAATAATGGCAGGTTTTCCCTCGATGTTGAAAGGTGCCTGTTCGCCACCCATCAAAAGAGTGAGTTCATCGTGCACAATTTTCACCATCAACTGGCTTGGGTTGACCGAAGTGATTACATTCTGACCGAGAGCCTTTTCCTTAACGGTGTCGGTGAATCGTTTGGCTACTGTATAGTTAACGTCGGCGTCAAGCAAAGCGCGGCGCACTTCCTTCATGGTTTGTGCCACATTGATTTCGGTAATCTTGCCTTCGCCTTTTAAGATCTTAAACGATCTTTCGAGTTTCTCGCTTAAATTTTCAAACATTGTAAGTATATATTATTCTGTTTATTTTATTTTTTCTCGATTTAAAACATTTTAATCTCGCGCGGCTTCGGAGCCCGGAAAGTGTGTTGCCACAGAGCCGAAGCACCGAGCATCACCGCCCGCTCACAGCTGTGCGAGGGGACATAGATAACCACACTAATAAAAATCTTTGCAAAATAAGCATTTATTTGTGATTTACACAAATTGAATGGGCTCAATCTTAGTTTTTCCTCAATCGAAAGCCTGCGAAAAAGCGAGCGCAAAGCGAAGAAAAATGAGGTGCGAAGCGAGTGACGATAAGTGAATTTGTTAAAAATAATATTAAAAATGAAACAAAAAGGGCGTAATTTGCTTAAAAGAACCTATAAGAAGCGCGATAATAGGATATAAGTGCAAAAAATTTCGTAACTTTGTGCCGAAATATTATAGTATCAAATGGATTTTAACAAAGTATTATTCGTCTCGCAAGAGATATCACCTTACTTGCCGGCGTCGAAGTTGGCCAAATCGTGCGAGAATCTGCCGCAGCAGATTCAGGAAGCGGGCTATGAAGTGCGCACATTTATGCCCAAATACGGGTGCATCAATGAGCGTCGCAACCAGTTGCACGAGGTGATACGCTTGTCGGGTGTGAATGTAATCATCGACGACACCGATCACCCCTTGGTGATAAAGGTAGCTACGCTACAGCCGGCTCGCCTTCAGGTGTATTTTATCTTCAACGATGATTATTTTTCAAAGAATGTCACCAAGGACCTCGAGATAAACACATCGCCCGAAGACAACGACGAGCGAAGCATCTTCTTTGTGCGCTCGGTGCTCGAGACAGTGAAGAAACTGCGCTGGGTGCCCGATGTGATACATTGTGCAGGCTGGATTACGGCTCTCACAACGGCATATCTGAAGAATGTGTATAATGAGGACCCTGCATTTCGCGATGCCAAGGTGGTGTATTCGATTTATGATAACGACCTTGCACAAGCCATGGATGTGCGAATGGGCGAGAAGCTTGCCGCCGACGGCATAAGCGAAGCCAACACAGCACCCATTATGGGCAAGGCGGTAGACTACATCGACCTGATGAAGATAGCCATCGACAACAGCGACGGCGTGATGCAGCGATGCGAAACTTTGAGTCCGGAGTTGGAACAATATATCAAGGATTCGGGTAAGCCGTTTATGGCTTGTACAGGCGAAGCACTCGACCCGCAATCGGTGATAGATTTCTATAAATCGCTTTAACCGCGCAGATTATGAAAAGATTTTTTCAGTACGTTACAATAGTTTTGCTCACGCTGGTAGCATATTCGTGCACCGACAACAATGAGGTGGGTAACAGCCTATCGGAAACCACAATCAAGGTGGTGGCCGACTCATCGTTTACTATCACCGGCGTGTCGCAGCCCATACCTCGAGTAAAGGCTCGCACTTCGATGCAGCTCATAGGCACCATCAAAGCCGATAACTATGGCTTGCTAAGCTCCGAAGTGGTGTCGGAATTGATGCCATCGGGAGAGTTGAACCTTGAGAATGTTGACGAAACTATGGTAGATGAGGTGCGATTGCTTATGTTCGTTCGTGCCGGCGATGGCTTTACAGGCGACTCAATAGTGCCGATGCGAATGACCGTCTACAACCTCACCAAGGAGCTTCCTGACCCCATCTACAGCGATTTCGACCCCACCGACTACTACGATGCTGCCAATCCGCTCGCTTCGGAAACCTACACCGCAAGTGATATGGATAAGAGCACAGCCGACCGCGAGTCGCATTTTTTGAACTATTTCGATGCCTCGACCTATGCCTACAAGTATTATGAGGTGCGCGAGGCTCGCGTGCAGTTGCCTCTTTCGTTCGGACAAAGAATTATTCGACAATATAAGGAATCGCCCGAAACCTTTAAGGATTTGGACAGCTTCCGCAAGTTCTTCCCCGGTTTCTACATCAAGAACTCATTTGGCAGCGGCCGTGTGATGAACTTCTCAAATACCGAAGTGGAACTCAAGTTTCACCGCAAGTATAAGACCGATTTCGGCACCGACACCATCGTGGTGGACTCTGTAAGCTGCTTGGCAGCAACCCCCGAAATGCTCTCTAACAACATGATAGAGATGCAAATCGACGAGAAGTTGAAGCAACGCGTTGCCGATGGCGAAGCACTCCTTGTGTCGCCTCAAGGCTATCAGGTGGACATAAAATTACCTCTCAGCGAAATCATTGCCAAGTACGGTTTGGACAAGAATGACATGAAGGTAATCAACCAAGTGCGCCTCGAGATACCGGCAGAAGAGATAACCAATGCCTATGGCATGACACCGCCCGCCAATGTGCTCTTGGTTCGCACCAGCGAGAAAGATGCGTTCTTCAACGAGCATCAACTTGCCGACGGCCGTCGCTCGTATGTGGGCACCTACAGCGAATCGCAGAAAAAATATATTTTCTCCGAAATACGTTCATATCTCATGGATGTGCTTAACAGCGAAAGCGGCTTGACCGCCGAAGATGAGCAAGTGTCGATAATCCCTGTCGACATCACGCAAGAGCAAGTGTCATCGAGCTATTCTTACTACTATAGTTCGAGTGCGAGCTATGTGCTCACCAAGGTGGCACCTTCGGTCTACAAACCCTCGATGTGTCGCTTGCTGCTCGACCAAGCAAAAATCGTGTTGAGCTTCACCGACAATGTGTCGCGTGAGGATTGATGCGCAAAAAACCGAAAAAACGAGACGGCAACGCCGTAAGTTGCCGCAACGATAAATGCTATGCACACCAAAACAGAGCATAGCGCACCAGCCACAATAGCTCAGTCGGTAGAGTATCTCATTCGTAACGAGACGGTCGCGGGTTCGAGTCCCGCTTGTGGCTCAAATTTTTTGATTGAGGGCGCAACCCCTCCCGAAATAACTATTTTAGTTTATGCCCTGCAAGGTTTCTGATTTCACGCCTTGCGGGGCATAATTGTGTTTTTGCCGATATTTTAGCCCGAAATTCCTGCCGGGAATAATCAGAGTGCGAAAACAATTGTAGATGAATCGCGCCGTAATGATTAACAATAGTTATGGAGTGTTAAATATATGCCAATGCGTGGTATTAGTATGTATATTTGTGATTAACTTATTTGAGAGTAATAATATTTGTTTTTTTGCATATAACATTAGTGTCTGATATGCTAAATACGATTGTTAGATTTTCGATTCAGAAGAAGCTTTTTGTTGCGTTAACAACATTGTTTCTTTTTCTCGGGGGGCTTTACGCTATGTTCACGCTGCCTATAGATGCAGTACCCGACATTACCAACAACCAAGTGCAGATAGTGACAGTGTCGCCAACGCTTGCGCCGCAAGAAGTGGAGCAACTAATTACAATGCCGGTGGAAATATCGATGAGCAACATTATGAATGTGGAAGAGATTCGTTCGGTGTCGCGCTTCGGGCTTTCGCTGGTGACAGTGGTGTTTAAGGAGAATGTGCCTACGCTTCAAGCCCGACAGTTGGTGAATGAGCAGATACAAGCCGTGGCGGGCGAAATACCATCGGAACTCGGCACACCCGAACTGATGCCTATCACAACCGGTCTGGGCGAAATATATCAGTATGTGCTCAGAGTGGATGAAAAATACAAGGACAAATATGATGCCATGGAGCTTCGCACCATACAGGATTGGATAGTGAAGCGCCAGCTCTCGGGCATACCCGGCATAGTGGAGATAAACAGCTTCGGCGGCAATCTAAAGCAATATGAGATAGCCATCGACCCCGATGCCCTGAGTGCGCTGCAGATTACCATAGGCGATGTGTTTGAAGCATTGAGCAAGAACAATCAGAACACAGGCGCCAGCTACATCGAGAAGGTGGGCAAAGCCTACTACATTCGTTCGGAAGGAATGATAGAAAAGATGAAGGACATCGAGAAAATAGTGGTTACCAACCGCGGTGGTATGCCGGTGCACATCAGTGACATAGGCAAGGTGGGCTTCGGGTCGGCCAAACGCTTCGGAGCGATGACCATCGATGGCGAAGGCGAGTGCGTGGGCGGCATAGCCATGATGCTGAAAGGCGCCAATGCCAATGTGGTGACCAAGACCCTTGAACAGCGCGTGGCAAAGGTGCAGAAGATATTGCCCGAGGGCGTGACCATAGAGCCTTATCTCAACCGTTCGGAACTTGTGAATCGAAATATCTCTACTGTGATATTCAACCTCATAGAGGGAGCATTGATAGTGTTTCTGGTGCTGATCATCTTCTTGGGCGATATCCGCTCGGGACTGATAGTGGCATCGGTGATTCCGCTCGCCATGCTGTTTGCATTTATCATGATGCGAATCTTCGGCGTTTCGGCCAATCTGATGAGCCTTGGCGCTATAGACTTCGGTATAGTGGTCGACGGTTCGATAGTGATACTTGAAGGCATATTGGCGCATATCTATGGCAAACGGCTTGCCGGCAAGACACTCACAGCCGAAGAGATGAGCAAGGAGGTGGAAGCCGGCGCGGTGAAAGTGGTGAAGAGTTCTACCTTTGCGGTGCTGATTATTCTCATCGTGTTCTTCCCCATACTTACTCTCACAGGCATCGAAGGCAAATATTTCACACCCATGGCGCAGACCTTAGTGTTCTGTATTATAGGAGCACTGTTGCTATCGCTCACCTATGTGCCTATGATGGCAACATTGTTCCTAAAGCGCAAGGTGGAACTGAAACCCACCTTTGCCGACCGCTTTTTCGGATGGCTCACCGGAGTATACGACAGGCTTTTGGGAGCATGTATGCGCCGCGTTTGGGTCACTTTGGCGAGTGCATTTGCCCTTTTGGCAGCATCGTTGATGCTGTTTACCCGACTTGGTGCCGAATTTATCCCAACCCTCGACGAAGGCGACTTTGCAATGCAGATGACCCTGCCGGCAGGCAGTTCGCTCACCCGAAGCATCGACATCTCGCTCGATGCCGAGCGCGTGCTAAAGCAGAAATTTCCCGAAGTGAAGCATGTGGTGGCAAAGATAGGCACAGCCGAAGTGCCCACCGACCCGATGTCGGTGGAAGATGCCGATGTGATGATAGTGATGAAGCCATTTAAGGAGTGGACGTCGGCATCGAGCCGCGCCGAGATGGTGGAAAAGATGAAAGAAGCGCTCGATGGAGTGCAGGGAGCCGAATTTAATTTCAGTCAGCCCATACAGTTGCGTTTCAATGAGTTGATGACCGGAGCGAAGGCCGATATAGCCATCAAGCTCTACGGCGAGGATATGGAAGAACTCTATGCTCGCGCCAAGGAGGCAGCGAAATATGTGGCAAAAGTGCCCGGAGCAAGCGATGTGATAGTGGAGCAAGCCATGGGTTTGCCCCAGTTGGTGGTGAAATACGACCGCACCAAGATTTCGCGTTACGGAATCAATATCGAAGAATTGAACGATATAATCCGCACCGCCTATGCGGGCGAGGCAGCCGGAGTGGTGTTTGAGAACGAGCGCCGCTTCGATTTGGTGGTTCGCCTCGATGATGAAAAGGTTAAGGATTTAGACCTCAATCGCCTTTATGTGCGCACCTGCGACGGTTTGCAAGTGCCGGTGAGCGAAGTGGCGACAATCGACCTCGTGGATGGCCCGTTGCAGATTAATCGCGATGCCACCAAGCGCCGCATAGTGATAGGTGTGAACGTGCGCAATGCCGATATTCAGCAAGTGGTGAGCCAAATAAGCGATATACTCGACAAGAATATAAAACTCAAGCCCGGCTATTACTTCGAGTATGGCGGACAATTCGAAAATCTTCAAAACGCCATTCGCACACTTATGATAGTGATACCTATAGCACTTATGCTGATATTGCTGCTGCTGTTCTTCGCATTCCGCAGCATCACGTATTCGCTTGTGGTGTTCTCTACGGTGCCATTGTCGCTAATCGGTGGAATCTTGGCGTTGTGGCTGCGCGGATTGCCATTCAGCATCTCGGCAGGTGTGGGATTTATAGCCCTCTTTGGTGTGGCTGTGCTCAATGGTATATTGATGATAAATCATTTCAACGATATGAAGAAACAAAGCAAATATGAGATGTGCACCAATCAGATAATACGCCGCGGGTGCAAGCATCTGCTTCGCCCCGTGTTCCTCACCGGACTTGTGGCATCGCTTGGATTTGTGCCTATGGCAGTAGCCACCTCGGCAGGCGCAGAGGTGCAGCGCCCACTTGCTACGGTGGTGATAGGCGGACTCATAGTGTCGACAGTGCTCACATTGCTCATCATTCCGGCGTTCTACCGACTTGTGAATGGATTGCCCGCCGCTCTGCGCCGCTTCAAGAAGCGCCCTAATGGCGGAAAGATAGCCATGGTGATAGTGTTGGCGCTGATGCCGCTCGGCACCCTTGCCCAACAAGCGCAAAAAATCACTCTCGATGAGGCCATCGATATGGCTTTGGCTGGTTCGCCGCGACTACAAGCAGTTGACAGCGACATAGCACGCATACGCGCCACCAAGGGCGAGTCGTGGGAATTGGCTCCTACGCAAGTCACTTACTCTTGGGGCCAGCTGAACGGCGAATTCAAGCACGACAATGAACTCAGTGTGGAGCAGTCGCTCGGGTCGCTGCTAACGCCATTCTATAAGAACAGCCTTGTGAGTGTGCAAGTGGCAAGCAGCGAGCGTTATCGCGATTTGGTGACAAAAGAGATAGTGGCAGAGGTGAAACGCGCATGGACCGACTATCAGCATGCAGTGAGTGTGCTCGAACTGAGCCAAATGCAAGATTCGCTTGGCAACCGATTGCGTAAAAGCGGCGAGGTGCGATTGCTTCAGGGCGACATCGACCAGCTCGAATATCGCATGATGGCTACAATGGCATCGGAGGCACACACCAAGGTGCTGCAAGCCACCGACGATGTGCGCTTGGCAGCCAAACGCTTTGCCTGGGCATGCTTCAGCAGCGATGCGGTGGAACCCGCCGACTCCCGTCTTGCCATGATGTCGTTGCCGGAGAGCTACAATCTTTCGCAAGCGCATATAGGCTACTTCGATTCGCAGGTAGAAGTGAAGCGCAAGGCAGTGGATGTGGAGCGCAGCCGTTTCTTCCCCGAATTGTCGGTGGGCTATTCGCGCCAGAAGATAGAGCCGCTATCGGGCTTGAACTCGTGGAGCGTGGGCGTGGCTGTGCCTATAGTGTTTTTCCCGCAGAAGAGCAAGGTAAAGCAGGCACGCGCCGAGGCAACCATAGCCCAATGGGATGCAGAGGACAATAGATTGAAACTCCGCAACCGCGTGGAAGAACTCAGACTCAGGATAGAGCGTCAGCAGCGAACCATCGACTATTACACCGGCGATGCACTCAAGCAAGCCGACGAACTGCAGCGAAATGCCATGATGCTCTATAAGGAAAGCGAAACCGGCATAGTGGAGCTGCTGCACAGCATAACCACCGCCAACGAAATACGCAAATCGTATGTAGATGCCGTTCACGAATATAATGTAATGCTCCTCGAACTTGAACTCTACACCGAGAAATAATCAAAATAAATAATCGAAATCAAAATAATATAGCAAAAACCGAACGATATGAAACGCAATTATATATATTTAGCCTCGGCAGCAATGATGGTGCTTGCTGCTTGTTCGCAAGAGAAAACCGGCGATGCGTCGGCCGAATCGTCAGCCGAAGAGTCGAAAGCCGAAATAGTGGCAGAAACGGAGACCGATAGCGTGGAAATAGATGCCGTGACAGGTGCCACCAATGTAGCCAATTCGCCCACATTCAATGGGCTGATGGTGGTGTCGCCATCGAAGCAAGTGACCCTGTCGCTCACTATGGGTGGCAAGGTGCATGCCCTGAATGTAATGCCCGGCTCGGCAGTCAGTCGTGGCAAGGTGGTGGCAATGATAGATAACCCCGAATATATAGAGTTGCAGCAGACCTATCTCGATGCATCGGCACAGCTCGAATATCTCGAAAAAGAATACCAGCGCCAGCGCACGCTCGTAGAGCAAGATGCAGCATCGCAAAAGCGTGCTCAGCAAGCCAAAGCCGACTACCTGTCGATGAAAAGTCGCGCCGATGCCGCCGCATCGCGACTTGCCACCCTCGGCATCGATGCCAAGGGACTTGCCACGAGCGGCATAAAGCCATATCTGCCTGTGGTGGCTCCCGTGAGCGGTTTTGTGACCAATATGAATGCCAATTTGGGTAAGTATCTCGAAGTGGGTGAGCCGATATGCGACATTATCGACAAGAGCCGCATACTCTTGCAACTTACCGTATATGAAAAAGACCTGAAACTGATGAAAACAGGCGGCAAGGTGGAATTTCGTGTAAACGGCATGGGCAAAGAGACCTTTGCGGCAAAAATAGTGGCAATAGACCAAGCCGTAGACTCCAAAGACTATTCGGTGAAGGTGTATGCCGAGGTGAGCAACAGTCGCAGCGACTTCCGCCCGGGCATGTATGTGCGAGCAAAGTTGCTGAAATAGCAAGATTAGTGATATATGCCGTAGAGCATCAGCAGGCACGCACGAAAGCGCCGCATATCCCGATTTTTGTTTAGCGACGTTGCATAATTGCCCGTCATAGATTACCTTTGTGGATAAACATAACAGAAGGCAATCAATAATGTGAATATGAAATCAGCAAAAGCGAAGATTATATACTTTATAATTGCAACCTTTGTAATGTTGGCGTCGTGCGGGCGAAGCACGCGGCAATCGTTGTCGCCCGAGTTGCAGCATCTCGACAGCCTTGTGGCGGCGCAGCCCGATAGTGCGCTTCGCTATCTGCCGCAAGTGCCGGTGCCCGACGCCGACGACCGATATGCCTATGCCACTTGGTGCTTGCTCAAGACCTGGACCGAATATCGATGCTATCAGCCCATTACCACCGACACACTTGTGAATAAAGGATTTGGCTACTTTGTGATGAATAGCGACGACCATGGCCGCCGCGCGCTTGCTTATTATTTGCGTGCTGTGGTGCATGAAGAGATGAAAGTGGGCGATAATGCCGACCATGTGCTCGACCTAATGAAGGGCTGCAAAGAAGCCGACCAGTGCGACGACCATGTGCTTGCCTCGCAACTCTATCACCGCTATGGCTTGGCTATGACCGACAGCGACCGCCACGATGAGGCAAAAGTGTGGCTCGAACGCTTTCTCGACCGCGCCACCAAGGCTAACTCGAAAAAAGAACAGATAATAGCACTTATCAACCTGTCGAACAATGCATTATATTTAGCCGGCACAGGCGGCGACACGAGCGTGGCGATAGAGTATGCCGCCAAAGCCTACCATCTGGCACTGGAGTGGAATATGCCCGTGGAGCAAGGAAAGGCAGCCGGACAGCTCTCATCGTGCTATTCGCGCAGCCAGAATGCCGCTGAGGCACTGAAATATGCTATAGTAGCTAAGGACATAGATGAGATGCAGCATAATTTGCACAACCGTAAGACCGAGGTGGTGTATACCCGCATAGCCGATGCACACCGCAAACTCGGCAATGCCGACTCGGCACTGTATTATGCCCGCAAGAATCAATACAGCCAAAAGCTCAGAACTCGCAAGAATGCTACTCAGATAATGTATATTGTGTATCGCGACTTGCTTGGCGATAATGATAGGGCAGTGGAGCTGATGTCGCTCTACAATCTTCAGAACGATAGCATGAAACGAGAGATGCAGGCAGTGGAAGTGGCAAAAAACGAGGCTGTTTACGGTCAGGAACAAGAGCAAAATGCACGTAGCGAGGCGCGAAATCAGCGAACGGTGATGCTGGTGGTGCTTGCCGTGATAGTGGTGGCGGCAGTGCTGACGGTGAGAGTGCTTCGCCGCCAATTGCGCAAGACCGAGGCAAAAGCCGAAAGCCGAATGACCCACCTGCATCAAGCCGAGGCACGACTGAATGAAGTGCAACAAGAGATGCAGAGCGAGATAGCCACGCTGCAGAGCCGTCTTGCATCCGACAAAGAGCGCAGCGGAAAATTGAGTGAAGAAATAGTAAACAACAATACCCTTGTGGCACAGTTGCGCCGGCAGCCGCGTTTCCTCACTGCCGAAGAGTGGAAAAAACTCGAATCGATTGTCGATAGCGGCTACGACGGCTATATGCGTCGGCTCGATGAGCGCTTTGCCACACTCACCGAAGTCGACCGCCAGTTATGCATGCTTATACGCCTGCGATTTGAGGTTAAGGACATGGCACGCATTATGGCAGTGTCGGCCACCTCGGTGTCGCGACAGAAGTTGCGACTGAAAAATCGCTTGCTCGCAGCCGAGCCCGATTGCCTGTCGTCGGGCATCGGTCTCGACGCATTTTTGATGTCGTTTTGACCCCTTTTTGATGCCCCCGGGGTGGGCTGTCTATATTGTCGCTATTTAAATACTTGAAATACAGATAGTTGAAAAATCGCCTTGTCTATATATTTTTTATTGTATATAGGCGAGGCGATGTTAACTTTGCAATACCGAACGATGGCAAAAGTCCCCGATTCGGAGTGAATGATAATGAAACAGTAAGAAAACAGCATTAACAAAACAGAGAAGATATGGCAAAGAAAGTTCGTCAATACGCATGCTTAATAATGGCAGTAGTGGTATATTTTTTGATACACGAAGGAGCCCATGCATTGGTGGCACTATATTATGGAGTGTTTGAGTCGATAAGATTTTTGGGAGTGGGCATACAGGTGGTAGTAGACCACGAAGCCATGACCGAGACGCAGATAGGAATATTCTGCTTGGTAGGGGCGGTGTCGACCCTGATAGCAGGTTGGGCATTTTTGCTTATGAGCCGAACTATATGCTCGTTTAAGAGCGCCTATGTTCGCACCTTCGGCTGGTATGTAACCATGGTGTTGCTGATACTTGATCCACTCTATCTCTCGGTGCTTTATCGCTATGTGGGCGGAGGCGACATGAACGGCATACAACTGCTGGTGCCCGAGCTCGCCGCACAAATCACCTTCGGAGCACTGCTGGTGATAAATGCCATTGCCATGGTAGTTTTGGCTTACAAACCATATAAAGAATCTTTTCAAACCGCATGAAATATTATGATAGCTACAATAATTATAACCACAGCGTGCATGAGCGCAGCATTAGTGGCAAGCATACTTAAAGCCTGAGCCCTTAAGAGCAGGCAATGTGTTATAAACTACTGAAATATGTCACCTGTTGAAGTGGTTCGCTCCACTCGATAGGTTTCCGTGCTATGCAGCAGTTCTTGTATTTCGTCTTTTGTTATCATTTGACTTATTTCTCTTGTGCGACTCCTATGTTTATTGGAAAGTTTTTCCGTTGTCAAAATAGAGAGGATGGTTATTGTCCGTTAGAAACTGAATCTGCAAATCCATCAGTTCTGCGTTTGCTCCGGTCACTTCTAGATCTTTATCAAATACAACATAGAAGTCTACCGAAAGCATTTGTTCTACATCTTTGGATTTTTTTGCACATTTTGGCTTTATGATTCCATCAAATGTATGCCATAATTGCGCGATTGCATCGTTCGCTCTTTGAATAATAGTCAGATAATTGAAATCCGAAACATTTGTTTTGAACTCAATAAGACACATTTCTTTATCTGTCAGAAGCATTCCGTCGCACACTCCACCGACAATAACACTTGGTCCTGTGATTATTCTGCCATCAAGTGGCAGCAAAGCAATCGTGATATTGTTTGGATTTGTTGCCACGAAACACTTTGTAACAAACTCAGGTGCTACATCTGTCCAATCTGTATAACCAAGATTCCTGTCATCATAGACGTAAAGATGCTCGGCAGAACTCTTGCCGAAAGCATTAGCCACACCAATAGCGCCACAATCTTGTAATGCGGTGCACAACCTAAGGCTTGTGATGGCTACAGGTAAATCGTTATTTTGCGAGAGTCTTGGCATAATATTGATACAAAGAGTTGAAGACTCGCATAATTTCGTCTGATGCAGAATCTAATTCATTCTTGGAAACAAGTCCTGTTTTCTCATTTATCACAGATTGACAATAACATTCGTCTGAAGAAGACAGACGGTAGGCTGCTATTTCATTCTCATTAATTTGATACTTTACAGGCAATATGGCCTCTATCTGCCCCCTCTGTTCCTCAGTAGCATTGGTATATGCTTTTGCTCCCATAATCATTGTATTGATAATTGCCAATGAATATGGACTATGCGTAGTGAACACAAGCATATTCTCCTCAGCACTTGCATTGTTGTAGATCAAAGAAAAGAGCACCTCCATCTGCGAACGAGGGAAGAGGTTCAATTCTGGTTCTTCAACGATGTTTATAAGCTGATTATATCTATTGGCATATGACAATTGACGAATCATCATATCTTTGATACTGTCAGAATATTCTTCATTCTGCATGATTTCAGCTACTCTTTTTTCTAGTTTGTCTTTTTCTTCTTTTGAGAGCTTAACTTCTTCCTTATCGGATATCTTACTGCTCAAATACTCCGAAACAATGCACATCGGAAGGGATGACTGAATGCCACTGGAAGCATTGATAAGTCTTACTTTATAGTCTACCCCGTGAATCCATCCTGCATCATTCAAACTGTCATATTCAAAACGCAATCCCTCAAACGGTAGATTATAGCCATTCTGAAAGAATTTCTTCGCATTTACAAATTCGTCAGAGAATGTCTCACTGGAATCAGGCAACTCTTTTAAAAGTTTTGACTTGTTTTCGGCTACGCTCACTATCGAACGTTCTGCTGGAACATACATTACCTTTGAGATGCCTTTTATCTCGTGATTCTTGTCGATTACGCTGAAATTTCCGTTCTCATACAAAAAATCATATAAATCTCCTTCAAATTTGATGTATGAGCTCTCATTGACGAAGGATTCTATTCTGTGATATTTACACAGCATTTTCTGAAATCTATTATACTGTTCAAAGTATGATAGTTTGTATTTCTTTTGGCTCAGAACCTTCTCTGTCCACTTAAACATGGAGAAAAGTTTTGCCACGCAACTCTTGCCTGTGCCTTGGTCTCCTATGAACAAGGTTACTTTCTTAAAAATAACATCTAGGTCTTTGACAGGACCGAATGATTTTACTATTAAACGTTCGTTCATATGATTTTCTTTTTTTGGTATTCTTGTTTATAACGCCTTTGTCTTTTGCAATGACATGGATTTCATTCTGCCATAGATACTAAAGACATATCATTTCTTTTCAATCCTCAACAGTTCGTTAATATCGACTTCGAGAATTTCCGCAATCTTGACAAATGTCTCCATAGGTGGCTGGCTGGAATTGGTACACCATTTACTTACGGTAGTTGGTGCACATTCCAATTGCTCGGATAGCCACTTGTTTGTCCTCTTCTTATCTGCGAGAACCACTTTGATTCTATTTTCCATTCTTCTTCAGATGAGTTGTACCTTATTATATAATAATACGCGCACAAAATTAATTAAATTTCCGCAAAACGAAGAAAAGAAAACCATTTTTCTGTAAAATACAGTCAATTTTATATCTTTTTCTTCACTTTTATTCTTCGTAGATACCATTTTTTAGCGTGCTTAACCACAAAAAGTGCCACCTTTGGCAGAAATATAATGTAGAGCAATAAGGCATTACGACTAAAAGTTGTCAGTATTGGCAGATTTTAGTAATGACAAGGTTTTATCATTACTGCATTCCTAGTCTAACATAAATCAAAAAAATGCAACAACAATGAAACATTTTATGTGTTTTCTTTTGGTTATTTGGGGAGAAATTCATACCTTTGCAGTGATTTTGTAACATGTTGATTATCAATGGTTATTTTCGTTTTTGCGACATGTGTGCAACATCCAGTGCTAACGCATTGATAGTCAGTTAAAGTCGTTTTTGAGGAGGAAAAACTAAACTGCTGAGGATTCTTATCCCATGGCAGTTTGATATCAGGAAGCTGTATCGGAGGATTTTTCTCCAGACCAACATCCTCACTGACTTGCTGTAGCGCTATTTGTTCAAACAAGTCCATTTCTTGGCCCCAAACGCACAGAGTATACCAAAACAATGCGAGGCCCACACACCAGATTCTTTTCTTCATAATAGTTTTATTTCATTTTTGTCGTGTCGAATATTGCACTTATCTTAGAGTTGCGGAAAAATTGAAAAACTCAATCGACCGGCATGGCAAAGGTACGAATATAATCAGGAAAACTCACCCCTTTAGGAGGAATATTTTCAATAATGCCGGATATGAAAATTGCTAAGTTGTGAAAAAATGTTCAAAAAAATATTTTGCAATTTCAAAAAATCTATATAGCTTTGCAATCGTGTTGAATAATAGTAGGCACAAATTGAGGAAAAAAATAGTTTTCCAAGAGACAGAGTTCTTCTGTTTTGAGTGAGAGTTTCAACTAATGTATAACCCCTTTTTTAATCAAAATGAATCTTAGCGATATGCGGTAAGATAAGTTATCTGTCGCTATTAGTCTAAGGTCGGAAAATTCGAGGCGAGGTGCAAAAGTAATCACGCAAAAGAATAATCCGACGGCACAAAACAAACCCCCTCATGCCGTGCGAAGGAGAGGTTGAGGCACTTGCCCCCAAAGCGAGAAATGCCGAAAGCGCCCCGACAGCGAAGTGAGAGTGTTTTATCCTTGGCAAAAAGGTTCCTGAAGCACACACAGGGAATTCTATCCTAAATGACGAAATAATAGTAACAATAGAGAGAAGGGCTCGGCGCGGCATAGCGTGCGGGCTTTGAGCCAAGCACTATATATTGTAGTCACTTGGCAAAACGATAGGGTTGCAGACACGTAAAGATAACGAGCATTATTAAAGATAATGGTGTTCATTTCAACGAATGTAACTCGCCGGTGCCCCGGAAACTTAAGTAATGAATAAATAAGCGAAAACACAAAAGTCGGATAGAATAAACAATACGCCTCGGAGCAAACGAGGCCTATGTGGTGAAAGGAACAGAAAATACTGTAGAGAGAAGAGAAATAACGATTTTTTTCAAAAAACAAACAAGTAGTGTGAAGGATATGGAAAATGCAGAGGTTAAAAAGATTGACGTGAGCCTGCAGAGCACAATGGTGCTGCTTGGCGCGATATCGAGTGAATTGAAAACAAAGTCGTATACCGACTACCAAACCATAGCCCCGGCGGCAATGCGAGAGGTGTGCAATCGCTTGCATCTCACGCGCCGCCAGGTGTTGCTCGTGGTGGCATTGTTCGGCACTGTTTCTGCCGATGTTTCCGAGATTGCCTTTAAATTAAATTGTGAGGGGTGGAATGTATTGCAGCATTATAACCAATTAGTGTGCCTGGAAAAACTTGACGTGGTGGACTCTACGGAATATGAGAGCCTTACAAGCAACAATTATAGCTTGAAAGACGATTTTGTGGAAATGCTCTTGAAGAGTGGAGTGCGAGAGTATGTAGATCCCGCCAAGCGTCAGGGTTATTTACATTACCTTGACATAGTTATGCTCTATCTGCGTTTGGAAGACGAGGGTATTAATCGCAAGGATTTTACCGACCTTGTGGTGAAAATATCGCGAAATCGCAATACTGTAATGGATAAATTGCACCTAAGTAACCAAGAACTTGTGTTTGCCGTAGTGGCACAAGCGCTTATGAATTGCTCCGATAGCGAGCGTTTGTGGTACAACGAATTGTCGGCACTATATACGCCACAAGAATATGACACATGGCTTAAGCGTGTGCAGCGCAGCAAGAAATTGAAGCCGTTCTTTAGTGTTAGCGACAGCGCTTTGTTAATGCGAAAATCGGTTTTCGTCATCGAAACAGAAAATTTGCTTTCCGACGACAAGTCGTTTCTAACTATCGATTTTGGTGACGGTGTACCAAGCAACCCACCTGCATCTATTGGCGAATCGTTGGGCAAAAACAATGAGTCGGACGATGAGGTCGATAATGACGACAGTGATGACGACGACGATAATGACAATGACCCGTTCGGTCTCGATTTGTTCAGTGAGCGCCGAAAGACCGGCAAACTTCTTACTAAGATAGATCACAGCAAGATAGAAGCGGTGAATATGTTCTACACAGCATCGGACGCGAAGGAAATAGCAAACCTCACCGACATGCTGAGAGAAGAACGATATGTAACTGTGCTTGAGCGCTTGGCAGGAGCCGGAATGCGTCGCGGCATCACCATAGTGCTGCACGGCTTGCCCGGCACAGGCAAGACCGAGACCGTGCGCCAACTCGGACGCTTAACCGGTCGCGACATTTTGCACGTCGACATTTCCTCGATTCGCGGAATGTATGTGGGCGATAATGAGCGTAACATCAAGGCGCTCTTCGAAGAGTATTCCTTTGCTCTGAAGAAGTCGAAGCTACATCCCATCTTGTTTTTCAACGAAGCCGATTCGCTTCTTGGCGCACGCTGTAATGACAATAATATGCACTCAGCCGACCGCGGCGAGAACTCTATGCAGAACATACTGTTGGAGCAGTTGGAGAGCTTTGAGGGCATCTTGATAGCCACCACCAATATGGCTACAAATTTCGATAAGGCATTTGAGCGTCGCTTCCTTTTCAAAATGGGTATCAGCAAGCCCACGCCCGAAGTCCGGGCCAAGATTTGGGCGGGAAAGATAGCCGGGCTCGACAACGACACCGCTCTGCGATTGGCTGAGAAATACGATTTCAGCGGCGGTCAGATAGAAAACATAGCTCGCAAGGTGATTATCGACCAAGTGCTTACCGGCAGCGACGAAATCGACCCGAATAAGCTGTTCGCCTTGTGCGAAAGTGAGCAATTTGCCAAGATTATCGACCGCAAACCCATAGGTTTTGCTTCATAATTGCTTGCATGGTAAGCCGTGACGGTCTATTCGGGTAATATCTTGTTGAGACTCTTGCCTTTAGCCAAGTCGTCGACCAATTTGTCGAGTCGACGAATGTCGAGCATCAAAGGTTCGGTTATGGAATCTAATTTGACTCCACAAACCGAACCTTTTATTTTTTTCGCGCAGCGGATTGAGCGCCGGAGCATGGCGAAAAAAGTCGCCGTAGGAGATATTGCTCTCTAAGGCTGACGTGATTTGAGCCTCGGAGTATCCGGTGAGCCACGAAGTGACTTGCAGCACCTCAGAGCGAGTACGCTGTTTACGCTCAGCTTTGGCTATTAGCAGCGGAAACACCTTGCCGAACGCCATATCGTAGACTTTTGTGTATTTGCTTTCCATATCGGAGGCAAATATAGCATATTTTGTCGCCTATGGCAAACTTTTGTGGAGTGTAAAAATTATTATTTTTTGCGTACGGAATTTCGTATATATAGAACGGTTATTTGTAGTGAGTTAATCGTAACACCTTTCCATCGCGCTTATTAATTTCGATATAAGGGAAACCACCTTCCTTAACAACTGGCATTGTGCCATAGAAAACCCACACAGAGTTGCGTAAAAGATATCCCTTATATGGGAAATAATTCTCACAATGTTCTTTGCCATATGTTCCCGACAATATTGAAAACGCCACATCAAATGCTATATCCATAGTAGGCAATGCATCTCCAAATTCGGTTGCCTCAAAACCGTGATCTTTAAAACCATTTTCCACTTTAATAAACTTCTGCTTAGAAGCGACATCTGTAGTGTCGGTTGTCTGAACCGAAGATTGAGCAAAAGATTGCATAGATGACAATCCGGAACTCTTTGCTCTATTATCGCACGAAAGCAAATACATTACAATCAATACAAAAATGATGTTGCTAATTCTATTAATCTTTTTCATAATTTTAATTTATTTGTGATTGTTGAAATTTTTTGTTTGTTTAAGCATTAAAACCAGTATTTCATACAAAGGACTGCTTTTGTCTCGAATATCGCTCGGCATCCGGGTGCTAATTATTGTTACAACTCCAGTATTGCAATCATATTTTCTTAACGATCCGTTTGGGGTCGACACATAGCCATCTAAATTATTTATAATAAATGCAAGAATATCCCCGTGGTTCGCATGTAGGTTCCCTTCTGCACTATTTGTCTCTCCCGAAAATTCATTGTTATAATAATTTATGTCATAAGCGGCATGTGTATGGGCTTGAGCAACTATAGTTTCTCCATTTTGCGGTAAAATAGGGTCTCCTCCTGTATTTGATGTCCCTTTTTGAGGCATAGTGTATGAGTATGCTGTCTGTCCGTTTGGCATAGCAAATGAATAAATAATAGTCGAGTACTCTAAATTCTGTAATATTGATATACCATTATAGCAATTACCAAAATCTATAGCTGCAGCATCTTGAGATGCTAATGTATCACCATATTCTTTCCCATCCGGGTCTACAAACTTCACCGGATTTCCGGCGCACCATGTGTAGGGGCTGAGGCTGTAGTATTTTTCGGCTTTGGGGTCTAATGTGGAGGTTCTTCCGAGCAACGAGTCGTACCAGCGTGCTTGACTATCGTAGAGGTCGAGGCCGTGCATTCTATCGAGCTCTTTTGTGCCGTATTTATAGGACTGCACTGCTCCTGCGGTGGTGAATGGTGTGCCGTAGGGGTAATAGTCGGTGCTTTCTACCACTGCGCCGTCTTGGCGCACTACGCTGCGAATGTTGCCTTGATAGTCTTTTACATAGCTGTAAACAGTATCGTTTTTGATGTAGCCCGATGCAGCGCCAAAAATCACCCGAGAATCGCTCCCCGTTGGCACTCCGTTGCTGCCAAGGAAATCGTAGTTGTCGTAATAGGTGGCAAAACTAACCTGCGCGTCAACATTCGAAATATCTGCAAAACAAGAATATCCAAGCGCAAATGAAGAACGGACACACAACACCGCTGACACTATTGCAAGCATCAGTTTTAGTTTTAATATGTAGTCCGTTCTTGGCATATAATATAAGTCTATTATTTGACTTTAATATTATATTTGTCAACTCTATGGAGTTAAAATAACTGCTATAATAGTAGCATAATGGGATATTTCATTACTAACAAATAAATTAGCAACGACCAGAAAGCAAATACACCCAAGAATAAAATAATACTTTTCCCCTGGACTTTATAACTATACTTTACTTCATCTTGCGATGCGTCAATGACTTGGCTTTTTACAATATAATCGCCAATCCTTTTATTGCATACCCATAAGCATAATAACTCGACAAACCATATAAAGTACGTCAGGTTACGCAAAAAAGCTAAAAAAGGAGAAATTTGTTTGCCATTTACGCAAATTTTTATTTTCATCAACCTATGGCCAATGCTCGGCTTGCCAAAGCTGTCTTTTAACAGAAACATAGTCATGTATAAAGCACTTGCATAAACTGCCCAAGGTCCAAAGGAAATTTTTGCAAGATGGTCAATTATAAGTGCAAAAAAATTAATAATGACCATGTCAATAACAAAAGCAAAGATTCTTTTTTTTCTCATTTTGTAATAATTTTAAAGTTATTCTATATTGATAAATAAGCATTATAACACATTGGAATATGATAATCATCATATTCATTTAAGAAATGGAGTATGTATATTTATCATATCCCTCAATAGGCAATTTGGGCATTATGATAATAATCATATACAAAGATAGTATTTACCTTTTGGTTAAATCTTATTTCGAAAATAATTCTTTTAGTCCATTCCATAAATCCGATATATTAATTTTTAATTCAAGTCCTATAAGACAATGAAAGTCTGCGGTAATAAACGTATCAATAGGAAAACTATAATAAGTATTTACCTCGGAATTCCTATCTGAATTTAGTCGCCATAAATCTGGTGCCACTTTAGAAGCAGTTTGTGTACTCTCAATATTCACTCCAAGTCCATAAAAATCAATTGCCGTTGTTGATTCTACAATTGCAATATCGTCAGTTTCTTCCCAAACAGCCTTTTCGGCTGAAAAAGAAAAACCATAGCAACCAATATTAATACTTTCTGATATTTTGTTATTGCCTTCACTATTATATAAATCAATACTTCTAAAATTTATATCAAAAGATATTGATTTTTTTCCAGAATTGATGTTAAATCCCAATTGAGCTCCAATCGATACAGAATAATTAATCGACCTTGAAAAGAATTCAAAAGCCTCATCAACACTCATTCCGTATTGATCCACAAATCTCACCGGGTTTCCTGCGCACCAGAGGTAGGGACTTATGCTGTAGTATTTCTCGGATTTAGGGTCCATTGTGGTGGTGCGGCCGAGCGGCGAGTCGTACCATCTTGCCTGTGAGTCGTAGAGGTCGAGGCCGTGCATTCTATCGAGCTCCTTAGACCCGTATTTATAGGGCTGTACAGAGTTGGCGGTAGTAAATGGCGTGCCGTAGGGGTAGTAATCGGTGCTCTCTACCACTGCGCCGTCTTGGCGCACTACGCTGCGAACGTTGCCTTGATAGTCTTTTACGTAGCTGTAAACTGTATCGTTTTTGATGTAGCCCGATGAGGTCAAAATGCGGTCTACAACGCCGTTGCGGAGGATATAGTTGCCCAGATAGTCGATTTGCAGCGTCTGGCTGCCTGTTGCATCATAATATGTTGTGCGAACCTTTGTACCATCGGCTGTGTAGATATATTTTACCTTTCTTCCGTCGGTAAATGTAATTTCTCCCGGCAAGTTTAGTAAATTATAGGTGATATTCGAGATACCTTTATTGAGGTCTCGCGTCATATTGCCGTTGGCATCGTAGGCGTATTCGTTTGCCGCATTGCTGCGGTCTACAAACTCCATTGCGCCGTATTCGCCCGAATCTTCGCCGTTGTCGGTAATTCGTGTTAATTGATTGCCGCTGTAGCTTAACGTAAGGTTGTCAATCCAGATGGGCGAGCCGTTGGCTTCTGTCTCGAATCCACCGCGCACTATGTGCTCGATATTTGAATTCTTATCGTAAGAATATGCTGTTGTGTAATTGCCTATGCCGTCATAATTAGCTGCCATCAAGCGATTGGCATCATCGTAGCCATAACTGTAGCCAATCGGCATGCCCTTGGCATTCGTGCAGTAATTGACGCTTATATTGCCGTTGTAATAGGGATTTGTGCCTGTGGCATATTGAAGATTTTGCGAAAAGTTATGGTTGTCGGCAATGCGTGTTATCCAACCGCGAATGTTGTAATTTGTGCCTATTTGCAGTGCCGGAGCGGTTCTCTGACGCAAGCGACCCGCTTCATCGTAGGTGCAGCTTTCAAGGGTATGCTGTCTTCCTTTGTGCGTCAACTTCGTGCTGAGCACTCG
The DNA here is from genome assembly GCA_004563195.1 of bacterium. Classification (GTDB taxonomy): domain Bacteria; phylum Bacteroidota; class Bacteroidia; order Bacteroidales; family Muribaculaceae; genus SFTJ01. The sequence goes on from SFTJ01000023.1 coordinate 40,561, forward strand.
GTCGCCGGCATCGTAGGTATATTCGCAGATGTCGGGCATTAATGTTATAATAGCGCTTATACCATTATGGAACGTTCTCTGATTAACAACCTTTCCTACAAGGTTATAATCAGCAACTTCGATGTCTGTGCCACCAAATATATTGTTCGACCGAGATTCTACTATTTGCCCCTTTTCGTCATAAAAGTTTATGCAATATAACGCACCGTCTATGTTACTGCAGTTATATACTGCCGTCAATTTGCCTGTAGCCATTCCCTTGGCATTGCCGAAAATAGCAGGACTGCTACCGCTCACCTGCGGCACGCCATTCTTGCCAAGGAAATCGTAGTTGTCGTAATAGGTGGCCGATGTTATCTGCACATTGGTCAATGCCGGCATCGAACCGTTTTCGGCGTAAATTGTATAGCCTTTCAGCAAATTGGTGTCTCCTGCCCATTGGGCGGTTACTGTCATTTGCGAGGCGTTGATGGCATCGAAGTCGATATTTGTGCTGTTGCAGATGCCTTGCAGGCATGAGCGGCCTAGGCGGTCGAATACTTCGAACCGTGTCTTACCTTGCGAACGCAGTTTGCCGTCTTGATAGAAGATGCGACGGCCGGCGCGGTCGTATGCCATATATTCCCATTCGCATCCCGGCAATTTGCGTGCCGACATACGGTCGCGGCTATCGTAGCGATAGAGGTAAGCAAGTCGGTTGATGTCGTCAGTCGATACGGCTGAGCCTTCTTGCGGTATGGTAGCTTTGGGCGGTAACACTGCCTGAAGCAGACCCGAATTGTCGTAAACGTAGTAAGTGTCGAGCCAATTACCTTCGCTGCCTCGGCGGTCAAGAATGGTATTGCCAAGACGGTCGGTGAACGTGATGTGCAGGTTGCCATCTTCGTCGGTAGTCGTGGCAACAGTGAGTTCGCCGCTGCTATAATTGCCTGTGTTGCGTATGGCGCCGCTTTGTGCATCGCATGTGAGGCGTATGCAGCTATGCAGGGTGTTGCTATTGGCTCCTATTTCGCTCTGCTTGGGGTGGTCGGCAAATTCTTCGCCCGGTGCTTGCTCGGAGGTGGCATTGCCAAGCGATGTGCCGTCGTAACTGTAGGTGGTTTCTACGGCATCGTCGCCATAATATGTCTTTGCGGCTTGGATTATTTGGCTGATGCTCTTGGATGAAGCATCATCGACAGGTGTAGCCACCGATTCGGCTATTTTACGACCTATTGCGTCGTAGGCTATCGCCGATGCGGTTTCTCGGATGGTTGATGATGTGTTTTCGATGCCGATGTTGATGGTAGGCATCCCGAAAATATCGTAATATGATTTGGCTGTGGCTGAAGTTGAGCCGTTTTCGTCTTTGAAAATGGTCTCTGACGTCATATTTCGAGCTCCGCCTCCTTCGCCTGCCATGGTGAAGTCGAATGCCTTGAGTTGGGTGCCTTGATGGTCGCTGATTGATGCCAATCGGCCTGCTTGATAGCCATAGGTGGTATTGGCTCCGTTGGGGGCTGTGATTTTGGTGCATCCCACGAGTGGAATGTAGTCGTAGGATGTGACGTTTAAGCCTTGGGCTGCACGTAATGCCGCCAATATGCTTTCAAGGTTTGATTCGTTGCCTTCTCCTGTGTTGATGATTGTGCTCTTGGAGGCAATATTGGCAAAATCAGAATACCCCGAGCCATCTACCTTTGCCACAGGCAGCGTTGAGCCATAACCCCACAGGTATGATGTGGGTGCTGCACCATCGACCGATGTTTCGAGCAGGTTGCCGTGGCGGTCGTAGTCGGCATAGTCGCGCCGTGTAATCTCTCTGCCGTTATGCCGTATTTCGACATACGATTTTTGCACATTCGACGGGTTGATATAGCGGCTGTAGTGGGTGTGCACATCTATGGTATCGGTATGGTTCACCACATATCGCTCTATCACAGGCAGTGCGAAGCGTCCTTGCGATGCAAGTGACGAAATAAGGCTGTTGTCGCGTACGTTCGACGTATAGCATATGTAGCGGTCGAATGTGAAGTCGCCGCATTGGGTCTGTTCGGCTTGAAGAAGGGCATGATTGCTGTCGTAATGAATGGTGTCGCAGTCGAAGCCTTTCATTTCGCCTATGCGTATATCTATAAAATTATCGTCCGACTCATCGGGGTCTATCGGTCGCAAACCGAATGGAAGTATCTCTAAAACCGTGCCTCGTCCGTTGTAATTGTAGCGCGTAGTGGTTCGCTGCTGTGTGCCGTCGGCATAGTAGTGCACTATTTCGGTGCTGTCGCGGAATGAGCGCCCGCAGCGCAATGTGATGTTGAAGAAATTTACGTCGGTAACGTTATCATATACATCGTTCACCGCTATGGTGTTTGCCGACTTTGTAGAACGAGTTAATCCTTCGGCAAAGAGTCCTATGGTCATCGCAGGTTCTTTGTCGATGCTATAATAATATGTTTCTTCGGTTTCGGGGGTATATGCACCTGCATTATATCGATATAGTGTCTTCTTTTTCAGCGGTGCCTTGTCCCAAATGGTTTCTTCGAAGTATCCGCTTACCGTATGGGCTTCTAACACGTAGTGCTGTGTTTGTCCAGCCTCGCCGCTGGTGTTGGAAGTGGCATGCGAACCGATATATCTTGTGTTGGAGCTATATTCGTTAGGCATTCCACGTCCTCCCGATTGCAATGGGTTGGCTATGTCGCTTAGGTCGTACTCATATACGGTTTTTATTGGGGTATCGATGGCTGTGCCGCTTATCGTTTCGGTCACTTTGCCGTAGTAGATGGTTGCGCCTTCCACATTGCCGGGCTTTCGGCACGATGCCGTGTAACTAGTACCTGTGCTGTATCCCGAGGAGGTGAGTGTTCCCCATCGCGAACCTGAGGTCGACAGGAAGTCGTTGGTGCTCAGCGACCCGAAATTAATTGTCGTGGCGGCATCTTCGTAGGCAAATTCGCGTACATAATTGCGGCCATTTATGCTGATTTTCTTTATTCTCACTCCTATATGCACCAAGTGGCCGCCGGATATTGCTTGCGATGGCTCGTAGGTAAATGTGGTGGTGGCGCCGGTGAAGTCGGTGATGCTTGTCAGCAGTCCGGCCTTGGCGCTATCGAAATTATATGCTCGCGCTTGTGATGGCGTGAGATTGCCGTTCAGTATGCTCTCATATGGGTATGATGTGCCGTATGCATGATTGTTATAGCCGAAAAAGTCTTTGCACAAGCGAGTGGCGGGAGTTATGTTGTAGCCAAAACTTGCTCCATCGGTCTTTTTCCCATCTGATTCGATGCTGTAGGAGTCAAATCGTATGCGGCCGTCATTAAATATAGATGCGTTGAATTTCACCTGCTTGACTACGTCGCCTTCGACGTTGCGGAGCGTCATTTGGCTAATGCGTCGATAATGGCTTATTGAGTCGGTGCTTATATCGAGTGTGAATCCTCGCCCTGTAATCGTTTTGGGTATGCGTTTGTCGGGATAGCCGGTGGTGGCTGTCGACGAGATGCCGCTATGTGAGTTTCCAAAGCTATACGAATGTCCGTCGTAACTCATCGATGCTGAGTAGAGATTGTCGGTAACATCTACTCGCACATGGCGTGATGTGGCATACTCAAGCATAATCGAGTCGCTGCGATTAGCCGACAAGGCTTTGGTGAGATGCCAACCGCTTACTGCTGTGTAGTCGGGCGAGATATACGAAGTATTGGCAGTCGCCGTGGCAGGGCTATAGTGATAATCGGTGTGTTCGCGTGCTGTAAACCAATATTGCTCGCCATTTGGGGTGGTTATCTTGAAGTCGCGAACTCCTTCGCGTTCTTCTCCCGTGAGTTCGATGGTCAAATCGGTCTTTGGAAGTTGCACTATGCTGCCATCTGTGATGATAAAGCTTCCGCTATAGCCGCCTACGCTATAATTATAGCGGTCATAATCGGCATCTATTGCGCCTCGCATCACATCTTTCAGGTAAGCCACATTGTTGTCTGCTTCGATTTGACTAACGGACTTCAGTTGAAACTCGCGTAGTTCGTCGGGGCGACCTTTTATGGTGCGCGTGATGCTTCCGCCGCAGTCGAGTGTCCAACCAAGACCTACAAGACAATTATCGTCGTCCACTTTGATGCCTTGTGTGTTGTAGCTAATCGATACGGGCATCGCAAGTGTGCCGCTCTGCAACGTGAGCAGCTGTCGCGATATGTTCACCACGCCTCGGTTATACGACACTGTATTTTCGGGCAATGTGCCCATCTTGGCAGCTTCGGGCGAGGGTAATACGGTCTCGTCCTTCACAGTGCGTGGTATCTTTATCGTTCCGTCCTGAACAGGATTGGTCTGTGCCGACACCATCGACACGCTCAAAGCCATAGTCAACACCATCATTAATGCTGTAATATGCTTCAATATGCTACTTCGCCTGTTCATTATTTATTGTTTCTTACGGAGTTTATTTGAATTTCTCTACATACACTTGATTGCCTGCGCGCAGATACACCACATAGCTTTCGCCCGGCACTGTCGAACAGTCTAATTCTATCGTATCGCTACTGCTTCCTGATATACGCTTGCTTGCATAGACCATACCCAAAGCATTGCACAACAATGCTTCTACATCGATTGCTCTTTCGGATGTAATGTTGATGGTGATTCGTTTCGACGATGCGTCGTAGTTGGCCTCATAGCTGAATCCACTATCGTCCACATCTTGTTGCTGATAGTCTTTAACTTGTTCGGCATAATCTTTATCGTAGGCATTCTTTTCCAATTGTTCATTCGGCGAGATATATAGTGCTGCGTTATCGCCGATAGTATAGTCAAATATCGGATAACGATAACCCGGTGCAAGCCAACGGTAGCGGTGTATCTCTCTACTGCCTGTGCTGTCGCAAAGCGCTATTAATATATGTGTACGCACCACATTGCCGAGAGTATCGCCATCGGGCGTTATCAGCGTGCCTATGTCATCCACTTCGAGGCTACATTCTGAGTTAATCCTGTGATAAATTTTATCGCAGTACCATTCTTCTCCTTCGGTAGCCAATTTTGATTGATAGCCATAAAACAAATACTTGGGCTGATAGCACACTGCATTATCAAATCTCACCTTGCTAAGATAATCCTCAAAGCCTGTGAGCATAATACCGGAATCGGCATCTACAATCAAACTGCTTCTCTTGGAGCCGGCTTTTTCTACCAATGTATCACCAAGGTTGAAATAGCGCAACTTCACCACCTTATCGCCAACCGCCGCCGATGAAAAGTCCCACACGACACCCTTCCCGGTAGTATCATAATGGCAAAATTCCGTCCTGCGGCACATTGGTCATCACTTCAGCCGACAATGATATTATGCAGCCAAAGAGGAGCAAAAGTGTTGATATGTAACGTCGAATGTTCATGCGCTCCGATGTTAAGGTCTGTTTTTCGCAAATATATATAGTATTTTTTATAATCGCAATAAAATTTAGTTAAAAATTCTGCCTCTCCGCCATCGATGGTGTGTTTTAGCACGGATTTGCATAAAACGATGCTTATTTAAACACGGATTTGCACAAATGTTTTAAGAACACGGATTTACACCGTGTAACCGTGAATAAATATCTGTGTAATCTGTGAGAGATTAAAAAATATCAGCAAGTGGCTATCAGCCTCTCCGAGGCTGATTTGTGGATGGGACAGGGTACACCACACCGGTCGCTGCGCGTACAACCGTCCGCGATGGCGTATCGGACTAAAAAGCATAGCCACCTCGGCTCGGGTGGCTATTGTTGTGTCGGTTATTCTGTCGGTTTCCAACGGTC
>SFTJ01000024.1 GCA_004563195.1 bacterium
CCCCCAACAGACTTTTGCACCAACAATGACGGCTCATCATCACCCGTCATCAATATTATTTGAGATTATAATCTGTAAACTATTTTCAGGACGCTACATAGTGACAATCTGATTTAACACGGATTTCCACGGAGTTTTTTGTTCTAACACGGATTAGCACGGACGATTTGTGAAAATCTGTGCGATAATCAGTGTTATCTGTGTTTCGGGGAGTAGCAGGTGCCTATCAGCATCTCCGAAGCTGATTTGGAGGCGGTTGAGTTACACCACACCGGTCGCTTCGCTCCCTCTGTGTGGCGCTAACCATAAATCAACGTCTCCGACGTTGTGCTGCGATATCGCAATCTGTTAGATAACCCCATCTGGTAAATCAGTTAGATCTGTGTGAGATAATCTGACCGATGCTTGCTTCTTTCAGAACGCTTATAACACCGATTTTCACAATATCGTGGCAATCTGTGGAGGTATTTGTGGAGATTCGTGTTTTATCTGTTTTCTGCATGAGATTAAGTGACCGCAGCAGCCGAATCTGCGGGAAATTTTTGTTGTTTTTTGCCTTTTTTTGTTGTATTTCGCAAAAAACAACAAGAAACCACACAAAAAATAACAAGTACAATTTCCGAATCCAATACATTTGCTACACAAAACTGTACTTAACTCACAATAATATGAAAAAGACGTTTACTAATCTTTGGCTGTCGCTATGCGTGGCAGCAGTTGCGGTGATGGGCTTGACACCTATCACTGCCAGTGCCGATACCGGCACCGTATATAAAATTACCTTTGGTGGACGTGGTGAAAGCAAGGTTGTAGATAATGTATTGGTCGAAAACCTTAGCACTGGAGCCAGCGTGGAGTTGCAGGGTCAAGACATCCTGCTCCTCAAGGCTAAGTCTACAGCCATCAATAAGGTAGAAGTGGAGAATGACGGCGATGTGAGCACCGAAGGCGGTATGCTGTCGGTGACTTTGCAGAATCCAAGCGATGTGCAAGTGGATGTTTACGCTCTCGACGGCCGTCTTGCTTGGCAAACTTGCCTCGCTGCATCGTCGAAGGTCACCAGCGTGCCTCTGCCTCCTTTGGCAAGAGGACTGTATGTGGTGCGCGCCACTGCTCCCGGCTTCACCAAGAGCATCAAGTGGCTCAGCTACGGCAATTCATCTTTCACTGTGCCCGACTTCAGCGCCGAGGCTAACAATGCAGTGGCAGAAACCGAAGAAATAGATCCTATCGAGGCGATTAATGCTATGGCTAACGCGCCTAAGGAAGTGGAACTCGCCTACAACAGGGGCGATGTGCTCCGCTTTACCGGTACTTCGGGCAACATGACCTCCATTACCACCGGCTCACCTCGTTGCAGCTTCACTCAGCACTTCGACTTCTTCAAGTGTCAGGATGCCGACGGCCACAACTATGCCATAGTGCGTGCCGGCGATATGCTCTGGATGGCTGAAGACTTGCGAAAGGTCAATTCGCTTGGCTTAACCGACGCATCTAACCTTTCGTCCGACATTCTTAATAAGGTGATTAGCGACAACACCACCGAACTTGTGGCTACCGTTGGCGATAAGACTTATTATAGCAAGCCTGCTGCTATCAGAGCTCTCCCGGAAGGCTGGAAACTGCCTACTCAGGGCGAGATTGACTATGTTATCAAAAAGCTCAACGGCGGCAAGTATAGTATCGCAGGCGAATACTTCAAAGGCGACAACAAGGATGGCGTAGATAGCACCTTTATCCGCTTGAACTTGAACGGCCGCTACAACGGCATCGTATGCGACGAAGACAACGCCTACTTGATGACTCGCAGCACCAAGGGCGGCGTGACATTGGCTATGCAGTTGAGCGAATCCTCAAATGCTGTTAGCGTAGACGTTTGCCCGGATTATATGCTCGCTGTGCGCGGCGTGCGCTCTGCTCCATCGGCTTACACTGAGATGTTGGAAGATATGAAAGCAGTATCTTCTAACGAAGAAAGCATACCCGCTCCTACTCAATCCGCTCTCGAGGATAGAGGTCCATTGGGCAAGACTTACATCATGCACACTGTGCCACAATCTATCGCTTACGACTTCTCCGGTGGCCAGTTCTCCAGTGATAAAGGAGAAAATCGTAGTGGTATCCTTACTAAAGACAGCGAAGGAAATTGGACTCTTGGCGAACGTCGCGATGTTGACTTCTTAAGCGATTTGGATATCGATAATGTTAATGATAAGAATAAGCTTCGCAAGATGGCTGTTCTGAACAATGGTAACGGCACGCAGTATATCCTGGAAATGCAATGGAGCAGACCATTCCGCATTGTTACTGAAAGGTTAGCCAATGAGAACTCCGATGGAAGCTTGTCTTATTCATATCAACGCACCGACACCCCTGATGTATTTGGTTTTGGAAACGTATACCTTACCATTGCAGGCGACGCTCAGTCGGGACACGGATTGATTCACGAGAAGGCAGCAAATGAACGATATGGCTTCTCTCTTCCTGCAGTTTATGATTTTGCAGCTCTTCCAAAGTCTATTCTTCCCTATTTCCTATATGATGACGGCAACAGAGCAACAGAAACTCGTATGGACTATGTGCAGCGTTGCTTCCAATTGTTTACTGCCGATTTTAATGAAGACGGTGTAGACGAAGTCATTGTGTGCATTGACGGTCAAGTGGATATTTACGACGGTGCTACAATGCTTAATGTTATTAAGGAAGGTGATAGCGAATATTTGAAAGATAACCAATACACAAAGCCATGTTTGCATCACAAGAACTTCAAATTACAGGATGACGGCGTAACAGAATTCGACTGCTCAGCCTATTATCTAAAGAAACCGATGGTGCGATTTGCTATTGGCGATGTGAATGGCGATGGCGTTTCCGACCTCGCAGTGCTACGCGTAGGTGCAGGCGGAGAAGAAGGCAAGGCTAAAATTGAGCTTATGGTCTATGGAGCTGGTGATGTAACGACTGAGCCTATAGCTTATAGTTGTATCGATTATGATGCCAGCGCGAATACTATATTCAACGATATCAAGATTGGTAACGTATCGGGAAGCAAATATAATGACATAATTATGCTTTTCCGCAACTACTCGGGGACAGCACTTGCAAAGAAAGGTTATATGTGGCATGCTATGTACGACCCGAACAACACCGACACTCATCTTAGGATTGACTCAGATAACGTAGGCGAAAATGGAAGTTTCAGAGGTTACGACGGCCATATAGGTAATACCAATATCACATTGGCACACTTCCGTGGCCCGGAATACCCATGCGATATAGTGTGTGGTGCCGACTTGTGGCGATGGAACAGTGAGACTGAAAAAATTGAATTCTGCGATTTCCAAGTGCTACCATTCACCGACAACACCTTCTGGAGTATCTTTGCCGACAACATCATTGCAGCCGACGTAGATGGACAAGGATATGACAAGCTCTATTACTTCCGCAACTGGGACACTTACGAGAGCAGCAATGGCAACCGACTTATGTTCCAGGGACTATCGGAAACATATTTCGACAGCACAACAGATATAAGTAAATCAACACTGAAACACTATCACAACTTCAACTCCGACCTCCTCAAATACTGTGATACCGGAAAAATATGGGATAGCGGTGAACTAAAACAAGTCGAACTTCAGTGGTGGTTTGGTCCCGGTGATGTAGAATGGGGTAATAATTCGGCACTTTGCGCCGTTTACGACCGTCCGGGACACAAGGTACTCCAATACAAGGGTCATGAACTTGCGTTCACAGAACCTCGCATCTATGCTCTGATTGCAGCACCTCCAACCTTCGATTACGGTGACGAAATCGAACCTAACTACGACTTCGTTACCTCGTGGGGCTACAGTAAAAGCACCTCGCAGCAGACCACTAACTCGAGCAGCGTATCGGCTTCTCTTATAGTAGGCTTCGAGCAAGAAATCACCGCTCCGGTGGTAGGCACTAAGCTCGGCGGTGTAGAATTTACCACTAAGATGGAACAAGAGTGCAGCAAGAGTACTTCTAAAACCAGCACAATCTCATTCAGCCAGCTTTACGAAGCTCGCGACGACGACCGAGTGGTGATGCAAGTAGCTCCTTACGACAACTACACCTACGAAATAGTGGCATCTGACAACGTCGACGAAATAGGTGGCTTGCTCAACATTTCGATTCCTCAGAAGCCTATGACTGTGGGCTTGGCTCTAACCGACTACGACCGCTACACAGCTTCTGACAAGAATGCTCCCGACATTCACCAGGTGTTCCACCACACCATTGGCGACCCATTCTCTTATCCTTCTACTGCCGATAAGATTGTTACCAATGTGCCTGACTCTGAAATACTTTGGGGTAACGGCCGATGGAACGACTTCGTTACTACCGGCTCGGGCGGTAGCGTAATCCGTGAGATTGCTCTCGATAATAGTACAGCTACTTCGGCAGCCTTCTCATTCTCAGTTGAGAGCGAATTGGTAGTACAACTGGGATGTGCAAAGACCGGCGTTGGGTTTGGATACGGCAACACCAATGAGACTACTCACGAAGAAAGCGAAGGATTCACCGTTTCAGCTTGCGTACCGGGTCTTGCTCCTGGCGACACCAACCCTAACCGCAAATTCTTCAACTGGAACCTCTGCTGGTACAAGTACAGCTTGAATGGTCAGACTTTCCCTGTAGTCAACTACGTGGTGAAGTAATGATAACACACATCAGCGTGCCGCTGGCGCATTACCCAGCAGGATCCACATCCTGCCCATGCCCAGCACCACGCCGATGACAAAATTCCCTAATATCGATAGGCGGGGCGCTCAAACGGCAATAAAGCCGTCAGCGCCCCGCCTTTCACTGTTTCTCGCACGCAGATTAATCAGCCAAAAACAGATAACACAATGATTTTCAATGATTTCCACCGCCACATTCACAATCCAAACACGGATAACACAGATATTTTCGCGGATTTTCACAAGATTGTGGCAATCCGTGGAGGTATTTGTGGAGATCCGTGTTTTATTAATGTTAGATCTGTGTGAGCTTATGCACCCGCAGCTTGCCGGGGATGGGCAAATAAAAAGCCTCCCGTGACTTCGCGCCGCGGGAGGTTCTTATTGTCTAATACAGTCTGATATATGATGAGTTAGTTTATATTACGGTCGTCATCATGTGTGGCGTGGGATGGCTTATTTCACTTCCCATGTTTCGCCATCGAGAATCATGTCGCGAAGGCAAGTGTAGTTTTTCTTAGCCACTACGGCCTCAACTTGCTTTTCCACTTCATCGTTGTATGTGAGTGCTTCCACGTCGCGAATCACACCGAGAGCCAATGGCAAGTCGTGACCGTCCATAAGCGCTAATTGCTGATGCAAGAAGTTGTTTTGGCAATGAGCGTCGTGAGTGAGAACGTCGTCGATGGTATAGCCGTCTTCGCCGATAGTCACAGCCTTAAGTCCGAATCCGTCTTGCACGAGACCCTTGTTCATTTCCTTGCCGAAAATCATCTTTTCGCCATGCACCAAGTGGATGGTACGGTCGGCGCGAGTTTCGCGGTCGGTGATGAAGTTGTGAATGCCGTTGTTGAAAATCATACAGTTCTGCAAGATTTCCACAATAGAGCAACCCTTGTGCTTGGCAGCAGCCACCATCACTTCCTGGCCCACCTTGGGGTCTACGTCGATGGCGCGAGCGAAGAAAGTGCCACGAGCGCCGAATACGAGTTCGGCAGGCACGAATGGGTCCTCGGTAGTGCCATAAGGCGATGATTTGCTCACAAAGCCGCGGTCGCTGGTAGGCGAGTATTGACCCTTGGTGAGGCCGTAGATTTTGTTGTTGAGCAATAGCACGTTGAGGTCGATGTTACGGCGCACTTCGTGGATGAAGTGGTTACCACCGATGGCGAGGCCGTCGCCGTCGCCGCAGATTTGCCAAACGGTCATCTTAGGGTTGGCGGTTTTGAAACCGGTGGCCACAGCACCACCACGGCCGTGGATGGTGTGGAAGCCGTAGGTATTCATATAGTAAGGCAGACGCGAGCTACATCCGATGCCCGAGATAACGGCAGTGTCGTGTGGTGCTACGCCTACTTCAGCCATTGCCTTATGAAGGGTGGCGAGAACGAAGTGGTCGCCACAACCGGGGCACCAGCGTACTGATTGGTCACTCTTATAGTCGGCTGCTACATATTTCTTGTTTTCTTCCATGATTATTTACCCTCCATAATTTTAGTTACACCATCTATTACTTCTTGCACCAAGAATGGCTGACCTTGAGTCTTGTTGATGCGTTTTACCACGAGACCGGCAATTCGGCTCTGCAGATAGTCGGCAAATTGACCGGTATTGAGTTCGGCTACAATCACGTTCTTGTAGCTGCGAAGCACTTCCTCGGCGTTCTTTGGAAGCGGGTTGATGTGGCGGAATTGAGCCAAAGCCACCTTCTTGCCGGCAGCTTGCATCTCTTCGACAGCTGTGTAGAGGTGACCGAAAGTGCCGCCCCAGCCCACGAGAAGCGTGTCGGCATCTTTGTCGCCGAGCACTTCGAGGTCGGCGATGTGGTTAGCCACATTGTTCACCTTTTCGAGGCGAGTGAGCACCATCTTTTCGTGGTTGATCGGGTCGTTAGAAAGCGCGCTGGTGTTGAAGTCCTTTTCGAGGCCACCGAGGCGGTGTTGCAGACCTTCCTGACCGGGGATAGCCCAGTAGCGCACTTGTTCGTCATTGCGCTTATATGGTTTCCAACCTTCGCGCACGTCGTCGGTCACGAAGTTGGGCTTGATGGCGGGATAATCGTCAGCTTCGGGCACGCGCCAAGCCGATGAGCCGTTGGCGATGAAAGCATCGGTGAGCAGGATAACCGGAGTCATGTGCTCGATGGCGATGCGAGCGGCTTCGAAAGCCATGTCGAAGCAGTCGGTGGGCGAAGTAGGAGCGAGAACCACTACAGGCGACTCGCCGTTTCGGCCGTAGAGAGCTTGCAAGAGGTCGGTTTGCTCAGTCTTGGTGGGCAGACCGGTAGAAGGGCCACCGCGCATAACGTCGATAACCACCAAAGGCAATTCAGCCATTACAGCCAAACCGATGCCTTCGCTCTTAAGAGCCAAACCGGGACCCGAAGTAGAAGTAACGGCAAGGTTGCCTGCAAATGCAGCGCCGATAGCCGAGCAAACGCCTGCTATTTCGTCTTCCATTTGGCAAGCCTTCACGCCGAGGTCCTTGCGCTTGGCGAGTTCGTGAAGAATGTCGGTGGCAGGGGTGATAGGGTAGCTGCCGAGGAACAATGGGCGGCCGCTCTTTTCCGAAGCCATAATGAGGCCCCAAGCGGTGGCTTTGTTGCCATTGATGTCGGTGTAGATGCCGGGCTTGGCAGCATCGCTCTCGATGCGATAGGTAGATACCGATGCATGGATGTTGTGACCGTAGTCATAACCGCCTTGCACCACCTTAGCATTGGCTTCGTAGATGGCGGGTTTCTTGGCGAACTTGTTCTTGAGCATGTGAAGCGCGCTTTCGAGCGGGCGGTCGAAGAGCCAGCACACAAGGCCGAGCGCAAACATGTTGCGGCACTTGAGGGCAGCCTTGTTGTCGAGACCACTGTCGGCGAGTGCTGCCTTGACGAGCGAAGTCATAGGCACTTCCACTATTTGAGCACCAATCTTGGTGAGTCCGATTTCATCGTAAGGTGTGTCGGTGGTATAGAGCGCTTTGTCGAGGTCGGATTTCTTAAAAGAATCGATGTCGATGATAGCCACGCCACCTTCCTTGAGGAATTTTACGTTCTGCTTAAGCGCAGCAGCGTTCATCGAAACGAGCACATCGCACTTGTCGCCGGGAGTGTGGACCCCACGACCAATGTTAACTTGAAATCCCGAAACGCCATTGAGCGAACCTTGCGGAGCGCGAACTTCGGCAGGATAGTCGGGGAAAGTGGAGATTTGATTGCCAATGCCGGCTGAAACATTAGAGAAAATGTTGCCGGCCAACTGCATTCCGTCGCCGGAGTCGCCAGAGAATCTGACGACTACTCTGTCAAGCTGTTTGACATTTTGTTTTTCTAACATAACTTTTTTTAGTAAGCAAATTAGTATAATCTGTGTTTTGATAGGTTTAGTATCAATATTCTATGATTTGGCAAAGGTAGTGTAAAAAAACTCAATAAAAAATTATTTATGGAAATTTTTACGTAATAAACATTATATGGTGCCGAATAATATTGTAACTTTGTAGAGGAAGGTCGAAATCGTGGACCATAATACTAAAAATGGCCGCGGTGGCGTGACTAAATAATTATGCAATAATAAAGAATACTGAATAACCAAATAAACCTAAACAAACCAACCATAACAAACAAGCAGAATGATGAAGAGATTCTTACTTATTGTGCTGGCATTGTGCCTTGCTGCGGCGGTGGCTCAAGCCAAGCAAACGATAGTGAAAAGTGGTAAACCAACAGCCCGAATCGTGGCAAATATCGATAACGGCGTAGATAAGCAGGCTGCCGAGTTGCTGCAGGACTTTGTGCAACGCATAAGCGAAGCCAAACTGCCCATAGTGAGCGGCAAGTCGGCTAAGGGCGATGTGGTGATAGGTCAGGGCAGCACCGAGGGCCTCACTGAAGACGGTTTTCGCCTCGCTACGCGCGATGGACGCCTCTACATAAGCAGCGGAGGCGACAAAGGCGCACTCTATGGCGTGGTGACCTTGCTCGAGAACTACCTCGGCGTGGCTTACTATGCCGCCGGAGCACTCGATGTGCCCTCGATGAGCACTATCGAACTCCCCGACATCAATCACCACGAGAATCCTGCATTCCGCTATCGCCAATCGCAAAACTACTCGATGGCAACCGATCCGCTTTATCGCATTTGGTTTCGCCTCGAAGAGCCGAAAGACGAATTTGCCGGCGGCAACTGGGTGCACACCTTCAATCGCATTCTTCCCTCCGACCGATTTGGCGAAACACACCCCGAATACTACTCATTTATCAATGGCAAGCGCCGCCCCGGGCATGCCAGCCAGTGGTGCCTGACCAATCCCGAAGTGTTTGAGGCGGCTGCAGCGCAAATCGACTCGATTTTCCGCGCCAATCCCGGCACAAATATGATTTCGGTGAGCCAAAACGATGGCAATTTTACCAATTGTCACTGCCCCGAATGTGAGGCTGTAGACGAATACGAAGGCGCCCTCTCGGGCAACTTCATTCGCTTTATGAACCGCCTTGCCGAGCGATTCCCCGACAAGCAGTTCAGCACGCTCGCCTACCTTTTCACCATGCATCCTCCCAAGCATGTGAAGCCACTGCCCAATGTGAACATAATGCTTTGCGACATCGACTGCAAACGCGAAGTGCCTCTCACCGACAATGTCTCGGGCCGCGACTTCGTGTCGGCTCTCGAAGGTTGGGCTAAGATTTCGAACAACATCTTCGTGTGGGACTACGGCATCAATTTCGACAACTATCTCTCGCCGTTCCCCAATTTCCCCATCATTCAGAAGAATATACAACTCTTCAAGAAGAATCATGTCACCATGCACTTCTCGCAGATAGCAAGTTCGCGAGGCGGCGACTTTGCCGAAATGCGCACCTACATGGTGAGCAAACTCATGTGGAATCCCGACCTCGACTGCGACTCACTGATGCGCGCATTTATGAACGGCTACTATGGCAAAGCTGCCCCATATATCTATCAATATGAGAAAAAACTCGAGGGCGCATTGCTGGCAAGCGGCAAAGAATTGTGGATTTACGATTCGCCCGTAACTCACAAGGACGGTATGCTCAATGCCAACTGTCGCCGCGCATACAACGAACTCTTCGACCAAGCCGAAGCGGCTGTTGCAGGCGAGAAAAAATATCTCGACCGCGTGCGTCTGTCGCGCTTGCCGCTGCAATATTCCGAACTCGAAATAGAGCGCGCACAAGGCATTAAGGACTACGACGAAGTGGCTCGAAAACTCGACCTATTCGAGAGCCGCGTGAAAGAATATGATGTGCCCACCGTTAATGAGCGCAACAATCACCCCGTGGACTACTGCAATCTCTATCGTAGCCGTTATCTGCAGCGCCGTGCCGCCAATCTGGCAGCCGACAAGCCGGTGACCTTTAATATCGCACCGTCGAAGGGCTATGCCAAATTCGGCGCCAAGGCTCTTACCGACGGGTTGTATGGCGGAACCACATTCGTGGAGTCGTGGGTAGGTTGGGAAGGCATCAATGCCGACTTTGTGGTAGACCTCGGCGAAGAGTGCGACATCCACAGCGTTAGCATCGATTGCTTGCATCAACTCGGAGCATGGATTTTGCTGCCAAAAGGCGTGAAATACTCCGTATCGACCGACGGCACCAACTACACCCCACTCGGCGAATACTATCGCCCCGAAGACCGCGACCCAAGCGTGAAATTCGTGGAATTTAAGGTGGAAAAAGCCGCCCGAGCACGCTATGTCCGCGCCGAAGTGGAAGGCACCATCGAATGCCCGTCATGGCACTACGGCGTAGGCCACGCATCGTGGTTCTTCATCGATGAAATAGTGGTGAATTGATAGATTCCCGCGGTTAATTAGGCAACTGCGTTGCGGTTATTTGGCATCACCTGGCGGTGATGCGGTTATACGGCAAATATTTTTGCGGTTAGTAGGCGGCTGCGCCGCGGTTATTCGGCATCACCTGGCGGTGATGCGGTTATTCGGCAAATATTTTTGCGGTTAATAGGCGGCTGCGCCGCGGTTATTTGGCATCACCTGGCGGTGATGCGGTTATAGGTGTGCAAGGTAACCAACCTGAAAGGTTGAATGCCGAGGGCTTTAGCCCGAGTGCTCTTAGTCGAGGGGGTAAGCGTTAGCGCAACCCACGGAATGCTGAACATCCCCGAAAAGAGAAAGACGCGAAAGCAGTCGTCAAGGAAGCCGATTTTCGCGTTCTTCGCATCTTGGTGGGCGGCACGATACCGAGGGTTACGCTTCGCTCCACCCCCGGCTACGAGCCACTCGCTCCGCTCGGGCATTCGACCTTTCAGGTCGTGCTGCCGGTGATTACGCGGAGATTAAGCAGGTGATTATCATCCTCTCCGAGGCTGTGCGGCGGTTATCGGCGGCGATGGGGATTTTAACACGGATTTTCACAGAATAGGGCACAGATTTCCACAATAATGTGTTTATCTGTGCCCGGTTTGTGTTATTTGTGTTTATTATTGTTGTTTTGAAATCTTGGAAAAGTGTAAAATTTGAGCCAAAAACACCTTGGAAAAGTGTAATAAAACTACGTTTTTTGCCTTGGAAAAGTGTAATTTTTGTGCTTTATTTGCTTGATTATAAATGAAATAATTCCTTTATACCTTTAGCTTGATATTTAGGCGTTGGAGAATGCCGGTTAGGGTTATTACTACGAGCGAGAAGCAGAGGCAGTTGGCTATGCCGATGATGCCGTGTGTGAGTACGTCGGGGAGCACTATGCCGGTGATGCTGCTTGCGGCGTAGAAGAGGTAGGGCATGAGGTAGCAAGTGAGTGTGGCAGTGCCGGCGGGGCGCAGCGGTGTGAACCAGGCGGTGATATTGGCCTCGGCGAGGCAGTGCAGCACGGTGTAGAGCATCACCGAGATGGCGATGATGTAGAATACCCACACCGGAGTAGCTTCGATTTTGCCTACTATCCAAAAGCGATGCGCGATGAAGCCGAGCAGCACAAATGCAGCCGATGTGATGGCAGCGCGACTTATTTTCCACTGCAAGGAGCGTTGCATAAGGCGAGCGCTGATGAGTGATAGCAGCATACCACTCATGGTGAGCGCCACGAGCGAGCCGTTGCCAATGTGCAGCAGGCTGAGCATGCCGTAATAGAAATGCCCTTCGCCGAGAGAGAGTAGCGGCAAGCCGCCGTAGCACTCGCGCAGAGGAGTGTTAGCTATGCTGATAAGCATAAACACGCCCCAGGCAATGGCTATGCGCTTAATGCTGTTTCGGCAGAAGAAATATGTCATGGCGCACACGAGATAGCTCCAACCTATGAGTCCGAGTATGCTCGAATGTGGACTGAAGACGCCGCCTTGAGTATTGCGGAAAGTGAAGATGAGGTAAAGCAGAATGGCGCCGCCGAGGCATCGAGCGGCTATGATGAGACGTCGCTGCAGTGCATTGGCAGGGCGAGGGTAGAGGTTCCACACTCCTATTATACCCACCACCATAAGAATCCAATATACCCCTATGCTATAAGGCGCATCGGCACCCACGCGGGCCTCGGAATTGCCCAAAAAGCAACCCATCACAATGAGTGATAGCGTGCGCGAAAGGATGTGTCCCACGGTGCTCTCTGCCGACAATCCTTTGGCATATCGGCGCTCAATGGCATAGGGTATCGACATACCCACGGCGAAGAGGAAGCAAGGAAACACCACATCGGCAAGACCCATAAAATCTTCGGCAAATGCAGCATGTTCGAGCCAATGCGGCACGTCGTGAATTTTCCAGAAATCGTTGACGAAAATCATGGTAAACATAGTGATGGCTCGAAGCATATCGATAGCCGTGTTGCGTTGAGAAAAATCTGGTAGGGTTGCAGAGGTAGCCATGGTGCGTAAATGCTAAATTGCCGAGCGGCTATGTGATGACGCTGTAGGCAATGAGGTTATAGAAAAAAGGTGAATAGTGAGGATGAGAGGAGATGAGTGTTATCAGATGTCGTAGAGTTGCTTGCCGTAGTCGCTGAGGCACTCAGAGAGCGTAGCCACCGGCACGGGGATTTCGACAGTACCGATAGCCCACGGACCAATCTCGTAGGGGTTGAAGAAGAACACCACTTCATCGCCGGTGAGATAAATCTCATGGCTTACGAAAAGGTCGTTGATGAAAATGCCCGATTTTTCAGCCACTTCGTCGAGGCTGGAGCAGAAGTAGTTGGAGAGCAACGATTGCTTCAATATTTCGAGCAGTTCGGCATCGCAATTATCCTTGAAGAGCGAGCTGAAGTTAGCCACGCGCTTGTTCTTGAGGTCGTAGTTGATGAAACTTGCGAAGTAGCTTGGGTGAGCACCGCCGCGATACTCGTCGTGTTCCACTTTGAAAACCACATATTTTTCGCAGAAACCCACCGATTTCACTGAAGTGTTGGTGCTGAGCACGCGAGTGTTTTCGTCGAACACCGGTTGGAAATCCACCTTTTCGAGAGCATATTCGCCGTAGCCGATAGGGCATGAAATGAAGTCGACAATACAGCTGTCGATAGAAGCCTTGGGAGTGACAAACGAGTGTGCCAAGATGGTGTCCTGGAGCGACTTAACGTCGGAATCGCCAAAGCGGCGCGGCCATTGCACCGAAATCGAAGCAGTGGTATATACCTTTACCGACTTGCCAAAAGTGGTGTCGCCCTTGCATAGATATGCAGCCGAAGCAGTTTTAAATTCTTCGTAGATTTCAAAATTGCTTATATCGCAGCCGGTAGCGGCATCGCTGGCTTCGATAGCACTTTTGGAGTTGCGACCGGTGCAACTTACAAAGATAATGCCCATTGTGAGCATGGCGAGTAACATCAAAGAATATTTTCTTAGTTTCATTAGGCAAAAAATTGATTTAGTTTATAAATATGTATGCAAATATACAACAAAATATATATTATACAATGTTGCTAACCTTTTTTAGCAATTTATTCGTGTAAACGCCAAAGCTTGTTAACATGACGCATAATAGCCACAGCATTTCCTATAGTGATGAGTGCCACTAAGCCTATCACCGCCACGATGGTGAGTGCTGTAGAGGCGGCTTCGATGCCGAGCGGTTCAAGCATAGGCAGATAGATGAGGCGAGCCACGAAAATCAGCACCAATGCGAGTATCAGCACGGCATCATTTACGCGCAGCACCAGGCGAATGTAGTAGCCCGACACCTGCATAGGTGTATAGCCGAGTTGGAGCAGATCCTGCAGTTTCTTGGTGTTCTTCTGCAAGAGGAGCATAATGCTGAGAATCAGCACAAAGAACGAAAGCAAGCTGATGAGCACACCCACGGCAGCCACCACCGACACAGCTATGGTGAACAAGTAGCCCGCCTTGTTGCTATTGGCTTTGTCGCCCGCCACTTCGAAGTTGTGGTCGGCAATGTATTGCTCTATTTTTATGTCGCCCGGGGCATTAACCTCCACTATCAAGCGACTTGCGCCCGCTGCAGAACCGCTGCCGAAGCGGCTGTTGCTCCAGTGCATAAATTCCTCGGGCACCAATATGGTGTTGACACGCGCCGAGAATCCCACAATTCGGCCGCTGAACGACTGCGACAAGCCGTTGCCGCTGATGGTGAATTGCAGCGGAATCATACCCGCCATGCCCTCGCTGATTTTAGGCATACCCTGAGCGGCGGCAAAGCCGAAATTATAGAGCGAGAGATAATCCTTCGACACGATGACCGGAATCACGGGATTGCTCTCATCGAAGCGCCATTCGGCAGAATTGACATCGAGAAACTCCGCCGGAATCGACTCGAAAAAGAGTTGGGTGGTCATGGCAGCGCCCGACGACCCCAGAGCCACGGCGGCGCGCACCTCATAGTCGGAAGCAGTGAATCGGCCCACGCGGCGCACCCAGGGTTGGGCCTCGATATCAGCCACTTCAGCCTCCGAAATTTCCGAGCCACCCATCAGAGCATCCATGCCGGTGACCTTGCGAGTAACCACCAGGTAATCGCTTTTCACAAAACTCTCCTCATCGTTGAAAATGGGTCGGAGGTCGAGATAAAACTGCAAAGCAATGCCCACAATGATGAGACCTATAAGATTGGCTATGGCAGAACCGCCGAGTTGCATGGAGCTGACGTTTTTGCGAAGCAATTTCGATAACAGCGATTTTTTCATAGTGTGAGTTCTTTAATACGGTTAAGACACAGATTATTGCCCACCGATGTGGCAATGATGCCGGCACCGATGCGTTCGGCATGGCTCTCGATGAGGCGCGCCACTATCTGATTGTTGGCGAGGTCGAGGTGGCTCACCGGTTCGTCGAGCACAATGAAGTCGCACGGCTGGCACAGAGTGCGAATTATCGCCACGCGCTGCTGCTGACCTATCGACAGGCGTTGCACCGGAGAGTCAACCTTGTCGCTAATGCCCAGAGTGGCAAACATATCGAGGATTTCGCGCTCCGAGCAGTGATTGGTGAGCTGATTTTTGAGCAGCACATTCTCCAGAGCCGTCAATTCGGGGAAAAGACGCATCTCTTGAGGCAGATAGGCAATTTCGGTGCGGCGTATTTGGCTCCAACGCTCGGCATTGAGCGGAGCGATGTCGGCGCCGTCGAAAGTTATTTGGCCCGAGTAGTCGGTGCGATAGCCATAGATGTAGCTGCAGAGCGACGATTTGCCCGTGCCACTCTCAGCTTTTACCATATAGTGCTCGCCTTTTTCGAAGACAAACTCGGTGAGCCATACATCGCTTGCCGTAATCGGCGCGTCGGCAAACACTTTGGGCAATATGTTATGAAGTTCGATTCGTTGCATCTTGTTTCTTTTCGTGGAAAGTATGTTGTAAATAATTAAGTCGATGCCCCCGCTTGGGGCATACCTGAGATGCAAAATTACTAAATTAATTGAAATAACTCGCCACGATGCGGCATATTTCACACGAGCCTCAGCCAAGGGTGAGATTTTGGGCATGCTGCCGATGGCAAAATGCTGTTTCTCGTGCTTGTCGGGCAATAATTTTGTTAGAAAAATTTGCGAAAATAAAGAATAAAGTGCTTATCTTTGCACGATGAAAAGAACCTAAAAATCATCAGCATAATATGAACGACGTATCGCAGAGAATCAAAAACCTGGCCGAATCGGCAACCTTAGCCATGTCGCAAAAAAGCCAGGAACTCAAAGCACAAGGAGTGGATGTAATCAACATGTCGGTGGGCGAACCCGACTTTTGCACCCCAAGTCACATAAAAGAAGCAGCCAAGCAAGCGGTGGATGACAATTTCTCATTCTATACACCGGTGCCCGGATATTTGTCGCTTCGCAAAGCCATCAGCGAAAAGCTCAAACGCGAAAACGGTTTGGACTATGCCCCCGACCAAATAGTGGTGGGCAACGGAGCAAAGCAAGAACTCTGCAATGTGGTGCTTGCATTGATTAATAAGGGCGATGAAGTGATTATCCCCACCCCGGCATGGGTGAGCTATATGGAAATGGTGAAGCTCGCCGAGGGCGTGACAGTGGAACTCTTTGCCGACCATAAGCAGAACTTCAAGATTACGCCCGAGCAGCTCGAAAACGCCATCACCGATCGAACCCGCCTCGTGATGCTCTGCTCGCCGTCGAACCCCACCGGCGCCGTCTACACCAAGCAGGAACTCGAAGCCCTTGCCAATGTGCTTGCCAAGCACGAAAATGTGATGATACTCGCCGATGAGATATATGAGCACATCAACTATGTGGGCGAAGTAAACTCAATAGCACAATTCGAAAGCGTGCGCGACCGCTGCGTGATAATCAACGGCGTGTCGAAAGCTTATGCCATGACCGGATGGCGTATAGGTTTTGTGGCAGGACCCAAGTGGGTGATAAAGGCAGTGAGCAAGTTGCAGGGACAATACACCTCGGGATGCTCATCGATAGCCCAGAAGGCAGCCGAAGCCGCCTTTGCCGGTCCGCAGGATTGCGTGGAAGAGATGCGTCAGGCATTTGAGCGCCGCCGCGACCTTATCATCGACCTCATGAGCGAAATCCCAGGCATCAGCCTCACCAAGCCCGACGGAGCATTCTATGTGATGCCCGAAGTGTCGTCGTATTTCGGCAAACGCTTTGGCGATAGGGTAATCCATAACGACGGCGACCTTGCCCTTTACCTCCTTGAGGAAGGTCATGTGTCGGGCGTGTCGGGTGCAGCATTCTGCGCTCCGGGTTATCTGCGCTTCAGCTATGCTACCAGCGACGAAAACATACGCAAGGCAGTGGCTCGCATCAAGGAAGCCCTCGCCAAGTTGCAATAATTAGGCAATACGCTTGCTATCTGCTTGATAGCAGTTGACCATATTGCGCCACGGCTCGCTTTTCCCGATGAGGAAAACAGCCGCGGCGCTTTATTTTTTTATCCCAATATGAGTGGCAATCACCCGATGAAAGCATTTTTTTAGTATCTTTGTGCTAAAGGGTGGCACACGGCGCGCCGCCGCTACAAGAGTTTTTAATAAGAAAAGCTGATAAAGGATTATGAAAAACGTGTTTAAGTTTCTTCGCAGTATAGTGATAGGTATGCTCATAGGTTTCTGCTTGGTGTTGGCAGGCTTTGCCTTGTTTTCCGACCGACCCATAGCCGAACTGATGAATGCCATAGTGTCGGTCGACATGGTGGTGACCATGATAGCCTCATTTATGGCAGTGATATTGGCATTGGTGATGCAGACGCTGCTACACGAGGCAGGTCACTTGCTTTTCGGCCTGCTCACCGGCTATCGGTTTGTGTCGTTTCGCATATTCAACTTCACGATTGTCAATCAAGAAGGCCGATTATCCGTAAAACGCTACTCGGTGCTTGGCACAGCCGGACAGTGCTTGATGTCGCCGCCCGCCAATAAGCCACTGCACGAGGCACCCTATGCGCTCTACAATCTGGGCGGGGTGATAGTGAATATCACAGTGTCGACCATAGCCCTTGTAGCGCTGCTTATGATAGACAGAGACAACTGCGGACCGTTTACGATAATGTTCCTGTCGTTTACCGTGCTCTCGGGACTGGTGCTGACATTCCTCAATGGCATACCCATGAAAATAGGCGGAATGCCCAACGACGGCTTTAATGGCTTGTATTTGGGGCGCAGCACCAACGGCCGCGTGTGCTTCGGCCGGCAATTGCTCATCAACGAACAGCTGCAGAATGGCGTTCGCCTGCGTGATATGCCCCAAGAGTGGTTCGAAATTCTTGACATCAATTACGAAGACCCGCTCCAACTGAATGTGGCTATCATGAAAGCCTCGCGACTCATCGATAGTTACGATTTCGCCGGGGCACTAAAAGAATTGGAGCACTTGAGCGAGCCGGCAAAGAAATTTATAATCTTCAATCGCGAAGTGGAAAACGAACTCGTGTTTCTCTACCTTGTGAGCGGCGATGTAGATAAAGCCAAAGCGCTCTACACCAAGCAGCTCGAGGCGTATGTGATGCATTATGCCAAGACCATGTCGTCGAAAGATCGTGTGCGCTTTGCCCTTGCTCTCTATGCCGACAACAACCCCGAGCGCGCCCTGCGCCTGATTAATAATCTCAAAAATCACGCACACTGCTATCTGCTGCAAGGCGAAGTGGAGAGCGACCTCGCCATTATGAATCACCTGCTAAACGCCAAGGCATGAAAGCCATTTATGCCGATGTGCGACTTGAAAAAACGGCTGATGCGGTTTTGTGCGAACAAAATGCAATGAATAATGATAATTTGCAGGAAATAATTTTGTTTTTCGGATTATTCGTTATACATTTGCCGAGTAAAAAGAAAAAATATTAGCGAAAAAATATGATTATGCTTACTACACATCATCTGCACCATCATCACAGAATCCTAATCACGGGGTGCTGAAGCAGAGTGTGTGAGAAATCGTAATCGTCCACCTATGGTGGTGAAAACTTATTGCCGATGTCCCGTAGAAATGCAGGGCATCGGTATTTCTTTTATGCTTCGCGCTGCGGCAAGGAAGCGGCTTGAAACGATAATAATAGAATAATAAAAAACAATAACAAACAACTATGTTAAGAATAGCAGTACAATCGAAAGGCCGACTCTATGATGAAACTATGGAGCTTCTCACCGAAGCCGGCATCAAACTGGTGGCGGTGAAGCGCACATTGCTTGTTCCATCGCGAAATTTTCCTGTTGAACTCTTGTTTTTGCGCGACGACGATATCCCCGACAGCGTGGCTTCGGGAACATCGCATATAGGCATAGTGGGACTTAACGAAGTGCTCGAAAAGCGCAAAAAAGTGGATGTGGTGCGCAAATTGGGCTTCAGTAAGTGCCGCTTGTCGCTCGCCATACCCAAGCAGGAACGATATGAGGGCATTCAATGGTTTGCCGGCAAGAAGATTGCCACCAGCTATCCCGAAATACTGAGCGATTATCTGAAGAAGCAGGGCATCGATGCCGAAATACATGTGATAAGCGGTTCGGTGGAGATTGCCCCGAGCATAGGACTTGCCGATGCTATTTTTGATATCGTGTCGAGCGGCAGCACCCTGGTGAGCAACAATCTGGTGGAAGTGGAGACCGTGCTCAATAGCGAAGCCGTGCTCATAGGCCGCCCCGAGAATCTGTCGAAAGAAAATCAGGAGATACTCGACGAACTGCTATTCCGCATTGAGGCAGTGAAGGCAGCCGAGACACAGAAATATGTGCTGATGAATGTGCCGTGCGATAAGGTTAGCGAGGTGGTGAGCATATTGCCCGGCATGCGCAGTCCCACAATTTTGCCGCTTGCCGATGATAAATGGTGCTCGATACATGCCGTGGTGAATGAGAAACATTTCTGGGAAGTGATAGGCCGCATCAAGGCTGCAGGCGCCGAGGGAATACTCGTGCTCGACATTGAGAAAATGGTGCTCTGATGCACAAGCATATAGATACATCAGTAATTATTCCTACCCATAATAAGCATTATTCTTTACGATGAACGAAATAATAAAAATAACAAAATATCCCGAGCCTGAGGCATGGAGCGCCTTGATGACTCGTGCTGCCGAGAGTACGGCTCAGTTGGAGCAGACAGTGGCTGAAATCATAGCCCAAGTGCGCGAGAGAGGCGATGAAGCGCTACGCGAATATGCAAGCCGATTTGATGGTGTGGAGCTGAGCGACATCAGAGTGAGCGAAGCCGAGATAGCCGAAGCCGAGCAGCGAGTTGACGAAGCGTTGAAGCAAGCAATAGCTGTGGCAGCAGGCAATATAGAGCGCTTCCACGCAGCGCAGACCATGCACCCCGTGAAGGTGAACACAATGCCCGGAGTGGAGTGCGTGCAGCGCGCCGTGCCCATTACCAATGTGGGGTTGTATATTCCCGGAGGCAATAGTCCGCTGTTTTCCACCGTGCTGATGCTCGCTGTGCCCGCCCGACTGGCAGGCTGCAAGCACATAGTGATGTGCACTCCTCCCGGCAAGGACGGTAAGGTGAATGCCGCCATACTCTATGCCGCCCGATTGGCAGGCGTGACCGAAATCTATAAGGTGGGCGGCGCCCAAGCGGTGGCGGCTATGGCTTATGGCACGCAGAGCATACCGCGAGTGTCGAAGATTTTCGGACCCGGCAACCGTTTCGTGATGGAGGCAAAGATGCAAGTGAGCCGTTCGGCAGTGGCAATAGATATGCCCGCCGGACCATCGGAAGTGATGATAATAGCCGACCAAGACGCCGATGCCGAGTTTGTGGCAAGCGATTTCCTCTCGCAAGCCGAGCACGGCCCCGACAGCCAGTCGATATTGCTCACCACCAGCGAGAACCTTGCCGAGCGCCTGCCCGGCGTTATTGACGACAGCCTAAACCGTCTGCCTCGCCGCGAGATGATGCTGCGTTCGCTCAGCCACAGCCATGTGATAGTGCTTCGCGATTATGATGAGATAATGCGGTTTGCCAACGAATATGCGCCCGAGCATCTTATCATCAACACCGCCGATGCCGAGCGCCTCGCTGAGCGCGTGGAGAATGCCGGCAGCGTGTTTATAGGTCCTTATTCGCCCGAGAGCGCCGGCGACTATGCTTCGGGCACCAATCACACCCTGCCCACAAGCGGTTATGCCAAAGCCTATAGCGGAGTCAATCTCGATAGCTTCACCAAGAAAATCACCTTTCAGCGCCTCTCGCCCGAAGGTTTGCGCAGTATAGGGTCGACCATCGAGATTATGGCAGAAAACGAAGACCTTATGGCTCACCGCATGGCAGTGACAGTGCGTCTGAAGAAAATGCAGTGAATAATTATCAAACTACATCAACAAGAAACCTATGAATCTCAAAGATATAGTACGCCCGAATATATGGAATCTCAAGCCATACAGTTCGGCACGAAGCGAATTTAAGGGCGAGGCAAGTGTGTGGCTCGATGCCAACGAAAACCCGCTCAACGACCCCTATAACCGATATCCCGACCCGCTGCAGATGCAAGTGAAGAGCGCCATAGCCCGGCAGAAAGGCGTGGCAGAGGAAAACATATTCCTCGGCGTGGGAAGTGATGAGTGCATCGACTTGGTGTATCGCACATTTTGCCGCCCCGGAGTGGATAATGTGGTGGCTATCTCGCCCAGCTACGGTATGTATGAGGTGTGTGCCGATGTCAACGATGTGGAATATCGCAAGGTGGCACTCTACAGCGATTTTTCGCTCGATGCCGATGCTCTGATTGCCGCCATCGACCAAAATACGCGCGCAATATGGATTTGCTCGCCCAACAACCCCACCGGAAATGCCTTCGACAGCCGTTTGCTTGCCGATATCTGCCGCCGTGCCGAAAATTGCATTGTGGTAATCGACGAAGCCTATATCGACTTTTCGGCTCAGCCCACTATGCTCAATCGATTGAACGAACTGCCCAATCTGATAGTGCTGCAGACCTTCTCGAAAGCGTGGGGCAGCGCAGCCGTACGCTTGGGCATGGCATTTGCTTCGCGGGAGATAATTGAGATTTTCAATAAGGTGAAATATCCCTACAATGTGAATAAACTCACACAGGACTATGCCCTGAAACTGCTCGAACGCCATTCACAAGTGCGCGATTGGGTGGCTATGCTACTGCAGCAACGCGCTTCACTGATAGCCCGCTTGCAGCATATAGCCGTGGTGAAGCACATCTATGCCACCGATGCCAATTTTGTGCTGGTGCGAGTGAGCGATGCATGCGATATTTATCAATATCTGTGCCGTCGCGGCATAATAGTGCGCAATCGTCACCGCGTGCAGCTGTGCGAACAGTGTCTGCGCATCACCGTGGGCACTCAAGACGAAAATGATAGTCTAATCCAAGCCCTTGAAGAATATGGAAAATAAGAAGCAAGCACTATTTATCGACCGCGACGGAACCCTCGTGGTGGAACCCCCGGTGGATTATCAACTCGATTCGTTCGAAAAACTCGAATTTCTGCCCGGAGTGATGCGAAATCTTGGGTTTATAGCCCAAAATATGCATTACGAACTCGTGATGGTGACCAATCAAGACGGGCTCGGCACCGAGAGTTTTCCCACCGATACGTTTGTGGGGCCGCATAACTTGATAATGCGCACCCTCGAGGGCGAGGGCATAAAATTCGACGATGTGATAATCGACACCACATTCGAACACGAAAATAAGCCCACACGCAAACCCGGAACAGCCCTCTTGGGCAAATATCTCAACGGCGATTACGACCTGGCCGGAAGTTATGTGATAGGCGACCGGCTCACCGATATGATGCTCGCCCGCAACCTCGGTGCTCGAGGCATACTCATAGCACCCGATGTGGAGCAGGCACGGCAGCGCATAGCAGAAGCCGGATTGGCTGAGGTGGTGGCACTCGTGGCACCCGATTGGGCACGCATAGCCGACTATCTGCGCGCCGGCGACCGCACCGCTCAAGTGCAGCGCACCACCGCCGAGACCGATATCCTCATCCGTCTCGCCCTCGACGGCACCGGCAAGTGCGACATAAGCACCGGAATAGGATTTTTCGACCACATGCTTTGCCAAGTGGGCCGTCACTCGGGCATCGACCTCACAATCAGGGTGAAAGGCGACACTTGGGTGGATGAGCATCACACCATCGAGGACACCGGCATAGCCCTCGGCGAAGCCCTTCGCAAAGCCCTCGGCGACAAGCGCGGCATAGAGCGATATGGATTTGTGCTGCCCATGGACGACTGCCGCAGCACCGTGGCACTCGACTTTGGCGGACGCAGCTGGCTGGTGTGGGATGCCGAGTTTCATCGCGAAAAGATAGGTGATATGCCCACCGAGATGTTTCATCACTTCTTCAAGAGCCTGAGCGACAGCGCAGCGATGAACCTCTACATCAGCGCCCGAGGCGAGAACGAACACCACAAGATAGAAGGCATATTCAAGGCACTTGCCCGAGCCATAAAATGTGCCATTCAGCGTAATGTTTTTCAGTATCAATTGCCCTCTACAAAAGGTACAATATGAAGCCGAAATGCCGGTATAATTAAATATTTATAAATTTAAGAGTTAATATGCATAAATACCTATGCAAAGATGAAAAAAATGTTTACCTTTGTGTCGGATTTTACTAAAAATGAATATTAAAAAATTAAGACAATTATGAAAAAGATTCTAAGTTTGGTATTGAGCGCATTGTTGTTGCTCGGTACAACAGCTTGTGGTTCGCTTAATAACACCCAAAAGGGCGCAATTATCGGTTCGGGTAGCGGTGCAGCACTTGGTGCAGGCATCGGAGCCTTGATTGGTAAGGGTAAAGGTGCAGCTATTGGTGGCGTAATCGGCACAGCAGTAGGTGCAACAGCAGGTGTGCTCATCGGCAAGAAGATGGATAAGGCTAAAGCAGAAGCCGAAGCTATCAAGAATGCTCAAGTAGAGTCGATTACCGATGCTAACGGTTTGCAAGCAGTGAAGGTAACATTCGAGAGCGGTATTCTCTTCGCTACCGGTAGCTCAACTCTTCAGAGCGCAGCTAAGTCGTCGCTCACCGAATTTGCCAACAACGTGCTTAAGCCCAACACCGATATGGACGTAGCTATAGTAGGTTACACCGACAACGCCGGTTGGAAGGGTTGCACAGCAGCACAAAGCGCCGAAAAGAACAAGGCATTGTCGCTCCAACGTGCTCAGTCGGTTTCTAACTATCTTAATGGTCTTGGTGTTAGCAATTCGCAGATTAAGAGCGTAGAAGGTCTTGGCGAAGAATATCCTGTAGCCGACAACTCTACTGCAGCAGGCAAGCAACAAAACCGCCGCGTGGAAGTTTATTTATATGCTTCTGCCGAAATGATTGAAGCAGCCAACGCAGGCACACTTAAATAATCGAAAACCGATAGAAATATCGAAAATAACCATTTACGAAAAGGCGTCTCACTGCGAGGCGCCTTTTTGTATGCTGTGCTTTGATGTAAGTGCGAACTGGCGCGAGGACATTATAAGAAAAGCGAATGTTGCTGCCGGGGAAAGTGATATTCGCGTTCTTCGCATCACGATGGGTGACATGATACCGAGGGTTTCGCTTCGCTCCACCCTCGGCTACGAGCCACTCGCTTCGCTCGGGCATTCGACCTTTCAGGTCGTGCTGGCGGTGTGGTTTTGCCACGGATTTTCACGGATGTTGTGTGGTTTGGTTTTACCACGGATTTACACAAATAATGACCACGGATTTACACAATTAAGGTTATAAGCGGGTGATTATCAGCCTCTCCGAGGCTGCGTCGGGGGTTTTTGAGGTGATGGGTGTGAATCAATGTCTCTAATGCCGGGTGGTGGGTGCTGTGATTTGAAACATTTTGAGATTACTGCGGTTTTTGGCTGAAAACATTTTGAGATTAGTGCGAAAATGTCTCAAAAAGTGAGATTACTGCGGTTTTTGGGGCTAAACATTTTGAGATTAGTGTGGGTTGTCGGGGAGGGAGCTGGTGTTTGATATGAAAAAATTTGGGACACGGATTTTCACTTTGTGGGTGTGAATCCGTGTCCCTGATGTTTTTAGTTTTCGGCCGATGTGGAGGGTGGCCGGAGATGCTTATGCTTCGAGTTTGCGATAGCGTATTCGTTTGGGTTCTTCGGTGCCGAGGCGTTTGGCTTTGTTGACTTCGTAGTCGGAGTAGCTGCCTTCGAAGAAGAATACTTCGCCATTGCCTTCGAATGCGAGGATGTGAGTGCAGATACGGTCGAGGAACCAGCGGTCGTGGCTGATAACAACGGCGCAACCTGCAAATGCTTCAAGACCCTCTTCGAGAGCGCGAAGCGTATTCACGTCGATGTCGTTGGTAGGTTCGTCGAGTAGTAGCACATTGCCTTCCTGCTTAAGTGCGAGTGCCAGCTGCAATCGGTTGCGTTCACCGCCCGAAAGCACGCCGCACTTCTTTTCCTGGTCGCCGCCCGAGAAGTTGAAACGGCTGAGATAGGCGCGAGCGTTGATTTCGCGGCCACCCATTCGCAGCGTTTCGTTGCCTTGGCTGATAACCTCGTAGACGGTCTTTGCGGGGTCGATATCCTTGTGTTGCTGGTCGACATAAGCCAATTTTACGGTTTCGCCCACTTCGAAAGAGCCCTTATCGGGAGTTTCGAGGCCCATAATCAGGCGGAAAAGAGTGGTTTTGCCCACGCCGTTAGGGCCTATTACGCCGATAATTCCGGCAGGAGGCAAGGTGAACGAAAGGTCGCTGTAGAGCACCTTGTCGCCATATTGCTTGGCGATACCCTGAGCCTCGATAACCTTGTTGCCAAGTCGTGGGCCGTTGGGGATAAAAATTTCGAGGTGCTGTTCCTTTTCCTTTTGGTCCTCAGATAGGAGGCGGTCGTAGGAGTTGAGACGCGCTTTACCCTTGGCTTGGCGCGCTTTGGGAGCCATGCGCACCCATTCGAGTTCGCGTTCGAGAGTTTTGCGGCGTTTGCTTGCCACTTTTTCTTCCTGCGCCATTCGTTTCGACTTTTGGTCGAGCCACGAAGAGTAGTTGCCCTTCCAAGGGATACCCTCGCCGCGGTCGAGTTCGAGAATCCAGCCAGCCACGTCGTCGAGGAAGTAACGGTCGTGAGTTACAGCGATAACCGTACCTTCATATTGGTTGAGGTGCTGTTCGAGCCAGTCGATGCTTTCAGCGTCGAGGTGGTTGGTAGGTTCGTCGAGCAGCAGCACATCAGGCTTTTGGAGCAGAAGGCGGCAAAGAGCCACACGACGGCGTTCGCCACCCGAGAGGTGTTGCGCCTTTTGGTCGGCAGGCGGGAGCCGAAGGGCGTCCATAGCACGTTCGAGGCGCGAATCGAGGTTCCAAGCGTCGGAAGCATCGAGGATATCTTGCAATTCGCCTTGGCGAGTGAAGAGTTCATTCATCTTATCCTCGTTTTCGTAGTATTCCGGGAGGCCGAATTTCATATTTATTTCCTCATATTCGGCGAGAGCGTCCACTACGGGTTGCACGCCCTCTTTCACTATTTCGAGCACCGTTTTATCGTCGTCGAGGTGCGGGTCCTGCGGGAGGTAGCCCACCGTGTAGCCGGGCGAGAACACCACTTCGCCCTGATAATCGTTGTCGATACCGGCAATAATCTTCAGCAAAGTAGACTTACCGGCGCCATTTAGACCGATGATGCCGATTTTAGCTCCGTAGAAGAACGAAAGATAGATGTTTTTAAGAATTTGTTTATTGGTCTGTTTGATGGTTTTGTTAAGACCCACCATCGAAAAGATGATTTTTTTATCGTCAACAGTTGCCATAAATAAGAGTTATATAGAATAAAAGAATTGATTAACGTAAAAGAGTATTAGTGATTGCTGCAACCGCCGCAACTGCCTGTTTGCTTCTTGGCACAACTATTTTGAGTGGTGCTGTGGGTCTTGCTTTTAGTGCAATTACCCTCTTTCATGCGATCCTTGGTGATTTTGTCGAAGCGTTTTTCGCAAGTGTTGCAAGTTTGAGCTTTGAAGCCTTTGCGTTGGAGTTCGGCGCATTTCACGGCTTGAGCCTTCTTGCCATTCATAGTGGTGCAGTCGCTGTAGAAGTGCACCTTAATAGAGGCATTTGTTTTCTTGTTGAGCGCTACACCTTGCTCTACATATACCACACGGTTGGATGTCATTGCTTGCTCGGTAGGGCATACTCCGGTGCAAGATTTGCTGTTTTTCTTGTCCTTAGCCAATACGGAGAGCGAGCAGCAGAGTGCTACGGCGGCTATTAGTGTAACTATTAAGCTTTTCTTCATAATGTGATAATATAGTTGTTGATTTTATTAATGTTAATTGTCGTACACAATGTGAATTTTACAAATTTACGAAATATTGGCGGGAGTTTTGGCATATGCAAAGGTTTTTTGCATTGCAATAAGCGTATTTGGGATAATATGATTAGGATAGGTGCAAAATTTTTTGTAATATTGTGGACGGAATCTGAAAAGTTAACAAACCCAACTAAACGTAAACCCGAATATATATGAAATTAAAATCATTAATGGCGTTGGTAGCAGTACTCAGTATGGGTGTAACCACCGCAACGGCCGATAGCAAGCCCTATTGGCAAGATCTTAATGTTACCTCGGTGAATACCGAGCCGGTACGTTCGTCGTTTATGACCTACGGGAGCCGTGAAAATGCCCTTACAGGCGATTATAACCGAAGCGAGTATTACCAATTGCTCAACGGCACATGGAAATTCTACTATGCAAAGCGAGCAGCAGAAGTTCCGGCAGGTCTAACCGATGAAAATGTAGATACCCGAAGCTGGAACGACATCAAAGTGCCCGGCAACTGGGAACTTCAAGGCTTTGGCGATGCCATCTACACCAATCATGCCTATGATTTTTGGCCCAAGAATCCCCGTCCGCCAATGTTGCCCGATGAGAATCCCGTGGGCGTGTATCGCCGCACATTCACCGTGCCTGCAGAGTGGAACGGGAGAGACATCTACCTCAACTTGGCAGGAGCCAAGTCGGGCGTATATGTATATATCAATGGTAAAGAAGTGGGTTACAGCACCGACTCGAAGACCGATGCCCGCTATCGCATCAACGATTACCTCAAGAGCGGCGAGAATCAGTTGGCACTCAAGATATATCGCTATAGCATAGGTTCGTTTTTGGAATGTCAGGATTTCTGGCGCATAAGCGGCATAGAGCGCGATGTGTATCTCTTCGCTCAACCCAAGGTGAAGATAGGCGACTATCATGTGGTGTCGACCCTCGATGATGCCTACACCACAGGTGTGTTTGCCCTCGGCGTGGATGTGGCAAATGCCGACAAAGCCGACAAGCAAGTGACAGTGGCATACGAACTTATAGATGCTGCCGGCGCAGTGGTAAAGAGCGGCAGCAGCGCAATAGTGGCAAAGGCAAATGCCACCACACAGGCACACTTCGAAGCCAAGTTGCCCGAAGTGAAGACCTGGTCGTCGGAAGCGCCGAACCTCTATAAACTGGTGATGAGCATAGAACAAGACGGCAAGGTGAGCGAATATGTGCCACAAAATGTGGGCTTCCGCCGCATCGAAATCAAGACCCTCGACGAGAAATCGCCAAGCGGCCGGCCCGTGACAGCATTGCTCATCAACGGCAAGCCCATAAAATTCAAGGGCGTGAACATACACGAGCATAATCCCGCCACCGGCCACTATGTGACCGAAGAACTGATGCGCAAGGACTTTGAACTGATGAAACTCAACAACATCAATGCCGTGCGCACCTGCCACTATCCGCAAGATCGCCGATTCTACGAACTCTGCGACGAATATGGCATATATGTATACGACGAGGCAAATATCGAGAGCCACGCCATGTACTACAACCTCAACACCACCCTTGGTAATAATCCCAAGTGGCTCCGTCAGCACGAATATCGCACCATGAATATGTTTGAGCGCGATAAGAACCATCCGTGCGTCACTATTTGGTCGCTGGGCAACGAAGCCGGCAACGGTTATAACTTCTATCAGACCTATATGATGATGAAGGAAGCCGAGAAAGACTATATGAACCGCCCCGTGTGCTACGAGCGCGCCGAATATGAGTGGAACACCGATATGATAGTGCCACAATATCCCGGAGCAGAGTGGTTCCATCGCATGGGCGAAAACGGCAGCGACCGCCCCGTGTGCCCGTCGGAATATGCTCACGCTATGGGTAACTCCACCGGTAGCCTTTGGGACCAATGGAAAGAAATCTATAGCTACACCAATCTGCAAGGCGGTTTCATCTGGGACTGGGTGGACCAAGGCTTTGACGCAACCGATGCCAACGGCATGCATTACTTCACCTACGGCGGCGATTATGGCGTGAACCGCCCGTCGGATGCCAACTTCCTGTGCAACGGTATAGTAAACCCCGACCGCGACCCGCATCCCGCTATGGCAGAAGTGAAATATGCCTACAGCAACATAGCATTTGAGGCAGTAGATGCCCGAAAAGGCGAATTTAAGGTTACAAACCGCTTCTACTTCACTTCGCTCGAGGGATATCGCATCGATTGGCAACTCCTTGCCGACGGCAAGCCGGTGAGCAAGGGCTCGAAGGTGCTGAACATAGCACCGCAAAGCAGCGCAGCACTCACAGTGCCAATGAATAAACTTGCTGCAGGCAAGGAATACATATTGCGCTTCACAGCAGCCACATTGCATGGCACAATGGCTGTTCCGGCAGGCCATCAGGTGGCAACCGACCAATTTGTGGTGCAAGAAAACCCCGTGAAGACCGTCCTCGCCGGTGCCAAGGGTCCGAAACTCACTGTAGATGACCAAGGCGACGAAATCACCATCAAGTCGAGCAAGGTGGCATTTGTCTACAACAAGGCCAAGGCAGTGGTGACATCATATAAGGTGAACGGCGTGGAATATTTCAGCGAAGGATTTGGCATACAGCCCAACTTCTGGCGCGGTCCAACCGATAATGACTACGGCAACGGCATGCCGGCTCGCTTGCAGATATGGAAAGAGGCAAGTGCCAACTTCAAAGCCACAGCCAAGACCCGCAATGAAGGCACAAATGTGCTTCTCACAGTAAGTTATCTGTTGCCAACCGGCAATGCCTATGTGGTGAACTACACCGTGGCGCCCAACGGAATGGTGGGCGTGGATGCACACTTTGCAGCCGTAACCTATGGCGATGCCATGAAGAAAAACGTGCCTCGCGTGGGAGTTCGCTTCCGCATGCCCGCCGAAATGAATAAGGTGGAATACTACGGACGCGGACCCGAAGAAAACTATGCCGACCGCAATAACGGCACTATGGTGGGCATCTACAAGAGCACAGCCGATGCCATGAAATATGATTATGTGCGTCCGCAAGAGTGCGGTCACCACACCGACACCCGCTGGCTGCGCATAGCATCGGCAAAGGGCAAAGGCTTGACCATAGTAGGCGACGGCGTGTTTGAATTCAACGCATTGCGCAATTCGGTAGAGGATTACGACTGCGAAAACAACACCAATCGCCCACGCCAGTGGAGCAACTTCTCGGCCGAAGAAATAGCCAATCACAACGATGCTGCCGAAAAGAATTATCGCCGCCGTCAGACCCACATCAACGATATATCGCCACGCAACTATGTGGAAGTGTGCATCGATGGCAAGCATGCCGGAGTGGGTGGTTATGACAGCTGGGGTGCTCGTCCCGAGCAGAAGTATCTCATCCCGGCCAACGAAAACCACGGTTTTGCATTCGTGATAAAGCCGATGTAAT
Source organism: bacterium (assembly GCA_004563195.1). Taxonomy (GTDB): domain Bacteria; phylum Bacteroidota; class Bacteroidia; order Bacteroidales; family Muribaculaceae; genus SFTJ01. The sequence continues at coordinate 30,292 of SFTJ01000024.1, forward strand.
AGACTGAGTGAAAATAGATATTATTACAAAAGAATATCCGTCGCAGGCTTCTGTGGCGGATATTTTGTTAAGAAATAAAGGAAAAATGCCATGCTGCGAGGCGAAATACTTGGAGTATTGCTTCATAATGATTACTTTTGCCGCATTGAAGACGGCAATTTGATAAATTAGCATAATATATCACTTACTAAAACTTAATGTATGAAAAAATTATTTACTTCGATTTTTGCTGTGGCTATGGTAGTAAGTGCTCAAGCGGCACCGTTCTACACTGCAGAATTCAGCACACAGGAAGAGTTTGACAAATGGCTCGTAGTAGACGCCAACGAAGATGGTAAGACATGGAGCTTCGATGCATCGGGCGATGATGGCAAGAAGACATTCTACACTTACCATGGTACCAACCAAGCAAACGACTGGCTTATATCGCCCGCCATCACACCGCAAGAGGATGGCAAGATACTTGTGCGTTTCCACTATCGCGGCTCGTATTACGGCGAAGCCATGAAGGTGTATTATGGCAAGGAGCAAAGTGCAGCTGCTATGACCACCGAACTTGGCAATTATCCCGACTTGGCAGACAACAACTATGGCTCGTTTGTGATAATAGACGGAAAGAAAGACGAAACATTCCACATCGGTTTCCTCGCACAATCGCAGCCCGACAAGTGGCGCCTCTATGTGCAAGATATCACTTGCGAAACAGTGGGCGACAACCTTGTGGACCTGAAACTTGACGAAATAGTAAGTCCGGTAACGGGAGAAGGTCTTGGCGAAGAAACTGTGACACTGAAGATAGCCAACTGCGGCGAAACCAACGTGGAATCGTTTACCGTGACCGTTACAGCCGACGACGAAGAGAGAATTTCGGAAACAGTGAACCAAGCCATCGCCAAGGGAGAAACCGCCGAGGTGACACTAACCACAAAATTGGACCTCTCGAAGCCGCGACACCTATATAATGTGGTGGCAACCGTAACTCATCCCGATGATATAGAGCCTGCCAACAACAGCGCAAGCGCATCGATACGCCACAAGGCACCGGCAACAGTGCCTTATGCTACCGGTTTCGAACCTACCGATTATAACGATGACCACGCAAAATTCGACCTTAATGAAGACTCAGGTAACTGGGGCATTGAAGTGGGTAGCTTGTGGTTCAATATGGCTCGCACCGGACTTGGTTATGCAGGATATAACTACGACAAGAACAATGCCGGAGACGACTGGTTGATTCTCGAACCAATCAATGTGGAAGCCGGTTACCATGTGCTCAAATTCTGGTATGCAGCCGACGATAGCCACCCAGAGAAACTCGGTGTATACTGGGGCAACGAGCAGAAGCCCGAAGCAATGACCAACAAGATAGTGGAATATGCCCCATTCTTGAGTGACGGTTATGAAGAATCGATAAATATTCTTTACTTCGACAAGCCTCAGACCATATATATCGGTTTCTATGCATTCTCAGATGCCGACCAAAACTGGCTTACCATCGATGACGTCACACTTGAAACAATCGACGCAACTGACATCGATTTCAAGATAGGAAAATTGAGCGCTCCATTGGAATATGTGCCACAAGTATCGAGCAAGGATGTGGTTTTGACAGCCAAGTGCTATGGCATTCAGACATCTACAGCCAAGGCAACCCTTTATTTCGACAATGCACAGGCAGCCGAACAGACCTTGGAATTTGCTGCACAAGAAGAAAAGACCATCACCTTTGCCGATGCACTCAGCGGTCTTGCCGAAGGTAAGCACACCCTCAAGGTGGTGATTTCGAGCGAAGCAGACATCGAACCATCGAACAACGAGTTGACCCAAGATGTCGTAATCCTCGGAGCTCCGGCTATCAGCTATGACTTCGAAGATGCCAAAGTGCCCGAAGACTTTAAATTCCACGAAAACAACGATGCTACTCTTGCAGCAGGAGCTGTAGAGGAATTTGGCGAAAAAGGTTGGGGCATTATGAACATAGGCGAACACCAATATCTCGGCAACCACGTGCTTGGAGGTTCTACTTATATGAACGACGAAGCTACCCCCGACCGTTATTGCATCTTGCCACGCGTGCATGTTGACAGCGAAGATGCATGCTTCGTGTGGTCGTCGGGCGCTACATCGCCTTACTTCTCTGAATCATATAAGGTTAAGGCTTCTGATAGCACTGACCCATTGTACATAAGTTGGTACGACAATCTTGCTACTGTGAACGGCGAAACATCGGCAGTACTCAACCGCGGTGTGTCGCTTGGCAAATACAATGGCAAAAATATTTATATCGCCATCAACTTGATATCGCCTAACGGCGACGCAGCAATGTTCGACAACCTTTTCATCTATGGTTGCTCGCCGATAGAACAATCGGGCTTGAACAGCGTGGCTGCCGACAGCAACAACCTGATGATTGCCGACAGCAAGGTGCTTTACACCGGTTCTGACGCCACAATGACCATCTACGACATCGATGGCAAGGTGATAAGTTCGGTAGAAGCTAACGCAATCAGCACAGCAGACCTTGCAACAGGCGTCTACATCGTGCGCGCCGTATCGGCCGACGGTGTTGCCGTTAAGAAGTTTATGAAGCGCTAAAACGTCTCAACTGCCTTGCGGGGCAGCGAGAGTATAGAGAATTTAGGGGGTGCGCCGCATTTTTTGTTTGGCGCACCCCCTTGCTATGTGCCGACGAGGCGTGAGGGGTGGCTACTATTGGTAAAATAATAGCAAAAAGTGTTCGATTTGTAACCTTAGCTTGCTAGGATAGGAAATATTGCATATTTTTGTGGGACATTTAGACAACAAACAATGTTTTTTTTAAAAATGAACAAAATGAAAAAGTTAGTTCTTTTGGCAAGCATGATGCTTGCATTTGTGACAGCAAATGCACAAAGTGGAGTAGGCGAATTTAGCTTACGTCCAACAGTGGGTATGAACATTGGATTTATGACAAATGCCGACGGGTCGGATCCTCGTTTTGGCTTAGTGGCAGGAGCTGAGTTGGAATATCAAGCAACCGATGTGTTGGGAATCTCTGGCGGATTGCTCTATTCGCAACAGGGTGCCAAGATGAACGACATGGATATGGATGGCACAATGAAGCTCGACTATATCAACGTGCCGGTATTGGCAAATTTCTATGTAGCCAAGGGTTTTGCGTTTAAGGTAGGTGTGCAACCGAGTTTTTTGGTAAACGACAAGGCTAAGGCAAGCTCAAGCGGTGCTTCTGTAGAGATGGGATTGGGCGATTTGTCGAAGGGCTTTATGCTTGCAGTGCCTATCGGCTTGTCGTATGAATTCAGCAATATCCAACTTGATGCTCGCTTCAACTGGGGTGTGACACATGCCATCAGCGACAGCTATGATTCGTGCAACAGCAATGTGGTGATGATAACTGTGGGTTATAAGTTCAGCTTGTAATCAGCATTTTGAGACATAAAAATACGGCACGCGTTTTTTCTTACGAGTGCCAAGTGATAAAGAGAAGCCTTCTGCGGTGAGATAGCCTCAGGAGGCTTTTATTATGCGTATTATGCGAGCCATAGCATAGGCGGCCACGAGAGTTAGCACTATGGTTGCCGAAGCGGGAACGGCTATCCAATAGGAGCAGAAAATGCCGAGCACCGAGCAGGCAATGCTCACCAGCGAAGAGATAATCATCATGTGGTGGAAGCGATTGGTGAACATTTCGGCAATCATCTGAGGCATGGTCAGTAGCGACATCAGAAGCATAATGCCTATAAGCCTGATGGTGAGCACTATGCAGATGGCTATCATGATGGTCATGGCAAGGTTGATGGCGCTCACTCTCAGGCGACGCGTTGCAGCAAAGTCGGGGTCGAAAGCGCAGAGCAGTATCTGAGGGTAGAAAACGGCAAAAAACGCCAAAAGCACCACGAGGTAGGCGGCAAAGAGGATAATGTCGGTGGAAGTGATGGTGAGCACATTGCCGAATAGGAACGAAGTGAGTTCGGGCACATAGCCCGGCGATAAGAATATGAAAAGCGTGCCGAGCGCCATACCGAGCGCCCAGATAACGCCAATGGCAGAGTCCTGACGCACATTTTGGCGCGTAGACATCCATTCCACGCCGGTGGCTGCAGCAATGGCAAAGACGGCAGCCATGGCAATGGGGTTGATGCCTAGGAAAAAGCCCAGACCCAAGCCACCGAAGCAAGCATGAGTGATGCCACCGGTGATAAACACCATGCGACGGCTCACCACATAGGTGCCGATAATGCCGGCAGCGATGCTCACAAAGAGCACACCGAGCAAGGCGTTTTGAAAGAATGAGTAAGAGAGTATTTCCATTGCAGTGATAATAATGCGGATGAATTGTCAGAGCCGCAAAAATAGTAAAAAATAGCGAAAAAATCGGCAAAAAACTATGATTTTTGACTACGAGCCTCGGCGGCGAGCATAATCAGTTCGTCGTGAATGGGTGGCGGCAGCACTATGCCACGAAGTTGTATGCTGCGAGCCCAACCGGCAATGTCGTCGCGCTGCAAAGTGTAGAGCACGTCACGAAATTGCTCGATTTGCTCCTCGGTGTAGTCGTCAGGAGCAGTGCCGATGAAGGAATCGAGTTCCTCGTCGTCGTAATACACCACCTCGCGGCTAATGCCCTGAATGAGAGAGTCTTTCTCGCACACTTCGTGTTGGCCGCAGCACTCCGAGTCGGGTGTTGGCTGCACCACTACATCGTCCTCGGGTTTTACGGTAAGGCGGTGGTAGGTGTAGAGCACAATGCCCGTAATCACAGTGATGGCTAATATTATCAGAGCACCTATCATAATAGTTTATTCGTTGATTTTAAGTATTTTATAGCCCACTTGCTGCAAGTGTTGCCAATATTGCGGATAACTTTTGCTCACCACGCCGGCGTCCTCGATAATCAAACCCGGGAAAAGCGATGCCGCCGGAGCGAACGCCATGGCCATGCGGTGGTCCTTGAAGGTGGCAATCGAAGGGGCCTCTTGAGGCTCTACGCGCGTTCCGTCCCAGCGGAGCGAGTAATCCGGTTCGACCTCGATGACGTAGCCCAACTTGAAAAGCTGCGAGCGGAGCGCCTCGATGCGGTCGGTTTCCTTGATTTTCAGTGTTTGCAGTCCGCTGATGTGGAATTTAACGCCTAACAGACAAGCAGTTACCACCACGGTCTGCGCCAAGTCGGGGTTTTCGATAAGATTCATTTCAAGCACATCATTGGGGGCAGATCCGCTACGCAAATCGAGGTAAGAGCCGCACCAATTGCAAGCCACACCCAGTGGTTCGAAGAGGCGTGCGGTGGCACTATCGCCCTGCGTGCTCACCGGGAAAAGCCCCTTGAGCGATATTCTCGACTGCGGCATAAGAGCCTGAATCTGAAACCAATAAGAAGCAGCCGACCAGTCGTTTTCGATGGTGAATTGCTGAGCCGAATAGTTAGAGCCCTCGGCGAAAGAAATCACGCTACCGTCGAACGAAGCATCTACGCCAAAACGGCTCATAAGTTGCAGCGTCATATTGATGTAAGGCAGCGAAATCACATCGCCTGTGAGGCGAAGGCTGCGGCAACCCTCGATGAGCGGAGCTATCATAAGCATGGCAGAGATGTACTGCGAACTCACATTGCCCGCCATAGTGATTGATTGGGCTTTGAGTTGAGCGCCGGTGATGCGAAGCGGCGGGAACCCCTCGTTGAGAGTATATTCGATGTTGGCGCCGCAAGAGCGGAGGGCGTCGACAAGAATGCCTATAGGGCGCTGACGCATGCGTTCAGAGCCATCGAGCACCACAGTTCGGCCGGTGCGAGTGGCAAAATAAGCAGTGAGAAAACGCATGGCAGTGCCGGCGGCACCGATATTAACCACATCGTCGTGCGAACTCAACGCCGCCACCATGGCATCGGTGTCGTCGCAGTGCGCCACATTGTGCAGCGGCGCCGGGCTGCTGCATAAGGCGTTGAGAATAAGGGCGCGATTGCTGATGCTTTTCGAAGCAGGCAAATCGATTTCGCCAATGGCTCGCTGAGGAGCAAATATCTTGTAGTCCATATCTACAAAGATAGTAAATATTTTTCAGAATATATCACTTGCCCGAGCATAGCTGCAGCACAAAGCCCCGGCAAATGCGGAATAATCGCACAAATTTCGGCAAAGAGCGATGCCGGGCCGATGCCCTAAAATCGGCGATAAATTCGAGCATGGATGTCGGAATCATCGCATAATTCGAGCATTATAGGGCTACTTGGCAGGTTCTTCTTTCGGTTTGCGGTCGAAGAACGGATTTTTGCTTGCCGCGCCCAGTGCAATGGCGATTGAGAGCGAACAATCGGGGAGCCAATTGAGTTTTTGGCTGCACCAACCGGCAGAGAACATCACACGCGAGTCGAGACGCAAATCGGCAGCGCGCGAGCAAACCGAGCCTACGGCGATGCCCACATCGATGGAATTGAAAGCGCAGGGCACGTAATCGGGCTTCAAAGCGCA
>SFTJ01000077.1 GCA_004563195.1 bacterium
AATCAGCGCATTGGTCACCTCCATCTTGCTCTTATATTCGTCCTCTATAGCTGTAGTGTCGGCTTTTTGCTTCAATTCTTCGATGTCGGCGCGCAGATTTTCGTTCTCGGTGCTCAGTTCTGCCAAGCGCACTTCGGCATCGTTGGCTGCAATGAGTTGCTGGCGCTGATCGTTAACCAAGGCGCTCAGGCGTGCTATTTCTTCGGCATCTTGCTGTGCCTCCTCGGCTTTCACTTGCATCACTTTCACCTTATTGAGCAGTCCCTTATTCTGCAATTGGTCTTGCTCATGCTGTGCTTCGAGGTCGGCAATGCGTGCTTCGAGGTCGTGCGAGCGCTCTACTATGGCGCGGCGCTGACGCTCTTCGCTCATCAAGCGGTCTTTTATCTCATTGGCTTTCTTCACGGCCTCTTCGGCGCGAAGTTCGGTCTGCGAAATCCGCAGATTGCGCACATAGTCGCGAAATTGTGGTCCCATAGCCACATACACGGCTTTGCGCTCTTTCTCTATATCGATGCAATCGCGCACAAACTCGGGCAAATTGCCATTGATGATGGTAATAATGCCGTCGAACACGCCGTCGGGGAGCTTTTCCTCCACCTCTGCCACGGGTTGCGGCTCATTCACCACCACCGAAGCTTCTTCGCGCGGTGCAAGCGATGAGAGGTCGGTAACGGTGTCGTCTCCTTTCTTAAACGGATTGACGTAAGGCGTGCGATAATTGGAGTCCATGCCTTCCAAGTCATCTTCCTCTTCATAGTCGTCCGATAAGCCTAACGCACGTTTTAGTCCGTTGAATAGTCCCATAATTCTATGTTATCTGTTATGTTTATTGGTGTCTTTACTAATTTGTTTCACTCGTTGTATTCCGGCTTTAGCACTATTCCCTGACCGCTGCGGCCGTTGATTGCCACCGTGAGCGGCTGAGCAAAGCGCACTATGCGCACATTGTCGCTTTCATACTCTGCCGGCATCTCAGCCAGATAGTCGCCGGCAAATATCGTATCCTTATCGCCGGTGTCGAGCGTGAAATAACCCACCCCGAACGATGTAAGATTCTGAAAGAAGTGTGTGCCTTGACTGGGCTCGATGTAGCTGCCGGGTACCGACAATTCCACTATCAATTTGGCTGCCGATATGTGCGGCCATTTCACCGGTATGCCGAGGGCGCTATCGCTCGACCCCCATCGTCCTATGCCTATCAAGATGTAGTTTTCTTCTTTCTCCGTAAAGTTACGATTAATTTTTTCAATTTCCGAAGCAATTAGCAAATTATTTGACATAGAAAATGCTTCGGGCTTCACAAACACCACAGCGGTGATGTTGTCCATCATGCCATGGCCCAATGCGCGAGTGCTGTAGAGCAGCACTTTATCGGGCTCGGTGTGCATTATCTCTTCGTCGAGCATCTCTTTGCGATCCACTATCGGGCGTATCTGCAGCCAGTAGAGATGCCCCTTTTCGCCTTTCTTCATCTGCTCGGGGCTGCCTATCATGCCCGCAAACTCTATTTCCACGGGCCTATTCATTGCCAGCTGTCCCTTATGCAGCATACTGTCGGCAATTTTTGCCAGCGGGAACACTTCGTGCGAGAGGATATTGGCAAAGGTCACCACTTTGCGACCTCGTCCCATATCGTTGTCCACTATCATCTCGTCGAAGGGGTTGTAGGTCGAAACCATATATTTCAGGTGGCCCTGCATAGCGGCATCTTGCACTCGCAGGCGGGTTATGTTAAATCCGTCGTCCACCTTGAAGTTTTCCACCGCTTCCGATTCGTTGATGGCATAAAATGTGGTCTGCGTGTCGCGCAGTGCCAGGTCGAGTGTGCTGGTTTGCAACACGTTGCGCGGATGCTTTGGCGAGAATCGCAGCGCCATGCCGCCATCCACTATATATTTGCCAAGTCCCACAGCTATCTCGCACACTCCGTCCTCGGCGCGTTCTTCGTTCACGGGATAGTAGTTGAGCGAGCGCCCTACGCCCGAAAACGATGGATAGAAATAACCGTCGTGGGTGCTTCCCACCACTTCTTGTATTATTACCGCCATCTTCTCTTGGTCGATAACGTTGCTCGTGGCTTGCATATACGCCTTGCTGTCGGTGAAGAACACCGAGGCATACACGCCCTTTATGGCGTCGCTCAACTGCTTGAGCATGGCTCGCTTATCGGTGAGATGCGGTATCATGTAGGTGGAATAGATGCCGGCAAAGGGCTGATAATGGCTATCTTCGAGCAGACTCGACGAACGTATGGCAAGCGGCCCGTCTATCACATCGAAGAGGGCATAGAAGTCGTAGGCCAATCGGCGCGGCAATGTGGCTGCAAGAAAATGCTGCAATATCTCCTCATCGCTGCACGACGACAAGGCTATGGGATAGAGCTTGTTTTCCTTCATAAACTGGTCGAAGATGTCGGTACACAGCACCACCGTGCGGGGTATCTGCACGCTCACACCTTCGAAATTGTCGAATTCGGGATTTTTCTTTATTATGCTGTCGATAAATGCCAGGCCGCGTCCCTTGCCGCCGAGCGACCCTTGCCCTATGCGCGCAAAATTGCTGTAATGGTCGAAGCGGTCGCGCTTGAATATAGCCACCACGCCGCGGTTCTTCATGCGGCGATATTTCACTATGGCATCAAACACGGTTTGGCGCACCGTCTGCTCCTCGGTGATGTCGTCGAAGGTGTGCTCGGTGAGCACTTCGGCTATCGGGAACAGCGCGCGCGAATAGAGCCATCGCGATATGTCGTCGTGATTGGCATGATAATACAGCGACTCGGTGGGTATGTCGAAAATGCTGTTTTGAAGCCCTCGCAGGTCCTTGATGCGGCTTATCACTTCGCCGGTCTTGGGATTGCGTATGATAAAGTCACCGAACCCGAAGTTATCAAGTATGGCTTGCCCTAAGTCGACGGGCAGTTTCTTGGAATTTTTATCGAGAAATGTGCCGCCAAACTCTGCCACCTTTGAGGCATTGCTCACTTCGCTCGACTCGATGATGATGGGCAAATTGCGATTGCGGCGACGCAATTCGTTGGCAAGTCGCAGTCCGGCTTGGCTGTCTTTCTTGCCCTCGCGCGCAAACGACACATCGCTTATCACGCCCAACATGTGGTCGCCATAGTGCTCATATATCTGCATTGCCTCTTCATAGTTGCGCGCAAGCATCACCTTTGGGCGTCCGCGCATGCGAAGCATCTGCTCGTGCTCGTTGAGCGCCTCGGTCGAGAAGTCGCGACTCTGTTGTAGCAAAAACTTATAGAGCGTGGGCAATATCGACGAATAGAAGCGCACGGAGTCCTCCACAAGCATTATCAGCTGCACGCCCACCTGATTCACATCGTTTTCCACATTCAGATAATCCTCCAGAAGCTTGATAATTGCCACCAAAAGGTCTACATTGCCAAGCCAACTGAACACAAAATCCACGCCGGTGAAATCTTCCTTAGCCAAGCGGCGCGACACCTCGCGCGAAAACGGCGTGAGCACCACATATGCCACATCGGGATACAACTCCTTCACTTTGCGAGCACTCACAAAGGTTTCGCTGATGTCCACTCCGGGCATGGCTATCACCAGGTCGTAGCGCTTCTGCGACAGCTCCTCAAACGCCTCTTCGTAGTCGCTCACCTGCGTGAAGCGTGGTGGCGAGCTCAGATTGAGCGAGGTATATTCAAAGTAGATTTGCTCCTCCAGACGCCCGTCTTCTTCGAGCATAAACGCATCGTAAGGCGTTGCCACGAGCAGGACATTAAATATACGGCGCTGCATAAGATTCCAAAACGCCGTGTCTTTTAGGTACGATTCACTTGCTAATTTTTCACTCATCGTAGGTTTTTGCTGATAATTGTATTTTTTGCTAACAATTTGCAAATATAACGATTATTGCGCAACTTTTTGCCACGCAAGCTCGCTTTTTATCACCACTAAGTTATTTTCGATTTTCTCTCCCTTTTGCCGCCCTATTTTTTGGCATCGGCAAAGCGGCCGGGATAGGTCAACGGCACGCGTGGTCTACGCATGGCTCTTATCACAAGCCACAATCCTGCCACTATAAACGGTATGCTCAGCAGCTGGCCCATGTCCATGCCATAGGTGGCTCGCATGCTCAGCTCCCACGCTTCTTGCACGTTTTTCACATATTCTATCAGAAATCGCGGCACAAATATGCCCATCAGGAAGGTGCCGAATATCAAGCCTTCTCGCTCTTGGCTGTTGCGTCGCCAATACATCCACATGCACAGCGCAAACACGCCCAGATAGCACAATGCCTCATACAACTGCGTGGGGTGGCATGCCATACCGTTGGCTATCACGCCATCGGGGCAATAATTGACCCACCACTCTTGCGAACGCACAAACTTAAAGCCCCAAGGCAATGTAGTGGCTCCGCCATATATCTCGCTGTTCATCAGATTGCCAAATCTTATCATCGCTGCCACCAAGCCCACCGGCACCACCAAGCGGTCGAATGTCCACAGCATCGGCTTGTGGGTTACGGTCTTGGAGTAGATAAAGATAGCGATAATTATGCCTATCACGCCGCCATGGCTGGCAAGTCCGCCGTGCCACACCATCAATATCTCAAGCGGATGCTGACTATAGTATGCCCAATCGTAGAACAGCACATGGCCCAAACGCGCTCCCACTATCGTGCCAAGCACCACATATATCAACTGCGATGACAGCCAGCTCTCGCGCAGTCCTTCATGCTTGTATTCGCGCCACACTATCTCATAGCCTATCCAGAAACCTATGGCAAACATCAGTCCGTACCATCGCACTGTCACCACACTGTTTATCAAGTCGGGACTCGCTGTCCATGTTATATAATCGAGCATCGTTTCCTATTATTTTTCGGTTTATTCGGCAAAGTTAGCAAATATTCGCAATCCACACAATAGCAAACATCGCCGTGATTTCCGCCGGGCGCAATCTCCTGCATAAATCCGTGTTAATGCCTTCATCACACTATCTGAAAAAATCCGTGGTAAAAAAACCGGCAGCACGACCTGAAAGGTCGAACGCCCGAGCGCAGCGAGTGGCTCGTAGCCGAGGGTGGAGCGAAGCGAAACCCTCGGTATCGTAACGCCCACTATTATGCGTCTGAAAGACGCGAAAATCGGCTTCCTTGGCGACAACATTCGCGTCCTCCAGACGCTTTTCTTTGGGGTGGTCGGCATTCCGAGGGTTGCGCTAACGCTCCACCCCCGGCTAAGAGCACTCAGGCTAAAGCCCTCGGCTTTCAACCTTTCAGGTTGGACACCTCGCATACCAAATAACCGCAGCAAATAACCGCAGCAACGCCAAGGTGATGCCAATAACCGCAGCAACGCCGCCTAATTAACCGCAACAAAGTTGCCGAATAACCGCGGCACAGCCGCCTAATTAACCGCAACAAAGTTGCCGAATAACCGCGGCGCAGCCGCCCAAATAACCGCAACGAAGTTGCCTACTAACCGCGGCAACGCCGCCCAACTAACCGCAACAAAGTTGCCGAATAACCGTATCACCGCCAAGGTGATACCTTCTAACCGCGGCGCAGCCGCCCAACTAACCGCAACGAAGTTGCCGAATAACCGCATCACCATCAAGGTGATGCTAAAAATTAGAGGCACACCTGCTTCGCAACAGATGTGCCCCTCGCTGAAGTAATTGTTTTGTTTAACTTATGTTACTATAAACAATGCACTATTTTTAAACTATTTTCGGCTATGCCGAACTAAACGCAATATTACTATTTTACTATCACTTTCACTGTTTGTTGGTTGCAGCGCACCACATATACACCTGCAGTGAGGCCTTCGGCAGCTCGCACTGTGCGATATGCTTCGGCTTGGGCTGTAGCCACCACACGACCTTGTGCATCGCACACTACCACTACTCCGGCATCGGTTGCGGTCACTTCTATGCCGCCGTTATTCACTTTCACTTCGAGTGGCAATGCCTCTACATCAGCCACACCTGTTGCGCTGTATTGCACTGTGGTTTGCGCCTTGCGTCCATTTGAATTGGCTATGAGGGTGAGTGTGCCATCGCCTTCGCCGGTGCCTTTTACGTAGAGATATCCTTCTGCCACGCTTGCCTCGATGACGCCGCTGGTCTCAGCCTTAAGGTCTATTGCGGCATCTTGATTGTCGGCATCGCTCACAATGTCGATAATACGATATTTTGCTGTCTCGCCGGCTGCCACGCTTCCAAGCGATGTTACATCAAATTCGGGAGCATATCGGTCACTGAAAACCACTTGTGCAGGGAATGGATTCTCGGTCGAGAAGGTCTCGCCGTTAACTTCGATGCTTGCGGGCAATTCTTCATCGGCAAGCTGTTCGCCGTCTTTGGTCCACTCACGATATACGCTCTTCTTGCCCCATGAGGTTTGATTCATCATCGAGCAGATATTGTCGCTTACGGGATGTACGCCCACGCCGCCATCGTAGAAGGTGTAACCATCGCCTGCCAAATCTATCACCTTGGTCTGGGTGCCGCTGTCGATATCATAGCAATAGATGCCTTGATTTTCCCATCCGTCTACCGATCGCCAGTAGAGCTTATTCTCATTGCAACTTGCCACAAAGCCGTCGGTGCACCACGACCATTGATTGATGGCTACTCCGGCATCCACTGCCACTTCTTCGCTCTCGAGTGTGTAGGGATTCACTTTCATCAGTGTGTTGGCGCTCTTCACACTTGCCCATATATTGCCGTCGTGCGACATCACTATGTTGCTAAATGAGCCCTCGATGGTGCTCTCGATGGTGTTGTCGGCGGGATTGATTATGTCTATTCCACCCATAAACTCGCAAGCAAACACCTTGCCGCCGGCATATATCATTGTGCCATATTCCTCGCTGCCTATGGTTGCCTTACATTCGGTCAATTCGGGGTCGTAGACCAATATGCCGCCCGATGTGCTAATGTAGGCTGCATCCTCGGTGAGCATTATGGCGCGACCGTCAACTCCGCCGGGCAAATCTTTGAGTTCTTTCACCACCTTCAAGGTCTTGGCATCAAGCACTGTCACGCGTGCGCCGTATGCCTCATCGCTATAGGCAGCTTGCTTGGCGCAGGCATACAATTTGCCGCCATACACAGTGCCAAACTGGGTGGTCACACCCAACTGGGTGCTGTTGCCGTTCTCCACCTCCGGAGCGCGATACACCATAGTGCCATCGCTACTGCGGAAATAAATAAATCCATGCACATGGCCATAGGCGCCCTCGTTGAGCAAAAATATGCCGTCTTCGTAGTCCACACCTGCCACGGTCTCCGCTGCTGCCGTGAGGCTCGCTGCTGCCGCAATCATAAGTAAAATCTTTTTCATGAGCTTTTCTCGTTTTAATTGTTATAACATTTGTTTATTGCCTCGGTGGTTCACACAGCCTCTGTGCAGTGCTTCGGCTGTGTTTTTTCTATTGCTCATTGAGGCTCTGCTGATTCGGGCATAGTTTCACCTTGCGGTTTCACCATACATCTCTGCCTGAAAAGAAATAAGCTTATGCTTCCTCCCTTCCACAGCGTGCAAGCGAGGACTACACACATCATCTTCGCCACACCGCAAGGCATGGCGTCGACCAATCGTTGTTTTTTCCTCTTCAGTTTTGGCTAAAATGTTATATCCAATATTAGCTCTAACGATTGCCGCTGGCCCTATTTCCCGAAGGCCTCACTGACATCAGAACCATGCTGTCCACTCACTTTTGCGCACTCATAGCTGCAATGGCTAACTACGCAGAGCATGCTCACAGTTCTGATAAACCTTGGCAGGTCTTCTGGCTTACTTCTTTTCGGCGGACTGCCTTCCCGCATCGGCACTCGACACAGTGGCTTAGTATTTGGATTGTTGTCCGCAGATTCTTTCCGAAGCACACAGCAGCGGATCTGCTCGGGATTCTCACCCGATTCCCTTTTCACCGAAGCGCATTTAGTGGCAATGCGCCCCGACACCAAAGTTCACTGCAAAATTACGCAAAGTTTTCTTATTTACACCTAATTCTATCTCATATTTTTTGTCATTTCTTCATTTTTGACATTCTTGACTCAACAATTAATCACCCCGCAAACCATATCATCTTGGTTGAATCAGTGATTACAAAGCCCTTTGCGCTAATATAATAACGAGAGCACTAAAAAATTGCTACATTTCTCAGTGCTCCCATTGTTACGCATAACTTGCGTTAATATATCTACAAATTACTCTGCTTTTTGAGTTATCTTTATTACTTGATCTGCCCAACCTTTATATCCATCGGGAATATTTCTCCCGGTTCCGCTAAGCGAAAACATCAATGTTCGTTCCTTTCCACTTTCATTGGGTTCTATATCTACGTAGCACCACCCTGTATGGCGATTACATGATACTTTAAACCAGTCTCCCTCTTTATAATCATAATCTCCATACGAATAATGTTTATAATCTCCGCCCTTAGATACTTCCATTGGGCATATACTGCCATCAAGTTGCTTTGATGTAGACGAAATTTCGATATGTGCACCCGCTGCCTCTATAGTCATCCCGTCTTTAGGGAAATCCGTGCTAAATGGATAAAAGGCATCTCTAAAAACCATTTCATTGTCGCACGACACAAACGAAAGAGCGAAAATTGCCATAATACTTAATAATATATTTTTCATATCTGAGTCAGTTTATATTAATAATCCATGAATCTAAACCGCTATTCGATAACGAATATTGTTTATGCACTGACAAATGTATGAATAAAAAATGTATTTACAAATTTTTTTCAACAGATTCAAAAAAATGATGGTGATATAAGCCCAACCTCTGATAATCGCCGGCTTTTCCCTTGTGCCCCGCCATTTCTTCCACCTCATCCTATGCTACAAGAAGGGTATATGGAGCTAAATATCCAATATTTGATTGATTTTTATTATTGCTGTCCGATAAACTATTGGCCTGACAGAAAAAATCAGGACTGGCACCTATTTTTTAAAACAGATTTCTACCGATTAAGGCACAGATTTTCAC
>SFTJ01000078.1 GCA_004563195.1 bacterium
AATCGACAACAATGCAGTAGAGCGCAACCAACGCCCCACGGTAATGGGTCGCAAAAACTACCTCTTCAGCAAAAACGACAAAGGCGCCGTCGACAACGCCATATTCTACACCCTACTTGAAAGTTGCGACATAGTAGGCGTCAACCCGTTGGAGTGGCTCACCCATGTGCTCAACAACCTGCACAACGACACCCCGCCCGAGCAAATAAAACAACTGCTACCATACTACTACAAAAAATCTCACGAGTAATCCTCGTGAGATTTTTTTTACCAGCCGGACGGCTTATTTCGGATGCTTACCGAGCAAAATGCCGTTTTGGGGAGAAAATGCGCCGTCAATAGTCAACAATGGCGAGATTTGCCACTCAGAGCAAATCCCGCCATTGATATAGGATTAAATTGATTATTAGTCAATTAATTATTGAGCCTTTTCGATAGCCACGCAATATGCGTTCTTCATCTGAACAGTGCCATTGTGTAAGCTCTTACCACCCACGATAGTGATGATATCGCCTGCTGCCACACGGCCCTTAACGAAGTATTGAGCATCAGCACCAGTGTTGCCCCATACGCCATAGCAGCCGTAAGTTTCAGCTGTTACTGTGCCGTCTTCGCTTTCCAATACCATGTTGCCATACTTATCGTTCTTCACTTCCTTAACTACAGCCTTCACGCAGTAAGTGTTGCCATCGTTGTCGTCAAGTGCTACGAATTCGGCAAGAGTCTTAGTGATGGTAGAAGCCAAAACTTCTTCAACCACACCTTCCACGATTTGTGGGCCCTTGTATTCGCCGCGCTTACCTGTCATAGTGATGATGTCACCTACCTTAACTACATCGGTGCAGTTGCCGGTCTTGTAAGAGTAAATCTTGCCCGACCAGTCGCAAATGTCGATATTGTTGCCATACTTAGAGTCAACAGTGAGAACCATACCGGTTACGCGGTAGATAGTGCCACCTACTTCAGCAGCAAGGATGTCGGCCACTGTAGCAGCGATGATAGCGCCCTTCTGCGAGAACGATGTTTCGGCAGTGTAGTTCTTCTTGCCATCGGTAGTA
The DNA here is from genome assembly GCA_004563195.1 of bacterium. GTDB lineage: Bacteria > Bacteroidota > Bacteroidia > Bacteroidales > Muribaculaceae > SFTJ01. Next base: position 1,059 of record SFTJ01000078.1, read on the forward strand.
GTGAACACGAGCTTGCCTTCACGGTCGCCGCCTTCGTTCTTAGCGATGTTGAAGATTACTGTTGCGCCTTTAGAGTTGTTCTTTATCGATTCGATAGATACCCACGACTTGAGGTCTTCAGGAATTTCTACCGACACGCCTTGACCCTTGCAAGTGAGGTCTACCTGGAACTTACCACCTTCGAGTGGCAATACGGTAGATTCTTCATCACCTACTACATGAGCTGCTTCTACCTTGATAAGCGACTTGCTTACCTTGATGAATGTAGCATCAACAAGTTCGATAACGCCGTTGTAAACGGTCTTAGGACCTTGCACTGTCACTTCGTCACCAACTTCGATGCCAAACTTAGCCCAATTGTAGTTGCCCGACGAGTCCTTTGTACCATAGATGTAGATTTCGCCTGTACCATCGTTGAGGTAGAAGTTACCATAAGTAGTGTTAGCGATAGCAGTAACCACACCCTTCACGCGATAAGTCTTGCTTTCAGGACCTGCGATAACTTCGGCACAAGTAGCATCGGGTACCACAGGAAGACCTTGGATAATATTGATAAGTTGAGTATTGCTGCCGCAGTTCAACTTGATTTCAGCAATTCGGCCGTCGATAGTTTCGGGAGCCGAGAAAGTAACGGTGGTTTCACCCTTCGAACCGTTCATTGGCGAAACGGTCAACCAAGAAGGAAGCGACTCAGCATCGAAGCTCCAGTCGTTCAATGCATTCACAGTGATGGTGGTTTCGCCACCGAGTTGCGAGAGAGCTACGTACGACGAAGATACGCGCACGTCGTTGAGGAACTTAGGTTCATCTTCGTCAGAACAGCTTACCAACAACGCAGCAAACATTGCGATGAATGCCGGAAGAATATATTTTAGTTTCATGTTAACTATTCTTTGTGATTAAATTAGTTGAAAATGTACTTAACACCGATTGAAGCATACCAGCACTGACCGATAGCGTGGTTGAGCACGAATGTCTCAGTGTTCTTGTTGATGCTTGCAGGAGTAGAGAATGTAGCATAACCTTCAGCGTCGACGCCTTCATACTTGAGGATGCGAGCATCGCTGCCGATAGCAGGATTCAAGTACTTCGATACGCCCCAGCTTGAGTTGAAGAAGTTAAGAAGGTTCTTAACGTCGAAGCCTACTTGGAGGGTGTGCTTGGTGCTACCTACATTGAAGTTGAAGTCGTGCTTGTAGCTCAAGTCGATGCGGTGTACCCATGGTGAGTATACGCTGTAACCTTCAGCATATTCGCCTTGGTGGTTCTTCAAGTAGCTGTTGTTGTGAACATAGTCCATGAAGCGAGTCTTGTCATCTTCTGATACGAAACGGAATTCACCCTTTTCTACCTGTGCATCGGTTGGAATGTAGATAGCATCGTAGTTGTAACCGTCGCCGTTCATATCGTTGGTAGTCATATACGAGTAGTTGTAACCACCGCGCCATGTTTCATATATCAAGCTATAGTGGTTGTTACCCTTGTCGTGTGCTGTAATTGAAACTACAAAACGGTCAGGGGTAGTGTTCAAAGCATTGTGGATGGCAATGTTGTTAGGACCTTGAACGGTAGGAACATAGGTGAATGCCGACTCAGCTGCCGAACCCGGGAGTGAAGTAACTTCCTTCGATACGGTGTGAGTGTAAGCAGCCATAAGTGACAACCAATCGGTAGGACGAGCGTTGATAGTGGCGCTTGCGCTCCAACCATAACCATCTGAAGTATTTTCGAGGATAAATGCCTTGGTGCCTTGACGGAAGTCGGTTGGATAGATAGGACGGTTGTCCACGCCATTGAAACGTGCAAAGCCACCTACATTCTTCATACTCCAGTCGCGGATTGATGCTGCATTTACTGTCTTTCTGAAGATTCCTTCTACTGATACCGACAATGGGAACGATACAGGAACCGAGTAGTCGAATGCCAACGATGTCTTCCACTCTTGTGGCATCTTAAAGTCGGGATCTACTGCCGAAATCGACGATGGGATTGAACCCTGCTTTGGGTCGATTGTCATTGGATAGCCAAGTTGTGCCAACTTGTCGAGCAATTGAGTGCGGTTCAAGATGCCGCCTGCAAATTCATCCATAGTGAAGCCCTTGGCTGCTGCGTTCTTTGCATTGATTTGTGCTTGGTATTGTACCATACCCGAGTTGGTAGGCATATTGGTGAAGAATACCAATGGGAGACGACCGGTGAACAAACCTGTACCACCACGCACCTTAAAGCTCTTGTCGCCAAATACGTCCCAGTTGAAACCGATACGAGGCGATACCGATACCTTCGAACCCGGCCACTTACCGGTGTCGATGTGACGTTCTTCGCCGTCTACCATATAGGTAAGATCGTAGATTTTCTGGTTGGTCATCAAGTCGCCGTTGTTGTAGAACCATGAGTCGAGACGGAGACCGTAAGTCAACTTAAAGTTGTTGTTGACCTTCCACTCATCTTGGCCATAGAGGCTCACCTTGTTGAAGCTTACGCGTGCTGCAGGAGAGGTTTCGCCATTATAACCATAAGTCAAACATACTACTTCAGGAGCTGCACCGTTCAAGAAATCATCGAGGCTGGTGTAGCGATAGTAGCCTGTACCATTACGCATATATTGGTTGTCGGCCATTTGGTGTTCGAAAAGAATACCGGCGGTCACCTTGTGTGCGCCAAGATATGCAGTTACGTCATCCTTGATGTTCCATACAGTGTTGTGTACTGCGTTGTTCCAAGTAAAGAGCTCGTAACCTGCGGCAATGTAGTTCTGGTTATCTTTCAAGATATCGATGAATGGGAAATCTTCAGAATTTGAAGCGCGAACGTCGTCGAGCTTAGAGAAAGTTGCCAACAATTGGTTCGAAATCTTGTCGCTGAAACGGCTGTTCAAGTCGAGTGAGAACGAGTGAACCAAGTTGTCCATAGCATACATAGAGTTGGCATACGACATAGCGTATTGCGAAGTACGGCCACCCGACATACGTGCACCACCGTCCATCGACGATGCGTTAGGTGCGTTCCATGCACGGTTCTTGGTGAAGTTGTAGCGAAGAGCCACCTTATGCATATCGTTGATGTTCCAGTCCAAGCGAGCGAGGAACTTGTAGTTGCTTTCGTCGGCAGGGAAGTTGGTGAACGAACCTGTGTCGTAGCCATACTTGCTCTTCAAGTGGTCTGAAACCTTTTGAAGGTCGGCTACTGTAGCGCGCGATACATAGTTGTCGGCATCTGCTACACCGTTTTCCGAAGCTCTCCAGCGGTTGGCGATGGTAGGAGTCTTGTCCATTTCGCCGTTTACGAAGAAGAACAACTTATTCTTGATAATCGGGCCACCCAATTTGAAACCGTAAGTAGTCTTGCGGTCCTTGGCACGAGCTCCATCTATTTGTTCGCCGTCTACGGCGTCACCACGCATATTTTCATTTCTGTGGTAGATATAAGCAGCACCCTTGAAGGTGTTGGTACCCGACATTGTGATAGCGTTTACACCACCACCGATAAAGTTGGTTTGACGAACATCGAACGGTGAAATCACCACTTGCATTTCTTCGATTGCTTCGATTGAGATTGGGCTACCGCCACCGGGGAGATTACCCGAAAGACCGAAGTTGTTGTTGAAGTTGGCACCATCAACTGTGAAGTTTGATGTACGGCTGTCGGCGCCACCGAATGTCATGCCGTTACCACCGTAAGGCGATAGACGAGTGTAATCGGTAATGCTGCGGCTAACCGAAGGCATTGCTGTGATTTGTCGATTGGTGATGTTGGTAGATGCACCTGTCTTTTCGGTAGTGAACTTTGTGGCTTGTGCAGTTACCACTACATCGGCCAATTGCACTGCATCTTCCGACATCGATGCGTTCAAGTTATAGGTTTCACCCAATTCAAGTGTTATGCCTGTAAAGGTCTTGGTTTCATAACCAATGTACTTTACTGCCACTTCATAAGGGCCGCCTACACGCATACCATTGATGGCAAACATACCTTTCTCGTTCGACACTGTTGTGTAACGAGTTCCGGAAGGCGTGTGAACAGCTTCAACTACTGCACCAATTAATTCCTCACCGTTTGCGGCCACCTTACCGGCCATGCTCGATGTGGTCAACTGTGCCATTGCCGATGATACGGTAAATACCATCATTGCAATCAGAAACTTAATTTTCTTAACCATAATCTGAGATAAATTATTAATATATGTTTATTTCAAAATATTTTACCTATTGATTTATAAACCTATTATTTGTATTCAAGTCACTACCTGTGTTTGTCCTAAAAAAATCAAAGCCATACTGCACTTGCTGTGCAATATGACCCTTCAGATGTAGAAAAAGGCAATATACAAAACACCATCACACCATTTTCGCAGGCATGATTGTTAATATACGTCTTATTTATCACCAAACTCATTATATTATAATAATATAGTCAGCACCGTAATCATACGGCTTATTGTTTATTCGGGTGCAAATTTAGTAATTATTTACTATTCACACTAATTTTTTGCAGTTTTTTATATTACAATTCTGTAAATATTGCCTTTTTAACACTTTTCCTTCGCAAAAGCACTGTCTTTATCGTGCACATTCCCAATATTTTAGCAAATACCCCGCTATTCGCTTTATTGTATCGAATAGCGGGGCATCACATTTAGCGCAATTATTTTGGCTACGCTGCTATATTTATTTGGTTTGGAGTTCTACCACGTAGTCATAACCGTTTGGCACTTCAGGGAGTGTAAGCACCACACCTTCGGCGGTCTTGGTCACACCCACGCGCTTGCCGTCGGCAAATGTAGCGGCTTTCACCACCTTGCATTGCAGCGGCAAATACAGCTCGCGGCGGTCGTAATTCAATATGTGCACATACAACTTATCGTCGCGGCGTGTGGTGGCGCCCCACTCTTGCACGGGCACGTCGCCGGCTTTGGTGGCGCGAATGGTGCTGCCATATACTTGCATCCACTCGCCCATCTCTTTAAGGCGTTGCACAGCTGTGGCGGGCAATTCGCCATTGGGTTGCGGACCTATGTTCATCAATAGATTAGCGCCCTTACCTGCTGTATTCACCAGATAATGAATGAGTTGCTTGGTGGTCTTATAATTCTGGTCTTGCACTTTGTAGCCCCACATGCCGTTCATGGTTTCGCAGGTTTCGAGTGGCAAACGGCTTATTTCGGCTGCTTGATCCACAAATCCTGCCTTGTTTTCGCCGGGAAGGTCGCGCTCAAATATCTGAATGTCTTCGCCGGGATTGGGCGACATGTGGTGATTGTTGCCCACCAGGCATGCGGGCTGCAAGCGGTGGATAAGTGCATATTGTTCGTCGAGTTGCCAGTCGAACGGTGTCGGGTCGGAGTCGTGATCCCACCAGCCATCAAACCAGATGGCGCCTATCTTGCCATAGTTGGTGAGCAACTCGGTGAGTTGGGCGTTCATAAAGCGATAATATTTTGGCCAATCGGCTTTCTTGGGGTCTTTGCCGCATCGTGTGCCTGTGCGTCCCATAGGATAATCCTCGCGAGCCCAGTCGAGATGGCTGTAGTATAGGTGCAGGCGTATGCCTTGGCGATGACATTCCTCAGCGAGTTCGCCTATGATGTCGCGCTTGAATGGCGTGGCGTCTACTATATTGTAGTCCCACTGCTTGGTGGCCCACATCGAGAATCCCTCGTGATGGCGTGTGGTGATGGTGATGTAGCCTGCTCCCGATGCCTTGATGGCTGCCACCCACTCGCGGGCATTGAAGCGCGACGGATAGAAACCCGTTGCCGCCTTGCTGTATTCCTCAAAGGTTATGCCTGCGTTCTGCATATACCATTCGCCTTGCGCAAATGTGGAATACAAGCCCCAGTGCAGGAATATTCCGAAGCGCATATCGGCAAATTCTTTTCTCGATTCCAGATTCTCGGCAGTAGGCGTATAGGTGTTCTGCGCCTTGAGCGCCGACACTGCTACGGCTGCCATAGCTGCCAATAATACGATTTTTTTAGTCATAATAATGGTGTAGGTTTTTAAGTATTGTATGGTTTAATTATTCTGGCTATTTATGTTAGCTGTCTCAAAGTTAGCAATTTTCTTTCATTGACGCCGATATTTGGTGGCAAAAACTGCTTTTTTGTGGATAATTGGCACAAAATCAACTTATCAACACCGGCTTTAAGCTCAGAGGGTGGGCAATCGTTCCGATATGTCGCCGGGGAGGCTGATGCCTCGACTGCCATTTTCACACGCGGCGCATATAGAGCCAGGTCTGCACGGCGCTGCGCATGGCGAGATAGGTGATAAATGCCGTCCACAGTCGATTATTGCCTTCGGGATAGGGCGAAGCGAAGCATATCACGAAAAATGTGGCACTCGCTGTCACTACGGCAAGCAGCATTCCTCGGGTGCGGGTCTGTCCTATAAACACGCCATCCCACACAAAAGCTGCCATCGAGGCGAGCGGTATGGCCACGCACCACAGGCGATAGCTCACCGCGGTGCTCACCACCTCGGCATCGGAGGTGAGTAGCGAGAATATCACTTCGGGAAGTCCGCCGTAGGCTATGCAGTAAGCCAGCATCACTGCCGAACCCCACACAAATAGGCGCTTCACGGTGCGTCGCAGTTGCTCGCGGTCGTTGGCGCCTTCGTAGCGCCCCACAAGGGCTTCGCCGGCAAAGGCTATGCCGTCCATCGAGTAGGAGAAGAGTATGAAGAGTTGCATTATCAGCGAGTTGACTGCCAAGGTGAGGTTGCCGCTGCGGGCTCCCACCGAGATAAAGGCGAGCGTGACGAGCATCAGGCAAAAACTGCGCACAAATATGTCGGCATTCACGCTCATAAAGCCGCGCATATTGCCGCCTCGCAGGGCTTGAGCTATGCTTGCTTGGCGCAGCGAGCCGCCGTGCTTCTTATACAAGAGATGTATGCTATAGGCAAGCGCCACATATTCTGCCACCAGTGTACCTGTGGCTATGCCCATAAACCCCATTCGCAACACAAACACTGCCACCAGGCTGGCTATCACGTTCACCACATCTACGCAGATGCTTATGCGCATGGCGCTCTGCGAGTCTTGCATACCCAGAAACCATCCTTTTATTGCCATCATCGCCAATATGGCGGGTGCGCCCCACACCACCACGAAGAAGTAGCGTTGCGCCAAGTGCAGCACTTCGCTTGAGGGCGATATCACCTTCAGTGCCAACCATTGCAGCGGATATTGCAGCATCACTATGGCAAGTGCTATGGCTGTGGCGAGCGAACAGGCTCGCAGCAGCACGCTTATGGCTTCGCTCGTGTCGCCGCGACCGTAGGCTTGGGCGGTGAGGCCCGATGTGCCCATGCGCAGAAAACCGAAGTTCCAATACACAAGGTTGAACATGGTGGCGCCCACCGACATGGCTCCTATATAGGCGGCATCGCCCAAATGCCCGGCTATCGACATATCGATAAGTCCGAGCAGCGGCACGGTGATGTTTGCCACCACGGCGGGCAGCGCTATTCGCAATATTTCGCGGTCGATTGGTTTCATTTTCGGAGATAGCGATGGTGCTTCGAAGTCTATTTCTTCACTTTATCGGGATTTTTGGCTATGTATTCCGCCCACGATTTGGCTCCGCCGCTCTTTATGGGCTTATTGCTCTCGTAGTGATGGCAT
>SFTJ01000001.1 GCA_004563195.1 bacterium
CAAAAACCATTGCCAAAGACCCCGACAACGCAATTAAGGCCGAGGACGTAAGAGACATAGTATTGGCAGAAATAGAATACGAAAACAGTTTAAACTAAAGCTATAAATTTATCATTAGAAATGATTAAGAATCTGATAATTGCAATGGCTGTGGCTACGATGGTGGTATGCTCGTTTTCGACCGATGCCAAAGAGAAGACCAAGAAGCAAAACATCGACATCTACGACCTCTCAATCGACGACAACATAGCTATGCCTGAGCTTGAAAAGCAAGCCGAAACCATCAAAAAGTTTCAGTACAATCAAGCCATAGCGCTCCAAAAGAACAAGCAAAATGTGGAGATGACTCGCGACGGAGAAGTGATAATTATCACCATTCCTGCAGGTCAATTGTTCGCGCCTAACGACACCGTGCTCAGCGATATGGGTAAGAAGAGCATCGAACCCTTCCTTGGATACCTCAAGAACGAAGGACTCTACAAAATGCTCCTCGTGATGCACCACGACAACACAGGCTCCGATCGCTACATACTCAACCTCACAAAAGCCCGCGTAAATGCCATTTACGACTGGATAAGCAAGAATGCAAGTGTGGAGTATGTGGTGCCTTATGCATTAGGGTCGATAGAGCCACTTGTAGAGAACAATTCGGTAGCAAACCGCAAGTTCAATCGTCGTCTTGAAATCTACCTTGTGCCCGAAGTGGGTATGATAAAGGCGGCTAAGAAGAAAAACATTACTTTATAATATGTTTATTATTAAGTTTTAGTATCTTTGCAAATCAAAAAAAACGAGAACATTATAAACAACAATGGCAAAAGAGCTTAAAGATTTAACAAAGAGAGCCGACAACTACTCGCAATGGTATAACGACCTTGTAATCAAGGCCGACCTTGCCGAGCAATCGGCTGTTAGAGGCTGTATGGTAATCAAGCCATACGGATATGCAATTTGGGAAAAGATGCAACGCATTCTTGACGATATGTTCAAGGCAACCGGACACGTAAATGCATATTTCCCGTTATTGATTCCAAAGTCATTCTTGAGTCGTGAAGCCGAACACGTGGAAGGCTTTGCCAAAGAATGTGCAGTAGTTACTCACCACCGATTGATGAATGACCCTGAAGGTAAGGGTGTGGTGGTAGACCCGTCTGCTCGCCTCGATGAAGAATTGATTATTCGACCCACTTCAGAAACCATCATTTGGAACACCTATAAGAATTGGATTAGCTCATATCGCGATCTTCCAATACTTTGCAACCAATGGGCCAACGTAATGCGTTGGGAAATGCGCACTCGCATGTTCTTGCGCACAGCCGAATTCCTTTGGCAAGAAGGTCACACAGCACACGCCACTCGCGAAGAAGCTGAAGCTGAAGCGGTGAAAATGCTTAACGTATATGGCGATTTCGCCGAAAATTATATGGCAGTTCCGGTAATAAAGGGTGTAAAGTCGGCCAACGAACGCTTTGCCGGCGCTTTGGAAACTTACACCATCGAAGCTATGATGCAAGATGGCAAGGCTCTCCAGTCGGGTACATCGCACTTCCTCGGCCAAAACTTTGCCAAGGCTTTCGATGTGAAGTTTATCAACAAGAACAACGAACTCGAATACGTATGGGCCACTTCATGGGGTGTATCCACTCGCTTGATGGGTGCTTTGATTATGACTCACTCCGACGACAACGGTCTTGTGTTGCCTCCTAAGTTGGCTCCTATTCAGGTGGTTATCGTTCCTATCTACAAGAGTCAGGAACAACTCGACACCATCAACAATCGCGTTAATCCTATGGTCGAAAAGCTTCGTTCGATGGGCATAAGCGTGAAATATGACAACGCCGATAACAAGCGTCCGGGCTTCAAGTTTGCCGATTACGAATTGAAGGGTGTGCCGGTACGTCTCGTTTTGGGCGCTCGCGACCTTGAAAACGGCACTATCGAAGTGATGCGTCGCGACACTCTCGAAAAGTCGACAGTGGCCATCGACGGCATCGAAGAATATGTAAAGACATTGCTCGATGATATTCAGGACAACATCTTCAAGAAAGCATTGAACCATCGCAGCGAAATGACCACCTATGTAGATACCTACGATGAGTTTAAGAAACAAATCGAAAAGGGTGGTTTCATTATGGCTCACTGGGATGGAACTCCTGAAACCGAAGAGAAGATTAAGGAAGAAACCAAAGCTACCATACGCTGTATACCCCTCGAAGGCGACAAGACTCCGGGCGTATGTATGGTGACAGGCAAACCATCGAAGCAACGCGTGGTATTTGCCCGCAACTATTAATTAGCATTTAATATTTAAGAGTATAAGAAATCGCGAGTGCAGCAAAATGTGTGCTTGCGATTTCTTGTTTTATTGAAGTCAGCGCTTGCGCGAAAAGCGAATCTGGGTGTTGAGTGTGGGGAAGCGCAAGGTGAGAATACTGCCGTTTTCGAGTGCTGCCGATAGGTCGTGAGGCATATATCGCATATCCGAATCATACCACACCATATCATATTCGTCGATAAAAGTGGTTTTCGTTAGGCGGCCCTTGAGCATTCCCTCATGCCAATTGCGAGAATTAACCACAGCCCCTGACACATAGATAATATCATAGCCTCCCGAGGTGTTTTTTACTACGGCTATCTCATATCGTCCGCCGAGTTTTGCCTTCTTTTCCTCCATTTCTCTATCGAGATATTGCCAATATCCTTCCATAGGGTCGGTGCTCGATGCAAATTGTTCGTCAAGCAATTCAGTAGTCCACTCGGTGGCAAGAGCCGTAGCTGGATTGACTTCCGATTTCGTCACAAAACGCTCCACAGTCAGCCGGCTCGCTGCTCCTGCATAGATGCCCGACATAAATCGACTCTCATACTCTATATTTTGCGTCGACAGCACCTCTCGTAGAGTTTTTCTACCTATTTTCACCACAGTATTGCCTTCGGCATGTTCCACCGAGAGCAGATTATCGCCCTCGTAGAAGTCTACACCATCATTTATAGTGGTAGTGGCAACGATAGTTTCCATACCGCCACACACTTTCAGCAACGAGCAGTGCATCTCACGATGCTCGGTTACATCACGATGCGACGAAGTAGTGCAATGCAGCACCACGGCACAATAATTAGCATTATCAGCATAGTTGAACACAACGCCCCAATGAGGATTAGCTATTTTTATACTTTTGTTGCCATCGGCTTTAACCTTAAAAGTTTTATTTTCACCGTTATGCTTATTGGCAAAGCGCACCACGATGCGAAACTTATAGCTGTCGACCCTCACAGTGTCAACCGCTATTATCGGCGAAGCAGTGGCATTATCCACAATCATTCGGTTGTCGACAACCGAGGCATCGGGGAACCCAGAGAACTGATTGAGATACGACTGATGTGTAGTTTTGGCAGCAGCTGTCAGACAAGCTGCCGCAATAAATATAATATTTAGAAATCCACGCATTTTCATTGCTACAAATGTAATAAAATTATTCAAATATTCGCCAAAACGGGCTATTATATGATTATCTCAGTAGTTCGAGTGTGCCATCCGTGAGTAATCCACTACAAGTTTATGATAGATTCGATATTTTTTAGTATCTTTGCAAGGTTATAACTACGCCAAATGGAAGAATATATATATATAATAACTCGCGCTTTTGCCATAGGTCTGCTGATATCAGCCCCAATGGGTCCTATCGGCGTATTATGTATACAGCGCACTCTTTCAAAAGGTAGGTTGGCAGGATTCTACACCGGCATAGGTGCTGCAATTTCCGACTTGATTTATTGTTTGCTCACAGGTCTTGGGCTTTCGTTTATTACCGATTTTGTGGAGACCAATCGAAATATTCTGCAAGTAATAGGTAGTGCGGTTTTGCTTGCTTACGCTATTTTCCTTATCAAAGGCAAGAAGAAACCTAAAACGAGCGACACCTCGGCAAAGCATCTGGGCGAATCAGTTACCGATAATCCTACCGTAAAACAGCATACTCATCTGCAAGACCTCTTGACCGGGTTTTTTCTCACGTTCTCCAATCCTTTGATAGTTTTCCTTATCATAGGTTTGTTTGCTCGTTTCAACTTCCTTCTGCCTGAATATCATTGGCATCACTATCTGTTAGGATATATTTTTATAGTTGTGGGAGCCCTAAGTTGGTGGACGCTGATTACCCGATTTGTTGATACTGTGCGAAGTAAATTCAGCATCGACACCATGCATAAACTCAATAAGATGATTGGTTTGATTATCTTAATTATGTCGATGGTAGGAATATTCACCGGATTGCTCGATTATCTCACATTGCCTCAAATAGGCGCGCTACTATAAAATGGTGGCGATGTCTAAGAGCAAATTACACCCGATTTGATTATGAAACGAATAGCATTTACCTTACTTCTGGCACTTTCGGCTACTGCTGCAGTATTTGCTTGCACATCGGCTATCGTGTCGGCCAATAAAACGCTCAACGGTCGACCACTTTTGTGGAAACATCGCGACACCGGCGAAGAGAATAATAAGGTGGAGCGCACTCCTGCCGGCGAGGGCGTGTTTGAGCATGTGGCTCTTTACAATGCAAGCGATACGCTTAGCCGTGAGGCTTGGATGGGGTATAACTCCGAAGGCTTCGCCATCATGAACACCGCATCGTATAATCTCAAAAACGACACTGTAAGTTCCATAAACATGGATAAAGAGGGTGTGGTGATGAAGATAGCTCTGAGTAGATGCAGAACGGTAGACGATTTTGAGCAATTGCTTCTCACACTGCCCAAACCACTCGGCGTGGAAGCCAATTTCGGTGTAATAGATGCTCAAGGCAATGGTGCATATTTCGAAACCAATAACTACACTTTCACTCGCTTTGATCTTAAAGATGCCCCCGATGGAGTGTTGATACGCACCAATTATTCTTATAGCGGACGCCCTGATGAAGGTATGGGTTACGTTCGCGAAGCCAACGAAAAGCATCTCATAGCGCAGCATGTGGAGAAGGGCGATTTTACACCTGTGGTTTTCACCGAAGAAATATCCAAGACCTATTATCATAGCGTTCTTGACAAAGATTTTACTCACGAAGGACTTGAGTGGATTGTAGACCAAGACTTTATTCCTCGCCGCATTTCCACAGCATCGTGCTGCATTGAAGGTATAAAGCCCGGCGAGAATCCTGCCACCACAGCTATGTGGATTGGGATAGGCTTTCCGCCTTGCTCTGAGTTGCGAATGGTCTTGCTTGGCGAAAACGGTGTGCCCGAAGAACTGCAAGGCAAGCTACCCAATGGCCATTCCGAACTTTGCGACATGGTAGTGGCACGCAAAAACGAGGTGTTTCCCATAAAACGAGGTAACGGCAAGTATTACCTCCATATTGCGTTGCTATACAATGCTGAGGGCACCGGCTATTGCCAAAAACTCATCCCGGAGAATATGAAATTATATAAAAAATATAATAAGCAACTCAACAATTTGCGCAAGAAACTAAATAAATAGCATTTATTATGTGGAGTAATATATTTTTAACCGTTGCATTGCTGATTATCTCCAATGTGTTTATGACATTTGCGTGGTACGGCCACTTGAAATTACAAAATATGGGCATCAGCACCGGATGGCCCATCTATCTGGTGGTGCTCGTGTCGTGGGGTATAGCCCTGTTTGAGTATGCATTTCAAGTACCCGCCAATCGCATAGGTTATATCGAAAACGGCGGCTCGTTTTCGCTGATACAGCTCAAGGTGATACAAGAAGTGATTACGCTTACAGTGTTTACTATCGTAGCCACATTGCTGTTTAAGGGCGAATCGCTGCGTTGGAATCATGTGGTGAGCTTTTTGTTCCTCATAGCTGCTGTGTATTTCGCATTTATGGATTCTTCGTCGAAATAACACCCCGAGCCATGCACTTTGAGCCGTTTGCCATATCATCAGCTATCTACACCAAACTCGTGTTTCGTGGCTATTTCGCTCGATATTGGTGGCTCTATGCACTGCCTTTGTCGATATTGATAATTCTCACGTTTTATAACATCAATTTTTTATACACCATTCTCATACTTTGCTTCATAGTGTATCCTATGGCATTGATAATGGTGTATTTTTGGTATCTCCTCACCGGAGAGATACGATGGTCGATACTCGAGAAAGAGATGGCTATTAGCGACTCCGGAATAATGCTTACTTTCGAAGGTTTCACCAAAGAATTGCAGTGGGATGAGTTTTCGGGATTTAGCACCACCGGCAAATACTTGTTCCTGAAGTTAAAGGTACGGCGCTTTACTTATTTCGTTATCCCGTTCGATGTTTTCGCCGATAAAGAACAACTTCGCAAATTTGTAAAGATGCTCAACAGCCATAATATCATCATCAACTAACCGATACTAAAAAAAGTTTACATTTTTCATCAAATTCTTGTTACATCTGTCCCCCTTTTGCGTTAATCAAATGAACGACGGAAGAAATAAAATGGATTACAAGGAATTTGAGACAATAGCGCCGAGGTTGCGCTCGCTATCGATGCAAACGTCAAGAATGATGGGCGTCAACGACGATGATGCCGATGACATCGCTCAAGATGTGCTGCTGAAAATATGGATGATGCGCTCCGACTTGCAGCGATTTCACTCAATAGAGGCATTAACAGTGGTGGCTACCAAGCATGTAGCTATCGACATGTATCGCCGCCGAAAGAATTCGCTACCGATTACCGACGACATCGATTCAATTCTTGTAGATAACAATACTCCGCTCCGACAAATAATCAGTGACGAAACCAAAAAATGGATTGAAGAACGTACTCGCGCCTTGCCCAATAAAGAGCACACTGTGCTCCGATTGCGGCAGGTGGAGAAGCGAGAATATTCCGAGATTGCTCAAATAATGGGCATAGAGGAAACTACGGCAAGAGTAATACTCTCAAGAGCAAGAAAACATCTATTACAACAATTCAACAACTATCTGAAATGAATTACGACAAGCAATATATCGAACAACTCCTTAATAGATTTCTCGAAGGGGAGAGTACAATAGCCGAGGAAGAAATCCTCGCCCGATACTTTGCTACTCACACAGTTGATAGCGAATGGGAACCTTACAAACAGATGTTTGCATATTTCGAATCAGGTATGTCCGCCGACAATGCACCCGGCGCAGCATCAACTAACATTATTAAAGTGAATTGGCGCAAGGTAATGGGCATAGCAGCTTCGGTGGCTATAATGCTGGGTATAGGCGTAACAGCGTTAATATATAATTATAGTAAACCTGCAAAGCAAAACATACTGATAGACCCGGCAGTACCGCCCCACGAAGTGCTTTCGCACAACACTTCTTCGGAACCGGAAACTATCAAGCCATGCGACGCTTCGGAAGGTGATATCAAAACTATTAAGCGCACCCCACAACGTGCTTCAAGTAGCAGTAGGGCAGCAATAGAAATAGAAATTGCCGAGAAAAAATACGCAGAACAAAAAGCCGAGGAGATGCAATGGGTAGAAGATGCGATTGCAGCTACTTATGCACAAGCAGAACAGCAACAATTGGAACTCGAAAGGCAGATAGAACGAGAGTACGAGCAAACCTGTCTGGCACAACTGCCGGAAGAACCGGTAATTCCCGTTCCATAATCAACAATATTTGATAATAAACCTAAATAACATATATGACAATGAAAAATAGAGCACTATTATTAATTATGGTAATTGCAGCAGCATTTCACTGCTTTGCAACACAATCAGATATCGAAAAGGCTTTTGTAAAATTAAGCCAATCAAAATATGTTTATGCTTCAGAGAACTACTCAAGCACAAGCAGTGGCAACAAGGCAGCTGAATTGCGTGTTATAAAGTTCAGAATTCCTGAAAGCAAAACAGACTTGATAAACAATGCCACCAGGGCATTAGATGACATTGAAAATGCTACATTCAAAGCCTGCAAGAAAGGTGATGGCTCAGACTCTTATTCCATAGCATTCGAAGAGAATAAATCGGTAATAGTGGGTGGAGCCGATATGAACGTCTACATTGTTTCCATCCCTGATGAAAGCACAGAAAACTTCCGCACCGTTTATGCAATAGAGTGGAAAACGAAAGGCGATATCATAGAAGGGAAAACCGTGTATGCCAACAGCCCAAAACCGGATAATCAATACAAAGATGTACTAACTTACAGTAAAGTATTCGGATCGAAGAGTGATTTGGGCCAATTAGCTTCTACCATAACTATTAACAGAGAAAACTCTACTACTTCTTGGTTATCGAGATTTGAATTCTACTGCAACGGAATACAGCAGTATAATGATACTTCGAGCATTGTCTCGGCTTATGCAAACAATATCTACAAACTGACTTGCGATTGCAGTATACTCGATGAATATGAACTTAGTCTTGTGCAAGAACAATTAGAAGACATTTTCGAAAAGTTTGAAGACGAGGATGTGTCGATAGTGGTGAAAGGACTTCTGAAAAAGTCGATAAAAAACATCCAAACAGCCATTAAAACACTGCAAAATGCAGAAGAAGAGGAATCGAAAGAATAAAACGACAATATTTTCGTAGTTCGAAATTCGATATTTCGAAAATTATAACGTAACTTTGCAGAAGTAAAGACGAAAGTCGATACAAATACTTACAAAAGAATCACTACATGGGGTTGACTGGATTTGACAGCGTGTAGAGGTGGTAAGTAAGCATGCAGAGCAATGATGGCTAATCTCTTTAATCCTTGACATCGAAATTTCAAATGGCGAAAATTCTTACGCTCTTGCTGCATAACTGAAGTACAGTAGGTTTGCTTAATCTTCGTCACAGTGGCGGAGACAAGACATCACCCGATTGCCCGGTTCCGAGACGTTTCGATACGGTGGTGCTCAGAAATTCGGAAATAGGAGACAGCACGCTACGGGCTGAATCCGAAATTTAGTAGATAAGCTATGAGTTGGTGGTCTCGAGCCTGCTCATAGTCGAAAATCAAGTCAAGACTAAGCATGTAGAAAGCTTATTAGTTCCACGTTTGGACGAGGGTTCGATTCCCTCCAGCTCCACATTCTTTATATTCGACAACGGATAGCATCACTCTTTTTGCTATCCGTTGTTGGTATGTATTATAGTATTGTTCTTTGGAGTTATATCAAGACCAAAATATTACATTATCTATTAGTGCAGCTCTTATGAATGCTTTCTGCCATAAGTTCGTAGAGACGAATCATAAGTAGGTCGCTTAGCAATGCTTTTTGAGCATTCATAACAGTGATGTCGTTTCGCACCATTGGTCCGGTTTGTGCCTTTCTTGGCGAGAGGGTCTCCACCTTTTCTGCCGTTTCCTTGATTATTGGCAGCATAATATCGAAGTCAAGGCCTTCTTCTTCAAGAATTTTCTCAGCAAGATAGTAGCAATGGTTTGCCATATTGCATGCAAATACTGCAGCAAGATGAATCTTGCGTCTTACGGCACTGTCAGCAATCTGTACTCTATTTGATATTTTCTCGGCCATTTCCTTTACTATGCCGAGTGCTCGTTGATTGGTTGCCTCGATAAAACACGGAATAATAGAAAAGTCGAGTTCTTTAGTCTTTGAGAATGTCTGCAAAGGGTAGAGCACTGCAGCATTTTTCCTCTTCTCGCTCAAAACGGAAAGAGGAACACTACCGGCAGTATGGATGAAGATAGCATCGTTATTTACATGTTCCAAACCGGCTACAACCGACTCAATGGCATCGTCTTTAACCGATATAATAACTATATCGGCATCAGCAGAAACATCTCTAAGAGAATCGAGAGCTCGTGCTCCTTGTTTTTCAGCTAATTCTTGAGCATGTGCTTTTGTTGGGCTGAAAACCTCACACACTGGTATTCCTGCACGAAGTAGAGCCATAGAAAGGTGTGTGGCAAGATTACCTGAACCTATAATTACTGTTTTCATCTTCACTTTTTATGCTTGTAACTTGCTAATCAAAAAAGTCAATAGACTCGGAGCATAATAGCCGACTCAACCGTTTCTACGGCTGTTTGCTCACTGCTTGAAATAAGCCTTTGAATTGCAGAAAATTGTCGAGAAGAATATTATGCCGACAATGTGGCGCAATGTTTTTTGCCATGCCACCGGTAGCTACTATGGTAAACTCCTTTCCATAAGTCGCAGTGATGCGATCGATTATTCCATCAATCATTGCTGCCGTTCCGTATAGTATTCCGCTCTGCATACATTCCAAAGTATTTCTGCCTATCATATTCTTTGGTTTCTCGATATTTATCACCGGCAGCTGAGAGGCGCGCGAACTGAGAGCAGAAAGAGAAGTCTTCACGCCGGGAATAATCATCCCACCAAGAAATGTGTGATTTTCGTCTACTATACCCACTGTGGTTGCTGTTCCCATATCAAAAACAATCACCGGCACACCGTAGCCTGCTGCGGCACCAATGGCATCGGCAAGACGATCTTTGCCCAATTGTGAAGGTGACTCTACATCGATAGTCAAACATTTCTCTGCATCAGCGAGTGAAAAGAAATGAGGCAAGCGTCCTGTGATGTCGCTAATAGCCATCGAAACATCATCGTTAACCTCCGGAACTACAGAAGAAATCACCACCTGTTGAATATCATCAGCCAAGATATGATACTTCTTCATCCCTGCGAGAATCTCCGTACGGTAGAAACTGACGGTTTCATCCTTCAAGGTCTTGAACCTCCAGGTATTAAGTATCTCTCCTTTGTCGGAAGCAGTAGCTACCACTATCGTGGAATTTCCAATATCGATGAGTAAAACCATAAGCTGTAGTTATGTTTAATTTTTTCTACCTTTTCACTTTGCCGCTTAGCTATTGGTCTGGCATGCTTTGGCGGGCGAAATCCTTAGAAATTTCAATGTAATAAATGTAAATCAACTAAAATCTCATTAAATACGGTAGAATTAAAGGTTTTTTGGTGTCAGGAAAGAATATAAGAAAGAATCATATCGGCAGTATCTTCCTTGCTGCAGAGAGGTAGTTCCTTAATCTCATTGGCGGAGATGATGGTAACTCGGTTTGTGTCTACACCAAAACCTGTTTTCTCGGAGCAAATCGAATTGGCACAAATAAGGTCGGCATTCTTCTTCTCCAATTTCTTCCTGGAGTTCTCTATGAGGTTCTCTGTTTCCATAGAGAATCCCACTATTATTTGCCCCGGTTTTTTATTCTCACCAAGGAAACGAAGAATATCCTTTGTGCGAACGAGTGGAATAGAAAGAGAAGAATCGTTCTTTTTTATCTTTTGAGGAGCATACTCGGCGGGCGTATAATCAGCTACGGCACTGCACATAATAATAATGTCATTCTCACTGCTTAAATCCGTAACGGCGGCATACATATCCTCGGCACTGACAACGTCAACGCGATCTACTGAAATGAAAGGCGAAATGCTCACCGGGCCGGATACCAGCGTAACCTTCGCTCCACGCAGAGCAGCCATCTTGGCAATGGCATAGCCCATCTTTCCCGACGAATGGTTTGTGATGAACCGCACCGGGTCGAGTGCCTCGCGAGTAGGACCGGCAGTGATGAGAACTCGTTTCCCTGCCATATCTTTCTCTTTTGCCACATGCAGCAATATGTGCTCCAACAGCACAGTCTCCGAAGGCATCTTTCCGCTTCCGGTATCTCCACATGCCAATCGACCACAATCGGGTAGGATTATATGGTATCCATACTTTCTGAGAATCTGAAGATTATCCTGAAGGATAGGATTCTCCCACATGCCCGTGTTCATGGCAGGAGCTACCACCACCGGAGCTTTTGTGGCAAAGAGCGTGGTGGTAAGCATATCATCGCATATTCCATGCGCCATTTTGCCTATGATGTTTGCCGTAGCAGGAGCCACAAGGAAGATATCAGCTCTTTTTGCCAATGCCACATGCTCCACCTGAAACTCGAAATTTCTGTCGAAAGTATCCACGAGACATTTATGGCCTGTTAGTGTTTCGAAAGTGGTGGGTGTGATAAAATTACACGCATTGCGAGTCATAATCACATTCACATCGGCATGTAGCTTTACAAGCATTGAAGCCAGATTAGCAATCTTGTAGGCTGCAATGCTTCCCGTTACTCCAAGTACTATGGTCTTTCCTTTCAGCATAATTGTTATTTTGTGATTCTTTCGTTTTGCAGAGTGCTCTTACTTATAATGAAGAATTGCATCGTAGCGCATTATTCCTGGTCGCATAACAAGCCGTGCTTTTCGTAGTTAGCCTTTCTCACTATGCTGTTTTTCTCATCTACAAATAGTACGGTAGGCTTATGGTTGGTAGCTTCGTCGGGCGACATATTGGCATAAGCCATAATTATCACTTTGTCACCTACACTCACACATTTTGCAGCAGCGCCATTGAGGCAGATGATTCCTGAGCCTTCTTCTCCGGAAATAGTGTATGTTTCAAAGCGGTTACCGTTGTTGATGTCCACTATCTGCACCTTCTCGTATTCAAGTATTCCCGACTCACGAAGGAGTTTTGAGTCAATCGTCACGCTACCTACATAGTCAAGGTCGGCTTGTGTAACCACCGCACGGTGAATCTTTGCCTTTAATAATGTTATTTCCATTCTCTAAACTTATATTCAAGTCTCTCTCAAGTATTTTTTCTAATCAAGCTCCTACGCACACAGGTTTTTCCTTTTCTTCCACCGGGGTGCGTTCCGTTTATCGAACGTCTACAATAAAATTGTCGATAAGACGGGTCTTACCGATATAAACAGCAATAGCCACGAGCGTTTCGCCGTGAATCTTATCCACGCGTTGAATGTTTTCAAAATCCACAACCTCTACATAGTCAACCCTTGCAAGCGGTTCTTTCTCCAAGGCGGTTTTGATAGTCTCAATCACCACCTTCGAATCGCGCTCGCCGTTTTCGATTAACTCTTTTCCTATTTTGAGGCTTTGGGAAAGCACGAGGGCAGCCTTGCGCTCCTCGGCATTGAGGTATGTATTTCGACTTGACTTTGCAAGTCCGTCTTCCTCGCGAACTATAGGGCATGCTACAATCTCAACTCCAAAATTCAAGTCACGCACGAAACGTCGGATTGTAGCCAATTGCTGCGCATCCTTCTGACCGAAATATGCTCTGTCGGGAGTTACTATATTAAAGAGTTTTCCCACTACCGTGCACACGCCTCTGAAATGTATTGGGCGCACGGCTCCACAAAGTAATTCCGTAGTTTCGCTAGTGTCGATAAATGAAGTGAAATGGCCCGGATACATCTCCGAAGGCTCGGGATGGAAGATGAGGTTTCCTCCCGCTTCCTCTACTGCCTTTTTGTCGCGTTCAAGGTCACGAGGATAAGAGTCAAGGTCTTCGGTCGGTCCAAACTGGATAGGATTAACGAACACAGATACCACAGTACGGTCGTTCTGTTCAGCCGATTTGCGTATCAGACTCTGATGACCTTCATGAAGATAGCCCATGGTTGGAACCAATCCTACTGTAAGTCCTTGACTTCTCCATTCTGCAACTATATCTCTTACTTCCTTTACAGTTTTTACTACTTGCATGGTTTATTTCTACTTTGTTTTACTAATTTCTTGTTTCTTTTTTTTACAATGTTCCGACGAAAGTGTTGTGGCTAATGTCAATAAAGTTTTTCCATCACTTCGTCGCTTATTGTAAACACATGACTTGCGGAGGGAAAAACTCGTTGCTCACATTCCGTTTTGTATTCGCGGAAAGCTTTCAACATAATCTCATGAAGATTGGCATATTTCTTCAAAAATTTTGGAGAGAATTCGTCGGTGTAGCCTAACATATCTTGGCATACCAACACCTGACCGTCGCAGTAACTGCCGGCACCAATGCCTATAGTGATGGCATCAATACTTTCAGTAACCTTTTTCGCCAATGCCTCCGGAACACACTCGAGCGTTACGGCAAACGCACCTGCCTCTACCACAGCCTTTGCATCGTCGAGGATTTTCTGCGCAGCCTCTACCGACTTGCCTTGTACCTTGTATCCACCCAGTGTGTTTACCGACTGGGGAGTGAGCCCGAGGTGTGCCACAACAGGTATTCCTGCCGTTACTATGGCCTTTATACGGTCGGCATATTCGGCGCCGCCTTCCATCTTTATTGCCTGACAGTTTGTTTCCTTCATTATGCGTCCGGCATTCAACACGGCATCGTATACTGAAGTCTGGTAGGACATAAACGGCATATCTATCACTACAAAAGCATTCTTTGCCCCTCGGCAAACAGCTTTTCCGTGATGAATCATATCATCTACCGTTACTGCAAGAGTATTTTCATATCCAAGTATAACATTTCCTAACGAGTCGCCTACGAGAATCATATCTATTCCTGCCTCGTCGACGATGGTAGCTGTATGGTAGTCATAAGCAGTAAGCATACTAATAGGTAGTACGCCCTTACGCTTAAGCAATTCAGAAACTGATTTCTTCATTTCTTGTGAAAAACAAAAATTTTGCGAAATAACATGCGCTACGGAATTTTTTTTTCGGTGCAGCGTCAGCAATTTCATGTGAATAAAATGATAAACATAAGGTAGAGACCACAGGGATTTTCAACAGCAAACCTATGCACTTCTACGCATATGTTGATATTTATCAGTGTACCACTTGAAATCTCCAAAACAAAACGGACCTTCGGCTATCGCATGTTGGATGAGTGATAACACCCGAGAGAGGTTACATTTGTACCTTTCCAAATTTTTTAAAAGTCTGCTCTTTTTTACGGGGGACAAATTTAGTAATATTTCTAAAAATACGCAATAAAGAATTCAAAATGTAGATGTTTCAGGCCCGATGTGAGCGCAGAACTAACTAACACATGCACGATTACTTGTAATATTAGATAAAAATGCATACCTTTGCAAATATATATATTAAATATTTTTTTACCTAATGAAGAGATATTGTCAATTACTGAATCTTCCCAACGACGAAGAGTTGATCAAAGGTTATATTGAGGAGCATGCTCATGTATGGCCGGAAATTCAAGCAGGCATTAGAGAAGTAGGTATTCTCGATATGCAGATATTTTTGCTCGGTAATCAGTCATTTATGATAATGGATACTACCGATGATTTCGACTTTGTTAAAGACAATGCTCGCCTCATGACATTGCCCCGACAAGCCGAATGGGAGGCTCATGTGGCTAAGTATCAAGGGTGCAATCCCGAATCGGCATCGACTGAAAAATGGCAGTTGATGACAAAAATTTTCGAATTAGACAAACCATAATTAAAAAAAAGAGCAAATTGGGGATGAACAAAAAAGTATTCGTTTCGGGCTGCTATGATTTGCTGCATAGTGGTCATGTGGAATTTTTCAGACAAGCAGCTGCTTATGGAGACCTGTATGTAGGTATCGGTTCGGATGACACTATCTTGAAATATAAAAATCACCAAACGGTGTACAAGGAACAAGAACGCTTGTTTATGGTGAAATCTATTAAATATGTAAAGGATGCATATATCAATCAGGGTAGTGGTATCATGGATTTCATTCCAACAGTGGAATTTTTAAAACCTGACATTCTGGTGGTGAATGAAGATGGCGGTAACGATGAAAAGCGCCGCTTCTGCGAAGAGCACGGCATAGAGTATGTGGTGCTGAAGCGCACTCCTGCCGAAGGTCTTGAAGCACGCTCAAGCACATCGCTGAAATCTCAAACTTGCACTATTCCCACGCGACTCGACTTGGCAGGAACCTGGATTGACCAACCCTATGTGAGTTGTTTCTGTCCGGGTTGGGCTATTACCATAAGTCTTGAACCCACATTTGAGGTGCGCGACCGTTGCGGACTCTCTACTTCTACCCGAAACATGATAAAAAAGATTTGGCCGCTCAAATTGCCCGATATGGCTCCCGAAATGTTGGCTAAATTGGTATTCTGTTTCGAAAACGACCCCGAGCGTACCGATGGAATTATCAGCGGCGCGCAGGATGCAATCGGAATATGCATTCCAGGTCTTTGCCGTCATTATTACGATGCTCGCTACTGGCCTGTTAAGATTGAGAAATGCACCGATGAGAACATTCTTGCTTGGCTTGAAAGCCATTTATGTATGATTCCGATGGAACCGCGCCGCCCGGGTTGCTCTGTTGTTGCGGGTAAGGACATCACCGAGCCAAAGGTAAAAAATCTTGCCAATGCAGCCGATAAGTGCTGGAATGCAATCTTAAATACCGACTTGGATGAATTTGCCAAAGCTTATCGCGAATCGTTCGAGGCACAAGTAGCTATGTTCCCGGCTATGATACGCGACAATGTTCAGGATTATATCGATAAATATAAAGATATGCCCGGAGTGATGGCTTATAAGATGCCGGGCGCAGGTGGTGGCGGATATTTGGCTCTTGTGGTAGATGATGCCGCAAAATTTGCCGAAACTCATCCCGAAGCCATTCGCCTCACTATTCGTCGCAAATAAGCATAAAAGCTATTATACAGAAAAAAGTCTCGAAGAATCTGCTCTTCGGGACTTTTTTCAATATTCCGGAATGATGATTAGTCGAAGATTTTATCCCAATCTTTCCACACTACTTCGTAGCCGAGACGGCGTATGTCGTTTGCCACATCTTCCGGAGTGCGACTATCAGAGACCTCAAATTGTTCCAAAGCCTCGGGGGTGCTGGCATATCCACCCGGTTCGGTCTTACTTCCTGCACTCATCGAGGTTACACCGAGTTTCATCATATTCTCCCTGAAAGCAGGGTCCTCACGGGTAGAATAAGAGATATCCACATCGTGGTCGAATATGCGGAAAGCAAAGGTGAGTTGAGCCAACTCTTTTTCGGTCATCACCACATTAGGCTGATAGCCTCCTTCGGCGGGTCGCATACGCGGGAAATTTACCGAGAAGCGAGTTTTCCAATACTTCTTCTGCAAGTAGCGAAGGTGATATGCCATCATAGTCACATCGGTGCGCCAATCCTCGAGACCTATCAAAACGCCCATGCCTATCTTATGTACTCCGGCAGCACCCATACGATCGTAACCGTTAACGCGCCAATCGAATATCGATTTCATACCACGCGGATGATAGATGTTGTAGTTAGCCTTGTTGTAAGTCTCTTGAAAACATACCACACCGTTAAGGCCCGATTTTGTGAGTCGATAATAATCCTTCTGACGCATAGGCATCACCTCAATTGTGAGATTATTAAAGTAGGGGCGAGCTATCTGGAGAGCCCGTTCCAAATAATCCACTCCGGCTATCGATGGCCACTCTCCGGTTACGATAAGCAGATTTTCAAACGGGCCTAATTTGCGTATTGCTTCACATTCGGCCTTAATCTGCTCCTCGGTGAGTGTGGTGCGCTCAAATTGATTATTGTAGTTAAATCCACAGTAAACGCAGTGATTCGAGCACTCGTTGCTGAGGTATAACGGGATGTACATGCTGATAATCTTGCCGAATCGCTCTTGTGTATAGAATTGCGATTTGCGAGCCATCTGTTCGAGATAGGGCACTGCGGCGGGAGAGATAAGTGCCATAAAATCATCTACATTCAATCGCTCTTTTGCCAATGCTATGCGCACATCGTTTTCGGTTTTAGATGCGATAGCTGCAGTAGTATCATCCCAACTTATTTTTGCTAATTCTTCAGAAAACATTATTATTTGTCTCCCTTCTCTTTACATATAGATTGAGTTATGCGCATAGCGCAGAAATTCGGGCCGCACATAGTGCAGAATTTCTCGTTATCGCCATGGCTTTGAACATAATATTCCTTTGCGCGAGCGGGGTCGAGCGAGATGTTGAATTGGTCCTTCCATCTAAACTCGAAACGGGCTTTGCTCATAGCATTGTCGCGCACCTGTGCACCGGGATGTCCCTTGGCAAGGTCGGCTGCATGTGCTGCAATCTTATAGGCAATCACACCACTACGCACATCTTCGAGATTTGGCAATGCCAAGTGCTCCTTAGGAGTAACGTAGCATATCATTGCAGTGCCGAGCCATGCTATCTGAGCAGCACCTATAGCCGAAGTGATGTGGTCGTAGGCGGGAGCAATATCGGTGGTCAACGGGCCGAGTGTGTAGAACGGGGCTTCGTGGCACGATTTGATTTGACGTTCCATATTCTCCTTGATTTTGTGCATTGGCACATGACCCGGACCCTCGATAATCACTTGCACATCGTGAGCCCAAGCCTTTTCGGTAAGTTCACCGAGCACATCAAGTTCGAGGAATTGAGCACTGTCGTTAGCATCGTTGATGCTACCGGGACGCATACCGTCGCCAAGCGAAATTGCCACATCGTATTGGCTGAGGATTTCGCATATCTCATCGAAGTGAGTGTAGAGGAAACTTTCTTGATTGTGCAGCACGCACCATTCGGTCATAATGCTACCGCCACGCGAAACGCAGCCTGTGAGACGACTCTCGAGTAGGTCGGCATGTGCTTTCATCACACCGGCGTGTATTGTGAAGTAGTCTACACCCTGTTCGCATTGCTCTATAAGAGTGTCGCGATATATTTCCCAAGTCAAATCCTTTACTTGGCCATTTACTTTCTCAAGAGCCTGATAGATGGGCACTGTTCCCACCGGCACGGGGCAATTGCGAATAATCCATTCGCGAGTTTCATGAATATTATTGCCTGTAGAGAGGTCCATAAGCGTATCTCCACCCCAATAGCAACTCCAAACAGCTTTGTTCACTTCTTCTTCAATCGATGAAAGTAGGGCAGAATTACCGATATTGGTGTTAAGTTTCACGCTGAAAGCCTTACCTATAATCATAGGCTCAGCCTCAGGGTGATTGATGTTGGCAGGAATTATAGCTCTGCCGGCTGCCACCTCTTGACGGACAAATTCGGGAGTAATGTGGCTCTCAATACCAAGTTCGGCATTATTC
Source organism: bacterium (assembly GCA_004563195.1). Taxonomy (GTDB): domain Bacteria; phylum Bacteroidota; class Bacteroidia; order Bacteroidales; family Muribaculaceae; genus SFTJ01. Next base: position 18,831 of record SFTJ01000001.1, read on the forward strand.
ATATTTTCTCGAATAGCCACATATTCCATCTCGGGAGTGATTTTACCGGCACGGGCGTATGACATCTGCGTGATTTTCTTTCCTTCAGCAGCTTTCAATGGGCGAATGGTGTGCGGGAAACGAATGGCATCGAGCGATTTGTCGGCAAGACGCATACGGCCATATTCCGAAGTTATGCCGTCGAGTTCCACCACATCGCCACGGTCCTTAACCCACTGTTCACGCAAGCGTGGAAGGCCCTTATTGATATCAATAGTAACATTAGGGTCGGTGTAGGCACCGCTGGTGTCATATACTACGAGGTCATCGTTGGGGCGTTCTATTCGTTCGCCATTTTCGTAAGTTACGGTAGGGGTGAGCTTTATTTTTCGCATCGCCACCTTGATGGGATATAGCGCTCCATTGAGATATATTTTCTCCGACGATGGATAAGAGTCTACTTTAATAGTGTTGATTTCCATAAATATCGATATATGTGTTGGGGTGTGTTAATTAATCAAGGAATGCGGTTAGAGGGCTTGTGGCATTGCCGGGAGCCGACACATTGCCCAAACCTGCCAAGTATGCCATACGGCCTGCTTCTACTGCCATCTTGAATGCTTTTGCCATCTCCACCGGGTTTGGTGTGAGAGCGATGGCTGTGTTTACAAGCACTGCATCAGCACCCAATTCCATTGCTTCGGCAGCATGCGATGGAGCACCTATGCCGGCATCTACCACTACCGGAACATTCGATTCGGCAATAATAATCTCGAGCATATCGCGTGTGAGCAAACCCTTATTGGTGCCAATAGGAGCACCGAGTGGCATCACAGCGGCTGTGCCCACATCTTCAAGTCGCTTGCAGAGCACCGGATCGGCAGGGATGTATGGCAGCACCACAAAACCGAGTTTCACAAGTTGCTCAGTGGCTTTCAGTGTTTCTACCGGGTCGGGTAGCAAATATTTGGGATTTGGGTGAATCTCAAGTTTCAAGAAATTGGTTCCAAAGCATTCGCGAGAGAGTTTGGCTGCGAGAATAGCTTCTTCGGCATCGCGAACGCCCGAAGTATTAGGCAAAAATTGCACATATTCGCGATTGATATGGTTGAGCATGTCGTCTTCGGCTTGGTTTTCCATATCAATACGCTTCATAGCCACGGTAATCATCTCCGAGCCCGATGCTACAATCGAATCGAGCATCAACTGATTGGAAGAAAATTTACCTGTACCCATAAAAAGGCGCGACTTAAATTCGCGACCTCCGATTTTTAGAATATCTTCTTTCATCACATTATAATTATATAAGGCCTCTTTCGGCGAGGCGTATGTTTAATATTTCATTAAGTTTATCTATCATCTGTCGAGTGGCTTCTTGAGTATTGCCTGCATTAATCAATGCGCCCGACACTGCCACGCCATCAACTCCCGACGACATTACACGGTCAATGTCGTCGTATTCGATGCCACCAATTGCCACGATGGGAATCTCACGCTTGCTGTTTGCTGCCACTTTCACTATGTTGGCGTAGCTTTCGAGTTCTATAATCGGGCTGAGATTTTCCTTAGTTGTGGTGAACTTGTAAGGACCGAGTCCTATGTAGTCAACATCAACCGGCGAATATGCCATTACATCATCGAGTGTATTGGCTGTAGCTCCGATTATGAATTTTTCGCCAAGAATTTCGCGAGCCTCTTTCACGTTCATATCGGTTTTGCCCAGATGCACGCCATCGAGTTCAAGTTCTTTGGCTATATCCACATGGTCATCGATAATCAAAATTGCTTCCGCCTCGGCACAAATTGGCTTCAAGGCTTTGGCTGTTTCGATTATTTCGTTGCGCGAAGCCTTTTTCATGCGAAGTTGTATCCATCGGCAACCTCCTGCCAGCACGGCTTCCACTTGTGCTATTATGGCTTCTTTGCCTGTTGCGTTTGTAATAAATTGTAGCATTATTCTTTTATGTTATCACTTATTATTTTCAATCGTTGCGTCAGTTTGTTAATGTCGGAGCAATGCATCAAGTAGCCTAAAAAAGCAGCACCGGCGAACCCCAAATTCCTGACTTTTACCACATTTTCACCATCGATGCCGCCCAGAGCCACCACACTATTGAGCAATCCTTGGTCGGCATATTTGCGAAGCACCGGTTCTTCGAAATGCGAGTTATAACCGGCCTTCGAAATGCTATCGAATATCGGGCTTAGGAAAGCATAATCCACCATCGATGCGCATTGCTTCACTTCATCGATGCTGTGACATGATTTGCTCTTACGCAATGCTGTAGCGTTTGTCCCCACAGACTCGCAACTCTTGTAGTGAATTCCGCCAACTGCGTATACCGCAGCAAGGTGGCTATGCGAGCCGAGAGTGATGCGCGACAAATAGCTGCAAGGGATAGCATCGAGGTATGAGCACATTTCTGCCGTAGTGAATGCGGGCTTACGCACATGCACGCAGTAAAAACCATGGTCGATTACGGCTTTCACATAGTCAATCTCATGTGCGTCGGCATTCTCCGATGTTATGGCTATCAGTTTCATCCGCCGTAGAATGCTCGAATCACCATAATGGCATCGCCGTCTGCTATAATGCGACTTTCCCAATCGGTTTTGGGCACCACATCACCGTTCACTGCCACTGCAATTCCGCTTTCAGGTATGTTGGGCATCTGCTCAAGCACTTGCTTGAGGTTCAATCCATCATTGAGTTCTTGCTCGGTTTTGTTAATCGTTATTTTCATATTTTTTCGAATTTATGTAATGGTTCGGGAGCAAAAAGATGATTCACCGGACCGTTATTCAGTCCGAACGCCACATCTGCGCCCTCTGATATTGCTTTTGAAATATAATCTTTGGCTCGAGCCACACTCTTGTGCATGTCATAGCCAAGAGCCAGATTGGCTGCAATAGCCGACGATAGCGTGCAACCTGTGCCGTGGGTGTTGACGGTATCCACTCGCCTGATGGTATAACATTCCGCACATTCTTTGCCGACTTCGAATAAGTAGTCGCTAACATCATTGCCTTCACTATGGCCGCCTTTTATAAGCACGGCAGCGCACAACTTTGTTAGCTCTTCGCCGGCAGCATACAGGCTTCGGATGTCAGTAATTTTATGTCCTGCAAGGGCTTGCGCTTCGAGAAGATTGGGTGTGACGATGTTGCAACGGGGTATAAGTTCGTTTTTCAGCAAGTCGACACTCGTAGGCGATAATAGGGCACATCCCGAGGTGGAAATCATCACCGGGTCGAGCACTATGTTTCGAGGACGATAGCGGTCGATGGCATTTATTACCACTTCTATGAGTGCTTCATTGTGCAGCATTCCTATTTTCACTGCATCGGGCACAACATCGGTGAACACGGCATCGAGTTGCAGTTGCAGATTTTGCTCCGATGCCGGCATAATGTGGAGCACGCTCTGAGTGTTTTGCGCCGTGAGTGCCGTGATGGCTGTCATACCATACACACCGAGAGCCGAAAAGGTCTTTAAATCGGCTTGTATGCCGGCACCGCCTATCGAGTCGGAACCAGCTATTGATAATACTGTGCGATATGTCCTCATTCAGAATTCTTTATTATTAAATATGTCTGTATCGACAAAAGGAGGACACCAAAAGATAAGAAGTATTCAACAATTCCTACGACGGTACTAACCGCTTCAGGTTCATAGGGTATAATCTCAGCCTTAGGGCACCCCTTTGTCGATAGCAAAGTTAGTAATTAATTTGCAATTACAGCACTAAACTCCGATATTTTCACATTATTAAATATTTATATCATTTCATTGGCAGTGTGGCTTCTTGGCGGTTGTTAAAAACTTTTGACTTAAATTATTTCGAAAATGTGCCGTGGTTTTTGTAATTTTACAATCTCGATAGAACAATCTTATAAAATCATTGAGCATCTATGCAACCATTTATACACTTACACACTCACACCCAATACTCTGTGCTCGATGGCCAGGCCTCGATAAAGAAACTTGTGGCTAAGGCTATGAAGGACGGTATGCCGGGTATGGCTATTACCGACCACGGCAATATGTTCGGCATAAAGGAATTTTTCGACGAAACCACCAAGGTAAACAAGGAAACCAAGGGTGAAATAAAAACGCTAAAAAAAACGCTCGAAGAACTCGAAGCAGCCGCCGAGCGCGATGAAGCGCAAATAACCGAAACCAAAGAAAAACTTGCTGCTGCCGAAAAGCGCATTTTCAAGCCTATCTTTGGTTGCGAGATGTATGTGGCAAAAGGCGATATGCACGACACTTCGGACAAAACCGACCGCGGATATCACCTCATAGTGCTTGCAAAAAACTACAACGGTTACAAAAACCTGATTAACATCGTGTCGCTGGCGTGGACTGAGGGTCTATACAACCACCCGCGCATCGATAAACAACATCTTGCCGAATTTCATGAAGATTTGATAGTGTGCTCGGCTTGCTTGGGTGGTGAGGTGCCGAAACTCATCACTGCAGGTCGCATCGACGATGCGCGGAATGTTATAAAATGGTTCAAGAGTGTGTTTGGCGAAGATTATTACCTCGAACTCCAGCGCCACAAGGCAAACCCGGCTCAGCGCGCCAATTTCGAAGTATATCCGCTTCAGGAGGAAGTGAATAAGGTGCTCATAGAACTCTCGAAAGAACTCGATGTGAAATTGATATGCTCCAACGATGTTCACTTCGTCGACGAAGACGACGCCGAAGCACACGACCACTTGATATGCCTTTCTACGGGTAGGGAACTCAACGACCCAAAGCGTATGCTTTATACCAAGCAGGAGTGGTTTAAGACTACAGCTGAAATGAACGCCATCTTTGCCGATGTGCCCGAAGCGCTCAGCAACACACTGGAGATACTCGATAAGGTGGAATTCTACAACATCGAGAACGACCCGATTATGCCTTTCTTCCCCATACCCGAGGATTTCGGCACCGAGGAAGAGTGGCGAAAAAAATTCACCACCGAAGATTTGTTTAAGGAATTTACCAGCGACGAAAACGGTGAAAATCAGTTGCCGCAGAAAGAAGGCGAAGAAAAAATAGCCAAACTCGGTGGCTACGACAAGCTGTTCAGAATAAAATTTGAAGCCGACTATTTGGCAAAACTCGCTTACGAAGGTGCCAATCGACTTTACCCCACGCCGCTCGACAAGGAAGTTGACGACCGCATACGATTTGAGCTTCATATCATGAAAACCATGGGTTTCCCGGGTTACTTCTTGATTGTGCAGGACTTTATCAATTCCGCCCAGTCGGAACTTGGCGTTATGGTGGGTCCGGGACGTGGCTCGGCTGCCGGTTCGGTTGTGGCTTATTGCCTTGGTATTACCAAAATCGACCCGATGAAGTACGACTTGCTGTTTGAGCGTTTCCTCAATCCCGACCGTATTTCTTTGCCCGATATCGATACCGACTTCGACGATGACGGTAGAGCGCGTGTGCTCGAATGGGTGGAAAATAAATACGGGAAGGAAAACTGCGCCCACATCATCACCTATAGCACCATGGCCACCAAGAACTCCATTAAGGATGTGGCCCGCGTGGAAAAACTCCCTTTGGCGGAGTCGAATGCTCTGTGTAAAGCCATCCCCGACCGCCTTAACGAAGTGAATGGCAAGGTGCCAAAGATGAATCTTACCAATGCCATTGCGCAGATTCCTATGCTTCAGGAAGCCGAGAAATCATCCGACCCTCAGTTGCGCAACACTATAAAGTATGCCAAAAAACTCGAAGGTAATGTTCGCGGTACGGGTGTGCATGCTTGCGGTTTTATTATCTGTCGCGACCCGATAAGCAAATGGGTGCCGGTGAGCACTGCCGAAGATAAAACCACTCACACTCGAGTGAACTGCACGCAGTACGATGGTCACGTAATCGAAACCACCGGTCTTATCAAGATGGACTTCTTGGGACTGAAGACACTTTCGATTATGAAAACCGCGCTCGAGAACATCAAGAACACTCACGGCATAACGGTCGACATCGATAAGATTCCTATCGACGACGAATTGACCTACAAACTATATCAAGAGGGTAGAACCATCGGCACATTCCAGTTTGAATCGCCAGGTATGCAAACTCACTTGCGAGAATTGCACCCTACGGTGTTCGAAGACCTCATTGCCATGAATGCGCTTTATCGTCCGGGACCTATGGACTATATTCCCGACTTTATTCAGCGCAAAAAGGACCCTTCGAAGGTGAAATACGATATCCCTTGCATGGAGAAATACCTTAAAGACACCTACGGAATCACCGTCTATCAAGAGCAGGTGATGCTTTTGTCGCGACAACTTGCCGACTTCACTCGCGGCGAGAGCGACAAACTCCGTAAAGCTATGGGTAAGAAAAAGAAGGATATCGTCGACGCAATGCGCCCTAAATTTATCAATGGCGGCGTGAAAAACGGTCACGACCCCGAAGTGCTCAGCAAGATTTGGGCCGATTGGGAAAAGTTTGCCTCTTATGCATTCAATAAGAGTCACGCCACTTGCTACAGTTGGGTGGCTTATCAAACTGCTTATCTCAAAGCACACTATCCCGCCGAATATATGAGCGCCGTTATCAGCCACGCAGGCGATATCGAGAAGCAAATTAAATTCATGGACGAGTGCAAGAGCTTGAAGATTGCAGTAAAAGGCCCCGACGTGAACGAATCGTTCAAACAATTCAGTGCCAACAAAAACGGTGATATACGATGTGGATTGAGTGGCTTGAAAGGTGTAGGCGAAAAGGCGGTAGATGCTATTATAGAAGAGCGTAATCGCAACGGACTATACAAGAGCGTATTCGACTTTGTAGAACGCGTAGACTTAACTGCATGTCCTCAGGGTATGCTCGAAAAACTCGCACTTGCCGGTGCATTCGACTGCTTTACCGACATAAAGCGAGAGGACTGGTTCGCTATGAACGATAAAGGCGAAACCGGAGCTCAACTTATAGTAAACTATGGCAAGAAATTCCAACTTGACCAAAAAGAACATGTGGCATCGCTCTTCGACGACGAGATAGAAACTCTCACTTCGCAACCCGAAATACCGCGTGGTGAAGCTTGGAGCACTGTAGAACGCCTCGATAAGGAGAAGGAACTTGTGGGCATGTATCTCTCGGGGCACCCGCTCGACCCGTTTGAACTCGAACTGAAGTACGGTTGCAACATCACACTCGAAGAGTTTGAAGAAGCTCGCACATCGCGTGTAGATCAACCATTGGCTTTCGGTGGCGTGATTATCGACTTCATCACTCGCCAAAGTAAAAACGGAAAGACCTACGGACGACTCACACTCGAGGATAAGACCGGTACCCAGGAGATAATGCTTTTCGGCAAAAACTTCGTCGACTTCAACAAATATGGCATCAAAGGCGAATTTATCTTGATAAGAGGAGCATACAAACTGCGTGAATACAAAAAAGATGCTCCTGCCGAATTTCAGATTTCATCAATCGAAATGCTGCACGATTTGAAGGGCAAGATGATACATAACATCGAAATTGATGTAATTCCCTCAGAGATGACTTCATCGGTGTCGAAAATGCTTATGTCATTCCTCACTTCATCAACCGAGAATCAGAGCGAACTCACATTCAACATCATCGATCCCGGCACCAACAAAGGTATTCGCCTCGTTTCGAAGCACTTGATGCCCGTCACAAAGGAGCTGTTGTCGTATCTCGATGAACTCGGGTGGAATTACCGCATTGAAGGCCGCGAGAACCCCGACCGCAAGTTGCGCGATGCCGATTACGGCGTAGAAGAGAAAGAAAACGAAATGGTGGAAGTGGACGACTGATTTTTTCGCTCACAAATATTGCGATTTATCAGCGATTTGTTATTATCTTTGCATCGAAGCAGCAGTCGACAACAATAGCTGCTACGCAATCATTTAGTGACAATAACTATTATTTTGACAACTTAATTAATATAACTATTTTAAATACAACAAATTATGGCATTTGCTTTTACAGATGAAAATACCGCCGAAATTATCGAATCGGGAAAGCCGGTAGTAATAGACTTTTGGGCAGAATGGTGTGGACCATGCAAGAAAGTGGCACCTATTGTCGACGAATTGGCTCAAGAATTTGAGGGTAAAGTAACAATAGGCAAATATAATGTTGATGACGATTCGGATATCGCCACTCAATATGGTATTCGTAATATTCCTACTATTCTTTTCTTCAAGGATGGTAAATTGGTTGACAAGAATGTAGGCTCCATTTCTAAAGGTTCGCTCGAAGAAAAAATCAATGCGCTTCTATAAGCAAATATAAATCACGATATATCGACGAATAACCCTTGGTTTTTACCGGGCGTTATTCGTCGATTTTGTTTTATTTCGGCACTTTTTAAATTAGTTTATTACATTTTGTCACAGATTAAAGCGTTATTCCAACAAAAATTAGTATATTTGCTTTGCATAAACTATAAAGGAAGAAACAAATAATATTAACATAATCATAACTACTAAAAAACTAACCGTAATGAAAGAGAGAATCAAGGCTGAATTTGCTCAGCGTTTTGGCGAAGGGGGCACAATGTATGCTTCGGCTGGTAGAATTAATCTAATAGGCGAACACACCGACTATAATGGCGGTTTCGTATTCCCGGGTGCCATCGACAAGTGCATTGCTGCTCAAATCAAGGAAAACGGAACAGACAAAGTACGCGTTTTTTCAATCGATATCGATGACTACGCAGAATTTGGACTGAACGAAGAAGATGCTCCAAAGGCACAATGGGCAAGATATATTTTCGGTGTTTGTCGCGAAACCATTAAGCGTGGTGGCGAGGTGAGAGGCTTTGATGCTGTATTTGCAGGCAATGTGCCTCTTGGCGCAGGCTTGTCGTCGTCGGCTGCCCTCGAATCGTGCTTCGCCTTCGCTATGAACGATATGTATAACGACAACAAGATTGATAAGTTTGAATTGGCTCGCATAGGCCAGTCGACCGAACACAACTATTGCGGTGTAAACTGCGGTATTATGGACCAATTTGCATCGGTATTCGGCAAAAAGAACTGCTTGATGCGTCTCGACTGCCGCTCAATGGAATTCCAATATTTTCCATTCGAACCTAAGGGCTACAAGTTGGTTCTTGTTGACTCGGTAGTTAAGCACGAATTGGTTGACTCGCCTTACAACAAGCGCCGCGAATCTTGCGAACGTGTAGCTGCTAAGCTTGGTATCGAAACACTTCGCGATGCCGAAATGGAAGACCTCGAACGAATCAAGGCTGAAATCTCGGATGAAGACTACATGAGAGCTGAATATGTGATTGGCGAAAAGCAACGCGTGCTCGACGTATGTGCCGCACTCGAAGCCGGCGATTACAACACTGTGGGCGAAAGAATGTATCAGACTCACGAAGGAATGTCGAAGCTCTACGAAGTGAGCTGCGAAGAACTCGATTTCCTTAACGATGTAGCTAAGGAATGTGGCGTTACCGGTTCGCGCATCATGGGCGGCGGCTTCGGCGGTTGCACCATCAACCTCGTGAAGGACGAACTTTACGACAACTTTATCGCTACTGCTAAGGCTAAGTTCAACGAAAAATATGGTCATGAACCAAAGGTTTATGATGTAATCATTTCAGACGGTGCACATAAAGAATAACACAATATGAGAATTGAAACCAAGAGTGTAGTGTCGCAAAAGGGCGACATTACACTTTACACCTTAACAAACAATAAAGGCGCAAGCGTGGTGCTTTCGAGTTTGGGTTGTGGTATAGTATCGGTAAACGTACCCGACCGCGAGGGCAACCTTGCCGATGTGGCTATAGGTTACGCCGATGCCACATCATACTACTACGATGGCCCTTGTGCAGGCAAAGTGCCCGGTCGTTATGCCAATCGCATAGCTAAGGGTCACCTCGAAGTGGAAGGCAAGACCTACCAATTGGCTATCAACAACGGTCCGAACGCACTTCATGGCGGTCCCGAAGGTTTCCAAAACCAAATATGGGACTCAGCAATCGAAGACGGCAAGGTGGTGTTTACCCGCACAAGCCCCGATGGCGAAGAGAATTACCCGGGCGAACTGAAAGTAAAGGTAATTTACTCATGGAATGATGATTGCGAGCTCGAACTGCAGATCATTGCCGTAACCGACAAGACCACAGTGGTTAACCTTACCAACCATGCTTATTTCAACCTGGCAGGTGAGAACTCGGGCAGCATCTTCGACCATCAACTTTGGTTGGGTTGCTCGCACTATTTGCCTACCGACGACACGCTGATTCCTACCGGCGAAATAGCTCCTGTGGCAGGAACTCCTATGGACTTCACTCAAGCCAAGGCTATTGGTCGCGACATAAAGACCGATTTCTCGGCACTGAACTACGGCAAGGGTTATGATAACTGTTGGGTGGTAGACGATTGGAAGAAAGGTGAACTGAAGCACGTGGCTACACTGAGCGAAGCCAAGAGCGGCAGAGTGCTCGAGGTGTTTACCACACAACCCGCTGCACAGGTCTATACAGGCAACTGGTTGGCAGGTAGTCCTATCAGCAAATCAAGTCGCTCATATAACGACTATGACGGTGTGGCTATAGAGTGCCAGGGAATGCCCGATGCTCCTAACAAGCCAAACTTCCCCTGTCAGCAACTACGCCCCGGAGAAGAGTACAAAGAAACCATTATATTTAAATTCAAAACTAAATAAAAAGAATGAAACCAACCTTATTTGTTCTTGCTGCCGGTATGGGCAGCCGCTATGGAGGCCTTAAACAGCTCGACGGCCTCGGCCCTCATGGCGAAACCATTATGGATTATTCTATCTTCGATGCCATCCGCAGTGGTTTTGGCAAGATAGTTTTTGTTATCCGCAAAGATTTTGAAGACGATTTCCGCAAAATCATTTTGTCGAAATACGAAAATCACATCCCTGTAGAAGTAGTGTTCCAGGCTATCGATAATCTTCCTGAAGGCTTTGTTTGTCCTGAAGGTCGTACCAAACCTTGGGGTACAAACCACGCAGTGCTTATGGGTAAGGATGTGATTAAGGAACCATTTGCCGTAATCAATGCCGATGACTTCTATGGCAGAAACTCATTCGAAGTAATAGCTCAAGAACTATCTAAGCCAAAAGAAGAGAAGGGCGACTACTGCATGGTGGGCTTCCGCGTAGGCAATACCATGTCGGAAAGCGGCTCGGTGGCTCGTGGCGTATGCCAAACTACCGACGGCTATCTAACTACAGTGGTGGAGCGCACAGCCATCGAATACAACGATAAGCACGAAATCACTTTCGTTGACGAAAACGGTGTTACACAAACTCTTGAGCCAAACACTCCCGTTTCAATGAACTTGTGGGGCTTTACTCCTGATTATTTCAAATTCAGCGAAGGCTACTTTGTTGACTTCCTCAAGGAAAATATCGACAAACCAAAGGCTGAATTCTTCATTCCACTTGTGGTTAACGAATTGATTACAAAGAATATCGCCAAGGTTAAGGTGCTCGACACCGAATCGAAGTGGTTCGGCGTAACATATGCCGCCGACCGCCAAGGAGTTGTCGACAAACTCGCCGACCTTCACGCCAAGGGCGAATATCCTGAAAAGATGTTCTGATAACACAAATTTATAACAAAAATCAAGAGTGCTTTCACTGCTGTGAGGGCACTTTTTTGTGTTAATTCGGCTTCTAAAACAGTTTATAAGCGCTCAAAACAAATCACATTTACAATCAGTGTAAAAAATTGCTAATATTTACTCGCCTGAGTCTCAAGTTTTGGCTCGAGAGTAAGTTTATTTCAACATTTTTTGCTATCTTTGTATGTTGAATGTATTAAAAATTTGCATCTAACAGTGATGGACGAATTTCCATTATTTCGGAGGCAAATTTCTTGTTTAATTTTAAAGACTAAAGATGAATAACGATCGTATACAAAAGATCAATATTGAGAATCAGATGCGTTCGGCCTATATCGACTATTCAATGTCGGTAATAGTGTCGCGTGCACTACCTGATGTGCGTGACGGTTTTAAGCCCGTGCACAGAAGAGTGCTTTATGGCATGGAAAAGTTGGGTAACTTCTCTAATGCACCTTATAAAAAATCGGCTCGTATAGTGGGTGATGTGCTTGGTAAATTCCACCCTCATGGCGACTCGTCGGTGTATGGAGCAATGGTGCGTATGGCTCAAAGTTGGGCAATGCGCTATATGCTCGTAGATGGCCAAGGTAACTTTGGCTCGGTCGACGGCGATGGAGCAGCCGCTATGCGTTACACCGAGGCCCGTTTGGCTAAAATGGGCGAAGAAATGATGAGAGACATTGATGAAGACACTGTAGACTTCACAATGAACTTCGATAACACCACACCCGAACCAACCGTATTACCTACCAGATTTCCAAATCTCCTTGTGAACGGAGCATCGGGTATCGCTGTAGGTATGGCTACAAATATGCCTCCTCACAACTTGACGGAGTCGATTAATGCTTGCATAGCATTGGAAAACAATCCCGACATCACTATCGAGGAATTGATGCAACACATCAAAGGCCCCGACTTCCCTACAGGTGGCATCATCTACGGCCTCAGTGGCGTAAAAGAAGCTTTCGAGACCGGTAGAGGTAGAGTAGTGGTAAGAGCAAAAACCGAAATAGAAACCGAAGCCGAGCACGAAAGAATTATCGTTACCGAGATTCCTTATAACGTGAACAAGAAGTTGCTTATCATGAAGATAGCCGACTTGGTGAACGAAAAGAAGATAGAAGGCATCTCAAATGTTAACGACGAAAGTGACCGTAATGGTATGCGCATAGTTATCGACGTGCGTCGCGATGCCAATGCCACTGTGGTGCTCAACAAGCTGTTTAAGATGACCGAACTTCAGTCGTCGTTCAGCGTGAATAACATAGCTCTTGTAAACGGTCGTCCGCAGACTCTCAACCTGAAGGAAATACTTTATCACTTCCTTAACTTCCGCCACGATGTGGTAATTCGCCGCACCCGCTTCCAACTCAACAAGGCAGAGGCTCGTGCTCATATCGTGCAAGGTTTGATAGTGGCAAGCGACAACATCGATGAAGTAATACACATCATCAAGACAAGTGCCAACATCGACGAAGCAAAGCAAAAACTCTGCATCCGCTTCAGTCTCGATGACGATCAAGCCAATGCTATCGTTCAGATGCGTCTGCGTCAGCTCACTAATCTCGAACAAGACAAACTTCGTGCCGAATACGAAGAATTGATGAAGCTTATCGAAAAATTGAATCTTATTCTCACCGATCCCGAAGAATGTAAGCGCGTAATCATTGAAGAACTCGAAGAGGTTAAGGCAAAGTTTGGTGACGAACGTCGCACCGACATTGTACCAGATGCCGGCGACTTCTCGGTGGAAGATATGTATTCCAATGACCCGGTAGTAATCACCATTTCACACAACGGTTACATCAAGCGCACTGCTTTGGCTGAATTTAAGGCTCAAAACCGTGGCGGAGTAGGATTTAAGGGCAGCGACACTCGTGATGACGACTTTATAGAATTTATCTATCCGGCTACACTGCACAACTACATGCTCTTCTTCACTCAGAAGGGTCGTTGCTATTGGATGAGAGTATTCGAAATTCACGAAGGTGCACGCAACACTAAGGGTAGAGCCATTCAGAATATGCTCAATATCGAAGCCGATGATAAGATTACGGCATTCATACGCGTAGAAAGCCTAAGCGATCCGGAATTCAACGCATCGCACAGCATCATATTCTGCACCAAGAATGGTATCGTTAAAAAGACCTCACTTGCCGATTACTCACGTCCTCGCACAAAGGGCATTATTGCCATCAATATTCTCGAAGACGACAGCGTGGTAGATGTGGCAATGACCAACGGCTCTTCTCAAATCATTCTTGCCGACCGCAAGGGTAGAGCTATTCGCTTCCCAGAAGAAAAGGTAAGAGTGATGGGTCGTGGAGCTACAGGTGTGAAGGGTATGACTCTCGACGAAAATGATGAAATCATAGGTATGATTTGCATCGACCAAGAAAATCCGGAGGATATCTTGGTGGTTTCGGAGAACGGATATGGCAAGCGTTCGGATCTCGATGACTATCGCATCACCAACCGCGGTGGTAAGGGTGTAAAGACACTCAACATCACCGAAAAGACCGGTGAACTTGTGGCTATAAAGAGCGTAACCGACGACAACGACTTGGTAATCATTAATAAGTCGGGCGTAACCATCCGCTTGAAAGTGTCTGACTTGCGCGTGATGGGTAGAGCAACTCAAGGCGTTAAGCTCATCAATCTCGAAAAGCGTCAAGACGCTATTTCATCGGTTTGCAAAGTCGACTCAGAGAAAATTGCTGAGGAGATAACTGAGGAAATGAATGAAATCGAAACTTCGGAGCCAATAGTTGACGATGAAATTACTGATGTTAGCACCGACGAATTAAACCAAAGCGAGGAATAATAGTCAAAGTTGACAGAAACAGCAAATAACAATATTTAGAATCACAAACAACTAAATAACATAACATGAAAAAATTAGTTTTAATATTAGCATGCGCTACATTCGCCACTTGTGCCGTTGCACAAAAAAGAGTGGTTGACGAAGTAAAGAGCGAGATTCGCGACATGAATGCAAACTCGGGCACTCTTCGCAAGAGTTTAGAAAAGATTCGCCCGGCCTTGAAAAACGACGAAACCAAAGACGATGCTCAGACATGGTTCTTGGCAGGTAAGTGCGGTTTCGGACTCTATGACAAATGCGTAGGCGAGCGTGCAGTAGGCAAGCCCGTTGACGAAAAAGAAATGGCTAAAGCCCTAATCGAAGGCTATGAGTATCTTATGCAAGCTTACAAGCTCGACAGCATTCCTGAATTGGAGAAAGACGGTACTCCTAAGAAAGACAAGAAGACAGGTGCCATTAAGTTTAAGTCAAAGCACAGAAAGGACATCGTGAGTGCAATAGGTGGTCACGTTAACGACTTCACTCAAGCAGGTAATGTGCTCTACGACGCAAAGGATTTCCTCGGCGCAGCAAAATGCTGGGGTCTCTACTGCGATTTCGAAAATGCCAAGTTCCTTGGCAACGCACGTCCTGAAATGGTTGACACTATCGTATCTCAAATACGCTTCTATCAAGGTGTTGCTGCATGGCAAGGCGAAGACTTGCAAGGTGCAATGGCTGCATTCGAAAAAGCTCGCAAGAAAGGCCGTCTCGACAAGGAAACTTTCGACTACTCGATGAGCGTAGCTGCAAGCATTCCTAACAACGATGAAGCTGTAGTAGCAATTGCTAAGGAAGCTTATCCTATCCACGGCAAGACCGATAACACTTATGCTAAGGTTATCGTTAACGACTTGATTAACAAGGAAAAATATGACGAAGCTAATGGCGTATTGGATAAGGTGATTGCCGAAAATCCAAACAATGCCGAATGTCTCGACCTTAAGGGCGTTCTTCTCGAACAACAGGGTAAGACCGACGATGCTATCGAATACTTCAACAAGGCTATCGCTGCCGACGGCTCTTATGCTAAGGGTTATTTCGACCTCGGTCGTATGTACTTCAACAAGGCTATCAAGGTGGCTGAAGAAAACGAAAAGCTTTCAGGTGCCAAGTTGGCTGAATTGACCGATCCTTTGTATCGTCAAGCTATGCCGGCATTGGAAAAGAGCTATCAACTCGACCCAAGCAACAACGACTGCAAGCGTGCTTTGGTTAACATCTACTATCAGCTCAACGAAGAAGCTAAGCTTAAAGCAATCGAAGGCAACTAATTAGTTATTGCAACGCATACAATACTACAAACTATAAAAAAGGGAGATATGTCACTCAAGGCATATCTCCTTAATTGTTATGTCAAATATACGAATTTTAAAATATAATCGAATGATTTTTACGGATAATCAACGCAATGGTTTGGGATTCTTATAGGTTCCGTCGTCGAGAAGTTGCAAAAAGCCTTCATCGACCAAAAATCGTAGCATGTCGTACACTTCGTCGTGCGGAAAGGATAGTGTAGAAACTATTTCCTGAGCCGAGCGTGGGCGCAACGATGTCATGTAGAGGATACCTTCCTGCACATCTTTGGCTGTATGGTTATTATTCTTCTTTTCGTCGATACAAAGGTCGCAACAACCGCATTTGCGCACAATCTTCTCACCGAAATAGCTCGTGATAATAGATTCACGGCAACCTGTTTCGGCATAAGCATAGTTGATTACCGCATTTATTCGCTCTTCGAGGCGCTCTTTGAGGTCTTGATAAGCATATTTGGGAATGATAATATTGCTTTTGTCCTCACGTGCGGTTGTATACACTATATATGGGGTGCGCTTGCGTGGAATGTAGTGCAACACATGCATCTTGGTGAGTATAATCAGCGATTGATAAATATCCTGTTCTGAAATACCGGTTTTATAGGAAATCAAAGGCTCGTTGATAAAGACATAATCGGCAAACAATCCGGTGTAATTGCGCAGCAACGCCTGCAATACTACATCAACATTGGCATTTTCCGTGGCAGGAAGATGATAAAGGTCCTCCTTTTCGGCTTTTATCATCACGCGCGCTTGCGTATCGATTTCTTCTATATAGTCGATATATCCGGCACGAGTGAGTATTTTGAGGGCATTATGTGTGGGCAATAGCGGAAGTTGAAATTGCTTACAGAATAAAGCAAAGTTAAAGTCGCACGTCTTCATATAGCCTTCTCCCACAAATACATTCAGAAAATCGCTCACCTTCTCATAAACATCTTTTACAAACTGTTTGTCGGGAAACGATTCGGCTATACGGCGTTTCAATGTAGCTTTGTCGGTTTTCGATACCAATAGCACCACATACGACCGCTTGCCATCTCGGCCGGCTCTACCTGCTTCTTGATAATATTCTTCGAGCGAATTGGGCACATCGATGTGTACCACCGAGCGAACATCCGGTTTATCGATACCCATACCGAAGGCATTGGTGGCCACAATCACTCGCAACGCACCCGATTTCCATCGGTTTTGCTTATCTTCTTTCTCCTCGTTGGTGATTCCCGCATGATAAAAGTCGGCTGAGATGCCTCGTGAATTCAATTCATCGGAAATCTGCTTTGTCTTTTTGCGACTGCGCACATACACTATCGAAGTACCGGGCACGGAATTAACTATTCTCACCAATTGACCTATCTTATCTTCGGTTTGTCGCACCACATAGGAGAGATTGTTGCGAACAAAACTCTTTGCGAACACATTCGGTTTGGAAAACTGCAATTTCTCCTGAATGTCATTCACCACCAAGGGTGTAGCAGTAGCCGTAAGGGCAAGCACCGGCACGCGAGGCTTAACATTGCGTATATCGGCTATCTTCAGAAATGATGGGCGAAAATCATATCCCCATTGAGAGATACAGTGAGCTTCATCCACCACTATCAAGCACACATTCATATGCTTTAGCTGTTCGATAAAACTATCGCTTCCCAATCGTTCGGGTGAGATGTAGAGAAATTTGTAGTTGCCATTGGTGCAGCGCTCTATGGCTTTGCGACGTTCCGACATAGTGAGTCCCGAATGAAGATAGGTGGCCTTGATGCCGCGCTCGCGCAAGTTATCCACTTGGTCCTTCATCAGTGATATGATGGGCGTAATCACTATAGCCAAGCCATCCATGGCAAGGGTAGGCACCTGAAAGGTGATGGATTTGCCGCCACCGGTGGGCATAAGGCCCAAAGTATCGTGACCTTCAAGCACCGACATTATTATGTCCTCTTGAAGTTCACGAAACCCGGTATACCCCCAATACTTTTCGAGTATTTTATAGATCAGTTCCTTGTTCGGCATCGTCAGTTATCGGTCTAATGCCTTTGATAAGAAGTTGAATATTATTGCTCGCAGCACGCTTGTTTTCCTCGATGGTGTAGCAAATCTCAAATGGCTTATGTGCCTTAATGTGTTCGAAATATTCGCTCATATTAAATGCTATGCCATTCATCACCACATCCGATTTGCTGTCTACAAGTTCGAGCTTTATATGTTCCGAAGTTCTGCCCACCAGTTTGCTTGTGCCGTAGTCGTAAACATTCTTGGTCACAAACACCGGTTTCTGATTGCCGGGGCCAAAGGGATTGAGCAACTTAAGATTTGCCAGCAAGTCGGAGTTGATTTCACTGAAATCGAGTTCGCGATCGATGTCAATTTGCGGCACCAATTGTTCGCGGTCGATATTTTCAATCACATATTGTTCAAAGCGGCGCTTAAATTCAGGTATATTTTCCTCCTTAAGCGAAAGTCCCACAGCATAGGTGTGACCGCCGAAATTCTCAAGTAGGTCGCGCGCCGACTCAATGGCCTTGTAGATGTCGAAACCATGAACCGAACGCGACGAGCCGGTGGCCATGCCATTGGAGTAGGTAAGCACCACCGATGGCTTATAATACAGCTCAGTAAGGCGCGATGCCACTATTCCGATAATACCTTTGTGCCAATCTTTGTTGTAGATGACAATAGGTTTTTTGCCCGAAACTATTTCGTTACGCTGCTCAAGCAGTGCACTGGCTTCTTCGGTAATCTGTTTGTCGAGCTCCTTGCGGTCGCGATTATATTGGTCGATGTTTTTGCCTTTTTCGTTGGCATCGTTGATATCCTTTGCCACCAAAAGGTCTACCGCCTCGCGTCCGCTTTGCATACGCCCCGAAGCATTGATGCGTGGACCGATTTTGAAAATCACATCGCTGATGGTTATTTCCTTATTCGCGAGCCCGCAAATGCGAATTATGCTTCGCAGTCCTATGTTAGGGTTGCTGTTAAGACGCTTCAATCCAAAATATGCCATCACGCGATTTTCGCCCATAATAGGCACAATATCGGCGGCAATACTCACAGCCACGAGGTCGAGAAGGCTCTCGAGATCGAATAAATTGGTGATACCATTGCTCACAGAGAAAGCGTGCATAAATTTGTAACCCACGCCACAACCCGACAAATCCTTAAACGGATAAGGATTGCCTTCAAGTTTCGGATTAAGTATTGCCACCGCCTCGGGTAGCACATCGTCGGGCACATGGTGGTCGCAAATGATGAAATCGATGCCTTTCTCCTTGGCATACTTGATTTCGTCGATTGCCTTGATACCACAATCGAGCACAATTATCAACTTCACGCCTATTTCTTCGGCGTAATCGATACTCTTAATCGAGATACCATAACCTTCTTCGTAGCGAGTAGGTATATAATACTCGATATTAGAGTAGAAATTGAGAAGATACTTATAGACCAAAGCGACTGCAGTAGTGCCGTCTACATCATAGTCGCCGTAGACCATAATTTTCTCCTTCAACCCCATAGCATCATTAAGCCTTTTCACAGCCTTATCCATGTCCTGCATGCTAAACGGGTCATGCAATTGCGACATAGAGGGATAGTAGAACTTTTGGACTTCGTCCCAAGTTTCTATACCTCGTTGCACCAATAGCTGACTTATAGCAGGGCAGTTAGGAAACTTAGCTGCCAGCTGGGCCTCTTTTCTTCTTTGTTCGGATGTAAGGGGTAAGTAGTTCCATTTACTTATCATTTATGTTATTTTTTTTATTTTTTCAAAGAAGGGCGTGCGTGCGGCTCTCTTGCCACATAATATATGTAAGGTTTATTGTGGGGACAAGTCTACGTCCCCCCGAACAATGTGTCCATGCCGAGTCATTCTTATCAAGCATGCCAACCACCATCTTCTATTCTCGCCGGCAGCCGCTATGCTAATGGAGACCGTTAAGTGTTTGTGTAGAATATATTTTTTTACGTTCGCGAGAAAAACATCTTTTTATTCCAAAACACTATTATTTGCGCACGATTTTACACATTATGCTATAATTACGCAAATATACGCAATGTTCGGCAATATTCCATTGTCGAACGCTATGTTTTAATGAACATTAATAAAGTTTTTTAGATATTTTTATCGATACAGCCGTTTATACCATTCAAGTTGCTTATACGCCATCTCATTTCGAGCCGTGCTGGTACCCATAACATAAGTCGACAACCCTGAGAAATTTTCGCTGTCGATCACTATCGTATTGAGGAATTTGGGAGTAGCGGCTTTATATACTAAGGCATCGTTGTATGCATCGCACAGGCGTGAGTATTGGCTATCGTT
Source organism: bacterium (assembly GCA_004563195.1). GTDB lineage: Bacteria > Bacteroidota > Bacteroidia > Bacteroidales > Muribaculaceae > SFTJ01. The sequence goes on from SFTJ01000001.1 coordinate 38,908, forward strand.
GGCTATTTGATTATACACTTGCAAGAAATCGAAGAAAAATCGGTTGCTCGAGCTGTTATAGCATAGCAAATCTCGAGTGTCAATCACTTTATCGGCAATCGAAATCTCTTCGCAGACTTGTGCCACATGCTCAAGTTTGCTGCAATCGACCATAGAGATAGTTACCGAACGATATTCTCCACCTTGATTATTGTAGAAATTATACATATTCTTGCAAGCTTGCACCAGATTGGCTTCGGTTTCGAAGAAGCAAGGCACATTTTGATCATAGGGCATTCCATAGGAAAGGGTTTCGGTAGGAGAGCCTATAAAATAGCGAGTATCGTTGCGCAATTCGTAAGCCACCTCGATTGCTCCCATATAGCAAACATCGCCCCAAATGAAGTGAAACATACCATCAGGTATGGCATCGGCGAGCGAATCGATTAGCATAGTCTCGCCGAAGTCATCGCCAAACCCTTCCAAACGGCGCGAGCGAGTAGTTGTAGCATCCGAATTAGCCGAACGAGTATATGCCCAAGCCACAGAGTGCGACCAAAGCACAAGTCCGTATTCTTTAGCCGGAGCCAACTGCTTTACATCGGCAAGCACTTGCGAGAAACGCTTGGTGGTAAGCGACAACTTATTGCTTACGCCATAATTTTTCAGCAATTGTGTTTCCACCTTGCCGTTTCGTCGAAGCATTTCCACAAGTTTTGCTTCGGTGTCGCTTGTGCTTACGCGATAGAGTAGCAGGCGACAATTATTAATGTCGCAAGAATTAAGTGCCTTGGTGATTTCTTCCACATCATAGTTGTCGTAACCATTAAGCGAATTTGTGGCAACCATATATATTAAAATGGTGCGACGAGTGGCCTCACCAGGCTTCGGTTCGTCGCTATCGCACGAAATAAATGTGGCAAAAGCACATATCGATACTATTACAAGTAATATTTTGAGTGCAAATTTTTTCATCTTTCAGCAGCTGATTGTATTATAATCTACAAAATTAGCAAAATTATGCTAATCATGAAATCAAGTTATCTGAAATAAGCTTAACTTTGCGCTATGATACGAAAAATAACAGGATTACTACTACTCATTTTTGCAATGGCAAGCTCCCCGATGGTGCGTGCCCAGTCGGCATATTACAATTACATCGACACTGCTGAAATGAAAATTAAAAAGCAAAACTGGCTTCAAGCCGAGCGCTACATACTCATGGCTCTCAAGGCCGAACCTGCAAACAAAAACAATTCGCTGCTCATCAGCAACCTCGCCACCGTGCAGCGTAATCAAAAAAAATATATCGAGGCTCTAAAGAATTACGATTTAGCATTGGCTATGACACCAAAATCGGTAACGCTTTTAAAAAACAGAGCATCGCTATATCTTGAAATCGATAGCTTGAGCCATGCCTATATGGACTATGAAAAAGTTACGCTTCTCGACCGCGAGGACATCGAATCGCGTTACTATCATGGCTTGATAGCACTTCGCAAAGGCCAAATAGATGTTGCAAAAGCCGATTTCGGCGACTTGCTACGCATCAATCCTTATTCGCCCTACACTAAGGAGGCGCAAGCCACTCTCCAAAAGACATTGGGCAATTACGAAGTGGCTATTGAATACTATTCCGACCTAATCAAGATGCAGGAAACGCCATCTTATCACACTCTGCTCAATCGCGCCGAGTGTTACCTTGAAATAGAAAAACTCAATGAGGCTGAAACAGACATACGACATGCCATCGCCAAAGCGCCTACCGAGGCATATCTATATGTTCTGCGCGCTCGTCTTAACAAATTACGCCGACTTCCCGGCGATATGGAGCGCGACATACAACTCGCTATGAAATACGGAATTAGCCGCGAAATGGCACTATTCTTCATAAAATAGTTTTAAGCAAAATGCTTTTTTAGTTTGGCAGTGTGCAATTTTTTGAGTAATTTTGTTAACGATGACAAATATAGCACTACATATCGAGTATTTACTGACCAAGCAGGATTGCGTAATCTTGCCGGGTTGGGGTGCGTTTATTTCTCATCACTCACGAGCGTTTTCGTTCGAGGATTCGTGCCAATTTAAGCGTCCGAACAAGCACATCACATTCAATCAGGCACTCGACCATAACGATGGAATGTTGGCGCACTCCATTATTCGTCGCGAAGGTGTGACTTACGAAGCAGCCAACAAGCAGATTGCCGATTTTGTAGCATCGCTCAAAAAGCAGATTGAGGTAGACGGCACTATAGCACTTGGCAGAATCGGATGCTTCAAGAGCAACGATGAATCAATGGTGTTTGAGCCATATAGCAATGCCAATGCCTGTGATTACAATTTCGGTCTATCGGATTTGAACATTAAGACACTCAGCCAATTGATGCAGACCGAAGCAGCTTCGATCAACGGACAAAACGACGATGCTGAAAGCACCATCATAATGCCGACATGGGGCAAGAGATTTATACAGATAGCCGCCTCAATCGCAGTGCTGTTGTGCATGACATTTATGCTGTCTACACCGCTTAGCTACGACTCTAAATCCGACTATGCTGCTCTCAACTCACCGCTCAAAGTTCATTCAGCGACCGATAATTCACTTCAACATGGCAATGAAGCAAATCTCACAATAGCGTTACCGTCAACAGAAGCGCCCGTAGCCGAAAAGGCAGTAATTGCTACCGAAGTGTTGCCTAAAGCCATAACAACCGAAAAATCGGAACCAAAGGCATCAGAACCCGCAGCAAAAACAACTGTGGAAATTCCTCATAATCCCGACGGAATATATTACCTCATAGTTTCATCGTTCGAAACACGCACTCAAGCCGAGAAATTCATTGCTCAGCACAACGATGATTTGCGAATACTTGAGTCTGACGGCCGTTATCGCATTTACGCAGCGCAAAGCAATTCGCAAAAGACACTTTCCTCTGTAGCAAAGCATTTGCAAAGCCGCTATCCCGGTTGCTGGATTCTTCGTTTGTAAAACACTTTAAATACATAATAAAAAATAGGGCATTCGGTTTAAGAATGTCCTATTTTTCATTTAGTTGACAATATGTCTTAGTTACGGAACACGAGTTGCTCATTCTCGCAATCGATGGTTATAGGCGAACCTACATGCACTTTCTGCGCAATAATGTCCTTCGACAATTGGTTGAGCACAAGTTTTTGAATGGCTCGCTTAACCGGGCGGGCGCCGAATTCAGGATTGTAACCCACATCGGCAAGGTAATCGATAGCATCGTCGGTGACACGCAATTCCACCTGATTCTTGGCAAGCATCTTGGTCACGCCGGCTATCTGAAGTTTTACTATTTCCCTTATCTCACCGGCACTAAGCGGAGTGAACATAATTATCTCGTCGATACGATTAAGAAACTCCGGTCGAATGGTTTGCTTGAGCATCTCGAGCACTTGGTTCTTGGTGTTCTCTATTACTTCTTCGCGATTATCCATTGTGAGCTTCTCCATGTTCTCGCGTATGAGGTTCGAGCCCATGTTAGATGTCATGATGATAATAGTGTTCTTGAAGTTAACCACACGCCCCTTGTTGTCGGTAAGACGGCCGTCGTCGAGCACCTGGAGCAAGATGTTAAACACATCGGGGTGAGCCTTTTCTATTTCGTCGAAAAGAACCACTGAATATGGTTTGCGACGCACTGCTTCGGTCAACTGGCCACCTTCGTCATAACCTACATATCCCGGAGGTGAACCGATGAGACGAGTCACCGAGAATTTCTCTTGATATTCGCTCATATCGATACGAGTCATCATATTCTCATCGTCGAACAGATAGTCGGCAAGAGCCTTGGCAAGTTCGGTTTTACCCACACCGGTAGTACCCAAGAAGATAAACGAACCGATAGGGCGGCGTGGGTCGTTCAATCCTGCACGGCTTCGGCGCACAGCATCGGCAATGGCTGTGATGGCATCGTCTTGACCGATTACTCGCTTGTGAAGTTCGTTCTCCAGGTGCAAGAGTTTCTCCTTTTCACTCATAGCCATTTTGGTGACAGGTATTCCCGTCCATCGCGATACGATGTCGGCAATATCTTCGGCATCTACCTCCTCCTTAATGAGCGCCTTATCGCCTTGCATGTCGCGCAACTGCTGCTGAATGGCGGCATTTTCATCGGTTTTATTCTTTATACGAGAATATCTGATTTCTGCTACCTTGGCATAATCGCCTTCACGTTCGGCGCGCTCGGCTTCAAACTTCAGCGATTCGATATCAGCCTTGTTTTGCTGAATGCGGTTGATAAGCTCCTTTTCCGATTTCCACTTGGCGCTGATTTCGCGTTCTTGGTCGCGGAGTTCGGCTATTTGCTTCTCAAGCACTTGCACTTTCTCGCTGTCGCCCTCGCGCTTTATTGCTTCGCGCTCAATTTCGAGTTGCGATATTCGTCGAGTGATTTCATCGAGCGATTGAGGCACAGAGTCCATCTCAAGACGCAATTTCGATGCCGCTTCGTCAATCAAGTCGATAGCCTTATCGGGCAAGAATCGGTCGGTAATATATCGCTCCGAGAGTTGTACGGCAGCTATTACAGCTTCGTCGAGAATTCTCACCTTGTGGTGGTTCTCGTAGCGTTCCTTCAGACCTCGAAGTATGGCAATAGCGCTTTCTTCGTCAGGCTCGTCCACCATAACTATCTGGAAACGGCGTTCAAGGGCTTTATCCTTTTCGAAATATTTCTGATATTCATCGAGGGTGGTAGCACCTATGCTTCGCAATTCGCCACGAGCAAGGGCAGGCTTCAAGATATTGGCTGCATCCATAGCACCTTCGCCCTTACCGGCTCCTACCAGTGTATGAATTTCATCGATAAACAAGATTATGTCGCCATTCGACTCTGTAATCTCATTCACTATGGCCTTAAGTCGTTCCTCAAATTCGCCTTTATACTTGGCACCTGCCACCAATGCACCCATATCGAGTGAATACACTTGCTTCATCTTCAAGTTTTCGGGCACATCGCCTCTCACTATACGCTGAGCAAGTCCCTCGGCTATGGCTGTCTTACCGGTACCCGGTTCGCCAATTAGCATAGGGTTGTTTTTGGTTCTACGGCTCAAAATCTGAAGCACACGACGTATCTCGTCGTCTCGACCAATCACCGGGTCGAGTTTGCCACTTCGTGCTCTTTCATTAAGGTTGACAGCATATTTGCTGAGTGCATTATATTGCTCCTCAGCCGATTGCTCCGATGCGCTCTTGCCTTTACGCAATTCTTGTATGGCAAGGCGAAGTTCTTTTTCGGTCATGCCGCAGTCGTTGAAGATATTCGAAACTTCCGACTTTACCTTCAGCAATGCCAAAAGTATCATTTCCACAGGCACATATTGGTCGCCTGCTTTCTGCGATTCGCTTATTGCAGCTTCAAGCACCTCATTGGCTTTGCTCGAAAGATAGGGCTCGGCATTACTAACTTTTGGCAATGCCGCCAACTCTCTATCGAGCTTCTGCTCCACAAGGTCCTTCGATATGCCAAGTTTCTGGAATATGAACTTGACAAGCGAATCGCCTTGCTGCAATATCGCTTTGGCTATGGTGGCAGGTTCAATTGCTTGATTGCCGCCTCGCCGGGTAATATCAACTGCTTGCTGTATTACCTCTTGTGACTTGATTGTGAAATTATTGAAGTTCATATTATGTTGGTTTTAATTATTTATTTCTTTTGTTCGCTTTTAGAATAAAACAATTAGTGTGCCAATATTTGGATATTTTATATATACCTCTGATTATCAGCTATTTATGGGTATACATCAAATCTGCCAAAATTGCATACTTGTGTCATAATTAACGAAATTTTGGCAAAACGGCACAAAGCAATAGCGCCGAATCGAATAAATTCAACTCGGCGCCGTATCGTAAACTGTTATTAAAACAATATTATTTAAAGATAGTGAATCCCAAAGTAACCAATGAAACCACAAATCCTACTGAACTCATAATGAGCGAGAGAGCCGGAGGAACCGACCACGACGAACGCTTCTTCGAGCCATTAGGTTCTACATACACCACGTCGTTCTGCTGCAAATTATAGTAGGGCGATAAGGTGAGTCGCGGGTCGTTGAGATTGATAGTGTGAATGGTGCGCACGCCATCGGCTGTAGTTCTTACGATGCGAACTTTTTCGCGTTCGCCGTGTATGGTAAGGTCGCCTGCCTCTGCTATTGCTTCGAGTATATTGATTCGCTCATTGGTAACGGTAATTGTACCCGGCGATTTGACTTCGCCCAACAGTGTTACTTTAAAATTCTTAAAGCGAACTTCCACACTCGGGAGTTCCGAAAGGTGGTTGGGGTAGAGCTTCGAGAGAACAAGTTCCTTAATCTGAGCTTTCGAGAGACCCTTTATATACAATGTGCCTATTACAGGAAACTCAATCTCACCCTTGTTGTCGACCAAGTAGCATTGAAGGTCTTGATTATTGGTCGAAGTGGTGGAAATGTCGCTGATATAGGTAGATTTGTTATATGGTTTAGCAGCTTCGGGATTTCGGCTCGAAACCACTATCTGAATGAGGTCGCCAGGCATAGCATATGGCTCGCTCGGATTGTTTGCTGTGCTTAAAACCTCATCGGGCAACTTGTTGGCATCTTTCATATAAACAATGTTTGTGCCGCAACCGCTCAATATAAGACATGCCACTACAATTGATAAAAGTTTATTAATAAATTTCATAGTTGATTATTGTTTGTGTTTTAATGACACAAAATTAATAATTTAATTTCAATTACTTTAACAATTTCGGAATTGAACAAAGAAAAATCGATAATTTTGCCAATAATCTACTAATTTTGCATCATTAAAACACTGATAGAATATGAACATAGCGATTGAAACCCATCCTTTCGAACCATTTATTCCGCAAAATGCCAAAATCATTATGCTCGGCACTTTTCCACCCAAAAGCGACAAGTGGTCGATGCCGTTTTTCTACCCAAACTGGATTAACGACATGTGGCGAATTATGGGAATAGTGTTCTTCGACGATGCTCAACACTTTGTTTTGCCCGGCAGGAAGGCGTTCGATCAGGATATGATATGCGATTTTCTATGCCGCACCGGCATAGCGCTTTTCGATACGGCTCAACAGGTGAGACGCCTCAAAGACAATGCTTCCGATAAATTTCTCGAGATAGTGGAGCCGGTGAATCTCAATGAGATTCTCACATCGCACAGCTCGATAACTGCAGTGGTAACCACGGGCGAAAAAGCGGCAAGCGTGGTGGCTGAAATCACACACTCGCCACTGCCAAAAATGGGGGAGAGCTGCACAGTGCAATATTGTGGTCGCAGCATCACTCACCACCGAATGCCATCCACTTCGCGTGCATATCCTATGAATATTTACAAGAAAGCTGATTTTTATCGTAGTATGTTGGCAAAATATGATATTCATTTGTAAAAGTTTGTGTAACTTTGCACTATGAAAAGGAGTAATATAAAAATTATATTAAGCGTTGTAGTGTTGTTAGGGATATTAGCCTGTGCGGTTATTTATATGCCAAGTATCACTATGCAAGATATCATTCTATGGTATAAGGAGCATCTCAACTATTGGACAGTGATGTTGTTGATGGCAATAGAAAGTTCGTTTATACCATTTCCTTCCGAAATAGTAATTCCACCTGCAGCCTATTTTTCGATGCACAATGGCAATATGAGCATCTATCTCATAGTGTTGTTTGCCACATTGGGTGCTTTGGTGGGAGCATTAATCAATTATTATATCGCCAAGATTATAGGTCGACCCTTGATACACGCATTTGCCGAAAGCCGAATAGGGCACATATGTATGCTATCGTCGGAAAAAGTAAGCCATGCCGAAGAATATTTCGAACAGCACGGCGCCATCTCCACTTTCCTCGGTCGCCTTATTCCCGCCGTTCGCCAACTCATTTCCATCCCTGCCGGATTAGCAAGAATGTCGTTGTTGAAATTCTGCGTTTTCACATCCCTCGGCGCCGGAATTTGGAATATAGTATTGGCTCTACTGGGCTATTGGCTTAGCTTGTTTGTTCCCGAATCTGAATTATTTAGTCAGATAGAACATTATAACAAGTATCTCACTTATGCCGGATATGCTTTAGCCGGTGTGATACTTATATATATAATGTATCATCTTTTTGTTAAGAAAAAAATCATCATCAAGTAAATAAAATCAATTACATATTATTTTATGATAGTTTCGCCATCTCTTTTATCAGCCGATTTTGGGTATCTTGCTAATGAGCTTGATATGCTCAATAATAGTGAGGCCGAGTATATTCATGTCGACATTATGGACGGTGTGTTCGTTCCGAATATCACATTTGCATTTCCCGTAATGAAGCGCATCGACCAACTAAGCAACAAAGTCATGGACGTTCATATGATGATAGTGGAGCCACAAAGATTCATCGGAGAGGTTAAGAAATGCGGAGGCGACATAATGACAGTGCATTACGAAGCGAGCACTCACTTACACCGCATTATCCAACAAATCAAAGACGCCGACATGAAAGCAAGCGTGGCTCTCAATCCCGCTACACCTGTGAGTGTGCTATCGGAAGTGATTGCCGACCTCGATATGGTGTGCATTATGTCGGTCAATCCGGGATACAGTGGCCAGAAATTCATCAGCAATGCCGTAAACAAGGTTAGGGAAGCCAAAGAGCTTATCTTGAAGAAGGGTTCGAAAGCACTGATTGAAGTAGATGGCGGCATCAACGAAACCACAGGTAAACTTGTGGTGGATGCCGGAGCCGATGTTCTTGTAGCCGGCAACTATGTGTTTGGTGCTGCCGATCCACGACAAGCTATTTCCACTCTGTATAATCTGAAATAAGCGATTCCTTCGGAAATTACAATTCCTAACACCTCGAGAACGTTGCATCTTCATTGTTTTGGGTTAATTGGGAGGGGTGTGTTCTATAGGGTAATATGATGCAGTTCGCCTGCGAGTTGTTAAAAAACTGCAAATGTTTGTAAATTTAATGATATTACACCTCCAGAAGCTTATTTTTTAACATATCGCAATAATCTGCTATTAAAACGGCCAGATTTTGAGCAATATGAAACACATCCTACAGCCAAGTTGAGTATATATATAGGTAGTAATATTGCTAAATTCAGTTGAAAATTAGGCAAATAAGAAAATTTTTTGTAATTTTGTGCTTTCAAAATTTAAAGGTATAATTTTTTACTATGGTCAAGTCAAATACAGCGCCCAACATGCTGTTTGAAGTGAGTTGGGAAGTATGCAACAAAGTCGGTGGCATATACGCAGTGCTTTCGACTAAAGCTAAGACTCTCCAAAAACAAAACAAAGATAGCGTAATTTTTTTAGGTCCTGATTTGTGGACAGAAACAGAATCTCCATATTTCAAAGAATCAAAGACCGTACTTGCTGACTGGAAGAAGGCATCTAAACTGCCTAAAGGTGTATCGGTAAGAGTGGGCAGATGGGACATTCCCGGCAAGCCGATTGCTATTCTTGTAAACTATAAAGGTTTGTTTGAAAACAAAAACGAACTTTATGCCAAAATGTGGGAAGAATATCACGTAGATTCGCTCCATGCCTATGGCGACTACGACGAATCGTGCATTTTTGCTTACGGATGTGCTTTGGTGATAGAAAGTCTCGCCAAGTATATGGGTAAAGGCAAGAATATTGTAGCCCATTTCAACGAGTGGACAGTGGGTATGGGACTTCTATACTTGAAGTCGAAGATGCCTAAGATTGCCACAGTGTTCACCACACATGCCACAAGCATCGGTCGCAGCATCTGCGGCAATAACAAGCCACTTTACGACTACATGAGCGGATATAACGGCGATCAAATGGCCGAGGAATTGAATATGCAGTCGAAACACTCTATCGAAAAAACTGCAGCTCATCAAGCCGACGCATTTACCACAGTAAGCGAAGTTACAGCAGCCGAATGTCGCCAACTGCTTGAAATCAATCCCTATGTTACCCCCAATGCATTTGAGCAAAACTTTGTGCCTAAAGGAGAAAAATATGCTCAAGCTCGAGCAGCAGCTCGCAATAAGATGCTAAGCGTAGCCTCGGCATTGTTGGGCGAAAAGTTTGCCGACGACACTCTCATTGTTGCCACCTCGGGTCGCAACGAATTCCGCAATAAAGGCCTCGATGCTTTCATCGACAGCATCAATGTGCTTCGCAACGACTTGCGCGGATTGCATCGCAGAGTGATAGCATTTATTATGGTGCCTGCTTGGACCGAAGAAGCTTGCCCCGAACTCGCCAACGCATTGGCTGAGGGCAAATGCGAACGCCAAGCCAACGCTCTCACCACACATAATCTCTACAACTTCGGTAGCGACAATGTATTCCAAAAGATGCTTTCGCTCGGCTTTACAAATCTCGCCGAGGATAATGTGAAACTCATATATGTGCCTTGCTACCTTAACGGCAACGACGGTATATTCAATATGAGTTACTACGACTTGATTCCCGGATTCGACCTCACAATGTTTGCATCTTACTATGAGCCCTGGGGTTACACTCCGCTCGAAAGCATAGCATTCGGAGTGCCTACTCTCACCACCGATTTGGCAGGTTTCGGACAATGGATTAAAGACAATTTCGAAAACGAAACTTGTGGCGTGAACGTGATACATCGCACCGACTCAAACTACAGCGAACTCGTGATGACAATGGCCGATAAGGTGAAAGAGTTCTACGGCAAGAGCGAAAGCGAAATCAGCAAACTTCGCGCTGCGGCAGCCAAAACATCGAAGTGCGCTTCGTGGGATAACTTCATTAAGTATTACCTCGACGTCTACTCAGTAGCAATTCAAAATTCAAAGAAAAGAAAATCATAAGTTATAATAATAATTTGTATGAAACTACAAGCAAGTTACACTAACACTCCTGCATGGAGAAACATCACAGTGAAGGCAGAACTTCCGGCCGAACTTAAGAAGCTCGAAGAATTGTCGAAAAACCTCTGGTGGGTATGGAACAGCGAAGCAAAGTCATTGTTCCGCGACCTTAACCCTGATTTGTGGCGTAGCACAGGTGAAAATCCTGTAATGGTGCTACAACAGCTCAGCACCGACCGTTTCGATGAAATCTTGAACGACAAGGACATGATGGCTCGCATCGAAAAGGTTTATAACGATTTCAAAGCATATATGGCAGTGCCTATGCGCACCGACATTCCATCGGTTTCTTACTTCAGTATGGAATACGGTTTGTGCAACGCACTTAAGATCTACTCGGGTGGTCTTGGCGTTCTCGCCGGCGACTACATCAAAGAAGCTTCCGACTCTCGCGTTCCTATGACCGCTGTCGGATTTATGTATCGTTACGGCTATTTCACTCAAACACTCTCGATGGATGGTCAGCAAGTTGCCAACTACGAAGCTCAAAACTTCAACCAGCTTCCTATCGACGCAGTGCTCGATGAAAACGGCAACCAATTGGTGCTCGAAGTTCCATATCCCGGCCGCATCATCTACGCCAACGTTTGGCGCGTGAATGTGGGTCGTATGAACCTCTACCTCCTCGACACCGACATCGACAAGAACTCTGAATGGGACCGCTCAATCACTCACAAACTATATGGTGGTGACTGGGAAAACCGCATCAAACAAGAATATATGCTTGGTATTGGTGGCGTGCTTATGCTCAAGCGCCTCGGCATCAAGAACCAACTCTACCACTGCAACGAAGGTCACGCTGCTCTTCTTAACTTGCAACGCCTTGTTGACTATGTTAACGAAGAACATCTCAACTTCAACGAAGCCCTCGAAATGGTTCGCGCCACTTCGCTCTATACAGTGCACACTCCTGTGCCTGCAGGTCACGACTACTTCGAAGAAGGCCTCTTCGGCAAATATATGGGCGAATTCCCTAACAAGCTCGGTATCTCTTGGCAAGACCTCATGAACATGGGTCGTGAGAACCCCGACACTAACGAAAAGTTCTCGATGAGCGTATTCGCTTTGAATACTTGCCAGGAATCGAACGGCGTTAGCTGGTTGCACGGCGAAGTATCGAAGAAGATGTTCCAAGGCGTTTGGAAGGGTTATGCTCCTGAAGAATCGCATGTTTCGTATGTTACCAACGGTGTTCACATGCCTACTTGGGCTGCTTCGGAATGGAAGGAATACTACGAAAAGAACCTCGGCAAGGACTTCTACAATGCACAAGACAAGGAAGCCACTTGGTCGCCTATCCTCAGCATGCCCGATGAAGAAATTTGGGCTATGCGCAAGCAAATGAAGAACAAGTTTATCAACTTCATCAAGCGCGATTTCCGTCAAAACTGGATTAAGAATCAAGGTGACCCCGCTCGCGTGGTTGAAATTCTCGAAAGCATCAATCCTAATGCCCTTATGATTGGTTTCGCTCGTCGTTTCGCTACTTACAAGCGTGCTCACTTGCTCTTCACCGACCTCGACCGTCTTTCTAAGATTGTCAACAATCCTAAATATCCGGTACAATTCGTATTTGCAGGTAAGGCTCACCCTGCCGATGGTGCAGGTCAGGGCTTGATTAAGCGCATCGTCGAAATCTCTAAGATGCCTCAATTCCTTGGCAAGATTATCTTCCTCGAAAACTACGATATGGTTGTGGCTAAGCGCCTTGTAACAGGTGTAGACATCTGGTTGAACACTCCGACTCGTCCTCTCGAAGCATCGGGTACATCGGGCGAAAAGGCTGAAATGAACGGCGTTCTCAACTTCTCGGTTCTCGACGGATGGTGGTACGAAGGCTATCGCGAAGGTGCAGGTTGGGCATTGACCGACAAGCGCACTTTCACCGACCAAAGCCAGCAAGACCGTCTTGATGCAGCTACTATCTATTCTACTCTCGAAAACGAAATCGTTCCGTTGTATTTCAATACCAACGAAAAGGGTTATTCGGAAGAATGGATTCAATACATCAAGAAATCTATCGCTCACATTGCGCCTAACTTCACTATGACTCGCATGATTAACGATTATATCGATCGTTTCTACAGCAAGGAAGGCGAACGCTCTAACAAGCTCAAGGCCAACAACTATGCTTTGGCTAAGGAATTGGCTGCTTGGAAGGAAAATGTGGCTCAAAAGTGGAACGACATTAATGTAGTTGACATCCAAGTTAGCGACAGCTTGCGTCAAGCTACTACCAACAACGACGATATCGAAGCTACCGTAGTGCTCAACACCGTAGGTTTGGGTCGCTCTCTGGGCGTTGATATGGTGGTTTACGAACAAGAAAACGACCAATTCAAGTTCTCGAGAAGCATCGATATGGAAGTAGTGAAGGAAGACGGCGTGTTTGTAACATATCAATTGAAGGACAAGATTAAGAATCCGGGCACTTTCCGCTACGCATTCCGCATCTATCCGTTCAACGCAAACATGGCTCACCGCCAGGATTTCGCTTATGTAAAGTGGATTTAATAATCGCACAAAACATACTTACAAATAAAAAACGAGACCTTCGGGCCTCGTTTTTTTGTATTTTTAAAAATGAGTTGCAAAAACAGCAAAAGAACGTCACTTGGGCGCGATGATGCCATTCATCATGGCATAGAATGTCAAACCAGAAACGCTTCGTATACCGAGTTTTGCTGTAATATTCTTGCGATGGGTAAGAACAGTATTAATGCTGATTCCCAAATTTTCTGCAATTTCTTTATTTATCAAACCCGAGGCAATCAATCGCAACACATCCACTTCGCGCTGACTGAGTTCTTCTTGATGCTCAATGGGATTTCGCTCAATATTGGCAATCCTGGCATTTATGTCATCGATTATCTTACTCTCATTTTCGAAACAACAAATCGATGCCACATCTTCGTCGGAGTGCAGTGCGGTAATCAGTATCACTTTCTGCTTACGCGGCAAGAAAAAGTCGAGGTGTAGCACATAATTGTCGGAATCGGTGAAATAGAAATCAAAGACATCGCTACCCACATCAGGTACTTGCGCAAGCGACCGATAAACATGGCACGACATTGAGAATGATTCCTCGAGCACATGTTTTATGCCCAAAGCCTCAAGCGTATTCTGCATTATTATCGCCACTCGATAGGTCATGATTGACAAGTTTTTGAAGCATCGATTGCTGCCACTATCGGACAGAGCAGGCGTTCTCTGATGCGATTGTTTTGATTGATATCTTTCTTCAGTCCATACAAAGCAGTCAACACGGCATGTGCCAAGTTGGCATCATACTCGCCGGATATGTGTTTTACAAACATATTAAGCAAATCGCTTATCTTCGATTCTATCGAATCTTCTTGAACTGCATCGGGGGCATTTGCTTCATTTGCATCAGCCTTTACATCCACATCGGCAAAGCATTTCAGCACCTTTGGAAACAGGCTTTCTCTATCTTCACCTATGCGCGACATAAGTTCTTCTTTTACTTCAATAAAGAATCTGTAAATTATTAACAATGAGGCATTTGCTTTTTCATTTTTCAACATCAAAAAGTTAAAGTGTCGCTCTATGTTTGGTATCAAATAATGCTCATAGTAGGCATTGGTTTGCTGCAGATATTTTACGATTTTTGCAGCATTAAAATGGTTGGGGCCATCACCGGGCACATAGTCTTCGTTGATGTAGGTATTGAGTATTGTAGTAAGAAACGCCTTGTCGATACCGTTTTCATCGCACACTCTTGCTATGGTTTTGTCGCCCACACCCAATGTTATACCGAAACGATTTAGCACTGCTATCAGCGTCGGATCACCCACTATCAAGTCGCACAGTTTAGAATCATAATTTACTATCTGCATTATTTCTCAAGATTTAATCGGTTTCTTATTTGCTACGATAGATATTCGAAGCAGTTATCACTTTGTCCATGCCTATATCGTGACTGCAATGAGGCACCGAATCCACTATTTGGCATTCGAAAGCCACTCCTATAAGCTTAATTCTACCTTTTTCGCTAAGCAATCGGTCGTAGTATCCTTTGCCGTGTCCCATACGATTACATTCGGCATCAAACCCCACGCCGGGCACTATTATGAGGTCGATTTCATCCAAATCCACTTGTCGGGAATCGAGCGCCGGCTCAAATATTCCGTATTTACCGGTCTCCAATTTCTCCGGCGAGTACTCCAACAGCATCAAGTCATCGCCCTTAACTCGCGGCAACACTATGGTTTTGTTTTTACTCCATCGCGCTATAGCATCGTGAGTACAAACCTCGTTAGCAATAGAGTGATAGCACATAACCGTGTGAGCAACCTGAAACTCAGGCAAATTCTCCACCGTAGCCATCACTTTTTGCGATTCAAGCAATCGATCTTCCGAGCTGAGGGCCTTAATCTTAGCTGCGATGGAGCGTCGCAAAAGGTTTTTATCAATATTTATATCATTCATCTTCCGGTAGGATTGGGAATACCGCTTTGTGTTTATTGATTGCTTTCAATGCTGCTTCTATATCTTTGTCATTACGATTGTAGATAGGGTAGAAGGCATTGTTTCCATACAAATCGCGAGCCATCAGAGCCTTAATCTGGGTCAATATCAGATTGCGTGACTGATTAATGTAATACCAGCGCGCCGGAACTCCGTTTTGAGCGGCAAAAGTCACAAAGTCGTAAAGCAGAGCATCGTTGTTAGGCAATACGCGTAAAAATTGTTTGTAATCACTCAACTTCGAATACTGCTTGCGATTTCTGTCGGCATAATTGTAGGCAAACTTATTGATGAGCCCCGAATTAGCCACAGCTGCGTAATAAGAAGTGTAGCCGGTGGTATCGCGAGCCACGAATATATCGGGCACAATGCCACCGCCACCATACACGGTGCGGCCGCTTGCTGTCTTATACACCTTGCTCTTGTCGATTTTCATACTGTCGGCGCTATATAGTTCGCCATTGTCAAATCGAGCAGTTAATTCGTCGGAATAAGATGCATTTTTTTGCTTGTAGTCCTTCTGAATAGAGCGTCCCGATGGGGTATAATAGCGAGCGATGGTCATTCTCACAGCGCTGCTGTCGGGCAGAGTGAACTGGCGTTGCACCAGACCCTTACCAAACGAGCGGCATCCCACTATCAGGCCTCTGTCGTTATCTTGTATTGCTCCGGCAAATATCTCACTCGAGCTTGCCGAAAACTCATCGATAAGAACCACCAGTTGCGCTTCTTGGAATGAGCCGTTGCCGTCGCTCCACACTTCAGAATCATTGCGTTTGTCGCGGCTGCGTGTGTACACTATAAGTTGGTCGGATGGCAGAAATTCGTTTGCCATAAGAATAGCCATTTCCATAATGCCACCTCCGTTGCCACGTAGGTCTACTATATAATTCTTGGCGCCTTCTCCCTTCAGGTTAATCAGTCCCATCAGGAATTCGTCGTAAGTAGTTCGGCTAAATTTGTTTACCTTGATATAACCGGTAGATTTGTCGATCATATAAGCGGCATCCACCGAATTGACAGGAATGTCGCCTCGAGTGACATTAAACGATAACAATTTCTTGGAATTGCCACGCTTCACGCCCAGTTTTACTATCGATTCGCGCACGCCACGCAGGTGAGAGCGCACATCGGTATCCTTAACTTTAGGGCCTACAAAGAGCGAATCGTTGATAGTGACAATTCGGTCGCCCGCCAACATTCCCGCCTTTTCAGCAGGACCTCCGGCTATCACTTCCACCACATTGATTGAATCGTTGTTAATCAAAAACGAAATACCAATTCCACTAAACACACCCTCAATGTCCTCATTGGCTTCACGAAGGCTTTTTCTATCGAGATAGGTGGTATGTGGGTCGAGATTGCTGAGCAATTCGGGTATTGTCATCTCCACAAGGTCGCTGATAGTCATAGTGTCGACATAGTCGTCGGCAATAAGATTCAGAATCATATTGAGTTTTCGGTCGTGGTCGGCCAAGAACTTATGACTCGAGAATCGGGTGCCCACAAACACGCCAAGCACCACCGATACGGATATAATAAGAGGTAACCAAACTAATGGTTGTTTTGACGTACTCATTACTTTAATAATCGTTCTAAATTTCCCTTACTTTTTAATATCAATCTGTAAGCACTGCACTCCGGCGCGCTCGAGCAAGTCGATGCCATCGTGTATGCGATAAAGTTCGTTATATACCACACGTTTTATCCCCGATTGGATAATAAGTTTTGCGCACTCTATGCATGGCGACGTAGTAACATAGAGCGTGGCGCCATTACTGCTGTTGCCACTGCGTGCAACTTTGGTAATAGCGTTGGCTTCGGCATGAAGCACATAGGCTTTAGTGTTGCCGTCTTCGTCTTCACACACATTCTCAAAGCCCGATGGTGTACCATTGAAACCATCAGATATTATCATCTTCTCCTTCACTATTATCGCACCCACTTGGCGGCGTCGACAATATGAATTTTCCGCCCATATCATTGCCATCCTCAGATAGCGGGCATCGAGTTGGTGTTGTTTGTCAGAACTATTATCCATCGCTGTAACTATAATAAATACTCGCATTTCTCGGTCGAATTCACCTTAGCCGAGCCAATACGCATTAACAATGCACAAAATTAATGAAAATAAAAATAAGGAGCATCAAATGCCCCTTATTTTATTAACAAATATCGAATTTTTTTTGTTCGTTTTTCGATTATGTCGGTCAAGCAAATTATTATTTCTTGATTCCGTCTCTTTTCAGCAATGCATCTACCGTAGGAGCCTGACCTCTAAATCGCTTGTAGAGCACCATAGGATCTTCGCTGCCACCACGCTTGAGAATGTTGTCGCGGAACGAATGTGCTGTGGCTTGGTTGAATATACCATCTTCGAGGAATTTGGCAAATGCATCGGCATCGAGCACTTCAGCCCACTTGTAGCCATAGTAACCGGCTGCATAGCCACCTGAGAAGATATGAGTGAACTTAGGCGAAATAGCGGTTCCTTCCACAGGGTCGAACACTGCCACACTGCTGATGGCGTCTTCTTCAAACTTTATCGGGTCGTCGACCTTCTTGGTGATGGTGTGCCATGCCATATCGAGATAGCCGAAATTCAATTGACGAATGCAAGAGTAGGCGGCGCCAAACTGTGATGCTGCAATAATCTTATCAATCATCTCTTGTGGAATCTTCTCTCCGGTCTGATAGTGCTTTGCAAAACTATCAAGAAATTCTTTCTGAGTAAGATAGTTCTCATTGAACTGCGAAGGCAACTCCACAAAATCATGAAATACGCTTGTGCCAGATAGCGAAGAATACTTGCAGTCGCTGAGCAAGCCGTGCAATGCGTGACCAAACTCATGCAAGAATGTCTCAACCTCGTAGAATGTCAAAAGCGATGGCTTATTGTCGGTAGGAGGAGTGAAATTGGTGACAATGGTGATGAGCGGACGAATGTTCTTGCCATTTTCGTCGATGCTTTGACCGGCAAATTCGGTCATCCATGCACCGCTGCGCTTGGTGTCGCGTGGGAAGAAGTCGGCATAAAGCATACCCACAAATCCACCATTTTCGTCGGTTACATCATACACCTTTACATCGGGGTGATATACTTGCGCATCGTGATTTTCCTTAAATTGCAAACCATACATCTTGGTAGCAAATCCAAACACGCCATTAATCACATTATTGAGCTCGAAGTAGGGGCGAAGTACTTCATCGTTGAAGCTATATTTGCTGTCCTTGAGTTTTTCGTAATAATACGAGTAATCCCAAGGCATAATCTTCATCGGCTTGCCTTCCAATTGTGTAGCATATTGCTCGAGTTCGGCAATTTCTGCCTTTTGGGCATCGCGATAAGAGTCGCGAAGCTGGTCGAGCAAATTATAAACATTGGTCGGGTTGGCTGCCATGGTGTTTACCAGGTTATATTCGGCAAAATTCTTGAAGCCAAGCAACTTGGCAAGTTCATAGCGCAACTCGGTGATTTCCGACATCAATTCCACGTTGCTGAATTCGCCGTCGATGCACTGCGAGTTATATGCCTTATAAAGTTTCTCACGAAGGTCGCGGCGAGTAGAGTATTTCATAAATGCCGAATAGCTCGGGAACTGAAGGGTTATCAAATAGTTACCACCTTCGTTCTTCTTGCTTTTTGCATCTGCCTTGGCAGCTTCGATGGCACTTTCGGGGAGTCCGTCGAGTTCATCATCTTTTAGCCACATACTATAGGCACTGGTGGCTTTTAGAGCATTTTGACCAAACTTAAGGGTAGCCAACGACAAGCGTTGCATAATGTCGCGATATTTGCCCCGGTCAGCACCCTCGAGCGACGCACCGTTGTTTACAAATTCCGAATACATCTTTTTCAAAAGCATCTTGCTTTCGTTATCGAGATTAGCTGTGTCGCAGTTGTTATGAACATATTCTATACGCTTCCACAACTTTTCGTTAAGAATGATGCTTGTGGAGTGTTCCGACACCATAGGAGTGATTCGCTCCGATATTGCCAAAAGTTCATCATCACCATCGGCATTAAGCAGCGCATCAAACACGCGCAAAATTCTTGCCAAGTCCTTACCACTACGCTCAAAAGCCACGATAGTGTTTTCGAATGTAGGTTCATCGGGGTTGTTGGTAATTTCCTCTATTTCAGCTACATTTTTCTTGATTGCCCACTCAAAAGCGGGTTCGTAATCCGATTTTTTGATTTTGTCGAACGGAATCGCACCATTGGTGGTTTTGAATTCGCTCATTAAGATGTTGTTATCGTTCATATTAGATGCACATGAAGATAAAAGGGCGAGCCCAATTAATAATTTTTTCATTATGTTTGTGTTATGTTGTTTGTTTTTGCTATAGTAGTTGCAAATTTACGAAAATATTATGCAAATACAGCAATATCAGCGAAATATATTTTTCCCCGAAGCATTGGCCTTGGAGTGTAAATATTCAGTCCTTCTACTATAATTTGCCCGTAAGTCGCAGCGCTATGGCATCGGCAATGAGCGGAATGGAACATTCGTTCACTCCTGCCTGAACAAGCCATTTCACATCTTTATCCCATTTGTTGCGGAAGGTTTCGATATTGCTTTCGCAAAGCGTATAGGCGTTGTAATAATATGCCATAGCTTCCTCAAAATGGTTTTCGGCTAGGCACAGATGTCCGAAATTAATATAATCGGCAAGTTCGAGCTTTAAGTTATCTATTATCTTATTGTAGTATTTGCGGCTTTGCTCGAAATCTTTTTTCAAGAACAGGCACCATGCAAGAGGTCGCCATGCCGAGTTATCTTTATTGTCGATATAGTCTACCTTATAATATAGAGTTATGGCTTCGTCTATCTTACCGTCTTCGAGAAGATAATGTCCGGCTTGCAGGTTGAGAGAAACGCTGTCGGGGTTTAATTCGAGTGCCTTATTCATATACTTAGATGCCTCATCGGTCTGGCCTAAAGTTCTGTAACACTGCGCTATGCGCTTTATATTCCACACATCGTTCTCTTTGGCAAGCGAATACTTCAGATAATACTTCAGTGCCTTACGATGCTCCTTAATGTTTTGATATGCAAACGCCAACTTTTGCAAATAGATGGTGTTAACATTCTTACACTCAGCAAGCAGCATCTCGTAGTATGAAGCAGCTTCCTTGTATCGCTTCGACTCGAAGTAAGTATCTGCCACAGAAGATATTATAACCTCATTCTTAAAGTAAGGTTGCAAAGCCTCGATAGCCATGAGATTCATATTACTTTTGAAAATATCGGCAAACTCGGCGCGACGTGAGAACAACTTGAAGAAGCGATACATATCCTTTATCACACTATTCACCACCAAGAGGCGTTCTTCTTGAGGATTGGGAATATCGGAAAGTTCGCCCAATTCCTGGTCGGGCAAATCGAACTGTTGCTGCAGCATGTCGCGCTGAGCACCTGCCAGTTGGCCCATCGATAGGGCAAACGAGAACTTATCGCTATCGCACAAGTAGCTCGACTTGTCGATTATTGTCTTTATCGAGTCGGTGGTGCCGGCAAGAGCCTTGGCAACATGAGAGTTATCGTAATGGAATGGTCGGAACCAATTGTAAAGCTGCTTAAAGAACGGGAAATTCTTCAGTCGCACAAATGTGTTCATAAACACATCGTTACCCTTGCTTTGCAATTCGCTAAATTCCCTTATCTTTTTGGTTATACCCGATTTGTCGAGCTTATCTTTCCACTCGGGATTCTCCTCAAGATTCGACAAATCGAGCACTCCGTTTCCTTTCTTTGCTTCTTCGATTATATCGGGTGCCAAATTCATCAAGCCAGGCATTATGTCCTTCTCAAGTTGACGGGTGATGTCGTCGGTATACTTGGCTTTCACCAAATTAATGAAAATGCCCTGCAAATCTTCACTAAAACTCTCTATTTCGCCAAGCATAGCTAATTGCTTGTCGATGTCATCATATATAGTGGTGCGGCGGCTATGGCGATACATAGCTATCACGGCATACACCAATGCTCGCATTGCTATTGCCGAGTCCTCCCGTTCGCCGGGACGCACATATTGTCCATAAGTATTAAGCAATATCAATAGTTTTTGTTCATCGAAGAACTGTAGCAAGCTCAAAAATATGGCACCAAGCATAAGCTGTTTGAAGTGCGTGTGGTAGTGCGCATTCACATCTACGCAGGCTTTCATCACATCCATATCGGCAGCCGAAGCCGGGAACGATGTCCAAATATACGAAAACAAATCACTCTCAAGTTTTTCGCGATACTCATACATGGCATTCTTGTCGACCAGAAGCGAATCGGCAATGCTTGCATTGCACTTCTCATAGTCGCCAAGCAAGCTCATGGCGTCGGCAATGCGACTGCTCCTGCGTATGTAGAAGAGTTCGGTCGACTTTGCGGCATTGATTTCAGCCACAAGCCTATCGGTGAGAAAAAACATATCCTTCGCTATACGGTTGAGCATATTGTCTCGTTCGGGATCGTCATATCCCTTCACCATATAGTCGAGCATATATTTATAAGAATCGAAAAGCGACGAAAACTCGCGTTTCAATGCATCGTTATCGGTTTTTGCCACAAGTTGCTCCATGCCCCTGAAGGCAGCAAAATAGTTATGGCTGAGAATCCACCTGTTAATGTCGTTTTTTTCGTTCAGAAGATTGATGTTCATATCGAATATATTAACAATATATTTGTGATTTATTTGAGGCACACAATGTGGAATTATGAGCCTTTTGGTCTAAATGTCGCAAATCTTATGCCAAAGATAAACACAAAGTTTTTTATACAAAAAATTCGAAACACAATAATTGATTATTTAACATTAATGATGTAATTTTGTAGTACCGAACTAAACGAAACTATAAACAATAATTAATCATAAAATTCTATCATGGTAATCCAACGATTGCAAAACCTTTATCTTTTTCTATCGGCTGTATTAATGACTGTATTTGCATATGTTAATGTATTTTTTGTAGAGTCGGCCGACCTTTCGCTTTCAGTGGGCTGCATGGGAACCTATGATGTCAACGGCTTGTCATTATCTCCGATATCGATTGTGCTCGCTGTGTTGGCTGTAGTTCTTCCTTTACTCACATTGTCGAAATTCAAGTTATTAAAGTTACAAAAGTCGCTTTGCGCCGTATGCTTAGTGGCCAAGTTAGGTTTGATTGCATACCTTGCAATTACCATTTTCGGTCAGTATTCGGCATCGAGTGTTGCTGTGAACTATATGGCAGTGGCTTTAATTGCGGCAGCCGCAGTTCTCGACTTGTTAGCGCGCCGCGGAATAGCACACGACATAAAGTTGCTACGCGACAGCGACCGAATCCGTTAACAATATAACCGTCAAAACCACAAAAACTAATTCTATCGATTGTTATTATCCACGAGGATAATTAATAATCTAAAAACAAAAAGAGTCATATAATAAAATATTATGGTAGCAATAATGATAGTGGTGTTCGTTATTGGTTATCTAATGATAGCCTCCGAACACGTACTTAAAATCAACAAAGCAGTATTTGCACTATTGATGTGTGGCTTACTTTGGGCAACATATTCAATAGGCACACACGACCAGGATCTGTCATATCGACTGGTAGAAGCACTGGGCGACACATGTGAAATTGTAGTGTTCTTAATTGGCGCAATGACTATTGTAGAACTTATCGACAAGTACGATGGCTTTGCATTTATCACTCGCCGCATCACTGCACAAAACAAGCGCAACTTGATGTGGGTGATAGCTTTCTTATCGTTCTTTATGTCGGCCATTCTCGACAATATGACCACAACTATTATTATGGTGATGATGTTGCGCCGCTTGATTAGCAATAATCGCGAGCGCTGGAAATATGCCGGTGTAATTATCATAGCAGCCAATAGTGGCGGTGCGTGGTCGCCCATCGGTGATGTTACCACCATTATGCTGTGGATGAAGAATTATGTCACTTCGCTCAACCTTATAGCTTATCTGATAGTGCCTTGCATAGTATCGGTGGTTATTCCGGTATTCATAGCATCGCGTTGCGTAAAAGACGAGCCGCTCGAACCTCTTAATGAAAACGATAAGCGCGAGGGCGAATCGTTATCGATTACGCGTCCGAGATTGAGCAAACTTATTCTTATTACCGGTGTGTTGTCGCTATTGTTTGTGCCTATTTTTAAGTCGGTTACCGGACTACCTCCATATATGGGTATCCTTATCTCACTCGGTGCAATGTGGCTTTTGACCGAAATCGTGGTCAACAAGTACGACCTCGACAAGATGATGAAAGGTCGCATATCATCGGCACTGCGCAGCATCGATATGTCGACTATTCTATTCTTCCTTGGCATCTTGATGGCTGTGAGCGCACTCCAGCAAGCCAATTTGCTCAGCAATCTTGCCCACTTGCTCGATTCTGAGATACACGAACCTTACACCATCAATGGTATCATAGGTGTATTGTCGTCGATTGTGGATAATGTGCCCCTTGTGGCTGCATGTATGAATATGTATCCGGTCACCACCGAAGCCATTATGAATGCTTCTGCCGACCCGGCTTATTTGCAATACTTCATACAAGATGGCTTGTTCTGGCACTTGCTTACATTCTGCGCCGGTGTAGGTGGCAGTATTATGATTATAGGCTCTGCTGCAGGTGTTGTGGCTATGGGCATCGAGAAGATTCCGTTCATGTGGTATCTCAAACGATTCTCAATTATGGCGTTTTCTGGCTATATGGCAGGTATATTCACCATTTGGATCGAAAGTTTCATCATTGAATTCTAAGCTGATAAGTATCACTTAACAACAAAACAAAATGCAGAATAGACTTTGATAATCTATTCTGCATTTTTGTTACCTGAAGCCGGCAAACTGCTGCACTGTAGTCCAAACCGCTGCCTTATCTTCGATTTTATCCAACGACAACAAGTTGGCTATAAGCCTGAGTGCCACATACTTCATCATCACTTCTTTTGCATCGGAGCAAAGGCACTGAGCCAATTCGCAGGCAAAGTCGGTGCCACGAAGCAAGCGATGGCAAAGCACATCGGCCACTTCCACACACTCCACACTGCTGCACCATTCCATAGCTTCATCTATCGTAAACTCCTGTGACGGCATCAGCATCGGAGCCAACAGACGGCTCTCACGACAGCCATACTCATCGGTCCATAGGGCAGTTGCCAAGGCTTTATTCTTGCCGGTCTCTGCCGCTATCTGCATAATTTGTGGCAAATTCAAGCCGAATATCATCTTATGTGGATCGCCGGCTTTGCGCAATGTGTCGGCAAGCATACCATTTCGATATGCAAAGAATTGCTGTTTAATCGTCTTTATAATTTCGTTCATCAGCTCTTGGTTTTTAGCAAAAAATTAAGGAAGGCATCATGCCCTAATGATATGAGCATGCCTATGCCTTCCTATATTGTCATTAATAGGTAATTACCACTTGGTGAGAGGAGAGTAGTCGCGCGAATAGCGAAGCATCTGGTCGATGTAGTTCTCCTTGTACGATATCTTCACGTCGGTGATATTGCCATCCTTATCGGTAACTGCTTCATACACAGGGTTAACAAAGCCCTTATACGGAGCGATATCGAGTTTGGCATAACGGTCGAGAATTTCCTTGTGAAGGGTTCTGTCGAGACGCACTGCATAATCTTCCACGAGTTTCTTGCCGGCTGCATAATCGCCTTCGCTCTTTATGCGCTGAATCTCGGCAAGAAGTTTGCCGAATAGTTCACGAAGTTTCTCATAGTCGTTGATGCGAATATAAGTCTTGCCATCGCGCTTTACGTATTCTATTACATTGTCGGCCTTGCCATTCACGTAAGCCCATTCACTGATAAGTTTGCGGTTGCGCATGTGCGATTCTTCGATGTCTTTACCGAGTTCGATACGGGTGTTTTGTGTCATCAAGCCGTTCATGATATACTTATAGTATTCTGCCATATAAGTATCGGGGTGCTCAAAGATACCAAGTTCAAGCATCTTCTTGTCGGCCATATAATAGAGGGCAAACAAGTCGGCGCGGGTTTCTTCAAGAGTAGAACCGTGTTCTCCAAGTGCATTCGGATCCACACCTGGGAGCAATTGGCCCGAACCGTGACCAAGACATTCGTGAAGGTCGGTGTGAAGTTTATCGGCAAGTGTGAGATATTTCTCCATAAGTTCACATTCTTCCTTCGAGAAAGCAAATTCGTCGTTCAAGCCATTTCCGGCAGCCACTTCATCGTAGGCATCGGTAATGTTTTCGATAGTCACCGACTTTGAGCCGTGTTGAGCACGAATCCAGTCGGCATTTGGCAAGTTGATACCGATAGGAGTGGCAGGGTAGGCATCTCCGGCAAGTATGGCTGCTGTAATCACCTTAGCCGACACGCCTTTCACTTCTTTTTTCTTGAAGCGTGGGTCTACAGGTGAGTTATCTTCAAACCATTGTGCATTGGCACTGATGATGTGTGTGCGATTAGATGCTTCCACGTTCTTGAAGTTTACTATCGATTCCCATGCGCCGGTCATACCCAATGGGTCGTCGTATGATTCGATAAATCCGTTCACGAAATCCACTGTGCAGTCGGTGTCTTCTGCCCATAGGATAGAATATTCGTCAAATTTTCGAAGGTCGCCGGTTGTATAGTAGTCTACGAGTGCTGTAATATATGCTTTTTGCTTATCGCTTTCGGCATATTCCTTAGCTTTATTGAGATAGTACACAATCTTTTCGATAGCAGCTCCGTAGAGTCCACCTATTTTATATTGCTGTTCCTGAACCTTGCCATCTACCTTAATCACCTTGGCATTCAAACCATAAGAGATAGGTGTGGAATCGTTTACATCCTTTATCGAACGATAATAGTCTTCTACTTCCTTCTGAGTTACACCCTCATAAAGGTTGTTGGCTGATGTGAGCACGAGGTCTTGTCCGTCGGCTTGGTTTACTCGCTTCTGCATATATGCAGGGTCGAAAATAACCATGCTCAGGGTTTCTATCATTTGCTCGGCTGTTTCTCCTTCGTTGAGCGGCAATTTATCGGCAGGCAATGCCTTTACTTGCTCTGCAAAAAATTCTTGCGAAAATTCGGGAACGAATTTGTCGGTAGAGTAGTGGTGATGAATGCCGTTGGCAAACCAAACTTGCTTCATATACTTCACCATTGCAGCATAATCAGCCGAATTCTTATCGCCTGAATAATTCTGATAGATGTTTTCAAGCAATTTGCGTATTTGCAAATTGTACTTGCCGTGCTGGTCGAAAAGGATATCGCGACCATATATTGCAGCTTCGGTCAGATAATACACATATATTTTCTGATTAAGTGTCAGTTGTTCGAATCCCGGCACTTGATAGCGCAATACTTGAATATCGGCAAAGCGGTCGACATTGTAGTCGAATTTTTCAGTCTCTTGCGTCATACACGAGTTTAATGATACTGCAGCCAAAACTGCTGCTGTTAATAATGTTTTTTTCATGTCAAACGTTTTGTAGTTATTCTGATTTATTGTTAAGGATAGGTTTTATTCCACATAGAGCACCAAGCCTTTCAAATATTCACCTTCGGGGTGATAGATATTGATAGGGTGATCGGCTGGTTGGGTGAGTTGATGCAGTATGCGCACCTTGCGACCCGACTGTGCTGCCGCGCTGAATACAGCCAAACGGAACTGTTCTTTCGACACTGCCTGTGAGCACGAGAAAGTGAACAATATGCCGCCTTTCTGTATCTTCTCAAATGCCTTGGCGTTGATTTTTCGATAACCGATAAGCGCATTTTTCAGCGCACTCTTGTGCTTTGCAAAAGCCGGCGGGTCGAGAATAATCAAGTCGTAGCTATTGTCCATTTCATTGAGAAATTTAAAGGCATCTTCGGCAAATGCTTCATGACGAGTATCTCCGGGGAAGTTAAGTTCCACGTTCTCGCGAGTGAGCGATATTGCCTTCGACGAACTATCTACCGAATGAACCGCTTGTGCTCCTCCTCGCATGGCATAGAACGAAAAACCGCCTGTGTAGCAGAACATATTGAGCACTTTGCGTCCTTTGGCATACTTCTCAAGCAAGCTGCGATTCTCTCTTTGGTCTACAAAGAAACCGGTTTTTTGTCCACGAAGCCAATCGACATGAAACTTGAGACCGTTTTCGAGTGCTATATTGGTGTCGTAACCACCTATTATATAATAGTTCTCTGTGTCGCGTGTTATGTAGGGCAATGTGGTTTCCGACTTATAATATACGTTTTTCACTATGCCTTCGGGTAGTTTCACCAACGCTTCAGCTATGGTGTTGCGTGCGAAGTGCATACCGGGTGAGTGGGCTTGCATCACTGCAGTGTTTCCGTAGATGTCCACCACCAATCCGGGCAAGAAATCGCCCTCGCCATGCACGAGTCGGAACGAGTTGTTGTCATCGCGAATCAGATTCAGGCTGACACGAGTATTATAAGCCGCCAACAGACGATTGTAATAATAATCGCCATCGATAGTGGTATCATCGAAGCATAGCATACGCACGGCTATGCTGCCCAACTGGTAGTGACCATTGCCTATGAGTTCTCCGGCATGGGTATATACGGTCACCAAGTCGCCGTCTTCGCACGGATCCATCTTGCTGATAGCTCCCGAGAATACCCATGGGTGGAAGCGTTTCAAAAACTCCTCACTACCTTTCTTCAGTATTATTCTTTTATACGTCATAATCGTTATTTAATGAAAAAGCGATATATATCGTTGGCATTTGCGTAAAGCAAAAGTCCAAACAACAGCATCATACCCACTATCTGAGCATTTTCAAGGAATTTATCGCTGGGTTTGCGACGTGTCACTATCTCCCACAAGAGGAACAGCACATGTCCGCCATCGAGTGCCGGGATAGGCAAGATGTTCATCACAGCCAAAATGAGCGAGAAAAATGCTGTAGTATTCCAAAATTCGAGCCAGTCCCATTTTTCCGGGAATATGCTTCCGAGTGTGCCAAATCCACCTAAACTTTGAGCGCCTTCCTTCGATGTAAAGACATATTTCAACGACGAAACATAGGTGCTAACCGTGTTCCAACCCATGGAAATGCCGCGTGGAATAGATTGGAATATGTTGTAATGATTCACCACTACATCATATATCTCAATAGGGCTGCTAAGCATAATACCTATCTTACCGTTTTCATCAATTTCCACATTCGAGGCCATCTCTTTGCCTTCGCGTATGTATCTTATTTCCACCGACTTGCCGGCATTCTTCTCAAGCTCGGGTTTAAACACATCGTAACCCGGTGTAGCTACACCTGCCACCGATAAAATGCGGTCGCCTCCTTGCATGCCGGCATCTTCGGCACCCATACGCGGCTGCACTTGCTTCACCACCACCGGCACTCGGTAGGTCATAAACTGTATCTTGGTCTTTTCGTATTCATTGTCGGCTTCTAACAAAAAGTCGGCAGGCAGGGCTATATTTACGGTGTCGGTTTGATTTCGCAATACGGTAACCGATTTTGCCATCAACACCTTGCTCAAATTCTCAAAAGAATCTATTTCTTTTCCATCGGCCTTAAGCGGAATATCACCATCTTCAAAGCCTACGTTATGAGCATAATCACTAAATATCATACCGGCATAAGCATTCTTAAATGGCACATATTTTTCGCCATAAGCATACACTATGCCTGCATATATCACTATTGCCAGCAAGAAATTGAAGAGCACACCGCCCACCATAATCATCAAGCGCTGAAAAGCGGGCTTTGAGCGAAATTCCCATGGTTTGGGTGGCAATGCCATCTGCTCCTTGTCCATCGATTCGTCTATCATTCCCGATATTTTGCAATATCCGCCCAGTGGCAACCAGCCTATACCATATTCGGTATCACGCCAAGTGGCTTCGGCATCGCCTGTGGCATTGAGTTCTTCCAATTTTGCTTTTTCTTGCGCCTCACTATCGTTTTTGCAGAAGAAATACCATTTTTTGCCTTTATTCTTTGGCATATACTTCGCCAATTTAAACCAAGGGTGAAAGAACATGTAGAATTTCTCCACTCTCACCTTAAATACTCGTGAGAAAAAATAGTGTCCAAATTCGTGTATCAATACGAGTATACTAAGAGCAAGTATCAGTTGGAGAGCCTTAATAATAAATGTTTCCATTCAATAAAAATAAGAATAATATTATTTAATGAGAGTCTCGGCATAACGGCGAGCCTCGATGTTAGTATTTACATAGTCGTCGTATGTAGGCTTTGCTACATACGGAGCCCATTGCATGGTCTTTATCACAGTTTCTGCTATGTCGTTATAGCCTATTTTGTCGTGTAGAAATGCAGCTACAGCTATCTCGTTGGCGGCATTGAGCACACAAGGCACATTTCCTCCGGCACGCGATGCCTCATAGGCAAGTCCAAGCATCGGGAACTTCTTCAGGTCGGGTTCTTCGAATGTGAGATTGCGATAATCGCTCACATGCATTCGCTGAGCATCGCTATAGAGGCGTTGTGGATATCCCAATGCATATCGTATAGGTATGCGCATATCAGGCAAGCCTAACTGTGCTTTCACCGAACCGTCTACAAATTCTATCATTGAGTGAACTATCGATTGCGGGTGCACCACCACCTCTATTTTGTCGAGGTCTACATCGAATAGCCATTTTGCCTCCATCACCTCGAAGCCTTTGTTCATCATCGTAGCACTGTCGATGGTGATTTTGGCTCCCATATTCCAATTTGGATGCTTTAGGGCATCGGCTTTAGTTACATGCGCAAGTTGTTCGATGGTCTTTGTGCGGAATGGCCCGCCCGAGGCGGTTAGTATGAGTTTGTAGATGTCGCTGTGCTTTTCGCCTGCGAGGCATTGCCATATAGCACCATGTTCGGAGTCTACAGGATAGAGTTTCGACTGCGAGTGCGACAGAAGCTCGTTAATTAACGCTCCTGCCACCACCAGAGTTTCCTTATTGGCAAGTGCTATGGTTTTATTATGCTTAATAGCATTGATAGTAGGTGCCAAACCGGCATATCCCACCATTGCTGTCACCACTGTATCTATATTCTCATCAGCCATAGCTTCCACTATGGCGTTCATTCCGGCCTTAACCTCGGTGGGAAAGTCCTTCAAGGCTTCACATAGGGCTGCGTAATGAGCCTCGTTGGCGATAATCACATACTTTGGGTTCAAGCGCTTTGCCTGCTCCACAAGTAGGTCTACGCTCGAATTGGCTGTCAAAAGATATGCTTGGAATCGGTCGGGGTATTCACATATTATGTCCACAGTCTGACGTCCTATCGACCCCGTGCTGCCTAATATTGCTATATTGCGTTTCTGTTCCACTACTTTAATTTATCGTAATTTGTTCGTTTCTTAATTCTGCCTCTCTATTTGGGAGAAAGAGGTGGGGCGTGCTATTTGTCGTTGGTGAGATTTACATATTTCTTCACCTTCTTAAACAAATCATTTGCAAAGACAAAGTCGTTGAGTGTTTCGTTATCACTATCGTACACTTGATCTTTATTTCCCGACCATGCCAAATGCCCTTTGTTCAAGAAAATGATATTTTCACCAATACCGAGCACCGAATTCATATCGTGAGTGTTGATAACGGTGGTAATGCCATATTCGTGTGTGATGTCCACGAGCAATTCGTCGATAAGAATCGATGTCTTGGGATCCAAACCCGAGTTCGGCTCATCGCAGAACAGATACTTTGGATTGAGCGCTATGGCTCTGGCTATGGCTACGCGCTTTTGCATACCACCACTTATCTCCGAAGGATACTTGTCGTCGGCTCCTACCAGATTCACACGATTGATGCAGAAATGTGCTCGCTCGAGTTGCTCCTCATAACTCATATCGGAAAACATTTTCAGCGGGAACATCACATTACCAAGCACCGTTTCCGAATCGAATAGGGCAGACCCTTGAAATAGCATACCTATCTCTTTACGCAATGCCTTGCGCTGATTGTTATTCATCTTCAGAAGGTCGCGACCATCGTAGAGAATTTCGCCTTCGTCGGGAGTATGTAGTCCCACAAGACTCTTCATGAGTACTGTCTTACCCGAGCCGCTCTGGCCGATAATTAAGTTTGTCATGCCATCGCGGAATTGAGCACTCACATTATGTAATATGGTCTTGTCGTCGAACGACTTGCTTACATTTTTTACTTCTATCATTACTGTAACATTACTTTAGTACATACCACATCCATCAACAATATCAAGATACTACTTGTCACCACAGCACGAGTACTTGCCGTACCCACTTGCAAAGCACCGCCTTCTACATAATACCCGAAGAACGACGACACGCTGCTTATGATAAAAGCAAAGATAAGCGACTTAATAAGTGCATACCACACATACCACTGGTTGAACATGGTTTGAAGTCCATAGATATACACATCTACCGACACCATACCCGTAATCACACATATCAGATAACCGCCAAACAAGCTGGTAACCATACAAAATATCACCAAAACGGGAATGTATGACACAAATGCCGCTATTTTAGGCAATACCAGGAAGTTGGCTGAATTCACGCCCATTATTTCGAGGGCATCTATCTGCTCGGTCACACGCATTGTACCTATCTCCGAGGCTATGCTGCTGCCCACCTTTCCTGCCAATATCAAACACAATATCGATGAAGAAAATTCGAGCAGAATTATCTCACGGGTGGTTAATCCAATGGCATATTTCGGCAGCAACGGCGATGTGATATTTAGTTTCATCTGAATGGTACACACGGCACCGATAAACACCGACACTATCAGCACAAGCGGTATGGAGTCAACGCCCAATCGCTGCAATTCCTGCAAATATCGGCGAAAAAATTCTTTCCATTTGTCGGGCGTACTCATGCATTTCCATATAAATACACAGTATCGGCCAAACGATTCCAATGATTTTTTCAACATGTTTATTTCGTTTATTATCCAATCTACAAAGTTAAGTAAAAAATTCAGTGCTAAAGGTATGTTTTTGCCCTTATTTTCGCTTATTTCGGCGCATTTAGGTTTAATTATGAATTTTGAGGTGTTTCTGAACAATAGCTGAGAGAAATTCGCGTGCTTTAACTATTTTTTTTGCCGATTATGAAATAAGCATAACAATTAATCACTATCTTTGTTGAACGAATCGGCACTATGCCCATTCGCCAACGAGGAGAAGATTAACTGAAACGAATAACAATAAACAACAAAGGCAATGCTTATCATCGGAATAGCCGGGGGTACGGGCTCGGGCAAGACTACAGTAGTAAGAAAGATTATGGAACACCTTCCTGTAGGTGAGGTGGGCGTGATTTCACAGGATAATTATTATAAAGATTCGAGTCATGTGCCCATGGAGGATCGTCAGAAAATCAATTTCGATGAGCCGGCTGCCTTCGATTGGGACCTTTTGCTTGCTCACCTTAACGACTTGAAAGAGGGTAGAGCCATCGATATGCCCACCTACGACTACATCACCAGCTCTCGCCAAAAGGAAACTATCCACATGGGGCCGCATGATGTGGTAGTGCTCGAAGGAATTCTCGTTATGTCGGACGAACGCGTTCGCAACTTGATGGACATTAAGGTTTTTGTTGATGCCGATGCCGACGACCGTCTTATTCGCGTTATAAGCCGCGACTGCATTGAGCGCGGACGCACCGCTCAAATGGTAATCGACCGCTACGAGAAAGTGCTTAAACCAATGCACCTAAAGCACATCGAACCCGGAAAACGATTCTGCGACTTGATTATTCCTCAAGGTGGACATAACGAAGTAGCCATCAACCTATTGACCGATTATATCAAGGGACGACTCAATCGATGATTTCATCACCAACGTTCAATGCAATATAATGAAAATTATTCCATTACTCTCGAAATTTACTAAGATTAAAACTCCTGCCGAACGCAAAGCTGAAGAACAGCAACTCCAAGAGCTCGACCGCTTGGGCGAAGAGGGCAAATTGGTGTTGCGAACAAGCGATTTGGTTAAAAAATATCGTCAACGCACTGTAGTCAATCACGTTTCTATCAATGTGCGCCAAGGCGAGATTGTGGGACTTCTCGGACCTAACGGAGCCGGGAAAACCACCACATTCTATATGACCACCGGGCTTATTATCCCTAACTCGGGTCAGATATTTCTTAACGATTATAACATCACCGGCTTCCCCGTTTATAAGCGCGCTCAGCACGGCATAGGATATTTGGCTCAAGAGGCTTCGGTGTTCCGCAAACTCACCGTAGAGGAAAATATCAAGTGCATCTTGGAAATGACCGATGCCACTCCTGAGGAACAAAAAGAGCGTTTGGAATCGCTTATCGCCGAATTTAGCCTCGAAAAATTCAGAAAAAACACCGGCGACCGTCTGTCGGGTGGTGAGCGCCGTCGCACCGAGATTGCTCGTTGCCTTGCCATCAACCCTCGTTTTATTATGCTCGACGAACCATTTGCGGGTGTCGACCCTATAGCCGTTGAAGAGATTCAGCGAGTGGTGTATAAGCTCAAAGAAAAGAACATAGGTATACTTATTACCGACCACAATGCACCCGAAACGTTGAGTATCACCGACCGTGCCTACTTGCTATTCGAAGGTAAAATACTATTCCAAGGCACAAGCGAAGAACTTGCCGAGAATCCTATTGTGCGCGAAAAATATTTGGGTCGCGACTTCATATTCCGTCGCAAAAAATTCACCTGATTTTTGGGGTGCTGACAGCCCACCTAAAAGAAAAATTTTCGATACTTTATCAAAGCCACCGTGGCTGCTACACTCACGATTGCAAGCCAGGGCATACATTGTGTAGTGCCGTAAACATCAAGCGATTGGCTCAAATATCCGCGCTCGAGGGCATAGGTCGACAGCACAACCACAGAATTGTTGATAGCATGTGCTATAATCGGAACCCACAGCGAACCGCTCCACACAAGCATATAGCCAAACAAGGCTCCCATGAGCACTCGCGGCACAAAACCGAAAAACTGGAAATGCATAAAGCTGAACACTATGGCTCCCAACCAAATAGCCAAGTGCTTGTTCATAGGCTTATCCAAAAATATTCTCGTAAGCATTCCTCTGAAGAATATTTCCTCGCCAAAGCCCGTTAAGCAACCCAAAACAAGCATCAGACAAATTACACCCATCAAAGTCTGACCGCTAATGAGCTGATTTGTAAGCGCTTTAGCAGCTTCTTCATACATACGCAGCAACTTTTCAAGCGCAGCAAACGAGTCGGGTAGTGTGATGCTCTCATTAAGTTGCACTATCATATTCATAGCAGGCACACTTACCACATACACCAAAATTACAAACAACACATGCATCCATTTGGGCGATTTCGATAGCGCAAGATAATCTAACGGCTTGCGTGCAATAAATGCAGCAACCAACATTGCCGGTACTGCAAACGACAGCACGTTTTGCAATACTATCTGGGTTAAAACCACAGAATGGCTTGAGCCGAAACGACTCAGCAATAACGATGATAATGTAGCCGTCAAGAAAAAACACACAAAGAATACCGAGAAAAAGAAACCTATCTTCTTGATAAAACTTACTCCTGAAATACTATTGTTACTACCCATTGTGATGCAATAATTTGTTTGTAAACGCAAAATTAAATAAATTTGTAGAATTAAAACAGAAATATATGGCAAAACCTTTGATATACGCAGTAGTTGGAGCATCGGGGTGTGGCAAAAACACCGCTACTCAGATAATGGAAGAACTGGGAATACCGAGTCTTGTATCATTCACCACGCGCGATATGCGCCCGGGGGAGATCAATGGCAAAGAACATTGGTTCGTTACCGAGAACGATATTCCGCCTAAAGACCGCATGCTCGCTTACACCTATTTCGGCGGCAAACACTATTGGACCACAATCGACCAAATACCCGAAAAGGGCGGTTGCACCTATATCATCGACGAAGTGGCTCTCGTGGAAATGCTTGAGAAATTTGGCAAAGATATCGATTTCGTAACTGTTCTTATCAAAAAAGACGCTAAGCAAATAGGGCAGTTAGTAGATGCCGAACGCATGAAGCGTGATGAGCAACGGTTGAAACTTAACGATGACTTCTACGACATCATTATCACCAACAACGGCACTATCGATGATTTGAGAGAACAAATCGCGAAAAAAATGTTTGGAAAATAAACTTTTTTCGTCGATTATTGTCAAATAAGAAAACTATATAGAATTATTACTTTTTGACATCAATGAAACGATACATATTATCATTATTTACAATCTTGGCAGCAATGGCAGCCATAAGTTCTTGCAGCACTTCGAAAACCGACGAAGAGCGTGTTTTGGAATACCGTGTCGACTCTTTGGCGCATGTCAAAGCCGATAGAGCATTGCAAAACAAGCACTTTGTGATTATGGCCGAACGCATATCGTTGGGCAGAATGGGACACATGTACAACAATCCGCGACGCGAAACCAATTTTGTGTATGTTGTCGACAACGATGGCGTGGTGCAACTTGCTTTCGATAACGGTCGTATAGGTCTTAATGGCCTTGGAGGCGTCACAGTGCGTGGTTCGGTAAGCAAGCCCCGCTACAAAGTGGATAAGAAAGGTAATATTTCATACTCATACACCATTTTCGGCACAGGAGCTAATGCCGAAGTGGATATCCGCCTATTCGCCGGAAGCGACGACGCACAAGCCTACATCACTTCGCCATACCATAGCGAACGCATGGTGATATATGGTAAAGTGCAGCCCTACAACGGCAATTAGTTCTACACTTCAGCACTATAAAACCGGGGAGTCTCGTGGCCGACTGATATTAGTCATAGCCGCGAGACTCCTCTGTTTACTCATCCGTTTTGCCGAATCCCTTAGTCGGCAAGCATATTCAGGAACGTGTCTTCGTCGATTATCTTTACGCCCAGTTTATTAGCTTTTTCGAGCTTCGATGGTCCCATATTCTCTCCGGCAAGCACGAAATCGGTGGCTCCTGATATCGACCCTACATTCTTGCCTCCGTTCTGCTCAATCATTTTCTTGTATTCATCGCGCGAATGCTTGGCAAACACTCCGCTTATCACTATCTTTTTGCCGGCAAGTTTATTGCTCATAACCGCTTCTGCCACAGCTTCATTTTCAAATCGCAAACCCGCCACTCGCAAGCTTTCTATGATTTCGCAATTAATCGGTTCGGCAAAATATTCCACTATGCTCTCGGCAATTATCGGACCTATTTCATCGATTGACGACAATTCATCCATACTCATCGCCATAAGGCGATCCATCGAACCGGCAGCTTTGGCAAGCAATTTGGCTGTAGTTTCACCCACATTTGGTATCGATAGAGCAAATATCACTCTCGCAAATGGCACTTCTTTCGACTTTTCGATGCCTTGCAGCAATCGTTCGGCCGATTTTTCCTGTATGCCATAGAGTGTGAGCAAATCCTCTTTTGTAAGATTATACAAATCGCTTATAAATTCCACGCGCCCCGAGGCAAACAGCTGATAAACAAGCTCTTCGCCCAAACCATCGATATTCATCATTCTGCGACCCACAAAGTGCTCTATGCGCCCGGCTATCTGAGGAGGGCAGTGGTATTTGTTGGGGCATACCCAGGCAGCCTCACCTTCCACACGCTCCAATGGGGTGCCACAAATAGGGCAGTGCGTTACGAATCGCACAGGTTGCGCATCTTTCATTCGCGATTTTTCATCTACTCCCACTATTTTCGGTATTATCTCACCACCTTTTTCCACATACAGCATGTCGTGCTCATGTATGTCGAGTGTCTTGATAATATCGGCATTGTGAAGTGATGCGCGTTTCACTATTGTTCCCGAAAGCAATACGGGATTGAGATTAGCCACCGGCGTAATCACTCCCGTGCGACCCACTTCAAACGACACAAATTGCAGTTGTGTACATTCTCGCTCGGGTGCAAACTTGTAGGCTATAGCCCAACGCGGAGATTTTGCCGTGTAGCCAAGCGTGATTTGCTGTTCTATGTTATTGATTTTAAACACCAAACCATCGGTAGCTACCGGTAGTTTCTTGCGTTCTTCATCCCAATACATTATATAATTATGCACTTCTTCGATAGATGTGAGTATCTTCATCTGCTCGGCTACTTTAAATCCCCACGACTTTACCGCCATCATATTGTCGTAATGATTATCGTAGGGGAGATTGTCGCCCAACAAATAATAGAAATATGCATCAAGACCTCGACGAGCCACTTCCGATGACTTTTGTAACTTCAGTGTACCGGCAGCTGCATTTCGAGGATTGGCAAATAGGGGTTCTTCATTGAAATGTCGTTCGCGATTGAGTTCTTCAAAGTTCTTCCATGGCAAGAGTATTTCGCCACGGATTTCAAACTTGTCGGGATAATTACCGGGCTTCAACTGCAATGGTATACTCTTGATGGTGATGATGTTATTGGTGACATCATCGCCTCGGGTACCATCACCGCGCGTTACCGCACGCACAAGGCGCCCGTGTTCGTAAGTGAGTGATATTGAAGTTCCGTCGAATTTCATTTCACCTACTATTTCACACTTTTCGCCGTCAAGGCCATTTTGTGCACGGCGTAGAAAATCTTCCACTTCCTCTATCGAATAGCTGTTGCCCAGCGACATCATTGGGCGCTCATGCACCACATGTTCAAAACCTTTTGTCAAGTCGCTTCCAACACGCTGTGTAGGCGAATAGGGGTCATAATATTCAGGATGTTCTTTCTCCAAATCTTGCAATGTGCGCAAAAGTTCATCAAACTCCTTGTCGCTTATTGTAGGCGTATTATGTATGTAATAATTATCGTTGTGCTTATTGATTTCAGCACGAAGATTGTCTATCTTTTCTTTTATATTATCCATTATCACTGAACTTATTTTCAATTACTTTGTAAATTTACAAATTTTCGAGCAAAATTCACCTATATAGATTTCAATTTACGCAAAAGGGGGATGTCTTCTTACTCAATTTCTGTATACAATCACTTCGGCGACACATTTATCTGAATGCCACAAATTGTGTCTCTTTGGTATTTTCTCTAACATATATTTAACATAATATTAATTATAGTACATTAATATATGTTTTCGCTTATTTATCACTATTTTGATAGTTTTGGCATAATCGTTACCTTTGCAAGTAACTTAATGAAATATTCCATTCTCACTATGCAGCTAAATGTAGCCGACCATATTATCAATGATTCGTTCTTCGATTATATCATCAAGAATATCGATTGCAACGACACTTCGCGCTTAATACTAAAACGCGAGAACGTTGACTTTGATAAAAAATTTGCGGTTCTCCAAATAGAATGTCGAAACAAAACAAAAAATAAACTCCCTGAGATTTTAAAATTTGAGAAATACTTGTTCCCTAAATCGATTAGCGCCGAACAATGCACACCTGAGCAAGTGGCAAAATTTCACGGAGAACTATTTGCCGGATGCAACCATGTGCTCGACATGACTATGGGTTTAGGTGTCGACAGTTTCTACATCGCTCATAATGCAAATACCGTAACTTCACTGGAAATCGACCGGGAAATTGCCGAAATCGGAAAATTCAATTTTTCGCACATGGCACCTAACATTACTGTCATCAATGCCGATTCTGTGGATTTTATATCAAATTGTTCCGAATTTTTTAGCGCCATTTTCATCGATCCTGCTCGTCGTGATGCCAACAACAAGCGAATGTTTGGATTCGCCGACTGCATGCCCAATGTCATTGATTTGTTGCCTCACATCAAGCGTTGCACCAATCGATTGATTATCAAGGCTTCTCCTATGCTCGATATTTCGAAATCGATACTCGAACTTCAATTTGTAACCGATATTTGGATTCTTGGCATCAAAAACAGCTGTAAAGAGCTGCTTTTCAGTCTCGATTTTTCTCAAAACGCTGAAATTAAGGCAGTTAACATTCATACCATTAACTTCGATAACATTCCACAACATGTTGATTTTCAGTATTTTGCCATAGATGATTCACAAAATAGCCACTTTGCAATCCCGGCCGAAGGTAACATACTTTTCGAGCCTAATGCTTGCATTATGAAGTCAGGCAGAACATCGCAATTGCTATCACTCTACCCTTCGCTTGAGAAAATTGATGTGTCATCGCACTTGTTTTTAGTTTCTGATGCCAATCAGTCGTCACAGCTGCCCGGACGATGCTTCACTATAGATAAGGTAATCCCATTTAAGGATAAGGAACTAAAGCAACTGCGTGTGTATAAAGAACTTAACGTTGCAACTCGTAACTTTAAGTTAACTGCCGAGCAATTAAAAAGCCGTCTTCGCGTGAAAGACGGCGGTAACAATTATCTTTTCGGCACCACTCTGCACAATGGCGATATGGTGCTGCTGCTTTGCTCTAAAGCTACGAAATAAAGGAGGCTGATGCTCCCCTATCGCTTCATTATGCGCGCAAGTATGCGTTTATCTTCTTTCTCCTTGATTGACTGGCGCTTATCGTATTCTTTTTTACCTTTTGCTATAGCTACCACCATCTTAGCAAGACCTTTTTCGTTGATAAACACTCGCAATGGAATCAGCGAAAAACCGCTCTGCTGGTTATACTTGTTCATCTCGGCTATCTCTTTGCGATTGAGAAGCAGTTTTCGATCGCGACGCACCGTGTGATTGTTATAGCTGCCGAAGAAATATTCGGCTATATACATATTCTTCACCCACACTCCACGACCTTCGATATAGCAGAACGTATCCACCAAACTCGCCTTGCCGAG
This sequence comes from bacterium, assembly GCA_004563195.1. Lineage (GTDB taxonomy): Bacteria > Bacteroidota > Bacteroidia > Bacteroidales > Muribaculaceae > SFTJ01. Next base: position 78,989 of record SFTJ01000001.1, read on the forward strand.
GCGTATCGACTTTATCTCCGTGCCCGTAAGCACTATACCTGCCGTGAACGTCTCGATTATCTCATAATCAAATGTTGCACGACGATTCTTGATATTTATATTATTCGACATAGACTAATCTCCAATATACTTTTAATAATTATAGGGATTAACAGAAGCATCGCCGATGTTCCCACAACAAATACCCACGGTTTTCCTTCGTAGTTGATATAGTTCAATCCCGTATAAATAATAAATCCCACATACAGATTTAGCAAATCGAGAATCGCAAAACTGCTCGGCAAGAGATTGTTTATTACATTCAATAATGCCAGAAATTCCAAACCGAATAACAGCAAATTATCCATGCGGTCCTTGGCTTCTTGATTCTCGCCCGGCAAGAAAAAGTTCATAACCCCGCTACTTATGTGGAACGCGAAGAAATAAGATGTGAATGCAATGATAGCATTGATGAGAGTGCGTGTTAAAGTCAAATCATCATCATAAAACAATCTCACAAACACCGATAAAGCCACCACTGCAAGTGTGGGATAAAACACATTGCCAAGCATTATGCGAGTGGGTATGCTAAGCTTGTTGATTCTTTCCCAACCTATGCCCGGCGACACTATCATTAACAATATTTTCTTAAATAAATCCATTTCTTTGCATTTGATTTTGCAAAATTACACAATCTTCGATAATTTAACGAATATCTTCATTCCTTGTGAGCGATTTTTTTAGACTTTCCACCTATTTATATTAATTTTGCATTGATTTATTTAAGCAACATATTTTTGAAAACCGAAATCTTCATAGCAAAACGCCTGCAACTAAAGGCAAGCGGCGACAATAAAAAGTCGTCGCCGAGTCTTACTGTTGCCACCACCGGCATTGTTCTCGCCATAACTGTAATGATTTTGTCATTGACTATTGTGAGCGGATTTAAGTCGGAAATCTCTAATAAGATTTTCGCTTTAGACGCACATATTAAGGTCTCGAATGCCAATGTCAACGATTCTATCGGCGTTTCTATTGTCGACATTACCAAGGTTTTGCCCATAATACAATCAGCAGACGCCAATGTAAAATCGGCATCGCTCGTTGCCGAACAGCCCATTATTATTAAAACCGACAACGACTTTAAGGGCATAGCCTTTCGTGGCACCGACGAAAATTTCGATTGGAGCGAAATATCTAAATCGCTCATCGAGGGTCGCATACCCCAGAGTCAAAAGATTAACGAGGTGGTGATTTCTCAAAAAACGGCACTACTGCTCAACCTTAATGTGGGCGATTCGTTCTTTGCATATCACATTGGCAATAGGATAAAAACTCGCAAATGCACCATCACCGGCATTTATTGCACCAATTTCAACGAGTTTGATTCCAATTATGTGTTGGGCAACATAGCATTTGTGCAAGGTCTTAACAAATGGCAACCAAGCGAAGGCAACTATGTGGCGATTAATGTTGCCAATGTAGACAACATAGTAGATGCAAGCAATGCCATCTACTCCGCCTTGGCTAAGGCTTGCTTCATAGACAGAACCAGCGACACGGTTTACAATGTCACCAACACTCTTGGCAATAATGCGTCGTTCTTCTCATGGCTCGGCCTACTCGACATGAATGTGGTGATTATAATAATTTTGATGGCAGCAGTGTCGGCATTCACGCTCATCTCCGTGCTTCTGATGATAGTGCTCGAAAGGATTAAAATGGTGGGATTGCTCAAAACCATTGGCGCAAGCAATAGTTCCATTCGCAAAATTTTCATCTATCTCACTCACAAGGTAATATTCAAGTCTATAATCCTCGGAAATGTCATTGGCATAGGTCTTTCGGTGATTCAAAAACTCTTTCATATTGTAAAACTCGACCCTGAAGCCTACTATATGGCTTATGTCCCTATCGAAATAAACATCGTCACACTTATCGTGCTCAATGTGTGCATACTGGTGATTTCATATCTCACTCTTTTGGGACCTTCACACATTATCTCGAGTATTAAGCCAACCACTACTATGAGATTTGAGTGATATCGACACATTCATATTTCGTTACAACATCGAAATCCTACAAAATAAACCACAAAGCCAATTCTTAAAGAGGAATATTTCCATAATTCGGCAAAAATTACTAATTTAGCACTATAAATAAACAACAAACATATTATATACATTATGGCAAACAAAAGAAACTTAAAAAAGAACATTGCATATATATGCTCTGACATTGTAGGCGAATGCATCTTTGCACAACAAGCATTCGAAGGTATCGACGTCGAAAAGATGGACGAAGTGATTGTGAAGGTAGCCCTACTTCAAGATGCAGCTATCAAGAAGATTTCGGTAAATTACGACAAGCAAGAAAAAGATTTCAAGAACAATAAGGCAGTATACCGCAAAGGTCGTCGCGCTTATTTCAAGGCTGTAGAAAAGGCTATCGCCGAATTTGTTAACGAAGGCGTAGATGCTATTGTAAGAGAAATGAATGCATTGCTTCCTGCAGCACAGCGCGAAGCAAATAAGCAAGCCGTTCAATAATGTTGATTAAGAAATTAGCAAAAACGATATTGAAATTAGCGAAGTGGGATGTTGTAATCAATGTCAACATTCCACTTCCTGATAAATGTGTTATCAGTATCGCTCCCCACACCAGCAATTGGGACTTCATTTTGTGTCAATTGGCAATTCGTTCGGTTGGAATTCATTCGGGGTTCTTGATGAAAGAGACTTGGTTTTTCTGGCCATTGGGCAATATGTTTCGTGCCATGGGCGGAATTGCTGTACCTCGCAAGAAAGGCGGACGATTAACCAATTCGATTATCGAAGCTGCCAAACGTAGCGACAAGTTCGTAATTGCCGTAACTCCCGAGGGCACTCGAAGCTACAACGAGCATTGGCGTAAAGGCTTCTTGCACATTGCCTACGGCGCCAACCTACCCATCTATTTGGCTTATCTCGATTTCAAGAATAAGGTGGTGGCTCTCGATAAAGAATTTGCCTATACCGGCAATATCGATGATGATCTCAAGGCTGTAAAAACTTACTACAAAGACATTCCGGCCAAGTACCCCGATAAGTTCGGTACCGGTCTTTAACTTCCCTATCGACGATGGCTTTCAGCACATTAAATATCGCCTTGATTGAGACTGAAATTATCGACTTCGACGTCGATAGCAATTTGCAGTCTATTGCCAATCGCATAGCTCAGTTGCCTGAGATGTGCGACGTGGCAATTTTGCCCGAACTCGTTACAACGGGATTTGTGAGCGATGCCGAACGCGCACTTTCGTTAGCCGAACGCAACACCGGCGACTCTATGCACCGCATTGCCGACATGGCTCATAATAAGAATTGTGCCGTTTGCGGCAGTTTTTTGGCAAGAACTGCCGGACGAGTTTTCAATAGAGCATTCTTTTTCGAAACCAACGGCGATGGTACTTTCTACGATAAAAAACACCTGTTTACTATGGGTGGCGAACGAGAAATATTTGCCTCAAGCAGCAAGTCATCGCCCATCATTCGTTTCCGTGGCTGGAACATCAAGCCCATCATCTGCTACGACTTGCGTTTTCCGGTATTTTGCCGCAATGTTAGCAACGATTACGACCTTCTGGTGGTGGTTGCCAATTGGCCAAAAGCCCGATATAACGCATGGAAGAGTCTGCTTGTGGCTCGTGCCATCGAAAATTGTTGCTATGTGTGTGGCGTGAATCGTTGCGGCACTAATAGCGATGGCCTTGATTATGCCTACGGCTCGTCGATTGTGGTAGATTATAAAGGTAATATTATTGCTGAGACTTCGATGCAGAATCCCACAGCCTTGGTTGCACTTAGCATCGATAAACTCAATCAATTCAGATCGGCATTTCCTGTATGGAAAGATGCCGACCGATTTACTATTGAATAGATTGCCGCATTAGTGCAATCTTCTACTTGACTAAAGTTATAGTCATCTCACATTTTGAGCAATCGCAGTTCACGGCAAGCAGTGTCTTGCCGGTGCGAAGAAATATTTTGTCGGGCAGCGATTTTGCGTTGCTCGACTTTTTGCATGCTCCCAATTCGCGACGTATGCAGTAGCGTGTTTGCATTAGCGGTTGGTCAGACTTCAATTTCCCCTTTCCCACTTCTATGGCATATTCCTTAACCTTTGCACCATGGTCGGCGTACAGCTGCTCTGCCACATGGTTGGCAACATTGTCGGCAGAAACAAGCGCTTGCGTAAAGCATAGCGATGTCTTGTCCTCGGCTTTGCGCATTTCACGGCGATAACTTATGTTTTGCGTTTTGTCGAGCAGTTCCACTGCATCGCGTCGTAATTGTGTCAGCAATGAAGCCGGCACGAATGCATTGGTGCAAATATCACATTCTGCCAAAGTGTAAATGGTGTTGCCCAACTTGGCAAGTGTATCTCTCTGTCGGGCTCTTTGGTCGGATTTCGCAGGTTCAAGCGTCTCTGCCTCAATCGCTTTGCTTATGTAGTTACCTCGTTCATCACTCAAGTCGAGTATTAGTCTATTGTCAGCCACACGCAACACGGCACTAAGTTGTATCTTTCGTTCAGTCTTCGATTTCGACACATTGTCGTCATGCGCCTTGTCGTAGGTGCGATATATCATGGTTCCCGGTGACAACTTCAGTGGAGCATTGGCATACACTACACCTTTCTCAACCTTATTCACACGGAATCCTGAAAATTCTGCACCGTTGAAATAGCTCAAGCCATCTCCGTTGCTTAGGCTCTGGGCGGTGTCGATAGTGAGTCGGTTGCCTCGGCATTGCATTACGCTGCCTATTGGTTCGCCTAATGACTTCGGGGTAATCAGCGAAGTCATCTTAAATCCGTTGGGATGATTTCTCTCGGTTAGGAAATAATGTGTGTACGATCTGTTGAAACTCTTCTCAAGCGCAGGCACGAAGTCGCATACCGAGGTGCCACAACTCGAACGAACATATTTATCGCTGTTAGCAGCGATAATCGAGTCGATTTCTTTGCGGAAATATGCCACTGCATTACGCACATAGTTTGAGTCCTTCAACCTGCCTTCAATCTTAAACGACGAAACACCTACAGCCATCAAATCGGCGAGAAGCCCGCTCTGATTGAGGTCGCGAAGCGATAAGAGATGGCGATTTTTCACCAGTTCATTGCCATATTGGTCCACCAAGTCGTAAGGCATTCGGCACAGTTGCGAGCACTCTCCCCTATTGGCACTTCGGCCTTTGGTGGCATAACTGAGTTGGCATCGGCCACTATAACTAACGCACAATGCGCCATAAATAAATGCCTCAAGTTTGGCATCGGTTGATGCATGTATGGCATTAATTTCATCAAGTGTCAATTCTCGAGCCATCACTAACTGCGAAAAACCGAGCGAACTCAAAAATCGCGCCTTCTCGGGTGTGCGCAAGTCGCATTGGGTGCTCGAGTGAAGCGCTATGGGCGGTATATCGAGTCGCAAAATCGACATATCTTGCACTATCAGCGCATCGATTCCGGCATTGTAGAGATCGGTTATCAATCGCTCCACGTCGCGCAACTCGTGGTCGTAAACTATAGTATTGACTGTAGCATATAATTTTGCATTAAACTTATGGGCATAATCGGCCACGCGAGCCAAGTCGTCGACTTCGTTGCCCGCCAATGCTCTGGCTCCAAACTTTCGAGCGCCCATATACACAGCATCGGCGCCATAATTTATGGCATCGATTGCTGTTGCTGCATCTTTTGCCGGTGCCAGGAGTTCTATTTCTCTTTTTGCCCTTGGTTTTGCCATTATTTTATGCTCTTGATGTCGTATGGTGTTTCTTGATATACAAAGTAGTTAAGCCAGTTGGAAAACAACAAGTTGGCATGTGATCGCCAACGCACAATGGGTGGCATCGACGGGTCGTCGTTCTTGTAGTAATTAACAGGCAACTTGGGATTAGCGCCCTTTGCCATATCGCGACGATACTCAAAGTCGAGCGTATAAGGTGAATATTCCGAATGGCCGGTTATATAGAATTCTCTACCATTACGAGCCATTACCATATATATGCCGCTTTCCTCGCTTTCGGCTATTATCGATAATTCCGGACGTTTTGCAATGTCGGCTTTGCGCACTTCACTGAAACGACTGTGTGGCACATAAAACTCATCGTCGAAACCTCGGAATATGGGATTTTGCTTATCAAGTACATGATGCTTGAATACGCCCGATATCTTGCTTCCTATCACATGCTTGGGTATGCCGTAATTGTGATATAGTCCGGCAAATGCTGCCCAACATATATACAATGTGGAAGTAACGTGAGTTTTCGACCAATCGAAAATCTCTATCAACTCGTCCCAATAATCCACTTCGTTGAAATCGAGTTTTTCTACAGGCGCTCCGGTCACTATGAAGCCGTCGTAATTGTTATGCTTTATCTCATCGAATTTTTTATAGAATGTATCGATGTGCTCGCGAGGCGTGTTTTTGCAGACATATGTATCCGTGTCGACCAAATCGAGCTCTACTTGCAGCGGGGTGTTCGACAACAAACGAAGCAAATCCGTTTCGGTCATAATCTTTAGCGGCATGAGGTTGAGTATGGCTATCTTTAACGGACGTATGTCCTGCGAGGTAGCCTTGTTATGGTCAATAACAAAGATGTTCTCTCTCCGCAACTCTTCTACCGCCGGTAGTGATACTGGTACTGTTACTGGCATTTTATATTATCCTTTCTCTATTTTTTCTTCTTTTATAGCACAAATTTACTTCATTCACTCGGTTTCGGCAATGCTTTTAAGTTCTTTAAACATCATCATTGCCTCTGCTCTTCCGGCATTTACCAACTCCGGAAAATGGGCATCGCTATTAAAGACTACCGGTGCATCATATTTCTTAAGCAAATGCCAGAACTGCTGATGCGGAAAGAATATTCCCGATTTGGCGTAGGCTTTGGTGTTGATTTCTATCCAATAGCCGTGGTCCATAATAGCATCGAAGGTTTCTCGCACAAGCGATTTATACCAATCTTGCTTATCGATGCCGGGGCTGAACACACTTGCATTATTGCCTATCTTGTCGAAGTGACCTATTATGTCGAAGCCGCCTTTTTCTATCATATCCATAGTCTGCGTATAGAACGATAGCACCACGCCCTCTATATCATTATAGAAATGATCTGCCATCTTGGGCTTGAAGTTCTCGAAACAGCCATCGATGTCTACATATCCCTCTTTGGCAAACGATGGGATAAAGTGCACCGAACCTATGCGATAATCAAGATCCATTTCCTGAAAATAGTCGTTGCTCGGACCCCAATCGCCGAGATAATCTATCTCTATCGAACGATAAATATTGATGCGATTGCCATATTTTTCGCGCAAGCGGTCAATCTCGCTGAAATATGGCCTCAAATCGGCATCATTCATATTACATGGCGACTCGAGCGGCACAGGCGAATGTGGCGAGAAACCCCAATCGGTAAATCCGTGATCTATTGCCGACAGCAATATGTTTTCCATATTATCTCGCCCGTCGCAAAACTGCGTGTGCGAGTGAAAATTATATTTATCGCTTTTATTTATAATCTGTTTTATGTCAATCATATAACTATGTCGATTATTTCAAATTACTTTTGGTTATGCTTTGATATATCTTCAAATCGAATTCTATCGCCGAAGCGAGACAGTATTCATAAATCTCTGCCGACAATTCTTCGAATCGCACAAAATCCCACTCCTTGATGTAGAAATACATCTCGATGGGCATACCCATACCCTCGGTGGGTGTTTGACGAACCATCAACCATTTTTTGCTATCCACCTCGTTGCAGTTATTCAAAAAACGCTCCACATACTTTCGGTAAAGCGTAACATTTGAGATGCGCTGATATGGTGAACGCATATCGGATTCGGTTATCAAATTGCTCGTTTTGAGACGGCGAAGCATCTCTTCATCGGCAAATCTCACCGAGTCGACATCTATCAGCAACTTCATTCGAGCTTGGCGACCTCCATACTCCTTTATTCCTTCCCAATTACGGAATGAATTTTGAATCAATTTATATGGTGGTATGGTAGATATGGAATTGTCGAAATTCCTGATTTTTATTGTCGTTAAGTTTACTTTTATCACATATCCGTTGATGTTGCTATCGCGAACTTCCACCCAATCGCCCACTTTGAGCATCTTATTGATATTGAGTTGAACTCCAGCCACAAAGCCCAAAATACTGTCTTGGAATACGAGCAAAATTATGGTTGCCATTGCTCCTAATCCGGCAAGCATTGTGGTAGGATTCTTATCGAGCATCACCGATAGTATTATTATGAATGCGAAGAAGTAAATCACCACCTTGCAGAACTGCATCACCATATCAAGATAGTGATTGTCTCGGTCACCGCGCTCGGTATTCGAATAAGCAAGATAGTTATTTAGCACATGCGAAATAAGTTTTGCCACCAGCACCACTATATACACGTTCACGCCTCGATATGCCACCACATAAACCAATGTTGTGGTTTCTTTACCGTAATATAGCAGAGGTAAAACCAGCGAAACAAACATCATAGGCAGCAATCGCGACAGCACCGAAATGATGTTGTCGGTAAACAGATAATCATCGATGCGCAACGATGTGCGACGTGCTATTCGCAGCAACAATGGTCCCACAGCATATTTTATCACTATGCCCAATGCCAAAGCTACGAGCAAAATGAGCATCACATATATGTAGTGATGAACAAAGTCGGCCGATATGTCGTATCTCAATGCCAATCGATTTATGTAGTCTTGTGCGAATTCTATCATGCCTTTTGCTGCTGACGATTATTTCAAAAAGTTGGTATGCATAGCCACCGCTTGCATACCAACTATATCTATTCTATCTCTTTATAGTCGAGTTGACTTAATATTCATCGGAGTGAATCACATCATTTACCGCTTGGCGAACCACCGGCTATCGATTCTCTCATATTGGTGTCCGACTCAATGTTTTTGATTCGGTAATAATCCATTATGCCCAAGTTTCCGGCACGGAATGCTTCGGCTATCGATTGCGGCACTTGTGCTTCGGCTTCTATCACCTTGGCTCTCGCCTCTTGTGCTTTGGCTTTCATTTCCTGCTCGAGTGCTATTGCCATTGCGCGGCGCTCTTCAGCTTTGGCTTGAGCAATGTTCTTATCGGCTTGTGCCTGATCGATTTGCAGTGTTGCACCTATGTTTTTACCTATATCGATGTCGGCTATATCAATCGACAAAATCTCGAATGCTGTGCCTGAGTCGAGACCTTTCTTAAGCACCAATTTCGATATGCTATCGGGATTTTCAAGCACTTGCTTATGGCTTTCCGACGAACCGATTGACGATACTATACCTTCACCCACACGGGCAAGCACTGTGTCTTCGCCTGCACCACCCACCAACTGGCGAATGTTTGCTCTTACGGTTACACGTGCCTTGGCTATAAGCTGAATACCGTCCTTGGCTACTGCTGTAACCGGTGGTGTGTCGATTACCTTGGGATTTACCGACATCTGTACGGCTTGAAACACATCACGACCTGCCAAATCTATTGCAGTTGCCATCTTAAAGCCGAGGTCGATATTTGCCTTTGCTGCCGACACCAAAGCATGAACCACTTTCTCCACATTACCTCCTGCCAAAAAGTGTGCCTCGAGGTCGTCGCGATTTACTTCACTCAATCCGGCTTTATGTGCCTCTATCATAGCTTGCACTATCACTCTTGCCGGCACTTTACGTATGCGCATCAAAAATAATTGGATTAACGATATCCTTACTCCCGACACTCTTGCCGAAATCCACAAGAAGAATGGCACATAATAGAAAAATATGCATACCGCTATTACTGCCAATACTCCAATCATCATAATTGTAAATTCCATATTGTTAGTTTTAATGGGTTATATTTCGTTTTCGCTCTATCTTTATAACATTATTGCTGAGCTGTTGCATCTCTTGATTGCGTTTTAGCACACTTTTTTCGAGTTGCAGTATCTTCGATTTCAAATTCGAGCGCTCAGCTCCGGTTCCTTCAGCGTACTCTTTTCGCAGTTCTTTCAACTGCGCCAATGCCTCACTGTATGATTTTTTCACTTCGAGATATTGTTCGAGATAATTGCGTCCCTCGGTAGTCTTTGCATCGTCGAGCGACGTGTAGATTACGCCTTTTGCCACTTCAAACTCAAAATCAGCTTTATTCTCCCCCCCCGTCTTGCCTATAGCCTCTATGCGCTCAAAATATTCCGAATAATCAGCTCCTTCTGCCCAAGTATCTCTTATTGAATTGACATTAGCATAGGAATATAACATCGGGTCGTCGATGCTGTAGTTCTCTCGCACTTCATTGGGTATAAACATATAGATGGTGAGCTTGCCGGGTATTTGATTTCGGTCGGTTGCCCACCAGCCTATTCCGGTGAGTTCATCTATCACCAAGAGGTAATCATCGTATGGCGAATTATATGGCATTCCCACATTTTGTGGATGGAAGAATGTGCCGTCTTCGCTGTTTTTGCGCGACATAAATATGTCGTATCCGCCCAATGCACCATCGCCATTGCTTGAGTAATAAAGCGTTGAGCCATCGGGCATCATAAACGGATATGCCACATCGCCTTCGAGGTTCAAATCGCCATTAAGTGCCTGATAGGGTTCCCATGTGTTATCGAGCAAACGATTTGTTTCCATCAACTGTGTTCTGCCTATGCTGTCGAGACCCACCCACATCATGCGCTCGCCATTCTCAGGCACAAATACTGCTGTCACCGAGTCGGGCTTTTCGTATGGCAATATGTCGCTGGTGGCAAATCGTCCTGTTTCGGGCGATAGTTTATAGGCACGAAAGAAATCGTGCTTATCTACCACAATACTATCGATAATAGCTATTTTCTCCACATGCTCATACATCGATTTTGCCGAACGAGTTGCATCGAGATGGCGCGAGGCTTCTTCCGAAATCTCTTTATCATTTTCGCGCATCATTTCCACATACTCTTCCATATACTCGTAGGCTTTATCGAATTCGTGGTTGCTGTATGCCAATTTGCTTAGATACATTTTCGACTCTGCCACACTTTTTGTGGAAGCATATTCAAAATACTTCACCGATTCGGCTTTCCGTCCGGTTTTATACAGGCACACACCTATCCAGTGATTAATCGATGCGTCTTTCTTGTTTCGAGCAGTCTTATTATATAGTTCTTCGAAAGCCACAAGTGCCTCTTCGTATTTTTCATTCTGATAAAGTGTCTTGGCTTGCTGCAATGTCACAGCTCCTGCTGCCATAGCGCAAACCAACAAACACAATGCCAATATATGTTTTTTTATATCTGCTTTCATTATCTTCATTCTATGTGTAATATACAAAATTAGCAATTATTATCGGCTAATACAAATGTATTTCTTCACATTAATCACCTTTTATGCTATTTTTTACTTCAATTTGCTTGCTTTTACGCCTTCAAATGTCATCTTCACCGGCTTAATCGTGCCATCTGCATTGAAATACAAACGATCGATGCACGTTACGCGCTCATTTGCGCCGGTCTTACCCAAGGGGCGACGATGATACACGATGTAATATTCGTCATCACCTTTGCCTTTAATTACTGAATGATGCCCGGCTCCGGTGGCCACATTTTCATCTTGCTGCAGTATCTTGCCTATGCGTCGAAACGGACCGTAAACCGAGTCGGCTATAGCGTAAGCCACGCAATAGTCGGGTCCGCCCCATCCGCCTTCGCTCCACATAAAATAATACTTTCCGTTGCGCTTTAGCATAAACGGGCCTTCCACATAGTTCTCGGGGGTAACTTCTTTATATATTTCTCCATCGGCATGCGGAATCACGCTCAGCAAGTCGGGCGACAATCTCACCACATTGCAATGGCGCCATCCACCATAGAACATATAGTATTGCCCATCGTCGTCGCGAAACACAAATTGGTCGATTGGTTGCGCTCCATTCACTATTTCGCCTATCAGAGGATGTCCCAATGCATCTACAAATGGTCCTGCGGGATTATCGGCTATCGCTACGCCTATTCCACCCACCATATCGTTGTTCTGTATATCGTTACCGCCAAAGAAGAAATAATATTTGCCATTGGCATGTACCACCGAAGGCGCCCAAAGGCAACGATTAAGCCAACTGATATTCTCTATGGCAAGCACCGACTTATGTTTTGTCCAATGCACCAGGTCGGGTGATGAAAAGGCGTCGGCAAACAATTGTTCGTTGTATGGTGCCGAATAGGTGGGATATATCCAATATTCATCGCCGAAAACCACACCCTCAGGGTCGGCATACCAACCATCGAACACAGGGTTGCCGCTGCTTTTATCCTTCGCCGATGTGGTAGTTGCTCCACACAATATCATCATCCAAGCTATTGCTGTTATTATACATCCCGATTTCTTCATATCACTTCAATATTCCTGTTTCTTCCAATATTCGTTCTATCTCAAGTTGTGTGCTCCATCGGTCAATGTCATTGCGATTTTCAAACATTATCACATTCACCTTATTCTTTAAATATTTGCATGCATATGCCTGAAAACCACCATTATCGCCTGTGTGATATATCTTTGTGTCGCGGGGAAATGACTTATCGATAAACCAGCCCAAACCGTAATAGGTGTTTTTGCGATTTTGATAGCTGCAATAAGGGCTTCCGGTCACTTCGATATGCTCAGTATAAGCCATATCGCGATAGCTCTCTCCCACTATCTTATTTTGCGCCAAAGCATTTTCCCATTTCAGAAAATCGTGTGTAGAGGTATAGATACCGCCGTCGGCTTTGGTGGCAAAGAAGGTTTCTTCTCCATAGTCGCACTCTGCCCAGTGCTTGCCGCTTTGGTCCACATAATCTTTTTCTGCCACATCGCGCTGCTTAGCATAGTCGCTGTCGCTTCCCGAGGTAATTGTCTTTTCGTTTATCACATAGCCATGTGCCATATTAGTGATAGATGCATCGGCAGCAAAATATTGCACATTCTGCATATCGGCTACATCGAATATCACTCGCTTTTGGTAGTCCTCAAATCGCTCGCCGGTAAGTTTTGGTATCAACGCATAAAATAAGTCGAAAGTGGGATTGATATAGTCGTAATTGGTGCCGGGTTCGAACTTCAATTTATCGAGGTCTTTCATATATTCTATGCTTTGCATATCGGTGGCATGCAGCATGAAGTCGTAATCGTTGCGTGGGCGTGCATCGGGCACTCCCGAACTATGGCTTAGCAAATGACGAAGCTTCACTTGCTTCCAAATGTCGCTTTCAAACTCAAGGAAGTGTTGCGCCACATTGTCATCGAGACTGAGTTTGCCTTCTTCACACAATTTCAGCGCACCGATTACGGTAAATTGCTTCGTTATCGATGCTATATTAAACGCCGTATTGCCATCGATGGGCTGCTTTGTATCCATATCAGCCACACCACGCCCCGAATCGTAGATTATCTCGCCGTTTTTGGCTATAAGCAGTGCCGCACCGGGTGCATCATCGGCATAATGCGCCGACATCAATGAGTCAAGCCGTTGCACAAGAGCATTTCTATCGCTTTGGTGGGATTTACCTCCGCACGATTGCATTGCCACACTCGCCAACATAGCCAATGATATCATCACTATATTTACTTTCTTCATATTGTTATCAAAACAATTTAGCTATCTGATTAAATGTCAACACATTATATGTTCGCTTGCCATCAGGAGTGAAATTCGGTTCCTTTCGTGAGAACAAATCCACCACAAGGGCTTCCATCTCTTCATCGTTGAGGGTGCGACCATAGGCAAAAGCCCCGGCTTGCGCCACTTTGAGTGCAATGTGCTGATACACCATATTTTGCAACGATGCTCCACCCGATTCCACCGAGTCTAATATCTGTAGTATCAGGTCCTTGATATTCACTCCACCCAAGCCCTGCGGAATTCCGTTAATAGCCCAGTCCATCGCGCTGAGTTCCGACAGGCAGAAGCCGAGTTTTGCCATATCCGGCTCAAGTTCGAGCATCAGTGCATTCTGTGCCGGTGTGAGATTGATTATCTCGGGAAAAAGTATTCGTTGCGAAATCACATTCTCGCCACTCATTTGCATCATATAATTGTCGTAGAGCACTTTGATGTGAGCGCGATGCTGATCCACCACCAGCAAACCGTCTTCTTGCGGCGACAATATATATTTGCCCTTGAGTTGCATATATTTTCGAGAAGCTTCTATAAGCACTTGCTCTTTGGGCGAGTCTTGCTCGTCGATAATATTGTGTTTCGAACCTATAATATTCTCCATGTCAAACCCACTGCTCGGTTGCGAGGCTTCGCTTTGTTCAAAGGTACTACCCTTGGTGAAATTTCCGTACAGACTCTGCCAATCCACATCGGCTGCAGTATTACGGTTTCCTCGTGGTCGGCTATAATCATCACCACCCATCGATGATGATTTCGATGCCGTCATGCCTGTTGTGGCAAAAGGGTTATAGTTGGGGTCGACGCTTATCGATGGTTCATCGGGGGTATCGGTTGGTTTGAAAATAGGTATTGACAGCGCATCTTCGTTGTCGAAGTCGATTGATGGCACCACATTATATTTTCCCAGTGCTTCTTTCACTGCCGCCGAGATTATTTGCCATATAGGACTTTCGTTCTCAAATTTTATCTCGTTCTTTGTGGGATGTATGTTTACATCTATCGAACATGGGTCGACTGTAAAATTCAAGAAATAGTTAGGTTGCGCTTCGTTGGCTATCAATTGTTCGTAACACGAAATCACGGCTTTGTGGAAATACGGGTGACGCATATGGCGTCCGTTAACGAAAAAATATTGCAGAAAATTTCGTTTGCGAGCGCCCTCAGGACGGCATATAAAGCCATCAATTTTCACCAACGAGGTGTCCACACTCAGTGGTATCAGTTGTGCGTCGAGGTTCTTACCGAGCAGCGACGTAATGCGTGTCTTGAACGAACCGGGCAGCAACTTATAGAGCACATTATCGTTGTGCACCACAGTAAACTCTACATTATGGTTTACGAGTGCCAATTTTTCAAATTCTCTTATTATGTTATTCAGCTCCACCGAATTGGCCTTGAGAAACTTGCGTCGGGCAGGAACATTATAGAAAATGTTCTTAATCATAAAGTTACTGCCTTCGGGGCAAACTTCGGGCTCTTGCTTTACGCATTTCGAGCCGTGTATCTCTATCATCGTACCTAACTGTTCGCCGCGACGACATGTGCGCAGTTCCACTTGTGCAATAGCGGCAATCGATGCCAATGCCTCGCCTCTAAAGCCCATGGTGTGAAGGTCGAAAAGGTCTTCGGCCTTGCGAATTTTTGATGTACTATGTCGCTCAAAGGCAAGGCGAGCATCGGTATCACTCATTCCCACTCCGTTATCTATTACCTGAATGAGTGTTCTGCCGGCTTCCTTTAGTATGATTTGTATCTCGGTGGCTCCGGCATCCACTGCGTTCTCCACAAGTTCCTTTATCACCGAGGCTGGGCGCTGTATTACCTCTCCGGCAGCTATCTGATTGGCCACCGAATCGGGTAACAACTTTATTATATCATTCATCTTTCTTCTTTCTCGTTTTTTTTGCAGAATTATTAACGATTAATTGGTTTTCTTCTTTCGGCGAACGCTCTTCACTTCTTCATTCATCAGAGCATTCATCTCATCTTCTTTGCCGAAAATATCATCAGGGCCACTCGGGCGCAGCTCTTCATACCATTTAAAATCGTCGAGTGTCAAATCTTTCTTTCGAGCCAGATAGAGTGGCATGGCTTTTCCCACCACATCGGGCCACAACACCATCTTGTCGATTTGCTGTTTGGGCTTGAACGTAACTATCAAAAAACTACCTTCCGCCTTGATGAGTTTGTTGTAGGTCGAATCGTTTTCCATAGGATACGTAAGCATTCTCACATTGCCTTTCACATCGAGTTTGCGCAACTCTTTGTCTTCGAAGTAGGCTTTCATCTCCTTTCCGGTGAGCTGATTGAAATACACATCTTCTATGCGCTCGGTCACGAAACCGAAATCGGGCAATGTGGCCCAATCGGCTGTAGAATCGTTCATATGCACATTTATCTCGTTGCCCGACACTTGACGCTCTCCGCTCCACACCACAGGATGTTTGTACATATTGAGTATGGTATCGCGCTCGGCTATCGACATCGAGTCGCACACTCCTTGAATGTCGCTGCGATAAAATCTTACTTTGTCGTATGCCATAAGCAATCGCAATGAGTCGCTGTCGAGACATGTGCGTAGTGTGTCGGCATGCAGATATAGTGTATCGCCTTGCGAAAACTCTCTCGCACGGGCGCGATTGGTTACAAACGACTCGTGGGTCTGCTCATTGTGGTAGCCGTAGTTGCCATCGAGTATCGAACTGTTTGCTGTGTCGGTTAGCACTACATTACCGAAAGCTTCGCCCTCGCCGGTATTGCGGTTGTAGTAAAGCGTATCGCCCACTATGGTCTGCTTGTCCTTTGTCACTATGAGTGAGCGATCGTAGAGTGCGCTGTTTTCCACTTCGGTATTATACCATCCTTTGTTGGTGTAAATCACATTGCTGTCCGACTCTATTACCGTTTTTCCAACTATATCGGCTATATGGGTGGCGGTATTATAGTGCAATGTGTCGGTATTCATCACATATTTCTCATTGCGAAGTTCCACATCGTAGAGAAATTCGGCGTGCTTGGTGTCGGGTTCATATTGACCATACACCGACGACAGCTCGTTCTGCGAGTCGATAATCTTACCGCCTTCGAAATAATAGCCAAGATTGTTGCGCATATCATAGTCGAGACTATCGGTATAGAGTGTCACATCACGGTTTATCAAGCGCACGTTATAGCGAAGCTGTGCCATCTCATCGAATCCGCTATAATACAGCACATCGGCATACACAAAAAGTGTGTCGCCTTGCTCCATCTTCACATTGCCAAAGGCATCGAGCGAATTGGTCTTCTCGTAGAAATATGCGCTATCGCAATACATAAACATGCCTTCCTTGCGAAACTTCACATTGCCGGTAAGCACCTGATAATCCTTGCTGATATTATAATCGGCACTTAGCACATCGGCGTTCTCAAGGAATATCTTGTTTTTTTGATAGCGATTGGCTCCGGGTATTTGGGGCACAAGTTTGCTGTTTTTCTTATTGTCGATTCGCGCAGGATGTTTTGCCGTAATCGTGGTTTTTGCCTTGGCCTTCTGTTGCTTATCGGGTTTCTGTGCCCATGCGGTTATGCCAAACACATTCTGCAGCAGACTAATAGCCAAAAGGCATAAGACTCCTGTTCGAATCTTATGCCCATTGTGTCGATATATGTTATTTTTCTTATTCACTTATCCGAATAATACGTTTGATTCTTTTTATTTCGCCCATTGGTATTGGAATTCACAGTCACGCCAACCTTCTTCGATTCTCACATAGGTCTTTTTTTGCTTTTCTTTTATCCAGTCGGCTATTATCTTTTGGCGTTGACTGTTTTCATACATTCCCTTTATCTGCTGATAATCTTCTGCCAATTCGGCCTTATGACCTTCGATGCGGCGTGTCAACTTCACTATTGCCACCATCTCACGGTTGGTCTTGGGATTCATCATCACAAACGGTTCCGACACATCGCCCACTTGCATCTTGTCGACTACCTTACCTATTTCCGGATTAAGGTCTGCCATTTCAAATTTCGACGACATAGTCTTTTCGTTTGTCATTATACCCTTATTGAGCTTCGAATCTTTATCTTGCGAAACATAGAGTGCGGCTTCTTCAAATGTCACCTTGCCTTGGTCTATCTTGCTCTTTATCGAGTCCAAGCGCGTGATGGCATCGGTAAGGTCCTTGTCCGACACTTTCGGACGCAACAAGATGTGACGGGTGTTCACACGGTCGCCGCGTTTTTCTATCAACTGTATGATATGAAATCCGGCATCTGTTTCCACTATCTTCGACACCTTCTTGGTATCGTTGAGGTTAAATGCCACATTGGCATATTCGGGGAACAAATCGGTTTTGCCCATAAAACCTATCTCTCCGCCGTAAACCGAACTTCCGTCTTCGGAATAAAGGATGGCAAGTGTGGAAAATTCGCTTTCGCCGTTGTTTACCTTATTGGCATAGTCACGAAGGCGTGCTTTCACTTCATCTATTTCTTGTTGCGGAATCACGGGATTTATCGAGATTATCTGCACCTCCACTTGTAGTGGCACATAAGGCAATGAGTCAGCTGGCAGCGAGTTGAAGTACTTGCGTATGTCGGATGGTGTAGGTTTCACGCCTTTGGTAAGATTGTTTTGCACCTCTTGTATGGTGGCTTGGTCTCTCACCATCGCCATTGTCTGCTCACGCAATTCGGGCATCGACTTTCTGAAATATTCTTCAACTTTCTCCTTCGAACCAAGGTTATTGATAAAGAAATTGAGGCGTCGCTCGGTCTGCTGCACCACCATCGATTCGGGCACATCTATTGAGTCGATTTTTGCTTGATGCAAAAAGAGTTTTTCGATTGCTATGCGCTCCGGTATCACACAATACGGATTGCCCGGCAATGTGGTTCGCTCATATTGCATCTGCATATATTGTTCTTCTATTTCCGACTTGAATATAGGTTCATCACCTACCACCCAGGCCACTTCTTCTGCCACATTATTCTGTGCATTGCCCAACATTGATGCCATGGCAAATGCAACAAATGTTATAAATTTAAGTTTCACTGTAGTTTTTGTATTTAATTATCTCTACAAATTTCACTATTTTTTGTCAATCGGCAAAATCATATCGACAATATTGACACATTTAAAATCTTTTTTAACTAAATAGCCTTATATCCGCAATTATTTATGTCATTAATAATAAAGAAACGCTCCTGAATTCACTTTGCGTAATGTCAGGAGCGTTATTGTTGTTTATTTGTCGAAAATGATTATTTCACCATTTTCAGCACCTTTTGATTGATCTTAACAGGATACTTGGCTTTGAGTTCTTTCACCCATTTTTCTTCGAGATAAGCTTGATAATCGCTCACCACTTGCATCTTCACATCGGCAGCGCATTCAGGCTGTGCTTGCACATTGCCTTCTGCTACGTAAAATTCCTTATACTTCTTGATTTCGGGCTTTTTACCGGTTTTGAATATCAGATAATCTACCACAGCATTCTCGCCTTGTGCCGAAAATACTTTCTGCACATTCACCTTTGCCTTAAATTCTTTCTTCAGTTTAGTGTATTTGTCGTCGTCCGAAGCATTTTCGTTAAGGAACTTCACTGCTTCTTGCATAATCGAGTCGTTATAAGCCATAACCACATATCCTTTAAACTTAGGCTTGTCCCACTTATACTCGTCTTTGTGAGCATTATAGTAGGCTTCGAGGCCTTCAGTGTCCTTGCTTGCGCCCTCCCAGATGGTGCGGTTGCTCACTTCGAAGAGCAGCATACCATCACGATATTCGTTCATCAGATTGTGGAAATATTCGTTGGTGTTATAAAGCTCGTCCATATACAACTGCGATATCTGAGCCTCTACAGCTTCATCAAATGCCATATTTGCCATCATCTTTTCGCCTTCAGCCGAGATCACATTGCGTGGTTGCATATTCTTTGCCACTTCGCTCACAGGCACCTTTTTGCCTTTGAGTGTAAACGCTGTAAAACCAGAATTTTTGAGTGAATTAACAAACACTGTGTCATTTCCGGCTGCATCGGCTATCATCTGCGACACATATCGGTCGAAATCCTTGTTCTTTTCAAATCCGTATTGCTTCTTAAGCTCATTCATTCGGGCATCTTTTGCCATAGTTGCGCGTTCGTCGCGTTCTATCATTGTGAGAATGTCTTTCTTCACTTCTTCAAACGAACCTACGGGCTGACTCGAATATTTTTTGATGATATGCACGCCATACACGGTTTCAAATGGGCGCGAAATCTCACCATCGGCAAGATCGAATGCTGTTTTTTCAAATTCCGATACCATCTCGCCACTACCGAAAGCGCGAAGCATACCACCCTTGCTTGCCGAACCCGGGTCTTCCGACTCCGCCTTGGCAAGTTCGTTGAAGTCGGCTCCTGCCACCACTTTATCGTAGATGGCATTCATCTTATTCATCACTTCTGCTTTTGCTGCTTCATCGGCATTTTTGGGATAGAGCTTCAAGATGTGTGCACACACCACCTTACCCTTATCATCACGCACATTAGTCACTTTCAGCAAGTGCCAACCGAATGAACTGCGAAATGGCTCGGAAAACTCACCTACCGGAGTTTCATAAGCCACTTTTTCGAATACATAAGGAAATACGCCGGCTTTTATATAACCCAAGCTACCTCTGCGTTTCTTTGCAGAACGGTCCTCCGAATAATTGTAAGCCAAGTCTTCGATGTTTTCACCATTCTTAAGGCACTGATACAAACTATCGATGCGATGCTTTTGCGCTTCTGCACTTACCGCATCGCGACCGGGAGTAAGAAATATATTCACCACTTCCACATTTTTCAACATTCGCTGATAGGCTTCTTGTGCCAATGTGTTGATTACAGTGGTGTCCTCCAAATATGGCTTTAGCAAATCTTTCTTGTAACCGTCAAGCTCTTTCTTGAACGACGGTAATGTATCCAAACATTCACTCTCGGCTTGTGCCACCTTGAGCTTATAGACAACAAAACGGTCTACATATTTCTCGAGCGATTCTTTCTCTATTTGCTGAGCGCTATTTTTGTGATATAGATATTGAAACTCCGAAAGTTTCACATCCTTACCATTAATCTTCATTACCACAGGGTCGTTCTTTGCGGCATATGCCAGCAAAGCAGTTCCAAGCAGTGCACAAATGGCTATTTTTGTTCTCATCGTTTTATTAGATATTTTTTTAGATTCTATATTCTAACGAGAATTTGGCACAAAAATTATACGATTCCGCAACTTTTCTTGTCGCTGCCCATATAAAACGAGCAATTCAACCGAAATTATTGCGGAACCGTATTATATAATGGTAGAATTGAAGTCTTAACCTGCCATTCTATCAGTTGCGGCTATAGTTAGGAGCCTCGCTGGTGATAGCCACATCGTGTGGGTGACTTTCTTGCATACCGGCATTGGTTATCTTCACAAATTGTGCGTGGTGCAATGCCTCGATTGTGGGTGCGCCACAATAACCCATACCTGCACGAAGTCCGCCAAGCATCTGATATGCTACCTCATAGAGTGTACCCTTGTATGGCACGCGTGCTGCTATACCTTCTGGCACAAGTTTCTTGTTGTCGGAAACATTGCCCTGGAAATAGCGGTCCTTGCTACCCTTTTCCATAGCTTCGAGAGAACCCATTCCACGATATGTCTTGAATTTACGGCCATTGAAAATAATGGTTTCGCCCGGCGATTCTTCTACACCGGCAAACATTCCGCCCAACATCACCGAGTATGCTCCGGCTGCCAATGCCTTAACTATATCGCCCGAGTAACGGATACCACCATCGGCAATCAATGGCACTCCGGTGCCTTCGAGAGCCTTAGCCACGTCGTATACTGCCGACAATTGAGGCACACCTATACCGGCAATGATGCGGGTGGTGCAAATAGAACCCGGACCAATACCTACCTTTACACCATCGGCACCATTTTCCACCAGGTATTTGGCTGCTTCGCCGGTAGCTATGTTACCCACCACTACATCCACTTGCGGGAATGCGGCTTTCACACTGCGAAGCACTTCCACTACGCCCTTGGTGTGTCCGTGAGCTGTATCTATCACCAATGCATCCACGCCTGCCTCTACAAGAGCACGTGCACGCTCCATCGAATCCTTGGTAACGCCTATTCCGGCTGCCACGCGCAAGCGTCCTAGTGCATCCTTGGCTGCATTTGGCTTATCCTTGGCTTTTGTTATGTCTTTATATGTTACAAGACCCACCAACTTGCCGTTCTTGTCGACAACAGGCAATTTTTCAATCTTATGATTCTGAAGTATGTCGGCTGCCTCTTCAAGATTAGTCGACTGGCTGGTGACTACCAAATTTTCTTTGGTCATCACATCATCAATAACCTTGGTCAAATCACGTTCAAAGCGCAAGTCTCGATTGGTAACGATGCCCACCAGATTTCTTTCATCATCCACCACAGGTATGCCACCTATTTTATATTCGTGCATCATATTCAGCGCATCTTGCACTGTTGAGCCTCGCTTAATGGTGACAGGATCGTAAATCATACCATTCTCTGCACGCTTCACAGCATGCACTTGACGTGCCTGTTCCTCTATCGACATGTTCTTGTGAATTACACCTATACCGCCTTCGCGTGCTATGGCTATTGCCATCTGCGACTCGGTTACTGTGTCCATAGCTGCCGATATCAACGGCACATTCAGTGTGATGTTGCGGGAGAATTTAGTTGTTAAGTTTACTTGATTTGGTAGTACCTCTGAATATGCAGGAATAAGAAGTACATCATCGAAGGTTACACCTTCCATTTTTACGCGATCTTCAATAAAAGACATATAATAGAATTGTTTTGCCTGACGGCGTTATTAATTATTAATATTCTTCTCAAATCATTACTCCCCGGCAGGTGTCTCGCTCCCACACTCGAGAGTGCTATTTCTTTTATTGCGCACAAAATTACAAACTTTTCACGAATAATCTATTATGTTTTCGCTTTTTAATGTCTTTTTTTGCGCAAAAAAGTCTTGCCGGGCTTTTGCCCGACAAGACTTTATACCATTAGTTTCCGTGTTCACTCATAAACTTCAGGTGAACAAGTCGTATTTCATCTTCCGAGAACACATTGCCCCATTCTTTATAGGCTTCTTTGAGGTCGTCGGTGTCACTTTCTCTGAAGTATTCGGCAAGTTCGTTAATATCGTCTTCGTCGATTATTTCGTTCAAATAATAATCTATGTTGATTCGGGTGCCCGAATAGACTATCGACTCTATTTCATCCACGAGTTCGCTGAAAGTAAGCAACAATGAGTCGGCAAGTGCGTCGAGTTGTATCTGTTTATCGATACCCCTTATTATATCCACTTTCTTCACACTTCGCTTTGCCACGGTCTTCACCCTGAAGTCGAGTGGTCGCTCTATTTCATTCTCCTCCACATGGTGGGCTATTAGTTCTATGAAGTCCTTGCCATAGCGATGAGCTTTACCCTCTCCTACACCCGGAATGTTTTGCAGTTCTTCCATTGTGATAGGATATGTTGTTGCCATTGCTTCGAGCGAATTGTCCTGGAATACTACATAGGGTGGCAGATTGTTTTTCTTTGCCACTTTCTTGCGCAGGTCGTTAAGCATTGCATATAGCTCGGGGTCAAGCGAATTGGCACCTCCCGATTTGCTTTCGTTTTCGCTGTCGATATCGGTGAAGTCGCGGTCTTCAGCCACCTTAAACGACACCGGATGTGCAAGATATTCTCTTCCTTTGGGCGTTACTTTTAGCAAGCCATAATTCTCGATACCTTTCTCGATATAGCCCTCTATCACTCCTTGATTTATCACTGAGTGTATAAACTTTGGCTCTGCGCTCGATTCCGACCCATACAATTCCAGACTTTCATCCTTTATGTCTTCGAGTGGTTTGCCAAGCAATAGTTTTGTCACATAGTCGGTTTTGCGTTTCTCTTTCAATGCCAAAATGGCCTCAAGCACAGCACACAATTCGTCTTTTGCTTCCACTCGCACCTTGGGATGACGACAATTATCGCAGTTACCGCAGTCCGACTGCGTGTATTCTTCTCCGAAATAGTGTAGCAGAGTTTTGCGACGGCATACCGACGACTCGGCATAGGCAGCTGTCTCGGCGAGCAACTGTTTGCCTATCTCTTGCTCATTTGCAGGCTTGCTCTGCATAAACTTCTCGAGCTTTTTCAGGTCGCTCTTGGTGTAGAATGTGATGCACTCGCCCTCGCCGCCATCGCGTCCGGCTCTACCCGTTTCCTGATAGTAACCTTCGAGACTCTTGGGTATATCATAATGTATCACAAAGCGAACGTCCGGCTTATCGATGCCCATCCCAAAAGCTATTGTTGCCACTATCACATCCACATCCTCAAGCAAGAAGGCATCTTGGTTCTCGGTACGCTTGGCGCTCTCCATACCGGCATGGTATGGCAACGCCTTGATATCATTTACGCATAGTGTTTCGGCAAGTTCTTCCACTTTCTTGCGGCTTAGGCAGTAAATAATGCCCGACTTGCCGGGACGCGACTTGATGTAGCGGATAATGTCCTTATCCACATCCTTGGTCTTTGGGCGTACCTCATAATATAGGTTAGGTCGGTTGAACGACGACTTAAACACAGTCACATCGGTCATTCCCAAACTTTTCTGTATATCGTGCTGCACTTTTGGCGTTGCCGTAGCAGTCAATGCTATAACCGGGCGCACGCCTATTTCCATAATCTTAGGTCGAATGTTACGGTATTCGGGGCGGAAATCGTGGCCCCATTCCGAAATGCAATGCGCTTCATCCACCGCAAAAAACGATATTTTCACTGTCTTCAGAAACTCTATGTTTTCCTCTTTAGTGAGCGATTCGGGTGCTACATACAGCAGTTTCGTTTTGCCTCGGCGCACATCCTCCTTTACCTCAAGCACTGCTTCGCGTGTCAACGAAGAATTCAAAAAGTGTGCCACGCCATCGTCTTCGCTATAATTTCTCATAGCGTCGACTTGGTTTTTCATCAATGCAATCAGCGGAGAGATTACTATGGCCGTTCCTTCCATCATAAGCGATGGAAGTTGATAGCACAACGACTTACCGCCACCCGTAGGCATAAGCACAAAGGTATCTTTTTCGGCGATTAAATTCTCTATAATCGCCTCCTGATTACCCTTGAAGGAGTCGAATCCGAAGTGCTTCTTCAATTCTGCGACGAGTTGCTTGTTGTTGGCCATGGTTAATAATTGATTGGTTCTTTCTTTTAGTTATACAAATATAAAATAAAGGCTCAAAAATTGCAAGTTTTTTGAGCCTTAAATTTCTATATTTGATTAAATGCCTCGAAATTTGCCTTTTTTAATTGCTGTTCGGCGTAATCTCGCTTCAGTACAAATTTCTTTTTCTTGCTCGACGGCACCTCATACATGGCGTCAATCATTATCGTTTCCACTATCGATCGCAGGCCTCGAGCTCCAAGTTTATACTCTATTGCCTTATCTACTATGAAATCGAGCGTTTCATCGGCAAATACCAGTTCCACACCGTCCATCTTGAACAATTTCACATATTGCTTAGTGATGGCATTCTTGGGTTCGGTGAGTATCTTGCGCAATGCATCGCGGTCGAGTGGTTCAAGATTAGTCAATATAGGCAAGCGTCCTACTATTTCAGGAATCAAGCCATACGACTTGAGGTCCTGAGGAGCCACATAGTGCAATAGTTTTTCCTTATCCACTTGATTGCGCTCAGTGCTTGCTCCATATCCCACCACATGGGTGTTAAGACGAAGAGCTATCTTGCGTTCTATTCCTTCGAATGCGCCGCCACATATAAATAATATGTTCTTGGTGTCGACCGGAATCATTTTCTGCTCCGGGTGCTTGCGCCCTCCCTGGGGCGGAACATTTACTACCGAGCCTTCGAGCAATTTCAGCAAGCCCTGTTGCACACCTTCGCCACTTACATCGCGGGTAATCGACGGATTATCGCTCTTGCGGGCTATCTTGTCTATCTCGTCGATAAATACTATACCCTTCTGAGCAAGTTCTACATTATAGTCGCAGGCTTGAAGCAGACGCACAAGCAAACTCTCTATATCCTCGCCCACATAACCGGCCTCGGTGAGAACCGTAGCATCCACTATAGCAAACGGCACTTGCAACAATCGGGCTATTGTCTTTGCCAAGAGTGTTTTTCCGGTTCCGGTGGGTCCCACAATGATTATGTTGGATTTTTCTATCTCCACATCGTCGGATTCGATGGTTTGAGTGAGTCGCTTATAGTGGTTATACACCGCTACCGACAGATACTTCTTTGCATCGTCCTGACCAATCACATATTGGTCGATATATTCCTTTATTTCTTTAGGAGTGGGTATTTCCTTTATCGAATCGTTTGCTTTAGCAACATTGCGTACACGCTCTTCGTGAAGATATTCTTTCACTATTTCACCGGCTTGCTCCACGCAATCGTTGCATATGCACCCACCCTGTCCGGGTATCAGGAGACGCACATCGCTTGCCGAACGGCCGCAAAAACTACAATATAATTCCGTCTTGTTTTTCTTCATTTCTTATTGTCTGTACGTTCGAGAACTTGGTCAATCATGCCATACTTCAGCGCTTCGGCCGATGTCATCCAATAGTCGCGGTCGGAGTCTTTTTGCACCTTCTCAAATGGTTGACTTGAGTGGTTGGCAATAATGGTGTAAAGTTCGTCCTTCAACTTCAATATCTCTCGAGCGGTGATTTCGATGTCACTTGCCTGACCTTGCACGCCTCCCAATGGTTGGTGAATCATTACGCGCGAGTGCTTGAGTGCCGAGCGCTTACCCTTCTCTCCTGCCACCAACAATACGGCTGCCATCGATGCCGCCATTCCCGTGCAGATTGTAGCCACATTGCTTTGTATAATCTGCATTGTGTCGTAGATGCCAAGTCCTGCATACACCGAGCCACCGGGTGAGTTGATGTAAATCGACACATCCTTACCGGGCTCTGCCGAGTCGAGATAGAGCAACTGTGCCTGTATCACATTAGCTGTATAATCATCGATTTGTGTACCCAAAAATATGATTCGATCCATCATTAATCGAGAAAATACGTCCATTTGTGCCACATTGAGCTGACGTTCCTCAATAATCGTAGGATTGATGTAGCTGCTTGTGATTGTGTTATACTGATCGAGGGCAAGTCCGTTCATGCCCAAATGCTTCACTGCATAATCTCTAAAGTCATTTTTCATATATTGTTCGTTTTATGTATTTTTCGATATCCAAAACTACAAAAAAAATGCCAAAACGCAAAACTTTACAAATAAAGTAAAAAAATGAGGTGACATCATAACATAGATGCGATATCACCTCATAAAAATATCCGTTATTTTTCCGATAATTACTCTGCTGCTTCAAAAAGAGCATTGAATTCCTTCACCGAAACTTCCTTTTCTACAATCTTGGCAGTAGCGCGGATGTAAGCAAACACCTTATCGTCTACAGCACGATTAGCAAGGTCGCGACGATATTCGGCATTCTTTACTATTTCCTTAGCTTGACGTTCTACTGCATCAGCAGGTGCATTGTAGATGCCATATTGCGAGAACTGCTGAGTTACTATCAACTTAGCTATGTTGAGCAAGTCTTCTTCTTGCACCTTCACAGCTCCGTTGGCTGCAATCTTATCCTTGGCAAGTTGCCAGATGAGTTGTGGTCTCATCTTTGGATAGTCTTCTTCCATCTTTTCGGCTGTTGCCTTTTCGTCCTTCATTACGAAGAATTTCTTCAAGAATTCGTCGGGCAATTCTATGTTGCCGATGTGGTTTACGATAGCATTTTGTGCATCTACAGTGAAGCGGTAATTGCTGTCGCCTACAAGTGATGCCTTAATGCTTTCCTTAACCTTGGCTACATATTCTTCTTCGCTCTTAACCACATCCTTTCCAAATGCTTGATCGAAGAATTCCTGATTCAACTCAGCTTCCTTATCTACCGAAATAGTTGTAATGGTCATCTTGAAGTCGCTCTTTACATCGGCTTCTTCGCGCTTCACATTAAGCATACCGCCAAGTTCGCCAAGATTGCCTTCGCAAGTGTTCCATGGGTTGAACACTACTTCTTCGTTCAACTTCTTGCCGGCAAACTTTGCCTTTTCGTCTTCGCTCTTGAAGAAGCGTGGGCTCACATAAGTGTGCTCTACGGTAATACCGCCTTCCTTCACGCTGCCGTCTTCGTTAAGCTCTACCAACGAACCTGCGATGAGTGCTTCAGGAGTAGTTTCTTCTACATCTTCGCGCTTGCCGAAACGCATACGCATCGATTTGCTTTGGTTTTCGAACATTTCGTCATCTACTTCGATGTTGTAGTATGGTATTTCCACTTGCGACAAGTCAACATCGAACTCCGGTGCAAGACCTACATTGAACTTAAATGTAAATTCCTTGCTGTTATCAATATCGAAGTTGCTATCTTCACTCAAGATTGGTTCGCCAAGCACTTGAAGCTTGTTTTCGTGAATATAGTTGGTCAATTGTTCGCCTATTTCGTCGTTTACTACATCGGCGAGAACTTGCTTTCCATAAAGCTTGTTCAAAATTCCTATCGGAGTGTGGCCAGGACGGAAACCCTTTACCGGGTGCTTGAGACCTATTTGTTTTAGATTCTTTTTTACCTTTTCGGCGTAATCTGCTTCGCCAATAGTGATAGTGATAACGCCATTTACGTTATTCGACTGTTCGAAATTTACATTCATTGTGCTTGAATATATTTATTTAATTATTAATTATCAATAAAATAGTGATTTCACACCAAATCGGGTGCAAAATTACAACTATTTGTTGCGTTTCACAAATTTAGATTAATATTTTTGCCATATTTAACCATAATAGCGCCAAAATGAGCCACAAAACCAAAAAATCTGCGGCGAGTGTCATGCCTTTTTCCCCGACAATGACACTCGCCGCAGTATTATGTTGCAAAGTAGTGCTATCCTATTTACCAGATTATTACTCTGTCGGCAGGTGCTATATACATCTTATCACCGCTCTTGATGTCAAAGGCATCGTAGAACGACTGTATGTTGCGCAATGTGGCGTTTACGCGCCATTTGCCAAGTGAGTGAACATCTATTTTGGTGCGACGCAAAATCTCTTGGTCGGTAATATTGGCTGCCCACACATTGGCATAGCTTAGATAGAAGCGTTGGTCGGGAGTAAAGCCGTCAATTTGTTCGTTCGATTTTCCTTGTTCGGTCTTCTTGAATGCCGTGTATGCCACTCGCAAGCCTCCTTGGTCGGCAATGTTTTCGCCAAGTGTATACTGCCCATTGGCATGGGTATCGCCGAGAATCACAATGTTATTAAACTGTTCCACAAGCACTTGTGTCTTTGTTTTAAACTTGCTCGCATCTTCTTCGGTCCACCACGATACCATGTTGCCGTTTTGGTCGAAGTTGCGACCTTGGTCGTCGAATCCGTGTGTCATTTCGTGTCCTATTACCACTCCTATCGCTCCGTAGTTGCAAGCATCGTCGCCGTTAGGATTGAAATACGGTGCCTGGAGAATACCTGCCGGGAAGCAGATTTCGTTGGTTGTAGGATTATAGTAAGCATTAACGGTTTGCGGTGTCATACCCCACTCATCGCGGTCTACCGGCTTGCCGTACTTCGAGAGCGCATATGCACTCTCAAAGGCTCTCGCACGACGCACATTTTCCCAATATGATTGTTCCGGGTCAATCTGTATTCCCGAATAATCTCTCCACTTGTCGGGATAGCCTATCTTCACTGTAAAGCTGTTCAACTTTACCAATGCATTCACTTTGGTCTTGTCGCTCATCCAGTCGAGTGATGCTATGTGCTCTCCCAATGCCACCTTCAGGTTGTTAACCAACTTGAGCATCTTTTCCTTCGAACTTGCAGGGAAATACTTTTCTACATATAGTTCGCCCACGGCTTCGCCGAGAATATTGTTTGGCGTACCCAAAGCGCGTTTCCATCGTGGCTCTTGCACTGTTTTGCCCGACATTACATGTGAGAACATTTCGAAGTTGGCATCCACAAAATCATCGCTCAAGTACGAACTTGCTGTGGTGATCACATCAAATGCCATATAGTCCTTAAGTTCTTGGTCTTTAAGGGTTGCCATAAGTTCGCTAACCTTAGCCAAAGCCTTAGGTTCGGTTACGCATGCCTTGTCCACACCATTCAGATTGCGTGCTACAAAATATTCAGCCCACTTGATTGAAGGGAATTCCTTTTGGAGCTGATCCACTGTGTAGATGTTATACATTCTCGACATATCGCGACTTTCCTCGCGTGTCATTGTCACCTTTGCTATCTCGGTTTCAATTTTCAACACGTTCTTGGCTGCTTGCTTGGCTGCTTTCGGCTTGTAACCGGCAAGCTTCATCATAGTCTCGATGTAGTTGATATAAGCATTTCTGATTTTTGTGCTGTTTTCATCGTTTTCGAGATAGTAATCGCGGTCGCCCATACCGAGACTTGCCTGACCCAGATACAATATATTCACATTGCTATCCTTCAAATCTGCCATCACGAAGCATCCAAAGAGTGTAGATGTCACATCGTTATGAAGGTGGTAGATAGTGCTTAGCAAGTCGGCTCTTTTCATTGCGGCAATATTTGCCAACTCTTCTTTAATAGGAGCAGCGCCTTCGCTGTTGAGTCGCACGCTGTCCATACCGAGCTTGTAGAGGTCGTTAACCTTCTGTGCCACTGTACCCTTTGCCGGGTTGGTTTTATCAAGGTTTTGAACCAAATCCTTGATTTGTGCACGATTGTTCTCTGCCAACTCGTCGAATGTTCCAAAGCGCGAATACTGTGGATCGAGAGGATTGTTCTTTTGCCATCCTCCGGTAGCATACTGATAGAAATCTTCACCCGGAGCTATGCTCATATCGAGATTTGCTCTGTCAACTCCGATTTTTCCTTTATCGTTTGCAGTCATTGTAATTGTTGATAATAAAGCCAATGATGAAACCAATAATGTTAACTTTTTCATTTTCTCTATTACTTTTGTTTTTTAGATTTTTATGATGATTATTATCTGTTATTCATTGCTCACGCGTTCGAGTTCTTCCGATGCAAGTTCCCATTCGCTCATAGCCATCTCGAGTTTCTTGTTTGTCTCTTGATGGTCGGTAAAGATGTTGGGGTTATCGGTTTTGCCGGCTGCAATAGATGCCTCTATTTCAGCCACTTTATTCTCAAGTTCGGCAATTTGCTTTTCAAATTCTTCCACGCGTTTACGGGCTTGTCGCACCAGTTTATCGTGTTCTTTTTGCTCGAAATATGATCGTTTCGATGCGCTCATAGTCTCGAGAGGATTACTTGCTGCCGAGCCTTCCGATTCCGGTTTTTTATTGCCTTTAGGAGCAGCCACTTCGAGCTGCTGAAGTGTTTCGAGCTGCTTGCTTTGCAAGAAATCATACACGCCGCCAAGGTGTTCTTTCACTTTGCCGCCGCCAAATTCATATACTTTCGATACCAAACCGTCGAGGAAGTCACGGTCGTGCGACACCACTATCACCGTGCCGTCGAATGCGCGTATGGCATCTTTCAGGATTTCTTTTGTGGGTATATCCAAGTGGTTGGTCGGTTCGTCGAGTATCAGTAGATTCACGGGCTCAAGCAGGAGCTTTATCATGGCCAAGCGCGATTTTTCACCGCCCGAGAGCACCTTTACTTTCTTATCGGAGGCTTCGCCGCCAAACATAAATGCGCCGAGAATGTCACGAATTTTTGTTCGTATATCGCCCACAGCCACGCGGTCGATGGTGTCGAACACGGTCAAATCTTGGTCGAGCAGTTGAGCTTGATTTTGAGCAAAATAACCTATCTTAACGTTGTGCCCTATCTTCAGCACGCCGCCATAGGGTATCTCGTTCATAATACACTTCACCAAAGTGGATTTTCCTTCGCCGTTCTTGCCCACAAACGCCACTTTTTCGCCTCGTTTGATGATGAAATTCACATCGGCAAACACCAAATGGTCGCCATAGCTTTTTGTCACATCTTCGGCTATCACAGGATAGTCGCCCGACCGTGGTGCCGGCGGAAACTTCAGCGACAGATGTGAATTATCCACCTCGTCTACTTCAATGCGGTCGATTTTCGAGAGCTGCTTTATGCGGCTCTGCACTTGCACCGACTTAGTGGCTTTATATCTAAAGCGCTCTATAAAGGCTTCGGTGTCCTGTATCTGTTTTTGCTGATTCTGATATGCTCGCATCTGCTGTTCCACGCGTTCCTTGCGCAATTCGAGAAACTTGCTGTAGTTTACGGCGTAATCATATATCTTTCCGAGCGATATTTCGATGGTTCTATTAGTTACATTATCAATAAACGCCTTATCGTGCGACACGAGCACCACAGTATTGGCTTTTGTCTTAATGAAATTCTCCAACCATTGTATCGACTCGATGTCGAGGTGGTTGGTAGGCTCGTCGAGCAGCAACACGTCGGGCTTTTGAAGCAATAGTTTGGCCAATTCCACACGCATACGCCACCCTCCACTAAATTCACTTGTGGGGCGGTCGAAATCGCTTCGCAGAAATCCGAGACCTATGAGAGTTCGTTCCATTTCGGCCTCACAATTGTCGGAGCGATACATGGTTTGGAGCTCGGTGTAATGCGACAAACGGTCAATCAGATTATGATATTCCTCACTCTCATAGTCGGTGCGCTTTAAGAGTTCGGCATTGAGTTCTTCCACTCGGGCATTTATCTTGTTTACGTGTTCAAATGCTTTCTTAACTTCTTCCTTAAGGGTCTGTGTATCAGAGAGCACCATCTGCTGTGGCAGATAACCTATGGTAATATCCGAGGGCTTGGATACCGTGCCGCTTGTTGGCGACTGAAGTCCGGCTATAATCTTCATCATAGTCGATTTTCCCGCCCCGTTTCTTCCCACAAGGGCTATTCTGTCGCGTTTGTTTATTACATAGTTTATATTGTCGAATAGCGATTTACTGCTAAACTCTACCGACAAATTTTGTATGGCTATCATCTATTGCTGTTTCTAATTATCAAACTGCAAAAGTACAAAAAATTAGGTTATCCTCAAGGTTAATTATCACAAAATTGCCACCTTTATCACTCCTTGCAGCTTATTCTCGAATATGCGATAGGCTTCTTCGATGTCTCTCAAAGGGAAACTGTGTGTGATGAGAGGGGTGGTATCTATCTTACCTTGCTCTATCAAACCGAGTATTTCCTCACAGTCACAGCCGTCTACACCACCGGTCTTGAACGTGAGATTCTTGCCATACATTTCGGGCAAAGGCAGCACTTGCGGGCGGTCATAAAGAGCCACCACGGTGACAATGGCATTAGCACGGGCGCATTCCCACGCCAAGCGGAATGTGTGTTCTGCTCCAGCCACTTCTATCACTCGGTCGGCCCCGCCATGGTCGCTGTTTTGTGCCACAAATTCTTTGCAATCTTCGGGAGTAACCACCATAACATTACTATAGTGTTCGCTCACGAAACGGCGTCGCTCTTCCGACTTTTCGCACACTATGATGCGCCGTGGGTGGCGAAGCATCACGCACAGCAGTGTGCATATTCCGGTAGGACCTGCGCCTATTATCAGCACAGTGTCTTCTTCGGTTATCTCACTGATGCGAGCTGCCCAAAAGCCGGTAGCGAGCACATCGCCCACAAGCAATGCCTGCAAGTCGCTCACACCCTCGGGAATTATATTCAATCCCTGATTGGCTAATGGCACTCTCACATACTCCGTTTGCCCACCATCGATGCGGCAACCGAGGGCCCATCCGCCGTCGGGATTGGTGCAATTGTTCACATAACCGTGCCGGCAATAGAAGCACTCTCCGCAGAATGTTTCCACATTCACCGTTACTCGGTCGCCGGGCTTCACCTTTGTCACTTTTTTGCCGATTTCTTCCACTACTCCCACCATTTCATGACCTACGGTAATGCCGGGAACTGCACGAGGCACGCTGCCATGCTTTATGTGTAAGTCGCTCGAGCATATACTGCTCATGGTCACTCTCACTATAGCATCGGTGGGTGCCTGCAACTTAGGTTTCGGCTTATCCACAAGGGCAAATTTTCCTTTTTCTATGTATGTGTATGCTAACATTGTCACTAACTATGTTTTGAATTTATATCATCAATAATATCCTGCCTTCGGCCTTAATAAACATATCGGGATAGCGCCCAATTACGGCATATACTTGCTTCGATGTCACCGGCTGACCATCTTTGCGCAGATGCAGGCGTTCTTTGTTAATCATATCGGCTATCTCCTCGGTTCGCATACCCCTGTTTCGGCTTGCAAGGCAATAGAGAATGGCTTCTTCTATTTTCATATTCCCATTTTTTGTCCACACTTGTCGGAGCAATTATCGCCCGGGCACTTTTTACGAAGTAAATTTACGAATTATGATTCAAATCGGCCTCATTGCCTGCGCAGAATTAATAAATATTATCGTTTTATGTAGGATGAGCCTGCCGTTATTTAGCTCTATGCTATATCCAAAAGCAAAAAAGAACACAAATATTCTTTAATATAATGTGTATTCATCTCAAATTTTGTAATTTTGTAGACTAATATTTCGCACTTTACAAAGTCGAAAATTATAGCTGCAACACATGGATTTCAAACTTCATTCAGAATATCAGCCTACGGGCGACCAACCTAATGCTATCCGCGAATTGTCCGACGGTGTGAATGGTGGTGTACCCTACCAAACGCTTCTTGGCGTTACCGGTTCGGGTAAAACTTTCACTATGGCTAATGTGATAGCCAACACCAATAAACCCACTCTCATTCTATCGCACAACAAGACTCTCGCGGCTCAACTCTACTCCGAATTCAAGGCGTTTTTCCCCGAAAATTCGGTGCATTATTTCGTCTCTTATTACGATTATTATCAACCGGAAGCATATATTCCTTCCACCGATAAATACATTGAGAAAGACCTCGCCATCAACGAGGAAATCGACCGCTTGCGCTTGTCGACCACAGCTGCACTGCTATCGGGTCGACGCGACATTATTGTGGTATCGTCGGTGTCGTGCATCTATGGTATGGGCAACCCCGATGATTTCGACAAAAACATAATTCATGTGTCTGTGGGTCAGGAAATAGGTCGCGACATGTTCCTCACCCAACTCGTCGACGCTCTTTACTCCCGCAGCGAAGTGCAATACACCAGCGGTACTTTTCGCGTAACGGGCGATACGGTAGATGTGGCGCTTGCCTACGAACGAATCATGGTGCGCATCATATTTTGGGGCAACGAGATAGAATCAATACAGATTTTAGACCCCGATACACAATTGCCTACCGAGACTGTTGATGCATTTAAGATTTATCCCGCCAATCTCTTCGTTGCTTCGAAAGAACGCGTAGCTAAAGCTATCGGTGAGATTTCGGTCGATTTGGGCACTCAAGTGGATATGTTCTACAACGAAGGCCGAAGCATAGAAGCTCGTCGATTGAAAGAACGCGTGGAATACGATATTGAGATGATTAAAGAAGTGGGCTACTGCTCAGGTATTGAAAACTATTCTCGATATTTCGACGGCCGTGAACCGGGCACTCGCCCATTCTGCTTGCTCGATTATTTCCCTGATGATTTCTTGACAATTATCGACGAAAGCCACGTCACCGTACCTCAAATCAGAGGTATGTACGGTGGCGACCAAGCCCGCAAAACCAATCTTGTGAACTACGGATTCCGTCTACAAGCCGCTGTCGACAATCGTCCGCTGAAATTCGAAGAATTTGAGTCGCTCACCAAGCAGACCATTTACGTAAGTGCCACTCCTGCCGACTACGAACTCGAAAAGAGCGAAGGTGTGGTTACCGAGCAAATTATTCGCCCCACAGGACTTCTCGACCCGCAGATTTCAGTTCGCCCGTCATTGGGGCAAGTCGATGACTTAATCAATGAGATACAAACCCGCGTAGAGCGCAACGAGCGCACTTTGGTCACCACGCTCACCAAGCGAATGGCTGAAGAATTGTCGGAATATCTTGCCAACCACGATGTGCGTGTGGCTTATATTCACTCCGATGTCGACACCATGGACCGCATACAGATTCTCGATGACCTTCGCGCAGGTGCCATAGATGTGCTCATAGGCGTTAATTTGCTTCGTGAAGGCCTCGACTTGCCGGAAGTGTCGCTTGTGGCAATTCTCGATGCCGACAAAGAAGGATTCCTGCGTTCCAACCGTTCGCTAACCCAAACCGCCGGTCGTGCTGCTCGTAACCTTAATGGCGAAGTGATTATGTATGCCGACAAAATTACTCAATCGATGCAGCAAACAATCGACGAAACCGAACGCCGACGTAGTCTGCAGCTTGCCTATAATCAAGAACATGGCATCACGCCTCAAGCCATCATCAAGGCGCGAAATGCTATTATCGGCGTTGACAACGAGTTCTCGCAGATTTCTACCGAGGGCAGCAGCAATCTGTCGCGCGGAACTCGCGAAAAAGCTTCTTATGTGTCGTATCAAGCCGAGTTTACGCCTTCGATGGGCATTGCTGCCGACCCTGTAGTGCAATATATGAACTTCGACGACTTAACCAAAGCCATCGAACGATTGCGTAAAAATATGATTGAAGCGGCTAAGAATATGGACTTTATCGAGGCGGCTCAACTTCGCGACGAGTTGCTTAAACTTGAGCAACGCAAGAAAGCATTAGAAGATATTTAAGAATTTTTATGGCAAACAACAATATCGACAATAATCAAAATATAGGCATAGAGCACTGGCTGCCAACCACGAAGAAGGAAATAGAGCGACGTGGATGGGACTACATCGATGTTATCCTTTTCAGTGGTGATGCTTACATCGACCATCCGTCGATGGGTGCTGCAGTTGTGGGCCGCGTACTCGAATCGAAGGGCTATCGCGTGGCTATAGTGCCGCAACCCAACTGGCGCGACGACTTGCGCGACTTCAAAAAACTCGGCACACCACGCTTGTTTTTTGGAGTCTCGGCAGGTGCTATGGACTCTATGGTCAACCACTACACCGCCAACCGTCGACGCCGCTCCGACGATGCTTACACACCTGGTGGCAAAGCCGGTATGCGCCCCGACCACCCTGCTATTGTCTACTCCAAGATATTAAAACAGCTCTTCCCAGATGTGCCTGTAGTTGCCGGCGGTATTGAGGTATCGCTGCGACGCCTTTCGCACTACGACTATTGGGACGACATGCTAAAACCCTCAATATTAGCCGACTGCGATGCCGATATTCTAATATATGGCATGGGCGAAAAGCCAATAGTGGCTATTGCTGATGCTCTTGCCGGCGGGAAAAGCATCGGCGATATCTGCAACGTGCCGCAAACGGTGATTCGCACCTCTGCCGATGCTATGCCCGAGCAACCCGACGACGATAACATCATTCTTCACTCATTCGAAGAGTGTAAACGCTCGAAATTGCATCAAGCTCAGAATTTTAAAACCATTGAGATAGAGTCGAATCTTTGGAACGGACACACCCTTTGGCAGAAAACCGGAAATATGGCGATAAAGGTAAATCGCACCAATCCTCCTATGACCACCGAGGAAATCGACGCTTCGTTCGATTTGCCTTACACTCGATTGCCTCACCCTCGCTACAATGGCAAAAACATTCCCGCCTACGAAATGATACGCCACTCGGTGAATATGCACCGCGGTTGCTTTGGCGGCTGCGCCTTTTGCACCATTTCGGCGCATCAAGGCAAATTCATAGCTTGCCGAAGCAAAGAGTCGATACTTCGCGAGGTGAAACAAGTGACTCAAATGCCCGATTTCAAGGGTTATATCTCCGACCTTGGCGGTCCTTCGGCCAATATGTACGGTATGCATGGTTTCGACCTCGAGCGCTGCAAAAAATGTGTCCGTCCTTCGTGTTTGCACCCCAAGCCATGCGACAATCTCAATAATGACCACAGCGCCCTGCTTGACATATATCACACCGTGGACCAAATGCCCGAAATCAAAAAGTCGTTTATTGGCAGCGGAGTTCGTTACGATTTGGCTATGCACCAGTGCCACGATGAGCGAATCAACAAGATAAACCGAAAATACATTGAGGAACTGATTCGTTTTCACGTGTCGGGGCGCCTGAAAGTAGCTCCCGAGCACACCAACGACGATGTTCTCTTTTTGATGCGTAAACCTTCGTTCTCGCTGTTCCACGAGTTCAAGGCCATCTTCGACAGAATCAACGAGAAATATCAACTTAAACAGCAATTGATTCCCTACTTCATCTCTTCTCACCCAGGATGCACCGAGGTGGCGATGGCCGAACTTGCTGTGGAAACAAAACACCTCAATTTTCACCTCGAGCAAGTGCAGGACTTCACGCCCACGCCTATGACCGTTTCTACCGAAACATATTATTGTGGCGTGCACCCCTACACACTTAAGCCGGTGTATACTCCTATAAACCAAGATGACAAACTCGCCCAACGAAAATATTTCTTCTGGTACGACGACAATTATAAGCGTCTTATCTTCAATTCGTTGTCGAAGCTTAACCGCACCGACCTTTTGGCGCAGCTCTATCCTCGCGGTATTGGCCAAATTCCACGAAACTCCGCTCCGCGCAATGGTGGCAAAGCCTATGGGCATCAATCGCCCAAACGCAAACACGCTTTTAATTCAAAGAAACAAAAATAAAAAGAACCAATAATCTCAAAAAACTAATAATTCACTATGAATTTATCAACAAAAACTATTATGGCATCTGTTATGGCTATGGCGGCTGTTACATCGTGCAGCAATGCCGACGATGAACAAATCATCGAAAAGCCCGATTTGAAAATCGAAGACGGCCGATTTACTCCCGAAATTCTTTGCGGTCTCGGCAAAGTATCGGGTGTGCAAGTATCGCCCGATGGTAGCAAACTGCTCTATGGCGTAGCATACGACAACATCGAGCTTGACAAAGGCAATCGCGAACTATGGGTAATGAACGCCGACGGTTCCGACCAAAAAAGGCTCACCCGCACCCCGTTCTCCGAAAG
The DNA here is from genome assembly GCA_004563195.1 of bacterium. Taxonomy (GTDB): domain Bacteria; phylum Bacteroidota; class Bacteroidia; order Bacteroidales; family Muribaculaceae; genus SFTJ01. Next base: position 117,656 of record SFTJ01000001.1, read on the forward strand.
CAATGAAGCTTGGATAGAGGGCGGCAAGAAAATTGCATTTCTCGGCAAGAATGGTGAAACCATGCAAGTGTTTGTGATGGACGCCGACGGTAGCAACCGCAAATGCGTATCTAACGTTAAAGATGGCGTAGACGGATTTGTAATCTCTCCCGATGAGAAGAAAATCGCATTCATCTCTCAAGTGAAATATGGCGAGAATGTCACCGACAAGCACCCCGATTTGAAGAAATCTTCGGCTCGCATTATCGACGATATGATGTATCGCCACTGGGATGAATGGGTAACCACCATCCCTCACACTTTTGTTGGCGACTTCGATGGCAGCGCTATCACCAATGTGCTCGACCTTCTTGAAGGCGAACAATACGAAGCTCCGATGAAACCTTTCGGTGGCATCGAATCGATTGCTTGGGCTCCCGATAGCGAAAGCCTTATCTACGTTAGCCGCAAAAAGGTGGGCAAAGAGTATTCGCTTTCAACCAATAGCGACCTTTACCAATATTTCGTTGCCGATGGCCGCACTGTTAACCTCACCGAGGGCATGATGGGCTACGACACTTGCCCGGCATTCTCGCACGACGGTAGCAAGTTGGCTTGGTTGTCGATGGAACACGACGGTTATGAAAGCGACAAAAACAGAATCTTCGTTCTCGACATTGCCTCGGGCGAAAAGACCGACTTAACAGCCGAGTGGGACTACACTGCCGACAGCTTTGCGTGGGCCAACGACGACCGGTCAATCTATTTCACCGCTCCGTATCAAGGCACTATTCCAATGTTCAAGATCGATGTTAACACCCACAAGGTTGACACTATCGATTGCGGCGAATACGACTACGCAGGCGTGTTTGTAGGCAAAGAGCAGGTTTACACTTTGCGTCACAACTATAGCGCTCCTAACGAAATATATGCTTTGGCTGAAGGCAAACAACCTGCAAAATTAACATCGGTCAACGATGAAGTGCTTGCGCAAATAAAGCCTATCACATGGCAAAAACGCCTTGTGCCCACCACCGACGGCAAGGAGATGACCACTTGGGTGGTATTGCCTCCTGATTTCGACCCTAACAAGAAATATCCTGCCATACTTTACTGCCAAGGTGGTCCTCAATCACCTGTTAGCCAATTCTGGTCATCGCGTTGGAATCTTCGCCTTATGGCTTCTAACGGCTACATTGTTATCGCTCCTAACCGCAGAGGACTTCCCGGATTCGGAACTGAATGGAATGCTCAGATTTCTGGCGACTACGGAGGTCAGAATATGAAGGACTACCTCAGCGCAGTCGACTATATGAAGCAAGAGCCATACGTCGATGCCGACCACATTGGTGCTGTAGGTGCCAGCTACGGCGGATTCTCGGTTTACTGGCTTGCCGGTCACCACGAAGGTCGCTTCGCTGCTCTCATTGCTCACGCCGGTATATTTAATATCGAAAGCCAATATCTCGAAACCGAAGAAATGTGGTTTGCAAATTGGGATATGGGCGGCGCTTATTGGGAAAAAGATAACGCCATCGCTCAAAACACATTTGCCAACTCACCTCACAAGTTCGTGCAAAATTGGGACACTCCTATCCTGATTACAGTAGGCGAAAAAGACTACCGCATAGTGTTCACTCAAGGCATGATGGCTTTCAATGCAGCCAAACTACGTGGCATACCAGCTCGCATGGTTTCATTCCCCGACGAAAATCACTGGATTTTGAAACCTCAAAATGCCATTTGCTGGCAACGCGAATTCTTCGGCTGGCTCGACCAATGGCTAAAACCCGAAGCAAAATCGGCTGAATAATACATATTATATATATAATCGAGGCACAACAAAATGTTGCGCCTCGATTTTTTGTATCATATTATTAATGCCTCTCTGAGTTTTAATGCACGTATGGATTGTAATTTTTCTCACGAATTACCGATGTCGACGGGCCATGACCGCTAAACAAAACTGTCTCATCGGGCAATGTAAAAATCTTCTTCTTTATGCTATCAATAAGTGTCTCAAAATCACCGCCGGGTAAGTCAGTTCTGCCTATACTTCCGTCGAATATCGTATCGCCCACGCAAGCAAAGCCCGATGTCGGGACATAGTAAGTCAACCCACCTTCGGAGTGCCCGGGGGTTGTGATTACGTTTATTTGCTCCAATCCGAGAGTCAGAACATCGCCATCACTCAAGTGACGACCAAAAGTGAGCGGCGATAACTTTACCGGAAGATGAAAACGCATAGCTTGGTCGGCAAGATTTTGAGCAAGACTTTCATCACCAATATTGCCACAAACTTCCACTCCGTATTTCTTTGCCAAAAATTCAGCCGATGCAGCGTGGTCGATATGCGCATGCGTGAGAAGCACATACTTCACTTTTAAGTCATTGTCTCGGATAAACGAGCATACTTCGTCAATCTTCGCCTCTTTCATCATTCCCGGATCCACTATGGCTGTTTCTTTCGTATTTTCTTCGATTAGCAGATAACACAACTCCATAAAGTCGTTGGTTACAAACATCTTAATCTTCATCATTATTTCTTTTGGACTAAATGCAATTAATTACACAGGTAGATATATCACTTTCTTGGTCTCAAAGAATGGCTCTTCGAAATAAAGCTTCAAGTCGCATGTCAAGACCTCCGGGAATTTGCGCAATTCATCATCCAGGTCGCCACCTTTAAGGCAAATAATGCCATTGGGGACGGCATTCTTCATCTCTCTTGCCAACAATCTGCGCACTAATGGCACCATGTCGTTTAGGTCCATCACAGCCCTGCTTACCACAAAGTCATATTTGCCTTTCACTTCCTTTATGTCGCCGTGCTGTATGGTAACATTCTTCAATCCCAAATTGTCTACAATGTCTTGTGCCACTTTGAGTTTCTTCCCTATCCTGTCAACAAGATGGAACGTTACTTCGGGATAGAATATTGCTAATGGTATACCGGGAAAGCCACCGCCCGTGCCAAAGTCGATTACTCGCGTACCGGGCTCAAATGTTACAAACTTCACTATTCCCAATGAGTGTAGTATATGATTAACATAAAGATTATCTATATCCTTTCGCGATATTACATTTATCTTCTCGTTCCACTCAGGATATAGTTCGCCCAACTTGGCAAATCGTGCTTTTTGCTCTTCATCAAGACCCGGAAAATACTTTATTATATGCTCCATTCTTTAGTTTTGTTTCCTAAAATAATTATCAATCGATATACGAAACCGGCGAATTATCGTTGAGATACATACTCATCTCATCGAATGTCAGTTCTATTTCCGTTTCGCCCACACTATATAGCGAAATTTCATAGGGCACATAGGTCCACACCACCGATTCGTCCTTAAAATAGAAGTTATTTGTTACGCGCAAGTTGTCGAGATTGAAATATCCCAAATCTATCAGTGCATCGTCGGAGTCTACACCGTTTTGCTTTTTCAATTTGTCCTTGAGCATTTTAGCCACCTCATCGAGTACCGACTCGCCGAAGAGATTGCTCACTTCTATCCGACTCATATTATTCAAGTCGAAATTTACATATCGGTGAGTAGCCATAGTCACCTTATCGTTTTTCTTTATCACCTCGTAGCGGCAGAATGAGAGGATATTGCTGCGATTAAACACCACACCTATATCGGTGATATTGCTATAGCGATACACGCTCACATAATCGTCTTCCACATGCTCGGCTTTTTCATCACTGCTGATGCCATACTGGTTTAGCATACCACGAAGGTATTGGTCGGGACATTCATCAAAACTAATGCTATCGGCCAACTCAAGCACATGTTGCACAAACAAGTGTTTCATCTTATCGGTGGTTTCGGCATCCTTATATCCTGCCGGATAACTGATGTTGACGCTTGCATCTACATCACACCTACCACCCGTGGTCAATGCAAACCACGAAGTATCGCTCTTGCTAACTGTTGCTATGGCCACCGTGTCAGCATCGGAAAACATAGAACCCACGCTTGCCACATTCTTGCAAGCGCTCATTGCCAGCATTATAGCTACAAAAACAAATATTAATTTTAAGCACTTTTTCATCACTAAATATTAATATAGCATGAGGTAATTATAATTTGATAAAGTTAATACATTTTTTCAAATAAACATATGATTCAATTCACAATTTTTTTTGCGATATTTGTGCAAAATTTCGAACTATGGCAATAGAATTAGGAAAAATCAACACCCTTACAATAAAACGAGCAGTGGATTTCGGGCTATATATAGGCCCCGAAGACTCTGACGAGGAAATACTTATGCCTCGCCGCTACACTTCGCGCGAAATGCGCATAGGTGACCTTGTAGATGTGTTTGTATACAACGACTCTGAGGATCGACTGGTGGCAACTACCGAAAAGCCAAAGGCTATGGTAGGCGAATTTTCATTGCTGCGAGTGAAAAGCATCAGCAAGGTGGGCGCATTTCTCGACTGGGGACTGATGAAGGACATTTTGGTACCCTTCAGAGAACAAAAAGTGAGAATGATTGAAGGTCGATGGTACATTGTATATATTTATGTCGATGACAATTCAAATAGAATTGTGGGGTCGGCAAAACTCGACAAGTTTCTCGACAACAAGCAAGCCGACTTCAAACCCCACGACGAGGTGGACATACTTATAGCACAGCGCACTGAGTTGGGATTTAAAGTTATTATCAACAAATTGTTTTGGGGAATGATTTACCACAATCAGATATTCTGCGACATCAATATAGGCGAAAAACACAAAGCATATATCAAAGCTGTTCGCCCCGATGGAAAAATTGATGTCACGCTTCACTCCGGCGAAAAGGACCGCGTGCAAGAAGTGGCCGACAGCATATTGTCTTTCTTGAGCAATAACCGCGGCGTGATGACTGTAACCGACTCTTCTTCGCCCGAAGAAATAAGAGTGAAGTTTATGTGCAGCAAGAAAGACTTCAAAAAAGCCCTGGGCTTGCTGTTCAAACAGCACCTCGTAGACCTCTCCGACAAGAATTGCGTGCGACTTGTAAAGTAAAAAAAATATATATATTCACTACATATAATCAAAAAAGCCCGACTCTCGTCGGGCTTTTCTCTTTGGTCATAATTCATACTTGATATCATAACCTAATTTCAAATCTATTATTACCGTTTTTCTTGAATTTCTGACACAAAATATGCTTGAGCTTTTATCACATTGCGAGTTTGTAGAACCATAGTCTTGGTTTCGTTAAGCAAATTGAAGTAGAGTGCGCTTGCACGGGTGCTCATATCGGCTTCCTTCAATCGCTTAATCTGATTCTTAATACAATCGGCTATTACCTCAAACAGATTGTCGCGCATTTCCATCACTGAATCCAAGTCGTCGAAACGATTATTTCTCAGCATCTCATCGATAACATTAAAAATACTGTTAACGTCATCGTTAATGCACTTCAAATCTTTTATTTGTTCACCCGATAGACCACGGTGATTGTTGTTGATATGCTCATAAGCCGGACGAACGCAATGCATAAGAGCTTTTGTCACTTCGCAAAGGTAGTCAACCACTTGCACATAGAAATGAGCTGTAGAGATGTGGTCGGCTTCGAGTTTTGCGAGCACTTCCACAATGCCATATTTAGCATCGTTGGCTTTGCGATACATTTCCTCGCTCTTCACTTTCTCTTCTCTAAGTGCTGTGCGATTTTCGGTGTACAAGGCAATAAGCATTCTATTATAAATGCCCGAGATTTCGTTCATCGACTTGCAAATAGCATTCGAATAATACACAAGCACTTCTTTTTCGTCGTTATTGCCATTGATTGGTGCAAGCGAATCATCTTCTTCATTCTTCTTCGGAGCCGATATGTAGTGCTGAGTTAGTATGTAGCCACACAATATTATAAGCGCTACCAGAGCAAATGCCTTACCCCATATCAAGAACAAACCCACCAAGAGCGACAAGCAGAATCCGATAATTGCGGTCATAAACCAGCCCGAAATCACTATCAATACACCTGAGATACGATATACTGCACTATCTCTACCCCATGCTCGGTCGGCAAGCGAACTACCCATTGCCACCATAAACACCACATAGGTGGTAGATAACGGCAACTTCAGCGATGTACCGATACAGATAAGAATTGCAGCTGCAGTAAGATTTACCACTGCTCGTATCTTGTCGTAACTTGCATTCTCAGCCATAAACGAATCGTCGGGGATAAATCGGCTGTTAATTCTATCAATCCAAGAGGCAGGCAAGCTATCACGCATGCTGCGATTGATATTCAATGCAAATCGCACCAACGAACGCGATATGGGCGACGAGCCGAATCGTTCATCTTTATTATTCTTCGCCGAAAGACTCAGCTCGGTAGTTGCCACCTTCATAGCATCTCTCGAGAAGAATAGCGTTACTGCCATTATTATACCGGCAAGCAAAAGAAGCCATATAGTAGCCGGCGTAGTGTTGGCCAAATCGCCCATCAGCATTGCCTCGTTGCCGCTGTCGAGTGCCATACGGTAAGAGTCAAATCCTGCCAATGGCACACCAATAAAGTTCACCAAGTCGTTGCCGGCAAAAGCAAGTGCCAATGCGAAAGTACCGCTGAGAATAGTTATCTTGAGGATGCACACATTCATGCGCTGCAAAAGATAAAGACCTGCCGAGCACACTATCCACAATCCAAAGAGCAATAAATAGATATTGTCGGATACAAAAACATTGAATTCAGGTGTCAACAACCCGGAGTTCTTCAAACCCTTGAAAATGGCGAAATAGATGATGCCCACAATCGATACACCACACCACATCGAACCATATCGGCGCAAGCTCTCGGTGTAGCGGAATGAAAATATCAATCGTGAGAAATACATAAACACCGAACCGGTGATAAATGCCAAAACCACAGAGCACAAGATGCCGCTTATCATTGCCAATGCCTTGCCGGTATTGATAAACTGATCTAAGTTGGCTATCGATAGTGCAGGGTCGTTAGATATCTTATACAAAGCTATCGCAACCGACGAACCGAGCAACTCGAATATCAACGAAACCGTGGTTGATGTTGGCAAACCAAGTGCATTGAATGTGTTAAGCAATATCACATCCGACAGCATAATGCCAACAAAGAGAAACATCACCTCATTAAACGTAAACATCTCGCAGTGAAATACGCCATTGCGTGCCACTTCCATCATTCCGCTCGATGTAAGTACACCCACTATTATACCTACTGCTGCTACCGAAATTATCACCTTAAACGGTGCTACTTTCGACCCTAACGACGAATTTAAGAAGTTAATTGCATCGTTAGAAACTCCTACAATCAGGTCGAGAATGGCGAGAATGCCCAAGACGACCAAGATCATCGTAAATACAGGACTCATAAAAATGTAATTTAAGTATTTGTTGTTCAGATTATTACCACAATTCACTCCTACACTATAAGCGTAAAGTAAACTCAAAGCGTAATCCGCCCGTAGGGCGATTGCTTGCAGTGATGGTTCCCTTGTGGAACAGCACTGCATTCTTCACTATCGACAATCCCAAGCCGGTGCCTCCATTGACTCGCGACCTGCCTTTGTCGACTCTATAAAACCTTTCGAAAATTTTTGAAATATGTTCTTCGGGAACGCCTTTCCCATTGTCATAGTATACTATATGCGCATAGCCGTCATTGCCTTTGCGGCACTGCAAATATGCTTCATTTCCGCCCGAATGCAACACCGAATTTACCATCAAATTCTTGAAAATCGACTCTATCAAGCCCTCATTTCCATTGATTTCGATGTTATCCTGCACATTGATATCGAAGTGAATATTTTTGTCGGCGGGATAGAGATTCAACACCTCATCGGCTACCGATTCGATGGTATCTTTCAGATTGAATTGCTCCACTTCGATGCGGTCTGACGCTTCACTCATGCGGGTGATTATCGACACATCGGCAAGGAGTGCCGACAAGCGCTTGGTGTTCTGATACGATTTTTCTATGAGTTCTTTCCTCGAGGCCTCACTCATGCTATCGCCCATATCTATCACCGTTTCGAGGCATGCCTGTATGGCATGTACCGGAGTCTTCAACTCGTGGTTGATATTATTGGTCAATTGTTGTTTTATACGGTTTTTCTCCGACTCTTCAAACATTGCCTCTTGCAGATTTCGGTCGCGCTCCTCTGCTGTCTGCTTCAAGTTCTTATACAGGTTCACTATATGCCCCGATATGTCGCCAAGTTCACCTTTCGGGAAACTCGACACATCGAAGCCTTCAATATCACCATGCTCGGCACAGTTGGCAAAATCGCGCAGCATGGCAATGCTCTTGCTCAGTCGTCGCGAAGCGAAAAATGCCACTATAGTGAGCACTACCGAGGTAGCTACTATCAGCAAAACATACAAGCCGTTAATCGACAGCAGACTCTCCAATTCGCTGTTATATTGCATCGAGGAGCGCACCACAATCGATTTGCCGCGAGTGGCTGAGTAGAAATAGTCGTTATTGTTGGTTTCGGATTGACGGCGAATTGTGTAACCGCCACCTGAGATAATGGCATCTTTCACCTCTTGTCGGTCGGCATGATTGCGAAGCACCTCCTTGCCGCTTGAGTCATACACCACCTTGCCGTTGAGGTCAATTAGTGATATTCGCACATCGCCTGAAGGATTGAGATAATGCATATAGGTAGAATCTATGTCTACGCCGTTCTCATAGTCGCGAATCACCAAGCGATTCATCTCCTGAAGGCGTGCATTGAGCATACCCACTTTATACTCCCGCTCGCGCGTAATCTGGAGTACCAAAAAGGCAAACGTAATTATCCAAGAAAACACGCACACGAGAAGAAATATTCTCGTCTGGTAATTAATCGTGCGTTTTAAATCCATAGCCATAGCCCGATTTTGTAAAAATGTTCGACCCATACTTGCCCAGCTTCTTGCGCAGACGGTTGATATTAACATCTATAGTGCGATCTACCACATATACATCAGCATCCCACACCGAAGAGAGCAGCTCTTCGCGAGTAAATGCCTGATTGGCATTACTCATCAAGAAATATAGCAGGTTAAACTCCGTCTTTGTGAGCGATAGTTCCTCCCCTGCCACTTTGCAATGACGCTGAATGGTATCAATCTCTATTTCCTCAAACTCGATGCATGGTGAGTGTGGCGATGAGTATCGGCGAAGCACACTGCGCACTCTCACGCGCAATTCGTTCATCGAAAATGGTTTCTTGATATAATCGTCGGCGCCTACGTCGAATCCCTTTATAAGGTCGATTTCCGAATCGAGTGCCGTGCAGAAAATTATCGGCACATTCGACGAACCTGCATTACGGCGTATAGTGGAAGCAAGTTCAAACCCATTGATCTTATCCATCAACACGTCGAGAATAAACAAATCGTAGTCCAACAAATTCTTTTGCAATGCTTCTTCGGCCGACAATGCCGTATCTACCTTGTATCCAACACATTCAAGGTTTATCTTCAGCACGTCGCACAACACGCTTTCATCGTCAACCACCAGTATTCTCTGCTTTTCTTCCATCTATAAGTTTTTTTCAATGCAAATGTATAACATAGGCTGAAAAAAGATATAACAATATTGTAACAATCGCTATGGTTTATTGTTCTGTTACCAAAATATTATATTCGTCATTCTGTACTTACTATACAAAAATAACACAATTTATCAATAATTGCTTTGTTTTGCGGCAGTCATTTTATAATTTTGAGCAATAAAATTTATGTCAAACATCATCAAACCTTTAGTATCTATGATAGAAATAGGACAAAAACTGCCGGAAATATTGGGAAAAGACCAAGACGGCAATGAAATAAAGTTAAGTGATTTTGCAGGCAAGAAATTGGTGCTTTACGTCTACCCAAAGGACAATACCCCGGGTTGCACCAATCAGGCTTGCAACTTGCGCGACAACTATTCGGCACTTCTAAACCAAGGCTATGCCATTTTGGGCGCAAGCATCCAGAGCGAAGCCTCTCACAAGAAATTTATCGAAAAATATTCGCTTCCGTTCCCCATTATTGCCGACACCGACAAGGTGCTGGTGGAACAACTCGGCGTATATGGCGAAAAAAAGATGTGTGGCAAGGTGGGTATGGGCACTTTCCGCACCACATTCATCACCGATGAAAATGGTGTGGTAACTCGAATCTTAGGTCCAAAGCAAATCAAGGTTAAGGAGCATGCCGAGCAGATTCTCGGTTAATCACCCACCTTCACAAGAGCACCACAGAGTGCAGCAGTAAGAAACAAAAGCGACACGCCTTGCGTAGGAGGATAATTACCTCACGCAAGGCGTGTCATTATGATTATGAGAACAATTTTTCTCTACCTATTATCGTAGCAGGCATTACATCATGCCGCCCATGCCACCCATACCGGGTGCTGCAGGTGCAGGTGCTGCAGGTTCCGGCTTCTCGGCTATAACACATTCGGTAGTCAATAACATACCTGCTATCGAAGCAGCATTTTCAAGAGCCACGCGCGATACCTTGGCAGGATCGATTACACCTGTAGTGAAGAGGTTTTCGTAAGAATCGGTGCGAGCATTGTAACCAAAGTCGCCTGTGCCTTCCTTAACCTTTTGCACAACTACTGCGCCTTCCAAACCTGCATTTGCCACAATTTGGCGAAGCGGTTCTTCGATAGCGCGGCGTATGATTTCGATACCGGTAGTCTCGTCGTCGTTGTCGCCCTTCATACCTTCAAGGCTTGAAATACAGCGAATGTAAGCAACGCCACCACCGGGAACGATACCTTCGGCTACTGCAGCGCGTGTTGCGCTCAATGCATCGTCTACACGGTCCTTCTTTTCCTTCATTTCTACTTCCGAAGGAGCACCGATATACAATACTGCTACACCACCGGCAAGCTTAGCCAAACGTTCCTGGAGTTTTTCCTTATCGTAGGTCGACTTTGTGGTTTCGATTTGGGTCTTGATTTGTGCCACACGTTCGGCAATTGCTGTCTTGTCGCCCAAGCCGTTTACGATTACTGTAGTTTCCTTGTTTACCGAAACCTTTTCAGCAGTACCAAGCATATCCACAGTAGCGCCTTCGAGCTTCAAGCCCTTTTCTTCAGAGATTACAATACCGCCGGTCAATACTGCGATATCTTCGAGCATCTCTTTACGACGGTCGCCAAAGCCCGGTGCCTTTACTGCACATATCTTCAACGAGCCACGAAGACGGTTAACTACCAATGTAGCAAGAGCTTCGCTATCTACATCTTCAGCCACAATCAACAATGGGCGTCCGCTCTGTGCTGTAGCTTCAAGAATAGGAAGCATATCCTTGAGGTTAGAAATCTTCTTGTCGAAGAGAAGGATGAATGGGTGATCCATTTCACATTCCATCTTTTCGGTATTGGTTACGAAATATGGAGAAATGTAACCGCGGTCGAATTGCATACCTTCCACCACTTCCACGCTGGTAGTAGTGCCCTTGGCTTCTTCCACTGTGATTACACCTTCTTTCTTAACCTTCTTCATTGCCTCAGCTATGAGCTGACCTATCTCCGAATCGTTGTTGGCTGAAATACGAGCCACATTTTCAATCTTATCGAAGTCGTCGCCCACTTCTTGCGATTGTGCCTTGATGCATTCCACAACCTTAGCCACAGCCTTATCGATACCGCGCTTCACATCCATAGGATTTGCTCCGGCTGCCACGTTCTTAAGGCCGGTGTTGATGATAGCCTGTGCAAGCAAAGTAGCTGTAGTAGTACCGTCGCCGGCGTCGTCACCTGTCTTCGATGCCACTTCCTTTACCAACTGGGCACCTATGTTCTGGAACTTGTCTTCCAATTCTATTTCCTTAGCCACGCTCACACCGTCCTTGGTGATATGGGGTGCACCGAACTTCTTTTCGAGAATCACGTTGCGACCCTTAGGGCCAAGTGTTACCTTCACCGCATTTGCCAATGCGTCCACGCCTTTCTTAAGTTCTTCGCGTGCCTTTATGTCAAATTTAATCTCTTTTGCCATGATTATTGTCTCCTTATTATAATAATAATGTTATTCTACAATTGCAAGAATGTCGCTTTGGCGCATCATAAGATATTTTGCACCTTCCACTTCGATTTCGGTTCCGGCATACTTACCGTAAAGCACAGTGTCGCCTACCTTTACCACCATTTCTTCGTCTTTGGTTCCGTTGCCTGTAGCCACAACTTTGCCCTTTAGTGGTTTTTCCTTTGCTGAATCAGGGATAATAATACCACCTGCTGTCTTTACTTCTGCCTCAGCGGGTTCGATGAGAACTCTGTCTGATAATGGTCTGATTGTCATGATAAAATTATTTTTAAGTTTTTATTAATTATTTCTTTTGGTATCGGGTGCCGTAATTTGGTTTTACGGCAACGCCACTCACTTTAATTGCATATTCTGTGCCAAAACTAATCTTCAAGAATAAAAAAATCGCACTACTCTATCCCGAATCACCAACTTTTTACCCTCTAACCCATTATAATCATGTGTGTCGAAGCCATAAAAATCAACTCTCCACCTCACCACACATTACACTATATTGCTAATCTACACCCTATTTCAACCACATTTTTTAACTTTAATCGCAAAAAACTTGCAAATCTTCATTTTTGACTATATTTTTGTTTTCCAAAGACTTTATGAACCGAAATATGAATAATAATATCAATCCCTCCGATTTCTCCATACTAATTGTTGACGACAACGCCACAAACACCATCCTGCTCGATGCTATATTGAAACGCGAAAAATACAGAACCTTAATAGCACGAGATGGTGAGACGGCATTACAGATTATGCAAGAGAAGCACCCCGACCTCGTGCTCCTCGACATTATGATGCCCGAAATGGACGGTTATGAAACCGCTCGTCGCAAGTCGGAAATCGAAAGCATCAGCGAAATTCCGTTCCTGTTCGTTACCGCGCTCAGCGATACCAACAATATGGTGAAGGGATTTAAAGCCGGATGCAGCGATTTCATTTCCAAGCCGTTTAACACCGAAGAGATATTGATTCGCATCAAGCATCAACTTATGTCGGTGTCCGATAAGCGCACTATCATCAATCAGACCGAAGAACTGCGCCGATTGGTAAACAATCGCGACAAACTATATGCCGTGGTGGCTCACGACCTCCGTTCGCCACTGGGCACAATCAAGACGGTGCTCAATATGCTCGACGAAAGCCTCGACAGCAACACCATTGGCGATGATATGAAGGAATTGCTTCATGCCACCACCGATAGCTCAAACGAACTTTTCTCTCTTCTCGAGGACTTGCTGAGTTGGACAAAATCGCAGATGGGAAAACTCATATTCCAGCCTTCGCGATTCATCTTTAGCGAAGCCATCAACAATGCCATTAAGGCGGCATCTTCGATGGCAAACCTTCACAACATCTCCATCACCCACCGCGACCTGACCGACAATGCCGAATTTATAGGCGACCAAAAGATGGTTACCACAGTAGCTCGCAACATCATCGTTAATGCCATAAAGTTCAGCGAGGACGATTCGAGCATCGAAATTGAATCGAAATTCACCGGCACCGACTTCGTTTGCAGCATCACCGACCACGGATGCGGCATGACTCAAGAAGTGCAAGATGCCCTTCGCGACCAAATAGGCATTACCACTATGGGCAAACACCAAGAAGAAGGCACCGGTCTCGGTCTTTCGCTATGCCGCGAATTTGTGCGTGCCCACAAAGGCTCTCTCAACTTTGTTTCCGAAGTGTCTAAAGGTTCAACATTTACATTTGCACTCCCTCTACAATAAACGAGTATCAATACACATATTATATATATAATAATATATGGGGCGTGTTAGAAAAAAGCATCTTTTTCTACACGCCCCATATAACATTATAGCAACTCTGCTGCTACTTTTTATCAATATCCAAGCACATTTTGCACACGAGAGCGCACATCATGCGGGTTGAATGGCTTTACCACATATTCCAACACTCCAAGTTCAAACAATTCTCGCTTTTCTTCGGCATTGTCTTCCGACGACAACACAATCACCGGTATATTGCGATACTTATCACTTTCCTTAAGAAATACCACAAACTTGCGTCCCGACATAGTGGGCATGCGCAAGTCGGTTATTATCAAGTCGGGCATTCCATTTTCTTGAAGCCACTTGATGCACTTAACAGGATTGGAGTGATAGATGCACTTATAATCCTTTAAGTTCATCATCAACATCTTTGCGATAATCGGTTTATCGTCTACTATAAGTATCGTTTTTGCGTAACTCATCTCTCTTTATTCTGCAAATGATTATATCTGTCTTATCCGTTTATTTTGTTAATAACCTATTAGTTTTAAGATTACTATATGCAAAGATACACAATTATTTATTTATCAAAACCATTATTGCAAAAAAGTTACTTTTTTATTCCTTCATTTGCTGTTTTTCAGCAGAAGGCTCCTAATATGCACAATTAGTTTATGCAAAATTTCTGCAAATCGGCACACTTTGGGATAATATTCCGTACCTTTGCATCCGCAATTGGTAATAAACATTTTTTTTGATTATGAACAATATTTGTTTAAAGCTGTTCTTATCGTTCTTAAAGATTGGGGCATTTACCTTCGGCGGTGGATGGGCTATGATTTCCATCATAGAGCGCGAGATTGTCGACAAGCATCGGTGGATAGAAAAAGATGAGTTTCTCGACCTGCTCGCCGTGGCTCAATCGATGCCGGGCATTTTGGCTGTTAACATTTCGGTATCGGTGGGCGACCGCCTCAAAGGTCTAAAGGGAAGCCTTGCCGCTGCTTTCGGCACCATTCTGCCATCGTTCACAATCATTTTGCTCATAGCCATGTTCCTTACCCCCGATACTATAAAGAACAATGAAATAATAAGCAAAATGTTTATGGGCATACGTCCTGCCGTGGTGGCTCTGATTATAGCTCCGGTTATAACCACAGCTCGCGCTGCCAAAATAAACAAGAAAACCATAATCATACCCATAGCAGTGGCTTTGCTTATCGTTTCAGGCATTCCATACATCTCCAACCCCATCGTGTATATCATTCTTGGAGCCTTAGGTGGTTATGCTTATTACATCACTCACATCTTCAACAAGATTTCGTAACACCACCTATCACCATCAATAAAACTTCTGCAAATGAATATATATATCAAAATAATCATAGCTTACCTGAAGATAGGCCTCTTCGGCTTCGGTGGCGGATATGCCATGCTCTCGCTCATTCAGCGCGAAGTGGTGGATTCGGGATGGATTTCAAGCCAACTTTTCACCGACATTGTAGCTATTTCACAAATGACGCCCGGACCTATCGGCATCAATAGTGCCACCTACATAGGTTATGCTCTCACAGGTAGTATCTTGGGATCGATAGTAGCCACAATCACCGTAGTGGCGCCTCCATTTGCACTGATTCTCTTTGCCGGCCACTACATCAATCGACATAAAGACAGCCCCTACATAAAAGGAGCTTTCATGGGTCTTCGCCCCGTGGTGGTGGGGCTGATTGCATCGGCTGCTCTGTTGCTTATGAACAGCGAAAATTTCGGCGCCAACCAATCGGAACTCTTCAAAACCATACCTATTTGCATAGCATCGTTTTGCATAGTATATTTCACCAAGATTCACCCCATTTTCGTCATCATTCTGGCGGCAATTACGGGATTGCTTATTTTTTAAACTATTATTATGAATTACGACGAAACAATCGACTTTCTTTATAGTCAGCATCCGGCTTTTCAGCGCGTAGGCGCATCGGCATATAAGGCAGGACTCGACACGAGTATTGCTCTCGACAACATTTTCCAAAATCCTCATCGCTCTTTTCGATGCATACATGTGGCAGGCACCAATGGCAAAGGCTCGGTGTCGCATACTCTTGCCGCCATATTACAAAACAACGGATATAAAGTGGGACTCTACACCTCGCCACACCTTATAGATTTTCGCGAACGAATAAGAGTGAACGGTGCCATGATTCCGGAGTCGTATGTCATCGATTTTGTTGAGCAATACCGGAAGTCGGGTTTCGAAGGCAATCCTTCGTTTTTCGAGCTGACTATGGCTATGGCATTCCACTATTTCCGCCATGAGAAAGTGGATTTTGCTGTTATCGAAGTTGGTCTTGGCGGACGCCTCGACAGCACTAACATTATCAATCCTGAATTGTGCGTTATCACCAATATCTCGTTCGACCACACTCAATTTTTAGGCAATACTTTGCCTGAAATAGCTTCTGAAAAAGCCGGCATCATCAAGCCGGGCATACCGGTAGTGATAGGCGAAGCCGAGGGCGACGTAAAAAAGGTGTTTGCCAACAAAGCCGCCGAGCAAAATGCCCCTATCCGTTTCGCTCAAGATCATCCCCAAATCACAGAGGCATCCTACGGCACTCAATATGTCACATATCACACCGCCGACTTTGGAATTATTGAAAGCCAACTCGCCGGAGATTGTCAGATATATAATGCCAACACCATTCTTAATGCCGTAATCGAACTACGCGAACTTGGAATCGACATCTCTCAGCAGTCGATAACCCAATCATTCCGCCACGTATGCGAGCAAACAGGTCTTATGGGCCGATGGATGAAACTCAACGACCATCCTCTCACTATATGCGACACCGGGCACAACACCGGAGGTATGCAATACATTACACAACGACTCAAAGCCGCCAAGTGCAACAAACTTCGCATTGTAATAGGTTTTGTAAATGATAAAGATATCGATCACATACTCGATATGTTGCCTGCCGATGCCATCTATTATTTCACGCAAGCCATGATTCCAAGAGCGCAGAAGGCACAAATACTGCAAGCTCAAGCTGCTCAAAAAGGTCTTATGGGTAATTGCTACAACAATGTAGCCGAGGCTTACACTGCAGCCTTAAACGAGGCATCCGCCGGCGATATGGTGTTTGTGGGCGGAAGCACTTTCATAGTTGCCGATTTGCTCTCTTTCTTAAATTCCAAGCATTAACCATTGCTACTCAGCTCGGTTTGATTTGCCTCTTTCTCGGCAAAATATATCTGAGCTGAGTGCGCTATTTGTGCCCCTACAAGACATATGAGCCACGAAAATTGCACCCACAGCAGAAATAACGGCAGATAGGCAAAACTGCCGTATACGGCATGGTAGCTCGATACATATATCGACCACTCGAACACATATTGCAACACATCGAAAGCCACACTGCACAGAAAACCGCTGATAAAAGCATAACGAAATCGCACCATAGTGTTGGGCATATACATCATTAATAATGTAAATACAGCCCATTCTATCAAGAAATTCACCACTATAAACAGGTAACGCAGAAATGTAGAAATGGCAGGCAAGTCGAAAAAGGCGCGTATCCCGCTATTAATCCACACCGAAATGCCAAATCCGGCTATCATAAGCACCGGCACCCAAAACATTATGGCGGTGTAGTCGCTAAACTTGCGCGTATACGAGCGCTCATCGCAATTCCAAATTTTGTTGAACGAGCGTTCCACGGCATCGAGCAAAAAATATAAGGTAAGTATCAATGCCACTATGCCCACGCCTATGAAAACGCCATCGGTGGCATGCTTGAGATAGGAATCAACAAACGACACAGCATAATTTATTGCATCTTGCTGCGAACGGAAATGTTCCACCAGCTGCTCTTGAAGAAAATTTTGCACATTAAATCCTCGTGCTATGGCAAACATCATAGCCATCACCGGCACTATGGCAAGCAACGTGCGATGCGTCAACGCACATGCTATTTGCATCAAGTCCACTTCCAAATACTTATCATAGATGTGGCGAAGAATCTTACCATAATCCTTCAATAGCGAGCCTATGCTCTTGATGTCTATTTTAATGTTTTTCATCATGGCTTCAAATTTATATAAAAAAGAAATAATGGCAGTTGCGCTATAAGCCGGGTTATGTCGGGACCCAAAAATCCCGTCTTGTCATTTATCTGACCGCTATGTTGCCATAGCGATTATATGTAGCAGTCTACCCCTCGGCAATGGACGAGCAACCCTTAAATGCCGATATACTTGACCTTGCAACTCATAAGATGTGCGGCATGCTTTGTCGCCAAAACACCCGGTGAGCTCTTACCTCGCCTTTTCACCCTTACCGCCCGACGCGTGCAGACGGCGGTTGTTTTCTGTCACATTACTCCACCCTCGCGAATGGCTTCCCGTTAGGAAATATGATGCTCTGCGTTGCCCGGACTTTCCTCACCCAGCACATTGAGCTGAGAGCGACAAGACACGCTACTGCCATTATTATTCCTATTTATTTGCAAAGATACGCACATTTCCATAATTTTCAACCTCGCTCTGCCTTTTTTTACACACCTTCTTCGCCTGCATCTGCATTATCTTCTTATTTCTTGCAATTTTGTCATGTTTTTATCTTTAATCTTTTTTTGCATATCGCTTCTACTCAACCACCAAACTTTAAACATCTGCTAAATCCACAATTTTTTCTCTTAATTTACATTAAAATTACACATTAAGGCATTGTTTTTGAAAAATAATAGTATACATTTGCAATAGATTTAAAAGTTAAATTTTAACTATTATATTATTAACGAAACAAATAATTTAACAAAATAGTTTATGAAACAAAACACAAAATTCGGTTTGCTCCTACTTGGAGCATCAGTGATTGGCTCAGCCACCACATTGTTTGCCACCTCAGCTCTCAGCGATGGCAACGGATTGGCTTTCTCGTCGAGTAACGCAAGTGCAAACACAGCGCAGCAGGACAATAACTTCATACGCACCGCAAGTCGCATGCCGGCTGTGGAAACCGACTTCACCAAAGCGGCTGAAAACACCATCAACTCGGTGGTCAGCATCAAGAGTTTTGCCACACCCAAGCGTCAACAGCGTTCGCGTGGCTTCGACCCATTCGAATTCTTCTTCGGCCCGGGCTCTGGCTTCGGTTCAAGTCCTCGCCAACAGCAAGAAGAAAAGGATAGTGAGCAAAGCATGCAGCCTCTCGGACTCGGCAGCGGTGTGATTATCACCAGCGATGGCTACATCGTTACCAACAATCACGTTATCGATGGTGCTGAAAAACTCGAAGTTACGCTCAACGACAACAGCAAATACAACGCAAAGATTATAGGCACCGACCCGTCGACCGACCTTGCTCTTCTCAAGGTGGAAGCCAAGGACCTGCAAGCCATCACATTCGGCGACAGCGATGCGCTTAAGGTGGGCGAATGGGTGCTTGCTGTGGGCAATCCTTTCGGATTCACTTCCACTGTCACTGCCGGCATAGTCAGCGCCAAAGCTCGTAGCGTAACCGTAGATAACAGCCGTCGCCAAAACGGAACTGTCGACATCGAATCGTTTATTCAGACCGACGTGGCAGTTAACTCAGGCAATAGTGGTGGCGCGCTCGTTAATACCGACGGTCTGCTCGTGGGTATCAACTCTATGATTTATTCTCAAACCGGCAGCTATGCAGGTATCTCTTTCGCCATCCCTGTTTCTATAGTTAGCAAGGTGGTCAACGACATTCGCGAATTCGGTAGCGTGCAAAAGGCTGTGTTAGGTATCACCTACATCGAGCTCGATGCCGACAAGGCTAAGGAAAACAACATCACTGCCACCAAAGAAGGTATCTATGTAGCAAGCGTGAGCGAACGCAGCGCTGCTATGGAAGCCGGACTCAAGGAAGGCGACGTGATAGTGAAAATCAACAACACCACAGTAAAGAACTCCGGCCAGATGAAGGAAGAAGTTAGCCGATTCCGCCCTGGTGACAAAGTGAGCATATCTTACTATCGCGACAACAAGTTGCACAACACCACAGCCACTCTCAAGAACAACCAAGGCACAACCACGGTTACCAAGAAATCCGACTTTGTATCGCTCGGCTGCGCATTCAAGGCACTCAGCCAAGCCAAGAAAGAAGAATTGGGCCTTCGCTCAGGCGTGGAAGTGGCAGGCATCAAGGATGGTCGCATCAAGGATGCCGGCGTGAAAGAAGGTTTCATTATTCTCGAAATCAACAATACAAGAGTGACTTCGGTCGACGATGTAGAATCGATCTACAACTCGATTATGAACAACGAAGGCAACGAGAAAGTAATGTTCCTTACCGGTATTTATAAAACAGGCAAACGCGCTTACTACGCTGTAGACCTCAGCGAATAACGCAACCGGGCAACGTATTTTAATCTTAGATAATTCTCACGGAGGTGCTTTGTGGAGCGCCTCCGTTCTTATCATATAGCACATTTCAAAAATGTTTTTTTCTAAGGAAAAAGCAATAAAAGATAAAAAAATCAACAATAATTTCACAAACTTGCAGTTATAATTCTATATAACGAATTATTTTTCGTAACTTTGCGTGCTTAATTATATAAATTGTAGATGAGACAATTAAAAATTACAAAATCAATTACCAATCGTGAGAGCGCTTCGCTCGACAAGTATCTTCAGGAAATAGGCCGTGAAGAGCTTATCAGTGTAGACGAGGAAGTAGAACTTGCACGACGCATCAAAAAAGGAGACCAAAGAGCTTTAGACAAACTTACCAGAGCAAATTTGCGCTTCGTAGTATCGGTGGCAAAGCAGTATCAGAACCAAGGTTTGAGCTTGCCCGACCTTATCAACGAAGGAAACTTGGGACTTATTAAAGCCGCTCAAAAGTTTGACGAAACCCGTGGTTTTAAATTTATCTCCTATGCCGTATGGTGGATTCGACAATCGATATTGCAAGCTTTGGCTGAGCAATCTCGCATTGTGCGCCTCCCTCTCAACCAAGTAGGTTCGCTCAACAAGATTGGTAAAGCCCTATCAAAATTTGAACAAGAACACGAACGCCGCCCGTCAGCTGAGGAATTGGCAAAAGAGCTTGACCTTCCGGAAGACAAAATTTCCGACACTCTGAAGGTTTCAGGACGACACATCTCGGTAGATGCTCCTTTCGTTGAGGGTGAAGACAACAGTCTTCTCGATGTTCTCGCTAACGATGATTCGCCTATGGCCGACTTTTCACTTACTCAAGAATCCCTTTCCAAAGAAGTAGACCGCGCACTCAATCAACTTCATGAGCGCGAGCGCGACATTTTGAAGATGTTCTTCGGAATCGGATGCCAAGAGATGACTCTCGAAGAAATAGGTGCAAAATTCGATCTCACTCGCGAACGCGTACGACAAATTAAAGAAAAGGCTATTCGCAGACTCAAAGGACAGAAAAGCCGCTTGCTGAAATCTTATCTCGGCGGCGAATAAAACCTCAGTGCTGCTTTAAATAGAACGTATTTTTTGAGCGTTGTCGTAAATTTCGTTTATGACAACGCTATTTTTATATGACATTTTTTGACAAAATGTCATTTTTCGCTTATTACCGACCTTACTTTTGCCATTTTGGCACATATTTTGCAGTTCTAAGCAAAGAGAAATCACACCACAGAATTGTTTGACAACTAAATAGGAAAAAAATTTTATGAAGCCATTAAAGATTCAAAATTGTGTCACTCCGCGTGACAGCCATTCGTTTGAAAAGTACCTTCAGGACATCAATCGTTATCCTCTCATTACCCCTGAGGACGAAGTACACTTAGCCGAAATGTACCGCAAAACTCACGACAATGCTTACTTGGAAAAACTCGTGAACGCAAACTTGCGTTTTGTGGTTTCGGTAGCCAAGAACTTCGACCGCAAGAGTGTCTTGAGTCTTGAAGACCTCGTGAATGAAGGCAACATCGGCTTGATACGAGCCGCTGAGCGCTTCGACCCTACTCGCGGATTTAAGTTTATATCCTACGCCATCTGGTGGATTCGCCAAAGCATATTGCAGGCAATCAACGAGCAAGGTGCATTGATTCGCATTCCTACAAATCACGCAAATCTTTACTCCAAGATTATGCAAGCTTCGCAGCGATTTATGCAGACAAACCATCGACAGCCCACTCCGGAAGAAATTGCAGATATGCTCGACGAAAAGGTAACAGCTGTGCTAAATGCCGTACCCGCCAATTTCCCCATATCTATCGATAGCCCTCGTGGAGATGACGAAGATAACGGCACATTTGGCGACACATTATCCTCGCCTGATGAATACAACGCCGACCATCGCATGCAAAACAACGATCTCAGCATCGAGCTCGGTCGTTGCATGACCACCCTCAGCGAGCGAGACCGCAGCATACTCCAGCGCGCCTACGGCATAGGTTGCGAGGACGAAGCCATCGACCGTATCGCCGAGGAGGAGCATCTCACTCGCGAACGCGTGCGTCAGATTATCGACAGAGCTCTTCTTCGTCTCCGAAACTTGTCATCCAATCTGAATACGTTCTTATAATCATCGCTCAATACATCACTACGACGCCCAAGATTCTACACTTGGGCGTCGTAATGTTTTATTTCAGCCTACATCTCTCCACATGCTTCGCTATGCCATCTGCTTCTCTTTTTTATCATATTTCCTATAAATATTTGCAATTTGTTACATTTTCAGCAAAATAATTTACGATTTAATTTGTAGTGCAAAAAATTATTTATACTTTTGTCGTCAAAGAAACCAGTTTATGCAAAACCTATCATTAAATAACATTCTATCGCTGCAATCTTTGTTGCTGAGCCTGCTGCTCAATCGATAAAGAGAAAGGTTATTGTGTGTTTTAATGATTTTCGCTAAGCAAAACATTATTTACATTGTATTAATTGTTTAAAACCTTTCTCCCTGCCAACAAGAGAGAAAGTTTTTTTATTTATACACAAATAAAAACTATGAGTGACAAATTATTTATTTTCGACACCACATTACGCGACGGCGAGCAAGTGCCGGGCTGCCAGTTGAACACAGTAGAAAAGATAGAAGTAGCCAAAAACCTCGAACTGCTGGGTGTAGACGTAATAGAAGCCGGATTTCCCATTTCCAGTCCGGGCGATTTCAAGTCGGTGGTCGAGATATCGAAAGCCGTAACATGGCCCACCATTTGTGCCCTGACTCGCGCAGTGGAAAAAGACATCGATGTTGCCGCCGAAGCATTACAGTATGCCAAGCATAAACGCATCCACACCGGCATAGGCACAAGCGAAAGCCACATTAAATATAAATTCAACAGCACTCCTGAGGAAATCATTGAGCGCGCGGTTAGTGCCGTTAAGTATGCCAAGCGCTATGTAGAAGATGTGGAGTTTTACGCCGAAGATGCCGGTCGCACCGATAACGAATATCTCGCTCGCGTGGTAGAAGCCGTGGTTAAAGCAGGTGCCACTGTGATTAACATCCCCGACACCACAGGCTTTAGAATTCCGTTTGAATACGGAGAGAAGATTAAGTATCTTATGGAACACGTCGACGGCTTAAGCTCCGGAAAAGCCATACTGAGCACACACTGCCACAACGATTTGGGTATGGCCACCGCCAACACTATAGCAGGTGTGATTAACGGTGCCCGTCAAGTGGAAGTAACCATCAATGGTATTGGCGAACGTGCCGGAAACACATCGCTCGAAGAGGTGGTAATGGCATTTAAGTGCCACCCTAATCTCGGAATCGATACAAACATCAACACCACCAAGATATATCCGCTTAGCCGCATGGTGAGCAGCTTGATGAACATGCCGGTGCAACCCAACAAAGCTATTGTGGGTCGCAATGCATTTGCTCACAGCAGTGGCATTCACCAAGACGGCGTGCTAAAAAATGCATCCACTTACGAGATTATGGACCCCAAAGACGTGGGTATCGACGACAATGCTATAGTTTTGACTGCACGAAGCGGTCGCGCTGCGCTTAAGCATCGCCTGCATGTGCTGGGTGTGGAACTTAAAGCCGAAGACCTCGACAAAGCATACGAAGGCTTCCTTCGCCTTGCCGACAGCAAAAAAGATATTACCGACGACGACATTCTGATTTTGGCAGGCAAACACATCGACAAAGATGCCCGCATCAAAATCGATTATCTGCAAGTTACAGCCGGTTCGAGCCTAAAACCTGTGGCAAGCATCGGGCTTAATATCGCCGGCGAGCACTTCGAAGCTTGCTCTTCGGGCAATGGGCCTGTGGATGCCGCCATCAACGCCATTAAGCAGATTATCCATCGCAAGATGACCGTTCAGGAATTCTTGATTCAAGCCATCACTCGCGGTAGCGACGATGTGGGTAAAGTGCACATGACCGTAGAATACGATGGTAACTACTACTATGGATTCTCGGCCAACACCGATATTGTTACTGCCTCTGCCGAAGCATTCCTCAATGCCATCAATAAATTTGTCAACTAATTATCATATCAGCACAATGAATACACTTTTCGATAAAATATGGGATAAGCACGTGGTAAACCAAGTAGAAGACGGGCCAACACAACTCTATATCGACCGTCTTTACCTTCATGAGGTAACTTCGCCGCAAGCATTCGACACATTGCGCGAAAAAGGTGTGTCGGTGTTCCGTCCGGCTCAAGAGGTAGCTATGCCCGACCACAATACTCCTTCCGACCAACAAACCACTATCACCGACCCTGTAGGCGCTAAACAAGTGAATGCGCTCAAAAACAATTGTGCCGAATTTGGCATCAAGCACTTCCCTATGGGAAGCTCCGATAATGGCATTATTCACGTTGTAGGTCCCGAAAAGGCTTTGTCGCTTCCGGGTTACACCATTGCCTGTGGCGACAGTCACACTTCCACTCACGGTGCTGTAGGAGCCATTGCTATGGGCATTGGCACCAGCGAAGTGGCTCAAGTGCTCGCAAGCCAATGCATTCTGCAAATGAAGCCAAAAACTATGCGCATCAACATTGAGGGCGAACTCAATCCCGGCGTTACCGCTAAGGATGTGGCTCTCTACATTATGGCTCAAATGACCACTTCGGGTGCTACCGGCTATGCTGTGGAATATGCAGGCAGCACCATAAGAAACATGAGCATGGAAGGCCGCCTCACTTTGTCGAACCTATCGATCGAAATGGGCAGCCGTGTGGGTATTATTGCCCCCGACGACACCACTTTCAATTACTTGAAAGGCCGTGAATATGCACCTAAGGGCAAAGAATGGGATAAAGCCGTAGAGGAATGGCGCAAGTTGAAATCCGACGACGATGCTGTGTTCGACAAAGAAGTAACATACTATGCCAAGGACATTTCGCCTCGCATCACCTACGGCACAAATCCGGGTGCCGGAATAGCTATCGATGAGTGCATACCATCGCTTGGCGATATTCCCGCCGAGCAACAAGAAGGATTTGCCGCACAATTGGAATATATGCAATTCACTCCGGGCGAAAAACTCGAAGGCAAACCCATCGACTACTGCTTCCTCGGTGCTTGCACCAACGGACGAATAGAAGATTTCCGCGCTTTTGCAAGTATAGTGAAAGGCAAGAAAAAAGCGCCAAATGTGGTGGCTTGGCTCGTGCCGGGCTCGTGGAAAGTGCGTAAGCAAATCGAAGACGAAGGCATCGATAAAATTCTCGCTGAAGCCGGATTCGAACTGCGATTGCCGAGTTGCTCGGCTTGCCTTGCCATGAACCCCGACAAAGTGCCGGCAGGCAAACTATGCATCTCTACCAGCAACCGCAATTTCGTAGGTCGTCAAGGTCCCGGCGCCCGCACTATTCTTGCCTCTCCTATGGTAGTGGCAGCAAGTGCCATCACCGGCAAGGTTACCGACCCTCGCAATTTTTTATGACAAACTAAAAATCAGTCAAAACCAATGAAGCAAAAATTCGACATAATTGAGTCAACTTGCATACCCATGCAAATCGACAATTGTAATACCGACCTTATTATCCCGGCTCGCTATCTGGCATCTACCACTCGCGACCCAAAGTTCTTTGGCGATGCTTTTATGCACGACTTGCGTTTTGATGCCAACGGCAATCCTAACCCCGATTTTGTAATGAACCGTCCCGAATATAGCGAAGCTCCTCGCACTGGCATTCACGAGATAGTGGTTGGCGGCAAAAACTGGGGTTCCGGATCAAGCCGCGAACATGCCGCCTGGGCTATTGCCGGTTATGGCGTGCGTGCTGTTATTTCAAGCAGTTTTGCCGACATTCATCGCAACAATCTGCTCAACTGCTTTGTACTCCCCGTAGTGGTAAGCGAAGAATTCCAACAAGAACTATTTGCATCGATTGCCGACAATCCTTCAACCATAGTGAAGATTGATGTCCCCAACCAGACCGTAACAAATCTTGCCACCGGCCACAGCGAGCATTTCGAAATCAACTCTTATAAGAAATATTGCTTGATGAACGCCTACGATGACATCGATTTCTTGTTAAGCAAGAAAGCCGACATCGAGAATTATGAAGCAAATAATCGCCAATAATGCGACAAATAGAGATATTAGACACCACGCTGCGCGATGGCGAGCAAACATCGGGCGTATCGTTTTCTCGGACCGAGAAATTGGCCATTGTGCGCCTTCTCATCGAAGACCTCAATGTGCCACGCATCGAGATCGCATCGGCAAGAGTGTCGGAAGGCGAACTTCTTACGGCAAAGCACATTTGCGACTGGGCTAAGCGCACCGGCAACATCGACAAGATAGAGATTCTCGGCTTTATCGATAACGGTATGTCGATCGATTGGATTAAACAAGCCGGTGCCGGAACCATCAATCTCCTTGCCAAAGGCAGCGAGAGACATTGCCGCCTGCAGCTTGGCAAAACTCCCGATGAGCATTTCGCCGAAATAACCACTAATGTGATTGAAGCCGAAAAGCAAGGGCTAAGCGTAAACATTTACCTCGAGGATTGGTCGAACGGAATCATCAAATCGCCCGATTACGTCTACGAGATGATCGACAAGCTGAAGCATCTGCCCATCAAGCGTTTTATGCTCCCCGACACCCTCGGAGTTCTCAACCCCAATCAGGTGTATGAGTACTGCAAGCGCATGGTGACACGCTACCCCGACTTGCACTTCGATTTCCATGCCCACAACGACTACGACTTGGCTACAAGCAACTCGTTTGCCGCGGGCTTGGTAGGAATAAAAGGCATACACTGCACCATCAATGGGCTTGGCGAGCGAGCCGGCAACGCACCTATGTCGAGCGTGGTAACTGTGATTCACGATATGCTCAAATTGTCAACGGGCATCAACGAGAAGAAAATCAACAAGGTTAGCCACATCGTGGAATCGTTCTCCGGCGTGATTGTTCCGCCAAACAAGCCCATTATCGGCGAAAACGTGTTCACGCAATGCGCCGGTGTTCATGCCGATGGCGACAACAAAAGCAACCTCTACTACAACGACTTGCTTCCCGAGCGCTTCGGTAGAGTTCGCGAATATGCTTTGGGCAAAAATTCCGGTAAAGCCAACATTCGAAAGAATCTCGAATCGATAGGCATCGACCTCGATGAGGAAAGCATAAAGAAAGTAACTCAACGCGTAATAGAGCTTGGCGACAAAAAGGAAATAGTAACAGTCGACGACTTGCCCTACATTATAGCCGATGTGCTGAAGTACGACAAGGTGCACGATAAGGTGAAGGTCATAAACTATGCCTTGAGTCTATCGCAAGGTCTACGCCCTTCAGCCACCATAAAGCTATCGATTAACGATGTTGAATACCAGCAATTTGCCGTTGGTGATGGTCAGTACGATGCGTTTGTAAAAGCCGTGAAGTTAATCTACACCGACAATCTCAAACGAGAGTTTCCCACACTCACCAATTATATGGTAAACATCCCGCCCGGTGGTCGCACCGATGCGTTGGTGCAAGCCAACATCACATGGTTCTACAAGGGGCACACAATAAAGACTCGCGGACTTGATGCCGACCAAATCGAAGCCGCCATTCAAGCCACCGTGAAGATGCTTAACATCATTGAAAACTTATAAAAAACAAAATAAAATACTCACAACTATGGATTTTAAAATAGCAGTTCTTCCCGGCGATGGTATCGGGCCGGAGATATCAGAACAAGGTGTTGCTGTAATGAACGCCATCTGCAAGCGATTCGGACATAATGTGGACTATAAATATGCCATTTGTGGCGCTGATGCCATCGATAAAGTTGGCGACCCATTCCCTGCCGAAACTCTGAAGATTTGCCAAGAAGCCGATGCGGTGCTGTTCTCGGCTGTAGGCGACCCTAAGTTCGACAACAACCCCACAGCAAAAGTGCGTCCCGAGCAGGGTTTGCTCGCCATGCGCAAGCAGTTGGGTTTGTTTGCCAATATTCGCCCGGTGCAGACCTTTGGTTGCTTGCTTCACAAGTCGCCTTTGCGTGCCGATTTGGTAAAAGATGCCGATTTTATATGCATTCGTGAGCTTACAGGCGGTATGTACTTCGGCGAAAAATATCAAGACAACGATAAAGCTTACGACACCAATGCCTACACTCGCGAAGAAATAGAACGCATATTGAAGGTGGCATTTGAGTATGCTCGCAAACGCCGCAAACACCTCACCGTAGTCGACAAAGCCAATGTTTTGGCATCGAGCCGCCTCTGGCGACAGATTGCTCAAGAAATGGCAACTCAATATCCCGATGTCAACACCGACTATATGTATGTCGACAATGCTGCTATGCGCATGATTCAAGAGCCGCGATTCTTCGACGTGATGGTGACCGAAAACACTTTCGGCGACATCCTCACCGACGAAGGTTCGTGCATCAGCGGCAGCATGGGTCTTCTGCCTTCGGCTTCAACCGGCCTTAGCACTCCGGTTTTCGAGCCCATTCACGGTTCGTGGCCTCAAGCCAAAGGCTTGAATATTGCCAACCCGTTGGCTCAGATTCTTTCGGTGGCTATGCTCTTTGAATATTTCGATTTATCGGCCGAAGGTGCTATGATTCGCGAAGCTGTCGACGCATCGCTCGATGCTTGCGTGCGCACTCCTGAAATTCAGGTTGATGGTGGTGAAAAATATGGCACTCGCGAAGTTGGTGCTTGGATTGTTAACTACATCGAGAGTAAAGAGTAAGAGTTATATCCTTAACTGCTGCTTGCAACAATATGTTCGGTAGCATTATAACATAGCAAAAACCCCGCGGGTCCATAACGCTGTAGCTATTATTGCTACCAAGTTTTGGACCCGCATTTTGCTTCGAAAAGTAGGTTGAGTTCACGTAATCAACGAATTCAATCGGCTTTATGATTAATCTTTCTTATTATTCTTTTTGCGCTTTCGCTGACGCAATTTGTCGATTATCGACTTCTGCACATCTGCCATATCATCGAGACCTATTTGCTCATAAATTTCTTGCAACTGAACGTGTGGTTCTACGGCATTCTTATCTAATTTCACAGCTCGCTTAAACGCTTTAATGGCAGCCGGCATATTCTCCATAGCTTTAAGAGCATATCCACGCCCCAAATGGGCATCATAACACTTCTCATCGAGCGAGATGGCTTTATCGTAGAGCGAAACTGCTTCGTCGCACTCGTCAACACTCACCATCACTCTCGCCTTGCCTATCAATGCAGGCACACACTCCGGCCAAAGGCTTAATGCTTTGTTATAATTGGCAAGCGCTGCCTTTATAGCTATCGAATCGGTCTTTTGGGCTCCATAATGCACACCTTCGTCCATTGCCATATTGCCCATCGACATTGAGTCCTGCCCCATCGACACATATTCCATCGCCAACTTATAAAGCATTTTGCGCTGGCTGTCGATTACCGTTTCCAGTTGCTTGATTTCATCTTTCAGCGATGCCATTCTTGATAGTTTTATGGTCACGAAGCGCTGTATCAAGTCATCGCTCAGCGGACTCTTGATTTTTGCCGCTTCGGCAAAATCGCTTACCGCCTTGCGATAGTCGCCCGAATCGAATGCTTTTGACGATGTTTTATACAATTCTTTGGCTTTTGCCGTCTTCATTGCATCATCTATCAGCATACGGTCGTTAAAGCGCTTGCTGAAATCCACTACTTGCGGATTCACTATAATGTCGCGCTCGGCAATAGGCTTCAAGAGCACTATTCCCTCAAGCGATGTACATCTCGACAATGCCACATAGGTCTGACCGCTACTGAAAGCACCGCCGGTGAAATCGATTACCACATTATTGAATGTTAATCCCTGACTCTTATGCACGGTCAACGCCCAAGCAGGTTTTAATGGATACTGTCTGAATGAGCCGAGCACATTCTCTATTACGAGTTTCTTCTCTTCATCGTAGGCATACTGCACATTCTCCCAAATTTCGGGTTCCACGCTGTATTCGTTGCCGTTCTCAAGTTCCACTCTCAGCGAATCGTCGTTAACAAAGCTCACGCGCCCCAAAGTGCCATTTATCCAGCGCGAATCCTTGTCATTGCGGATAAATATCACCTGCGCTCCTTTCTTGATTATCAGTTTTTGCGATGTAGGCAAGTTTTGAGTTGGGAAAGTGCCGTCTATCACACCATCGAACACATATTCTTTGCTATCGAGAGCATCCATATGGGCATCGTTGATAGTGTCGACCGTATCGCGGCGTGTGGCAAGTGTCATGGCAAAGCCGTCGCCATCGTTTTTATAATTGGCATTATATCGAGAGTTGATTATTGCCAAATCCTGTCGTGTTATATGATTGTCGCGCACTCGATCGAGCATCGACACAAATGTTTTATCGGTCTGTCGATATATCTTTTTCAACTCTATCGGCACAAGTCGCACATTCGAGAAGGCATAGGCATTGAAGAAGAAATATTGTTTGTAATAGCGTCGCAATATATCTTTCATGTCGGCTGTTACCACGGGCTCAAGCTGGAATATATCGCCCACAAGAAGCAATTGCTTGCCGCCAAAAGGCTCTCGCATATTGCCGCTGTACACTCGCAGCACACGGTCCATATAGTCAATCATATCGCTGCGCACCATCGATATCTCATCTATTATTATCAAGTCGATATTCTTAATCAACTTCACCTTGTCCTTAGGGAAACGCAGGGTTTTGCGAATGGTTTTCGGAAGGTAATCGGGATCGTCGGGCAACAGTGGCTTCAGCGGCATCTTAAAAAATGAGTGCATGGTCACGCCACCCACATTTACTGCCGCAATGCCGGTTGGTGCCAATATCACATACTTCTTACGAGTGTTTTTGCAGATATATCGCAAGAATGTGCTCTTACCCGTTCCCGCCTTGCCGGTGAGAAATATTGAACGATTGGTGTGTTGTATAAGCTGCCAAGCCGATTGAAACTCTTGGTTGTCTAAATCGATATTTTCAGGTAATTCTAATGCCATTGTTTTTGCGAGTGTTTTGCCAATAAGCAAAATTACGAAGAATTTGTGTCAATTTACAATCTTATCACCTCGAATTGCCTTTAGAACTTCAAATAATTAGCATTTCGAGCAAATTATCCAATCGGCATACTCTTCAAAACAAAAAAAAGGAGCAGATAATTATTATCATCTGCTCCGATTGATATTATATTCTCCGTATTTTCGTTAGAATCGCACTCCTAAAGTAGCCACTATCTGATCGCTGTTGTGCTTTATCAGATTGCTTGGCGATGCTTCGCCGTAGGCCACTACAGGCGAGAATGCGTGATATTCGCGTTCTTTGGTTCGGTGAACATAAGCAATATCGGCATACACCTTACCAAACTTATAGCCGGCACCGAAGCTGAAATGTTGGGTATCCTTGTCGAAACCATATGCCGGTGTGGTGCTCACGGTGTAGATGTCAATCCTGTTATTCAACGCATCGTCGTTAACGGGTGATGTTTCGTAAGAATAACCTGCACGAAGACTGAGTTGCGGGTCAACTCGGTATTCTGCACCTATTCTGATGATATTCACGCCCTTGTAGTAGTTGCTGATATCGCCGTTGGTGTCGAAATAATCGTTACCGTAATCGTCTTGAAGTTTCATCGAGTCGTATGCCACGCGTTCGTAATCGAGGCTTATGATACCCTTAGTGCCTATTACTCCTGCCAAGCTGCCAATAAAGCGCCATGGTGTGCGTAGGCGATACCATGTTTCGCCATAATCGGTAGATACGCTGCTCTTTTGTCCCGAATAATCAAAACCTAATGAAGTGTTATAAGCATCTTTCATCGAGTAGTAGGTAGGAGTATGGAATGCAACACCTATTCTCAGCATATTGTTCGGACGAGCTATTACTCCCAACTTGAGGTTGAACCCCGTACCGGTGGTGTGAAGATAGTTTTCCAAAGCATACATAGCCGAGCCCATCACCACATTACCCACGCCGGTGATATCGTCGTTGATATAGGCATTGTCGAGAGCTTCGCCGTAGTAAGTGTAAGTCTTATAGTTGATGTCGGTAATGCCTACTGAGAGACCCCAATAGAGCACGTCCTTTACATTACCGCCGAAGCTGAGGTTAAACTCATCCACTCCGCCTTCTTCTTTCACTTCATATTCGCCGTAACCGTTGGTTCCGTCGCCATAGAGACCTTGGAACGATTTGCCATCGCTGCGAGGATTAATAAGGCTGCCATCGTAGGCAAGAATGTTTATCCAAGGCACACTGGTAGTGGCATAATCAGCGCTTGCCAATTCGTCGGCGGTCCATCCTTGGTCGTTGACACAACCGGCTATGTAGTTCGACAACGACGATTGCAAATCGCGCATCTGACCTCTAAAGGCTCTTGCCTTGCTGGCACTGCGATTGTAGCTCACACCCCAGTTGAATGTTCGAAGTCCGTCGCTATTGAGGCGATAGGCACCTATATATCCAAATGAGTTGCAACTCACCTTGGTTTGATCCATTTTGTCGCTGAATGAGCGGTCTTCGCTCTTAGCCGACTGCATATCGAAATCCACAGTAACCGACACATCCGAACTGCGATAAACGCCTATACCTGCAGGGTTCTGATTCATCGATGTTACATCGCCACCAAGGGCACCAAATGCTCCACCCATTGCCATAAAGCGAGCTGTACCGCGAAAGTCGGTCTGCGACATTGCATAAGCATCGATTGCACTTTGTGCACTTAGCGCTACAGGCATTAGCGATGCGGCTATAATAAATAGTATCTTCTTCATTTTTATAATCAATAATTGTATTTTCTTGGTCTGATAAAAATCTTCACACTTGCCTCAATTATCTGCGGCCTCCACGTCCGCCACCGCCGCCACTTGAGCGACCGCCACCACTGCTGCCGGCGCTGCTGCGACCACCGCTATAGCTGCTTCCGCTATTGTAGCTACTGCTGCTTCGGGTGCTACTGTTATAGCTGTTGCGCGAATTGTATGAGTTGTTGTATGAACTTGACGATGAGCTGCGACGTTGTGTCGACACTGCACTGCGACGTTGTGTCATGGCTTGCGTTGCCGATGCACCCACACTGCTGCGTATGCTTCCTGTGGTGCCGGGGCGCGACACTGTGGTAGATTGGCGAACAGGTCGGCTCGACGAAACGCCTGAGCTGCGATTAATCGATGTAGCTCGCGAAGAAATACGTCCTGTCGACGATGATGCTACCCCACCGCGACGGTTGCTTGCCGATGCATATCCCGGGCGGCCTGTTGCTCCCGACGGAAGTCGTCCGCTGTGACCGGCTGTCAATCTGCCTCCATCGCTTATGCGTGGACGGCCCACAGGATAATAGTGGTGATGGTGTCCTCCCACCGGATAGCCATAACCCCATGGATTGTGCCATCCACAATACCAGCTGTGTGAATAATACCATGGATCGTGCCATCCATACCAACCGCTATACCAAGGGTCGTACCAAGGACTATACCACGAGCTATACCATCCATATCGATATGGACGATACCAATAATAGCTCGACGGATAATATCCACCCCAATAGTATGGATCGTAGAATCCGCTATATGTGGTGCCCACCACCAAATTCACGGTTGGTCGGTTCTCGTAATAGAGTTCTACGAGCTCGGCATCATCGCTGCTATCTATAATATCGGCATTATGAAACTTTACGATAC
This sequence comes from bacterium, assembly GCA_004563195.1. GTDB lineage: Bacteria > Bacteroidota > Bacteroidia > Bacteroidales > Muribaculaceae > SFTJ01. The sequence continues at coordinate 151,446 of SFTJ01000001.1, forward strand.
GGTCGGTGTAAGTAAAGTCACTACCGCTCAGCGAGTCGGCAACCACATAGTCGGCTGCATTCTCTTCGGCATAATATGCATCCATATCGTCGTCTCTATACCTGCGGTTATATTCATCAACGTCTCTGCCGTTTACCACTTGCGAATTGCTATAGGTGGTTGCCACAGTGTCGGTTCCGCCTAAATACTTGCTGAAATATGGGTTACGACTCGCTTGGCTCGAAGTGGAGCCCGACTGCTTCTTCACCTCCACAGCCTTGCTCTCCTTTTTCGTCGACCCTGCACTATAATAGATGTCATCATAGTCTTGAGCGCTTGCCACTGCACTGCCCAACAGCAAAGTTCCAATTAAAACAGAAATGCAATTTTTCATAATTCTATCTTTGTTTAATCAGTAATTTTTCATCTTTTTGTTATTTAGACCGAAAAACAATCTTTTGGTTTAATCCGGTGATATTTCTTTGTAAAAATAAGCATTTCATTCCACAATTCGATACCGAGGGCATTATTATTAAGAATATTTATGTTAAAACACCAGTCTGTCAATTCATTCACCACCATTATCGAGCAAAGAATGCTTATTGCATAATTTCAGCCTCTGCCACTCAAGAGTTTTGCCATCTCGATTATTCTTAATACTTTTGCATCACCAATAATAATTATAGACGCTCGAAATACTACTGAAGTATTCGTAATAGCTCCTCCCTTCGAGCCATCAACCACATATTGTATTCATATATATATGACAACTATTGCTATTCATCAAGCGCCCCTCCAGGGCTTTACCGACCATATATGGCGAAATGCTTTCAACGCCACATTCGGAGGCATAGAGTGTTTCTATTCTTCGTTTTTGCGCATCGAGCACGGCGATTTTCGCAGAAAAGACATTCGCGACATTCTCCCCGACAACAATAGCGGCATGCGTTTCGTGCCTCAGATTTTGGCTTGCCCTCCCGAGGAGGCTTTGGTTATGGCAGACAAAATAGCTGAAATGGGATATAATCGCATCGACATCAATCTCGGTTGTCCGTTTCCTCCCATCACTCGCAAAAACCGTGGTGCCGGAATGCTTGCCAATCCCGATTCGGTGCAGCAGCTGTTTTCCACTCTTGCTGCAAAAGAAGGAATTACTTATTCCATAAAAATGCGTTTGGGAATGACTACCGCCGATGAATGGAAACAAATCTTGCCGCTTTGCGACATAATTGCACCATCACACATCACCATTCACCCTCGCTTAGGCGCTCAGCAATATAAAGGTGACATCGATATGGAGCAATTTGCCGCTCTATACAACACTTGCAAATATCCGCTTATCTACAACGGCGACATTACCACTCGCGCACAAGTAGACGATATAAAAGCAAAGTTCCCTAACCTAATGGCGGTGATGATAGGACGAGGACTGCTTTACAACCCGTCGATGCTCGCCCCAACCACCGACTACGATGCTATACATCTCTTCCACTCTCGCCTTTTTGAAGGCAACAAAAATTATCTCGAAGGCGGCGACCATCAGGTGCTGGCAAAGATGCTAACCTATTGGGAATACCTACTGCCCGATGCCGACAAAAGTCTTCGCAAGAAGATTCTCAAAAGCACTTCATTGCTCAAATATTCTGCTGCCGTAGAAAATTTATTCTCTAAAATATAATTATGCGCGAAAGAGTATTCCGATTTAAGCAATTCAGCGTCAGTCACGAAAAATGCGCTATGAAAGTAGGCACCGATGGTGTTCTGCTCGGTGCTTGGTGCGATGTGGAGAATGCTCGGTCAACACTCGACATAGGCACCGGCAGTGGCCTTATTGCGCTAATGGTGGCACAGCGGAATCCTCATACTTCGATTCTTGCCATCGATATTGAGCCGTTGGCTGTAGAAGAAGCTAACTACAACTTCACAAACAGTCCTTGGGCCGACCGATTGCGTGCCGTAAAAGCCGATTTTGTAAGTTTTCCCGGGCTGACCGATGTGCGATTCGACCTAATCGTGTCGAATCCACCATTTTTTGTCGATTCACTCACCTGCCCCGATGCCAATCGCTCCACTGCTCGCCACACCGCACAATTGCCATTCGACAAACTCATCACCGGTGCAGCTCATTTGCTTAATCCCGGTGGAAAGTTATGCTTAATCACACCTGCCGACTGCGAAAATCTCATTACCGAGCTGTCGCTCGCCAATAATCTGCACATCATAGGCAAAACTTTTGTTCACCCCACTCCCGATGCTTTGCCAAAACGCATTCTCTGGAAAATATCCAATCGAAACGCCGATTTGGTCGAAAACCATCTAACTATCGAAATCACCCGACATCAATATACCGAAAACTACATCGCCCTCACTCGTCAATTCTATTTAAAGATGTAGCAAAAATGCCCATAATTTTTGACTTTACTTCCTATACTGAGGTGATAAATTAAAACTTTAATCGAAAAACACTTTTTTGCTACAATCAAACTTTCAATTCGCCACTTTGGTTAACGATTATAAGAAATCTTGCCAAATTTTGCCTACAAATTATCATTAAAATCGCTTCATTTGGCCCGTTTGATTACAAAACGTAATCATATTATAGCATTTTTACGTCACATCGAAACCCAGAAAGGCCAAATTAATTACAATTTATTTTAAAACTATATTATTGATTATCAGTTACTTAGAATATATTTTAAAAATTTCATCCAAAAATGTGTTATAAATTGAAATTATCAATTATTTTTGCACTCGATTTAAGAAACAGAATTAAGAATAAACAAACATAAGACTATGCTTTCACAATTAGACATCAATGAAATCATCGGGGCATTTATGGTCCTTTTTGCAATTATCGACATTATAGGATCAGTGCCAATCATTATCGGCATTAAGCAACGCGGTGGTGTGGTAATACCATCTAAAGCAGCTATCTATGCCGGAATTTTGCTAGCCATATTCTTCTATGCCGGCGAAGGTATCCTGACTTTATTCCATGTCGACATCGCTTCGTTTGCCGCTGCAGGTGCTATCGTCATCTTCCTCGTTGCCATCGAAATGCTTCTCGACATAGAGATTTTCCGAAACAATGGTCCTTCGGCTTCGGGTACTATAGTTCCTATTGTATTCCCTCTTATTGCCGGTGCCGGTACTTTCACCACTTTAATTTCGCTTAAGGCTGAGTATCACGACATCAATATTCTTATAGGCCTTTTCCTTAATATGGTTTGGACCTACTTCGTAATTAAGCTCACCGACCCTATCGAGAGAATGCTAAGCAAAGGCGGCCTTTACATGCTCCGTAAATTCTTTGGTATCATTCTGCTTGCCATCTCGGTTAAGCTCTTTACCACCAACTTTGCTCAACTATTCCAAATATAACAATTCTTCTAACCAATTTAAATCACATCTCGGCAGCGAATCCCTTTGCGATTCGCTGCTTTTTTGTTGGCTATTCCGCTCTTCCACAAAATAATTACGGCCACATTCTAACGAAAGAATGTAGCCGTAATGGATATTATCAACTTGAGATATTGCTATCCCTATTAGTTTTCGTCGTATTCTTGCCAGCTCTTTATCTTGATGTCGCTAAGCTTCATCTCGCAGAATGCATCGATAAACGCCTTTGCCAAACGAACATTAGTAATCAATGGAATATTGTGGTCGATAGCGCCGCGGCGTATTCTATATCCATTGGTAAGCTCACGCTTTGAGTGATTCTTTGGAATATTAATAATCAAGTCGAAAACGTGATTGCTTATCATCTCGAGTATGTTGCTCTCGCCTGATGCCTCTTCATCGGGCCAACATACCTTGTGAGCCTCCACGCCATGGTCGTTCAAGAACTTGGCTGTGCCTTCGGTGGCATATATTGCGTAACCTGATTTCTGCAACTTGATGCTCGCATCGAGCAAATCGACCTTCGAACGCGTGTCTCCACTCGAAATCAAGATACCCTTTTCAGGAATATGATAGCCGGTGGCAATGAGTGCATTAAGCAATGCTTCGTTATAATCATCGCCCAAGCAACCAACTTCACCTGTCGACGACATATCAACACCGAGCACCGGGTCGGCATTCTGCAATCGCGCAAAACTAAACTGCGATGCCTTAACACCTATTCTATCGATGTCGAACGCACTCTTGTCGGGACGAACGTATGGCGCATCGAGCATAATCTTTGTAGCTGTCTCGATAAAGTTTCTCTTGAGCACCTTGCTCACAAACGGGAAGCTGCGCGATGCACGCAAGTTACATTCTATCACTTTCACTTCACGATCCTTTGCCAAGAACTGCATATTGAACGGACCGCTAATGTTAAGTTCCTTAGCTATGGCGCGGCTAATCTTCTTGATTTGGCGTGCTGTAGAGAAATAGATGTGCTGTGCAGGGAACACCATAGTAGCGTCACCCGAGTGTACGCCGGCAAATTCCACGTGCTCGCTGATAGCATATTCCACTATCTCTCCGTGGTCGGCTACTGCATCAAATTCTATTTCTTTGGTTTCTTGCATAAATTGCGAGATTACTACAGGATATTCCTTGCTTACTTCGCTCGCCATCTGCAAGAAGCGCTTCAGCTCTTCTTCATCGTAGCACACATTCATAGCTGCACCCGAAAGCACATACGATGGGCGAACCAATACGGGATAACCCACACGGTCGACAAATTTCTTCACATCGTCCATGCTGGTAAGTGCGCTCCACTTCGGTTGGTCTATCCCGAGCTGGTCGAGCATTGCCGAGAACTTGTTGCGATTCTCTGCTCGGTCGATCGATACCGGCGATGTTCCGAGAATTGGCACACTCTGGCGATGCAATTTCATAGCCAGATTATTTGGTATCTGACCTCCCACCGACACAATAACGCCTCTTGGCATCTCGAGGTCGATAACGTCGAGCACTCGTTCGAACGACAATTCGTCGAAATACAAGCGGTCGCACATATCGTAGTCGGTCGACACCGTTTCGGGATTATAATTTATCATTATGCTCTTATATCCGAGCTTGCGCGCTGTCTGAATGGCATTTACCGAACACCAGTCGAATTCCACCGACGAACCTATGCGATATGCTCCCGAACCAAGTACCACCACCGACTTCTCGTTGCTGTAATAGTTCACATCGTAACCTTCTACCGAATATGTCATATACAAGTAGTTGGTCAAGTCGGGATGTTCGCTTGCCACGGTGTTGATACGCTTCACTGCGGGAAGGATACCCAACTTTTTGCGATAAGCTCGCACGGCAAGGTTTTCTTTCTCCATGTTGGTATCTACAGGCTTGCACACAAAGCGAGCTATCTGGAAGTCGCTAAAGCCAAGCACTTTAGCTTCGCGTAGCACTTCGGCAGGCAGTTCTTCAAGCGAATTGTAACCACATAGTTTGTGCTTATAATCCACTATGTTCTTAAGTTTGCCCAAGAACCAACGGTCGATTTTGGTAAGTTCGTATATGCGGTCGATTGAATAGCCTTCTTCGAGAGCTTGAGCTATGGCAAATGTGCGCAAATCGGTAGGATTGGCAAGCTCGTCATCGAGATTTTCAAATTTAAGGTGGTCGTTACCCACAAATCCGTGCATACCCTGACCTATCATACGAAGACCTTTTTGAATAATCTCCTCGAATGTGCGACCTATCGACATTATCTCGCCCACCGACTTCATACTCGAGCCAATGCGGCGACTTACACCGGCAAACTTCGTCAAGTCCCAGCGTGGTATCTTGCATATCAAATAGTCGAGTTGGGGAGCTACATATGCCGAGTTGGGAGTATCCATTTCACCTATCTGGTCGAGAGTGTAGCCGAGAGCTATCTTAGCGGCAACAAATGCCAATGGGTAGCCGGTAGCCTTCGATGCTAAAGCCGAGCTACGACTCAAGCGAGCATTTACCTCTATTATGCGATAGTCGTTTGTTTCGGCATTGAATGCATATTGTATGTTACATTCGCCCACGATGCCAAGGTGACGCACAGCCTTTACGCTCAATTCTTGCAACATCTTCACTTGCTCATCAGTAAGCGAGCATGTGGGTGCCACCACTATCGATTCTCCGGTATGTATGCCAAGAGGGTCGAAGTTTTCCATACTTGCCACGGTGAAGCAGCGATCGTTGGCATCGCGTATCACCTCAAACTCTATCTCTTTCCAACCCTTAAGCGACTCTTCCACGAGAATCTGCGGTGCAAAAGTGAATGCACTTTCGGCAAGTTTCACAAACGATTCCTCGTCGGGGCATATTCCCGAGCCCAAGCCGCCCAAAGCATAAGCCGAGCGAATCATCACCGGATAATTGATGCGTCGGGCTGCTGCCAAGGCATCTTGCATTGTTTCCACTGCCTGGCTTACCGGCGATTTCAGACCTATTTCATTGAGTCGTTTCACAAAACGGTCTCGGTCTTCGGTGTCCATAATCACTTCCACCGACGTACCGAGAACCTTCACTCCAAATTCTTCAAGTATACCCTTCTGATGCAATTCAGTGCCGCAATTCAGTGCTGTTTGGCCTCCGAAAGCAAGCAATATGCCATCCGGACGCTCTTTCTTGATTATCTCGGTGACAAAATGCGTGTTAACCGGCAAAAAGTAAACCTTGTCGGCTATACCTTCCGAAGTTTGAATCGTTGCAATGTTGGGATTGACTAATACAGAGCGAATGCCCTCTTCTCGTAGCGCCTTGAGTGCCTGCGAGCCCGAATAGTCGAATTCGCCCGCCTGACCTATCTTTAGCGCACCTGAGCCTAATACCAAAACTTTGGTCAGCTTCTTGTCCATAATGCTTTTCAGTTTTAATTTGTGTTATTTTGATACAAAGATAATCCAAATTTTCCCTACATCATAATCTTTTCAAAATATTTGTTATTTCGCCACTGCAGTTTTCATTCTTTACTGTGTCTTTTGGCGTCTTGTGTAGCGTTATTTTTACTCATCACCATTATATATTTATTGTGTCAACTTATATATTATTCGCCAAAAAATTTGTAATTTTGCCTATACATATTATTTATATATACCAAGCACTATTTTATGGCAGAAACACCATTATTGCAACGCCTTGAAGGCCTGGATGCTCGTTTCGAAGAAATCGGCACTCTCATCACCGACCCTGCCGTGATTTCCGACATGAAGCGCTATGCCAAGCTAAGCAAAGAATATAAAGACCTCGAAGAGCTGCTAAATGCAGCCAACCGATATCGACGCATGCTCAAGGGCATCGACGACGCTAAAGAAATATTGGAAACCGAAACCGACAGCGATATGAGAGAATTGGCTAAAGAGGAACTTGACGCCAACACTGCCGCTTTGCCCCAAATCGAAGAAGAAATAAAATTCTTGCTTATCCCGCAAGACCCTGAAGATGCTCGAAATGCCGTGCTCGAAATTCGCGGCGGCACCGGTGGCGATGAGGCTGCTCTTTTTGCCGGCGACCTATTCAGAATGTACTCCAAGTATTGCGAAGCCAAAGGTTGGAAACTCGAAGTGTCGAGCGCAAGCGAAGGTAGCGCCGGCGGATTCAAAGAAATAGTGTGCAGCGTAACCGGCGACAATGTTTACGGCACACTGAAATACGAGTCGGGTGTGCATCGCGTGCAGCGTGTGCCCGCCACCGAAACTCAAGGTCGTGTGCACACCTCGGCTGCATCGGTGGCTGTGTTGCCCGAAGCCGAACCTTTCGATGTGGAAATCAACGAAGGCGAAATAAAATGGGATACATTCCGAAGTGGCGGTGCCGGCGGTCAGAATGTGAACAAGGTGGAATCGGGGGTGCGCTTGCGTTATATGTGGAAAAATCCCAACACCGGCGTTACCGAAGAAATACTTATTGAGTGTACCGAAACTCGCGACCAACCCAAGAACAAAGAACGCGCTCTATCGCGATTGCGCACCTTCATCTACGATAAAGAACATCAAAAATACATCGACGAAATAGCATCTCGCCGCAAAACTCTTGTGTCGACAGGCGACCGCTCGGCAAAAATCCGCACCTACAACTATCCCCAAGGGCGAATCACCGACCATCGCATTGGTTACACCATCTACAACCTTGCAGCCTTTATGGACGGCGACATTCAGGACTGTATCGACCACTTGATAGTGGCTGAAAACGCCGAAAAACTCAAAGAAAGCGAAATATAAAAATTTTTACACAATAATTATATAATATCACAACTATGAATCGAGCCAAACTCATAGAGCAAATCAAAGCGAAGAAATCATTTCTTTGCGTAGGACTCGACCCCGACTTGGGAAAGATGCCCGAAAGCCTTAACGGCGACTTATTTGCTTTCAACAAAAAGATTATCGATGCCACTGCCCGTTATGCAGTAGCATTCAAGCCCAACTTGGCATTCTACGAAATGCAAGGGGTGCAGGGATATAAGGCATTTGAGGACACCGTGCGCTACATTCAAGCCAACCACCCCGATGTGTTTATTATCGCCGATGCCAAGCGTGGCGATATAGGCAATACATCTAAGATGTATGCCAAGAGCTTCTTCGACACACTCGGCGTGGATGCCGTTACCGTGGCTCCATATATGGGCGAAGATAGCGTGACACCATTCCTCGGTTATGACGACAAATGGGTGATTTTGCTGGGATTGACATCAAATAAAGGTTCGCACGACTTCCAACTAATACGCGATGAGAATGGCACTCCCCTCTTCGAAAATGTGCTCCGCAAATCGATGCAATGGGCCGACGACAAGCAAATGATGTATGTGGTAGGCGCCACTCAAGGCAGTATGTTTGCCGACATTCGTCGCATAGCGCCAAGTCACTTCCTTCTCGTGCCCGGCGTGGGTGCACAAGGCGGTAGCTTAAGCGAAGTGGCAAAATATGGCATGACCCCCGACTGCGGCCTACTCGTGAACTCATCGCGCGGCATCATTCACGCATCTAATGCCGATGACTTCGCCGATGTAGCTGCCACTAAGGCTGCCGAACTGCAGCAACAGATGGAGCAATTGCTCGCCGAACACGGTATTATATAACAAAATAATACACTTAACACATTTTTATTTATCGGAATTCAAAATCTTTTGCTATTTTTGCGTTTTAGAATTCAATCACAATTTTATTATATTTTATTATGCAAAACATCGACAATTACAAGTTTGCCGGCAAAAAGGCAATCGTTCGCGTTGACTTCAATGTACCATTGGACGAAAACGGCAACATCACCGACGATACCCGTATCCGCGGTGCCCTTCCTACCCTAAAGAAAATTTTGGCTGACGGCGGTGCTCTCATCGTTATGTCGCACATGGGCAAGCCAAAAGGCAAGGTTAATCCAAAACTTTCTCTCGGTCAAATCAAGGATGCTGTAGCTGCTGCTCTTAACGCTCCTGTAGCTTTCGCTCCCGACTGCGCTAATGCTGCCGAAGCTGCTGCTGCTCTCAAGCCGGGCGAAGTGCTCCTTCTCGAAAACCTTCGCTTCTATCCCGAAGAAGAAGGCAAGCCTACCGACGTGAAGAAGGACGACCCTGCTTACGAAGAAGCCAAGAAGGCTATGAAGGCTCGTCAAAAAGAATTTGCCAAGACTCTTGCAAGCTATGCCGACTGCTATGTTAACGACGCATTCGGTACTGCTCACCGCAAGCACGCTTCTACTGCTGTTATCGCCGACTATTTCGACGCCGACAACAAGATGCTAGGCTACTTGATGCAAAAGGAAGTTACTGCTATCGACAACGTGCTCAAGAACGCTCAACACCCATTCACAGCTATCATCGGCGGCTCGAAGGTTAGCTCTAAGCTCGCTGTTATCAAGAACCTTCTCGACAAGGTTGACAACTTGATTATCGGTGGTGGTATGGGTTACACTTTCATCAAGGCTCAAGGTGGTAAGATTGGTCTTTCGCTTCACGAAGACGAATTGATGCCCGAAGCACTCAACGTGATAGCTGCTGCTAAGGAAAAGGGTGTAAACCTCAGCCTTTCGGTTGCTACCGTTGCTGCCGACGCATTCTCTAACGATGCTAACCGTCAAACAGTCGACATCTACAATATTCCTGACGGATGGGAAGGCATGGATGCTTCTGAAGCATCTCTCGAAATCTGGAAGAAGATTATCCTCGAATCGAAAACTATCCTTTGGAACGGTCCTGTAGGCGTATTCGAATTCGAAAACTTCGCTCACGGTACAGGCGAAATCGCTAAGTATGTGGCTCAAGCTACTCAAGAAAACGGCGCTTACTCACTCGTAGGTGGTGGCGACTCTGTAGCTGCTGTCAACAAGTTCGGTCTTGCCGACAAGGTTTCTTATGTATCTACAGGCGGTGGTGCTATGCTTGAAGCTATCGAAGGCAAAGTTCTTCCGGGCGTAGCTGCTATCGCAGGCGAATAATACTACCGAGAATATTATTCTCTCTATCATACTCAAGGCGTGTCGGAATACGATTCTTTCCGACACGCTTGTTTTTTTGCCTTATCTCCTATGGCATTAACTTTTATTATACGCTTTTGAGCCTTTTTCTACATTTTTTGCAGTAGAATTAACATCACTTTGTAGGCCTTATTCTAAAATTTATAACTATATTTGTAGTCGGATTTACTTCTGCCTTTTTGAGCAGCAAACACCATAAATTTTTTGCAACAAACACTATTGAATAATACCAACTAACATAAACTTATTCAATGGACTACAATAACTTAAGTTACTATATATTTAAAACAAATTATGGCACAAAACAAAGAAAAATTGTTTGACCAATTTGCACCCAACACCAAACAGGAATGGATCGACAAAGTTACTGCCGACCTAAAGGGCGCCGACTTCAACAAGAAGCTCGTTTGGCGAACAAACGAAGGCTTCAATGTTCAGCCTATGTATCGCGCTGAAGACATTAAGGACTTCAAAACAACCGATTCTCTTCCGGGAGAATTTCCTTACGTGAGAGGCACTCGTACCGACAACAATTGGTACATTCGTGAAGACATCGTGGTAGAAGACGCCAAGGCTGCAAACGCCCAAGCGCTCGACCTTCTTGAAAAGGGCATCACTTCCCTGGGCTTCGTTATGGAAATCGACGCTACTAAGGAAGTTATCGCTGCTCTTCTACACGACATCGACATCACAAAGGTCGAAATCAACTTCCGTGGCTGTCCTAACAAGGCTGTAGTTACAGCTAAGGCTCTCGCCGAATACTTGAAGGACTACGACGCACTCGACGCCATCAAGGGCGCTATCGAATTCGACCCATTCAAGCGTCAACTCAAGCACGGCAAGCCATTCCCTAAGGACATAAAGGAATTGGCTGTAGAGCTATTCGAAGCTGCTAAAGAAATGCCTAACCTACGCTTGTTTACCGTCGACTCCAACTTGCTTTGCAATGCCGGTGCTTACATCTATCAAGAACTCGGCTACGCTCTTGCTTGGGGTGCCGAATGGATGAACTTGCTTACCGATGCGGGTATTTCGGCCGACGATGCTGCCAAGCGCATCAAGTTCAATATGGGTATTTCTACCAACTACTTTATGGAACTTGCAAAATTCCGCGCAGCTCGCATGCTTTGGTCTCAAATAGTGAAGCAATATGCTCCCGAATGCAAGTGCTCTTGCAAGATTGCTGTTCACGCTATCACTTCTGAGTTCAACCAAACCATCTTCGACGCTCACGTCAACTTGCTTCGCTCGCAAACCGAAGCTATGTCGGCTGCTCTTGCCGGTGTTGACTCTATCACTGTGATTCCTTTCGACAAGCAATACAAGCAACCCGATGAGTTCTCTAAGCACTTGGCTCGCAACCAGCAACTCCTTCTTATGGAAGAAAGCCATTTGAACAAGGTGGTTGACCCAGCCGGCGGTTCTTACTATGTAGAAACTCTCACAATGTCGATTGCCGAACAAGCTTGGAAGTTATTCCTCGACTGCGAAGACAAAGGCGGATTTAATGCTCTTCTCGAAGAAGGCGCCGTTCAAAAGGACGTTAACGCTACAGCCGAAAAGCGTCACACCGACGTGGCTCGCCGCAAAGAACAACTCCTTGGCACCAACCAATTCCCTAACTTCAACGAGACTGCAGCAGGCAAAATCGAAAGCGAAGGCGAAACTTGCGGATGCGGATGCAAAGATGGCGAAAACGCACTCAACCGCCGTCGCGCTGCAAGCGACTTCGAAGACCTTCGTCTTGCCACCGAACGCAGCGGCAAGCGTCCTAAGGTGTTTATGTTGACTATTGGCAACCTCGCTATGCGCTTGGCTCGCAGCCAATTCTCTTCTAACTTCTTCGCTTGCGCCGGTTATGAAATTATCGATAACCTTGGTTTCGAAACTGTTCAGCAAGGCGTTGACGCTGCTTTGGCTAAGGATGCCCAAGTGGTGGTTATCTGCTCAAGCGACGACGAATACGAAACACTCGCTCCCGAAGCTTTCAACTACCTCAATGGTCGCGCCGAATTTGTAGTTGCCGGTAACCCGGCTTGCACTGAGGCTCTCCAAGCTGCAGGTATCGAAAACTTCATCCATGTTCGCAGCAATGTTCTGGAAACACTAAAAGCTTTTAATGCAAAACTATTAAAGTAATTTCGACACATGAGACCAAATTTTAAAAATATAGATATAGCAACCGAAGCTTTTAATGTTGAACATAAGCCGATTGCTCAAGGCGAAAACTGGATAACTCCTGAGCTTATCCCGGTTAAGTCGATTTATACCAAAGAAGACCTCGAAGGACTCGAACACCTCGACTTCGTGTCAGGTATTCCTCCTTTCTTGAGAGGCCCGTACAGCGCTATGTATCCTTTGCGTCCTTGGACTATCCGTCAATACGCAGGATTCTCTACCGCTGCCGAATCTAACGCATTCTATCGCCGCAACTTGGCTTCAGGTCAAAAGGGCCTTTCGGTGGCTTTCGACCTTCCTACTCACCGCGGTTATGATGCCAACCACCCTCGCGTAGTAGGTGACGTGGGTAAAGCAGGCGTTTCTATCTGCTCACTCGAAGATATGAAGGTGCTTTTCGAAGGTATTCCTTTGAACAAGATGTCGGTATCGATGACTATGAACGGTGCCGTGCTTCCTGTGCTTGCTTTCTACATCAACGCAGGTCTTGAACAAGGCGCAAAGCTCGAAGAAATGGCAGGTACAATCCAAAACGATATCTTGAAGGAATTTATGGTGCGCAACACCTACATCTATCCTCCTAAGTTCTCGATGAAGATTATCGCCGACATCTTCGAATACACTTCGCAAAACATGCCTAAGTTCAACAGCATCTCTATCTCGGGCTACCACATGCAAGAAGCCGGCGCTACTGCCGATATCGAACTTGCTTATACCCTCGCCGATGGTCTTGAATACCTCCGCGCCGGTATCAATGCAGGTATGAATGTCGACACTTTCGCTCCTCGCCTTTCGTTCTTCTGGGCTATCGGCATGAACTTCTTCATGGAAATCGCCAAGATGCGTGCCGCTCGCTTGCTTTGGGCTAAGATTGTGAAGAGCTTCGGCGCTCAAAACCCAAAATCGATGGCTTTGCGTACTCACTCACAGACTTCAGGTTGGTCGCTCACCGAGCAAGACCCTTACAACAACGTAGGTCGTACTTGTATCGAAGCTATGGGCGCTACTTTGGGCCACACTCAGTCACTTCACACCAACGCGCTCGACGAAGCAATCGCTCTTCCTACTGATTTCTCTGCTCGTATCGCTCGTAACACTCAGATTTACATCCAACAAGAGACTGAAATCTGTCGCGAAGTCGACCCATGGGGCGGTTCTTACTATGTAGAAGCCCTCACCAACGAAATCGCTCACAAGGCTTGGGAACACATCCAGGAAATCGAATCGCTTGGCGGTATGGCTAAGGCTATCGAAACCGGTGTGCCTAAGATGCGTATCGAAGAGGCTGCTGCTCGCACTCAAGCCCGCATCGACTCTAAGAAGCAAACCATCGTTGGTATCAATAAGTATCGTCTTCCTAAGGAAGAAGCTATCGATATCCTCGAAATCGATAACACCGAAGTTCGCCTCTCGCAGGTTGCTCGTCTTGAAGAACTCAAGAAAAACCGCGACGAAGCTAAGGTTAAGGAAGCCCTCGAAGCAATCACCGAATGCGTTAAGACCGGTGAAGGCAACTTGCTCGACCTCGCAGTTAAGGCTGCCGGACTTCGTGCCACTTTGGGTGAAATTTCAGATGCCTGCGAAGCTGTCGTAGGCCGTTATAAAGCAGTAATCAGAACTATTTCAGGCGTGTACTCAACAGAAACAAACAACGATCCGGAATTCGAAAAAGCCAAAGCTATGGTTGCCGAATTCGCCAAGAAAGAAGGTCGTCAACCTCGTATCATGATTGCCAAGATGGGCCAAGACGGTCACGACCGTGGCGCTAAGGTGGTTGCTACAGGTTATGCCGACTGTGGATACGATGTCGACATGGGTCCTTTGTTCCAAACTCCGGAAGAATCGGCTCGCCAAGCCGTTGAAAACGACGTTCACATCCTCGGCGTTTCTTCGCTTGCTGCAGGTCACAAGACTTTGATTCCTCAAGTTATCGAAGAATTGAAGAAACTTGGTCGTGAGGACATCGTTGTGATTGCCGGTGGTGTTATCCCTGCTCAGGACTACGACTTCCTCTACAAGGCCGGCGTAGCCGCTATCTATGGCCCGGGTACTCCTATCACTAAATCGGCTATCAATATGATTGAAATCCTTAACAGCATCAATGGTTATGACGCTGAATAATTAAGGCTTTATACCCTATTATATATAACGGAGTGGACCTTGCGGTTCACTCCGTTATTATTTTTGTGCGCTTATCGCACGCCAATTTCTCCAATCTTTGAGGAAATAAACCTCATCGCTGCATGGCTCCTATCAACTCTTTAGCCGAACTCATGCCATGACGCTTCAAGAAATCTTCGATATAATCGATTACTTTCATTGTCACCGATGGGTCGATGAAGTTGGCGGTGCCGAGTTGCACTGCTGTAGCACCGGCAAGCATAAATTCCACGGCATCGCGGCCGTTCATAATGCCACCAAGTCCCACCACGGGTATCTTCACGGCATTAGCCACCTGCCATACCATACGCACAGCTATCGGGCGTATGCAAGCACCCGACAAGCCACCGGTGATAGTCGACAAATAGGGACGCATCTTCTCCACATCGATAGCCATACCCAAGAATGTGTTGGTGAGCGACACTGCATCGGCGCCGCAGCCTTCCACTGCTCTCGCTATCTCGGCAATATCGGTCACATTTGGCGATAATTTCACTATCAAAGTGCCATCGTAGGCCTTTCGCACTGCACTCACCACGCTCGAAGCTCCTGCCACTGTAGTGCCAAATGCCATACCACCTTGCTTCACATTTGGGCACGAGATGTTAATCTCCACTGCCTTTACTCCCGCAAGTGGGTTAAGCTTTTCACACACTGCCACATAGTCGTCGATCGACGCTCCACTGGCATTCACTATCACATTGGTGTCGTATTGCAGCAGTCGCGGATAGATGTTCGCTATAAAGTAGTCCACTCCCTTGTTCTGTAGCCCCACAGCATTGAGCATACCCGACGGTGTCTCTACCATGCGCGGATAGGGATTGCCCTCACGATGATTGAGCGTAGTGCCTTTCACTATAAATCCCCCCAAACGGTTAAGGTCGACAAAATCTTTAAACTCTTCACCGTAACCAAATGTTCCTGAAGCAGTTAGAACCGGATTCTTAAGCTTCAGATTACCTATTTCAACGCTTAAATCTACCATTTTAATCTCTCAATATTAAACACCGGACCCTCTTTACATACACACACATTACCCTCGGTAGTGTCTTCTACACAACACAAGCAAGCACCTATGCCGCAAGCCATCACATTCTCGAGCGATACGTCGCAAGCCACGCCTTTCTCGCGAGCTATTTTTGCCACAGCTTTCATCATAGGAGCGGGACCACAGCATGAGATATGATCGAACGCATCGGTCTCTGCAAGCACACTATGCTGCGTCACAAAACCCTTCTCGCCCATCGAACCATCTTCGGTCGACACATACACCTCACCATACTTGGCAAACTCGTCGAGTTCAAGCAAATCGGATGCCGAACGTGCACCAAGGAGGAATTTCACACCCACGCCTTGCTCTTGAGCTTTCTTGCCCAAATAGAGCAGTGGAGCCACCCCAACACCGCCGCCAATAAGCAACATTTGCTTTCCCTCGATGCCAAATCCGTTGCCCAAGGGCAACACTATGTTCACTATCTCTCCATCTCGCTTCTCTATAAGCGCTGCTGTTCCCTCGCCGGCTTTGCGCACAAGAAGCCACAATTCACGCTTCTCATAATCTACAAAATTTACCGAAATGGGACGACGCAAATAGGTGGTCTTAGAGTTGCTGACCTCAACTTGCACAAATTGCCCGGGCAAAATCTCTGGCAATTCGCCCTCTATTGGCTCAAGTTTCAGCAAAGAATAAAGGCCCGACAAGCGCTTATTCTCCTTAATCTTAAAATCGATGATATACTTTTTCATCTCTATATATTGTTTCATTTCCTTTCTACAAAACTAACAATTTATTTCCATTTCGCAGCTATACACATTATATAAAATAATAAGCGACGAAAGAAAAAACTCTCTTCCATCACTTATCGTTTCATTTGTTCTCGAGTACGAATTTATCAAAACTATTGTCGTTGTAATAAACTATGATATTCACCACTCTCTTGCCGTTTCTGACGTTCATTTGCATCGAACTATCGTTAATCATATTCGGTGGGGTAGAGCGGAGAGAATCGTTTTGAAGCGCCGGAGAGGTCCTCCCCACCGATCGAACACCCGCCTCATAATCCACTTGGCTATCGACATTAAAATCGATGGTATTCGAACGACTCGCGAGATTTGAATTATTCGACAAATTATCAAAGAGCGTGGCATTTTTTGGATTCTCATTGAGTTGAGCATCGTTGCCATTGTTCGCATTTGGACCACTCACTTCTTCCATCGGCCCTTCGCCAAACATAAGCCACATAATCGATAGCGAAGGATAAGTCTGGTGAATTTTCTTTATTATCTCGTCACTGACCTTTTTATTTCGTCCTGTAAGTAATTGCGATAGGGTGGGACGGGGAATTTCACAACTGTCTGCAAAAACGCTATTGGAAATTCCCTTTGTATTTAAGAATATTTTCAGGCGACTAACGATATCCATGAGTTTACAATTTTAAATATTCGCTTTTACAAATATACATAATAAAGTTAAGAACAGCAAATTTATTTTTGTAAACTTGAATTTTCTTTTATTTTTCACCGAAATCACCACTCCAACCGCTCTTTACATTCAAAAATTATCATATTTAATCATTCGCTTCAACTTTAATTACCTAAATCGTTGATTTTAAGCACATTATATTAATAATATCACATTAACAACAAACAACCTTACAGTAGTCCGATATATATTTATACTAACACTCTAATAATTGTTTATAAATCGTTGATTTTTACCTAATTATGGCATTTCTAAACAAATGTTAATGCCTATTTTTGATGCATTTGTATCGTATCTGATTGCGAATTTCATTATCTCAATAGCTCCTACAAATAAAAACCACTCTTTACGTTACCAAAATCGACCTCTACCCCACCTGTTTGGTTTTAAAAAGCATCTCAAATTCCGCTCTTTCCGTTGTTTTTATTTACAAATAGCATTGATGGTAATTCTACCATTTTGTGCTATTTTGACGCTCAACTCATTTTCCTTGCAATATTTCACTCAAATCCCTATATCTGTTGACAATTTCACGTTCTAAACGATTCTAATGAGGTAAAATTGCGACCTATTTCACCACAAACATCTTAATTTACAACCTATTACATATTCAAAAAGCATCAAAATCGAGCAATAATTAATTTGTACAGAAAAAATTATGGCGGCCATCCATAACAGACGCCGCCACGTATTAGCTATTTCTACTATTTTATCTACTCAACTCTTCCTTTATAAAAGCCGAGGTAATTCCCCTACCCCGTTCTGCTATTTCTTCAGGAGTTCCACAGTCTATGAGTTCACCGCCATTTCGACCACCCTCGGGTCCCATGTCAATTATATAGTCGGCACACTTAATAACATCGAGGTTGTGCTCAATCACTATCACAGTGTTGCCTTTATCCACCAATCGATTTATCACACCGAGCAACACCTTCACATCTTCGAAGTGCAAACCTGTGGTTGGCTCATCGAGGATATAAACTGTTTTGCCGGTATCTCTCTTTGCCAATTCGGTTGCCAACTTCACTCGTTGGCTCTCGCCTCCCGAAAGTGTGCTCGACGGTTGTCCGAGTTTCACATAACCGAGTCCCACATCTTGCAAAACTTTTATCTTCGTGAGAATTGAAGGAATGGCTTCAAAAAATTCCACGGCTTGATTTATCGTCATGTCGAGGACATCAGCTATCGACTTTCCTTTAAATCGCACTTCGAGAGTTTCTCTATTGTATCTCTTACCGCCACACGCCTCGCATGGCACAAGCACATCGGGCAAGAAATTCATCTCTATCGATTTGTATCCGTTACCCTTGCACACTTCACATCTGCCGCCCGAGACATTAAACGAAAATCTACCCGGCTTATATGCTCTGATTTTTGCTTCGGGAAGATTTACAAACAGATTTCTTATATCGGCAAACACACCGGTATAAGTAGCGGGATTAGAACGCGGCGAGCGACCAAGCGGCGATTGATCCACAGTCACCACCTTGTCGATATTCTCAAGTCCGCCAATCTCGCCGTAGGACAACGGTTCAGTGAGCGAGCGGTAGAACTTCTTGCTGAGTATCGGTTGCAGCGTAGCATTTATCAAGCTCGACTTGCCGCTACCCGACACACCGGTAACACATATCAGTGTGCCCAACGGAAATTCCACATCCACATTTTTTAAGTTGTTTCCACAGCAGCCTTTCAGCACGAGTTTCTTTCCGGAGCCTACTCTACGCTCTGCGGGAATCTCTATTTCTTTCACGCCTTGCAGATATTGGGCGGTGATGGTGTTGGTCTTCATCATTTCGGCAGGAGTGCCGGAAAACACCACATTGCCGCCCTTTCGCCCTGCTTTCGGACCTATATCAACCACATAATCCGACTGCAGCATCATATCCTTATCGTGCTCCACCACTATCACCGTATTGCCTTGGTCGCGCAGATTTTTCAGCGATGTTATCAGGCGTTGATTGTCGCGCTGATGCAGACCGATGCTCGGTTCGTCAAGAATATACAGCACATTCACCAACTGCGACCCTATCTGGGTAGCCAGCCTTATGCGCTGACTTTCGCCACCCGAGAGCGACGCTGTAGAACGATTAAGCGACAAATATTCCAATCCCACACCAAGCATAAACTTCAGTCGGCTGCCAATTTCTTTCACCACTTCCGAGGCTATGGCCCATTGCTGTTTGTTGAGATGGTTTTTCAAATCGGCAATCCATTCGCTCAGCTCTGAGATATCCATTCTCGAAAGGTCGGCAATGGTTTTGCCGTTGATATAATAATGTAGAGCTTCTTTGTTAAGACGATTACCCTTGCACTCCGGACACACGCAGCGAGAATAGAATTGCCCTGCCCATTTCTGCGCCTGCGACGACGATTCGTCGCTTTGTTGCATCTCTATATATTTCAGCAGACCATCGTACGACATGAAATAATTCTGCGTACTCATCGTTTCGGTCTTAATATTCAACCGCTCGTCGGTTCCACTCATTATCTCATCAATAGCCTCATCGGGTATGTCGCGTAAAGGTGTAGTAAGGTCTACATCATATTTTTCGCAAATAGCCTGAATCTGCCAAAAGATGAGCGAATTCTTATATTTTCCCAGCGGAAGAATGCCGCCGGCATGAATTGATACATCGAGATTGGGCATCACCTTATCGCGGTCGATAATATTCACATATCCCAAACCCTTACATTTGGGGCAAGCGCCTTGTGGGCTATTAAATGAGAAATTGTGAGGAGCCGGCTCCATATACGACAATCCAGTCACGGGGTCCATAAGCATCTTACTATAGTGCCCCACTTCCGAAGTTTCGTAATCGAGAATCATCAACTGGCCATCGCCTTGCTTGAATGCCATCTCGGCTGTTTTGCGTAGTCGTTCCTCATCCTTGCGATTGATTTTCAACCTATCCACCACAAGTTCTATGCTGTGGTTCTTATATCGGTCGAGTTTCATACCGAAGGTCAACTCTTTCAATTCACCGTCTACTCTCACATTCAGGAATCCTTTTTTTCGCAACTGTTCGAAGAGTTCTTTATAATGACCTTTTCGATTTTTCACTATTGGCGATAGGATATACACCTTACGGCCGTCGTACTTATCGAAGAGCAGACTCAAAATCTTGTCGATTCCATATTTCACCATCTTTTCGCCCGAGATGTAGGAGTAAGCCTCTCCTATTCGAGCATAGAGCAGACGAAGGTAGTCGTATACCTCAGTTGTGGTGCCTATGGTGCTTCGCGGATTTTTATTCACCGTTTTTTGCTCAATCGAAATCACCGGGCACAGTCCCGTAATCTTGTCAACGTCGGGACGCTCGAGCACGCCAAGCATATTTCGAGCATAAGCCGAAAATGTTTCAAGATATCGGCGCTGCCCTTCGGCAAATATTGTATCGAATGCCAGCGATGACTTACCGCTGCCACTCAGTCCTGTTATTACAGTCAATTTATTGTGGGGAATCTCCACGTCCACATTTTTAAGATTGTGAACTCTTGCTCCCCACACGCTCACGCTCTCTGTTTCTTTTCCATTAAGTTTCATAGCATCATTCAGTGATTTCGCCCTCGCCGCTTTCGGTATTTCGCTCTTTGCGAAGACCCACCACATTAATATCTCCTTTCAACTTATATTTCTTTCCTTCCGAGCCTTCTGCATCGATTACGTAGTAGTATACGCCCGGTTTCACTATCTTTCCCTTATATTTTCCGTCCCAACCTTGCGACGGGTCATTGAGTTCGCACAGTTGCACACCCCAAGTATTGAATATCCAACACTTGAATTTCACTATCGACTTATACGACACCTTCCACTCATCGTTAACGCCTTCGGTAACTCCGGGTGAGAATGCGTTAGGGCATTTCAGCATCGATTCGCCTATGTTTACCTGGTACACATCGCTATATGCCGAACATTCACCTGTGGCATTACTGCAAACAAAACGCCAGAATGTGGTACCTGCTTCTTCGAATGTAATAGTTATCTCATCTTCGTTTCTTCGGTCGGCTATTTCTTCAAATTCAGCATCGTGCGACATCTGCCATTCTTTTGTGGCCACGGCATCGGTGTAATATGCCGAGAATGTAATCACTGCCGGTGCCGAACCTCCGAGTGTGGTTTCATCACCTCCGCCCACTTGGTTGTCGGCTTCTTTTTGCTCTTGTTCGGCTCGGGTGGTCACTGTCACTGCTTGAGTTTGATACTCATCGCTCGTCACGCTTATCCCCTCGCCCCAATATTCAAGGAAGCGGTCGCCGGTCAAAGTAAAGGTGGTGTTGCAATATGGTGCCGGAAGCGAAATGGCCGATTTCAATTCCTGAAGTTCTTCTTCTTGTGTTTCGGAATTCCACATCATGTCGGTTTCGTTCCACACAAGATTGTTGTATATCAATTTCAGTTTTCTGTCGAGCACTTTGCGAGCGCCGTTAATCGAGTAATACACTATGGCATCACCTTCGCCTTGCACATTGAGTGTAGCCGAGGAGCAGTCGCCATCATTCACTGCCTCGATGCTATTTACTCTAAGCCTATAGTCGGCATAGTTTACCACCCATACATATTTTCGATTGGTGTTCTCCTCAATGATGTAGCCCGAATTTGGTATCACCGATTTCAACACACTTACATTTCCGTTTCGTTCTATTGAGGTGATTTCTTCGGCATAAGCCCCACCGGTGGCACCAAACTTATACCACTTCACGGTAGCATTACTGCTGCCGGCTGTGTATTGCATATTATTCTGCTGCGAATCATAGAGCACATACACCATATCGAGTCCCGTATTTTTGGCAGGAACTTCCTCAAATATCTTATGACTCTCATCGCCGGTAAACGCCACTTGGGCGTTAACCCCTATCCATGCCATAAGCATCGCTGCCAATACATTTATTCTTGGTTTTATCATACCTTGGTTTCTTTTTCGTTAATCACTCGCGCAAAAGGCAATTTCCTGCTCGTTTTGCGAAGCCTTTAATTAGGCAAAGATACAAAGATTATTGCACATTTTTGCATCACCATCCTTGCTTTTAATTAGATAACTCCCCATTTGCACCTATTATTGCCCGAGAACGAGAGGTTTTGGCTTGAATCTCGCTATTTTGTCAACTATCTCGCCCTACGAGCCGATTCTGGCACATTAATTGCAATTATGATTTTTTAAATCGTAATAAATACCAATCATTTTTTATATATGAAAATTTTACACACAAGCGATTGGCACTTAGGCCACACCATCTACGACTACGACCGTATAGAAGAACACTCTGAAATGCTTCATCAAATGGAGAAAATCGTCAAGAAGCATCGCCCCGACGTTTTCTTGCTTTGTGGAGACATTTATCACACCCCTCAACCTTCGGCTTCAGTCCAAACCATGTTTGCCAATGCATTGGTAAGGATTCACGACGCTAATCCCGAAATGTCAATTGTGATTACCGCCGGCAACCACGACAGTGCTTCGAAGCATGATATTTTCCGTTTACCATGGAAGGCTCTCAAGGTGTTCACCGTCGGAAATCTATCACCCGATACTCGCTCCGGCGAGAATTATGACGACCATATCATCGAAATTCCCGGAAAAGGTTTCATTTTGGCAGTACCATACGTCAACGAGCGGAATATGCCCGAAGATTTATTTCAGAATCTTTTATCGGAAGTTGAGAAAAGAAATAAAAGCAACCTTCCTGTGGTATTGACCGCACACACCTCGGTTCGCGGTTGCGACATTACCGGACACGACACCGCTATGCATGACAATGTTGGCGGCATCGACTATATCGACGTGGCCCAACTTGGTTCCGGCTACGACTATGTTGCCCTCGGGCACATCCACAAACCCCAATATGTGCACACCGGCAACCACAATGTGCGATATTGTGGTTCTCCTCTACCTATTAGCTTCGACGAATGTTTCGAACATAGCGTAACCTTGGTAGATATCGACCACCACGGCGCCACTCCATCTTACCAAACCATCGAAATTCTAAATCCATGGCCTTTAGTAACTCTCCCCTCTCAAGATTGGGCAACATGGGACGAAGCAAAAAAGCTCTTGAAAGAATTCCCTCTTGACATCCGGGCTTACATCAGACTGAATGTAGTGGTAAAAGACTACCTGCCTACCACTGCCCGAACCGAAGCGCTCGAAATAGTAAAGGACAAGAAATGCCGCTTCTGCCTCATTAATAATCGTCGAGAATCGAGCGAAAGCAACGAAACAAAGGCTATGAGTATTCAAGAATTCAAAGCCGAGAATCCCATGCAGATTGCCAAACGATTTGCCGCCGACTCCGATATAGATTTCGACGAAGATATGGAGAATATGTTCTCCGAAGTACTCCAATCAATTAATGAAGAAAATAGAGAATAACGCACTTAAATTAACGCTTTCACTATGAAACTACAAAAGCTTACTATTCACAACATTGCATCTATCAAAGATGCCATTATAGACTTCGAAGCCGAGCCTCTGGCAAGTAGTGAGGTATTTCTGATTACCGGCAAAACCGGCTCCGGAAAGACCACTATTCTTGACGCCATCTGTCTGGCTTTATACAACGAAACACCTCGCCTCAAGGATAAGTTTATCGAAGCTGATGTAGCAGATATGGGCAACGAACTAAAGTCAAACGACAAGCGCATGCTAATGCGAAAAAACACTACCGAGGCCTCTGTGAGTCTTACATTTATTGGTAATAATGGCATTCCATACGAAGCCACTTGGTCGGTAGCCCTTGCGCGAAAAAAAGCAGACGGAAAAATACAAGATGTATCAAGAACTCTAATCAATCGAAACGATAATACCACACTGACCAAAATTAACGAGATTAAAAACGAAATAGCAAAAATCGTAGGACTTGATTTCGATCAATTCTGTCGCACCACCATGCTTGCCCAAGGCGAATTTACACGTTTCCTTCGCAGCAAAGAGGCCGAAAAATCTGCTATTCTCGAGAAAATCACCGGCGTGGACATATACTCAAAAATCGGTGCAAAGGTCTATGCCTTGACCAAAGAAAAAGAAGACGCTTGGAGTGCTATCAATCAGAAAATAAGCGACACTGTCACCCTCAGCGACGAAGATATAACCAATCGCCACAAAGAATGCGAGCAACTCTCTACGCAAGAAAAAGCATTTTCTGCCGAGGAAGACTCTCTTGCTAAGAAATTGCAGTGGATAAACCTCGATTCTGAAAATCTTTCGAAAGTTAATTCTGCCACGAAAGATTTTCAAGACATTCAGACCATTGTAAACAGCAACGATTTTGTAAAGCATAAGAATCTCGTTAAAGACTGGCAATCCACCACCGACGCACGCAATTGGTATGCCGAAACCATAAAAGCATCGGCTGAAATCCAACGCCAAGAAACCGATTTAAACGCACTCTCATTGCAATTTGCCACTCTTTTAGCTTGTCAAAATCAAGCCATAGAAGCAAAAAACATACTTGCCGTGCAAAAAGCAGAGGTTGATTCATTTTTATCGTCAGAAAACGATAAACGCCATATCTACGAAAACGAACAGACCATCGATGCTAACATTTCCACTATCGTTAACAGCAAAAGTTACATTAAAAGCAACATAAGCAAATGCGAACAATTAGAGAAAGAGTTAAACACCGTTCTCACACCTGCCCATAGCCAAGCTATAGCAAAATCGAAGCAAATACAAGCAGAAAAAGACGAGAAATCGAAAGAACACGAGCAGCAACTACACAACTTGAATGTGCGCAACTTGCCATTGCTAAGAAAGCAAAAAGAGGAAGCAACCACGCTGTTCTCCGATATCAACAGAGCAAAAGATCTCCTTAGCACCTTGCGCAATGAGCAGATTCGCAGAGCGCAACGCGAGGAGCAGCTCAAAAACCGACTTAATCGAATAAAACAACTTGAGGGTCAAGCCACGCAATTAACGCACGATTTAGCTTTAGCCGACGCTGCAAAAAAAGTGGCTGAAGAAATTCTCGAAAAGCAAAAAGACTCGGTAGATAACTTCGCGAAATCGATGCGCGCAAAACTCAAAGTGGGCGACAAATGCCCTGTATGCGGACAAGATATTGCTTGCGAGGTGCTTTGCGATGACCATTTTGCTCAGATTTTCAATGCCGCAAAGGCGAAATACGAGGAGGAGAAAAACCGATTTGATAGAATTCAAAACGAATTGAACAAAAATTTGGCAGAAAAAAATTCGCAGTGCGAGGCGTACAATGCCGAAAAGGAGGCCCTCAACGAAGATAATTCACTTATCGAAGCCCAAAATAGGGTCGAAGAAATTTGTCGGAAAATTGGAGTGTTTCAAATAGATGATTCCACTCCTAATATTCTTGATGAAAAGATTCAAAACGCTAATAGTCTGCAAGAAGAGTTGGTTCAGAAAATAAAAGTTGCTGAAGAGATAGAAAATGTCGTTAAACTTCTTCAGCAGAAACTTAACAAATTATCAAGCGACAAAGAAAAAGCCGAAAAAGACGTTAATAAAGCCGAAAAAGCAGTATTAAGTTGCAAAAATGAAATTGACAACCTGCGCAACATCAACAAATCGAAGCAGCAGGATATACTTACGGCTACCGAAAAGGTTCAGAATCTGCTCTCTGATAGCCCTTGGAACTCTATCTGGGAAGAAAACCCCACCGAATTTGCCAAGGCGATAAAATCGGCAGCAAGCACATTCGCTGCAAAGGAATCGGCACAAAATAATTTGGAAAGACAAATCAACAGCGCTGATACGGAAATCAACAACACTTATACCATCCTCGAGAAGATTCTGGAAATGATGCCTGAGTGGAAACAAATTGCAGCCAACGAGACAAAAAGCCATGACAATGCACAAAAACTCGCCACCGACATCAGTTCTAACACCGCTACTGTCTTGGCTAAGTTGGACACGGCTCGTAAAGTCCTGTCGCAGAACCAAGAATTGCTTCAGAACTTCTTGAATGAAAGCAGTTTCGATATGGAGCGCATTGAGGCTCTCGCCTTGCACACCGGCGAAGAAATTAATGCTATAAATGCCGAAATAAGTAAAATATCCGACGAGCTATTAATGAAAAAGACAACGCTCAGCGAAGCACAAGCACGATATAGCGAACATCAGCTTAATAAACCGGTTATTTCGGAGGACGATACACCCGACAATATCAACCTGCGCATAACTAAAGTCAAAGAGCAGATTAGCGAATGTCGCACTATGATTGGAGCTATCAATATGGAGTTACAAAAAGACGAAGAAGCCAAGAAGCACATAGGAAGTCTGAAAGAAGAAGCCGAAGTAAAGAAGGCAATTTTCGAAAATTGGGAACGATTGAACAAACTTATAGGTTGCTCTACCGGCAATAAATTCCGTAAGATTGCCCAAAGCTACATCCTATCAAATTTGATTCATTCCGCCAATAGCTATATGCGCACCCTCACCGACCGTTACACCCTCTCAGTTACACCGGGCACTTTTCTCATCTTTGTAGAAGACGCTTATCAGGGCTATGCTCGCCGTTTGGCCTCCACCATTTCGGGCGGTGAGAGCTTCCTCGTATCGCTTTCTCTCGCACTGGCTCTCAGCGATTTGGGCGAAAACCTCAAGGTGGACACATTGTTTATCGACGAGGGATTTGGTACGCTCAGCGGTGAACCATTGCAGAAATCCATCGATACGCTACGCAAGCTCCACACCAAAGCGGGTCGACAAGTGGGCATAATCAGCCACGTGGAAGAGCTTCAAGAGCGCATCCCTGTGCAAATCAGGGTACATCAAGACAATCACGACTCCAGCAGCACGATTTCGGTGGTTTCGTAAATATTTATCAAGTATCGGAGCCAAATGATGCGTCACATTGACTCTCATATAATCAGCAAGATGTCTCATCACCGCAACGGCACTGAGGCATCTTGCCGTACTTAGTGACCACATTATTAATATATACACTGGAAAAAGTGCCAAAAAGCACTACATTTCCAATTTATTTATTTAAATCTTTTTCGCGTGCCGAGGATTTTGATTAATTTTGTAGCAAATATTCACCTAACAATATCGCATAATTTATATTATGATATCTTTCTTCAAAAAAGGAGCAACTATTTATGTGGTCGAATCCGACCATGCTCTTTCAACTTCTGAAGCAGAAAAATTCAATTGGCTGTTCGACGGAGCCGAAAAGATTGACGATGTGACTATTCGTGGCACATTCGTTGGTCCTCGTCGCGAAATGATTACTCCTTGGAGTACGAATGCCGTAGAAATCACTCAAAACATGGGTATTTCCGGCATTTCGCGTATCGAAGAGTTTACCATCAGCCGAGTTAAAGAACCCGCATTCGACAAGATGCTACAGCGTGTATACCACGTACTCGACAGCGACACCTTCACCATCACCAAGACTCCCGACCCTATCGTCTATATCGACAATATGGAGGAATATAATGTGAAAGAAGGTCTTGCTCTGAGTCCTGAAGAAATCGACTACCTGAAGCAACTAAGTCAACGTCTCGGCCGTCCTTTAACCGATAGCGAGGTATTCGGTTTCTCGCAGGTGAATTCCGAACACTGCCGTCACAAAATTTTCAATGGCACTTTCATCATCGATGGCGAAGAAAAACCTCTTTCGCTCTTCAAGATGATTAAAAAGACATCTCAAGAGAATCCCAACAAATTGGTTTCAGCATATAAAGATAATGTGGCCTTCGTTGAAGGTCCGCAAATCGAGCAGTTTGCTCCGCAATCGCCCGAACGCCCCGACTTTTTCAAAGTCGACACCATCGACTCGGTGATTTCGCTCAAGGCTGAAACTCACAACTTCCCCACCACTGTGGAGCCTTTCAATGGCGCGGCTACCGGTTCGGGTGGTGAAATTCGCGACCGTCTCGGTGGCGGTAGAGCAAGTTTGCCATTGGCTGGTACTGCAGTTTACATGACTTCATATCCACGCACCGAAGCCGAGCGCAAATGGGAACTTTGCACTATGCCTCCGCGCCCTTGGCTATACCAAACACCCGAAGAAATTCTTATCAAAGCTTCTAATGGAGCAAGCGACTTCGGCAACAAGTTTGGTCAGCCACTTATCTGTGGCTCTCTTCTCACCTTCGAACACGAGGAAGGCAAAGAACAGTTTGCTTACGACAAGGTGATTATGCTCGCCGGTGGCGTAGGTTTCGCCAACAAGCGCGACGCCATAAAGGGCACTCCCAAACCTCACGAAAAAGTGGTGCTTATGGGTGGCGACAACTATCGCATTGGTATGGGTGGTGGTGCCGTATCTTCGGTTAACACCGGACAGTACGACAATGCCATAGAGCTCAATGCCGTGCAACGTGCCAACCCTGAAATGCAAAAACGCGTTTCGAATGTGATTCGTGCCCTTGCCGAATCGCCCGAAAACCCCATCATCTCTATCCACGACCACGGCGCAGGCGGTCACTTGAATGCCCTTTCGGAACTCGTGGAAGAAACCGGTGGTAAAATCAACATCGATGCACTTCCTGTAGGCGACCCCACCCTTTCTTCGAAGGAAATCGTGGGCAACGAATCGCAGGAACGCATGGGTATGGTGGTAGAAGAAAAGGACATTGAACTCATCAAGAAGATTGCCGACCGTGAGCGTGCTCCATTCTATGTAGTGGGCGAAACTACCGGCGACGACCGCTTCGTTTTCGAACAAAAAGATGGTGTTAAGCCCATCGACTTGGGCATGAAAGATATGTTCGGCAGCTCGCCCAAGACTATCATGACCGACACCACCACTCCTCGCAAACTCAAGAAGATTAAATACGAAAAAGGCAAAGTTAACGAGTATGTAGAAAACCTTCTTCAACTCGAAAGCGTGGCTTGCAAGGACTGGTTGACCAACAAGGTAGACCGTTCTATCACCGGCAAGATTGCTCGTCAGCAATGCCAGGGCGAAATACAACTCCCATTGAGCGACTGTGGTGTGGTAGCACTCGACTACACAGGCACTGTGGGTATTGCCACTTCTATAGGCCATGCTCCTCAAGCTGCACTCATCGACCCGGCTGCCGGTTCGGTGCTCGCTATTGCCGAATCGCTCACCAACTTAGTGGGAGCTAACCTCAATGGTGGTCTATCGGCTGTATCGCTGAGCGCCAACTGGATGTGGCCTTGCCGCAACCTTGGCGAGGATGCCGGTTTGTATGCCGCCGTTAAGGCTTGCAGCGACTTTGCTTGCGCTCTTGGCATCAACATCCCCACCGGCAAGGATAGCTTGTCGATGACTCAAAAATATGGCAAGAAGAAAGTTCTTGCTCCGGGCACCGTAATCATCTCGGCTGCCGGCGAAGTGAAGGACGTAAAGAAAACCGTAACTCCGGTTGTTGCCAACAAGAAGAGCACTCTCTATTATGTAGATTTCTCAAATAGTGCTATGCAACTTGGCGGTTCGGCTTTCGCTCAGTCAATCAACTATCTCGGCACCGAAGCTCCACAAATCGCTTCGCCCGAATATTTTGCCAACGCATTTAATGCCGTTCAAGACTTGGTCGACAACGATTTGCTTCTCGCCGCTCACGACGTTTCGGCAGGCGGTGTTATCACCACTCTTCTCGAGATGACTTTCGCAAATGTTAACGGCGGTCTTAACGTGGATTTGAGCGAACTCGATGCCAAGGATTTGGAAACTGCTTTGTTCTCCGAAAATCCCGCTATCGTGGTTCAAGTAGCCAACAACAAGTGCAAGGCAGTGGAACGCATTCTTGCCGAATGTGGCGTTAAGTTTATCGCAATAGGCGAACCAACGGATGAACGCGCTGTGATTGTGAATTACAACGGCGAAGAATATCTCTTCGGAATCGATTATCTTCGCGACCTTTGGTTCAAGTCGTCATATTTGCTCGACATCAAGCAAAGCGGCAAAAAATGCGCTAAAGATCGCTACAACAACTATAAGAAGCAACCCGTTAGAATACGTCTGCCTAAGGGATTCTCAGGCAAAGCTGCCGATTTGGGCATTACCGGCTTCAAGCACAACCCGTCGGGCATAAAGGCTGCCATTATTCGCGAAAAAGGCGTTAACGGCGACCGCGAAATGGCTTACTCGCTCTATTATGCCGGATTCGATGTAAAGGACGTGCACATGACCGACTTGATTTCGGGTCGCGAAACACTCGACGACGTGAACATGATAGTGTTCTGCGGTGGCTTCTCTAACAGCGACGTTCTCGGTTCGGCCAAGGGCTGGGCGGGTGGCATTCTTTGGAACGAAAAAGCCAAGGAAACTATCGAACGCTTCTACTCTCGCCCCGACACTTTGAGTCTCGGCATCTGCAACGGTTGCCAAGTGATGATAGAGCTCAACCTCATCAACCCAGAGCACAGTCAGCGTCCTCGCATGGAGCACAACAACAGCCATAAATTCGAATCAAACTTCCTCGGTGTGACTATTCCGGAAAACAACTCGGTTATGTTCGGAAGTCTTGCGGGTTCGAAGCTTGGCATCTGGGTAGCTCACGGCGAAGGTAAGTTCTACTTGCCTGAAGATATCAGCAAATACAATGTGGTGGCTAAGTATAGCTACAACAGCTATCCTGCCAATCCTAACGGCTCACCAAAGGCCATTGCCGGTCTTTGCTCTGCCGATGGTCGCCACTTGGCTATGATGCCTCACCTCGAGAGAGCTATCTTCCCATGGCAATGCGCTTACTATCCAGCCAATCGCCGTGCCGACGAGGTTACTCCTTGGATTGAAGCATTTGTGAATGCTCGCAAGTGGATTGAAAATATCAAGAAATAAGCTCAACAAGCATTAACAATATCATTGCCCAAACCTTCTTGGTAAACGGCAATCAACCCTTATCTATACCGAATCGTCAAAGAGTGAAAAAACACTTTTTGGCGATTCGTGTATTTTTAATTTTTAGCAAAGCTGCAGTTATAAGACTTCGATAACAGGTGCCAATTAGGAAAAATATTTGTAAAATAATCTCATTTTAAGCGCCTTTTATTCTTTTATGTAGTCAATTTTTAATAATTTTGCAGTGGATTAAAAAAACGCGTTTATTTTTCATTATGACAGGCAACAAGAAAATCAAAACTGCTCTCGTCTCAGTATTTTACAAAGACGGACTCGACCAAATTCTTAAAGTTCTCAACGACAATGGCGTAAAGTTCCTTTCTACCGGCGGAACACAAGCATTTATCCAAAGCCTTGGATATGAATGTGAAGCTGTAGAAGACCTTACCGGCTACCCATCAATACTCGGCGGCCGCGTAAAGACTTTGCACCCCAAAGTGTTTGGCGGCATTCTCAACCGTCGCGACAACGAAGGCGACAAAGAGCAGATTGCAAAATACGACATACCGGAAATCGACTTGGTTATTGTCGACCTCTACCCATTTGAAGAAACTGTAGCATCGGGCGCAAGCGATGCCGATATCATCGAGAAAATCGATATAGGCGGTATTTCGCTCATTCGCGCTGCTGCTAAAAACTATAACGATGTGGTAATCGTAGCCTCTAAGGCACAATATCAACCTCTCTACGATCGCCTCGTGGCTAACGGCAATGCCGAAACCACTCTCGAAGATCGTCGTTGGTTCGCCAAAGAAGCTTTCGCCGTTTCGAGTGCTTACGATTCGCACATATTCTCTTATTTTGACGGCAACGATGCCTCAGCTCTTCGCTTTGCGCTCGATAATCCCAAGACTATGCGCTACGGCGAAAATCCTCACCAGAAGGGCTATTTCTTCGGCGACTTCAATCAGATGTTCGACCAGCTTCACGGCAAAGAAATCTCTTATAACAACCTTCTCGACATCGATGCTGCCGTAAATCTTATCGGCGACTTCAGCGAAACCACTTTCGCAGTGCTAAAGCACAACAATGCTTGTGGTCTTGCTTCACGTCCTACAGTTCTCGAAGCTTGGAAGGATGCTCTCGCAGGCGACCCTGTATCGGCATTCGGAGGTGTGCTTATCACCAACGCTGAGATTGATGCCGCTACTGCCGAAGAAATGAACAAAATATTCTTCGAAGTGTGCATCGCTCCTTCTTACACCGACGAAGCTCTTCAGATATTGAAGCAAAAGAAAAATCGCATCATTTTGGTTATCAAGCCATTCAATCGCCCCGACACTCAGGTGCGCTCATGTCTCAATGGCGCTTTGGTGCAGCAGCGCGACAATTACGTAGAGACCGTTGCCGACCTAAAGCAAGCCACCGACAAGGCTATTACCGATGAGCAGGCTCAAGACCTTCTTTTCGCCAACAAGATAGTGAAGCACAGCAAGAGCAACGCTATAGTTTTGGCAAAGAACAAGCAACTCGTGGCAAGCGGCATAGGTCAAACATCGCGCGTAGATGCTTTGAAGCAAGCCATCGAAAAAGCTCACAGCTTTGAGTTCGACCTCAACGAGGCTGTTATGGCATCCGATGCATTCTTCCCATTTGCCGATTGTGTAGAGATAGCTCACAAGGCAGGCATCACTGCTGTGATACAACCCGGCGGTAGCATCCGCGACAACGAAACCGTAGATTACTGCAATAAAAACGGCATTGCTATGGTTATGACCGGTGTTCGTCACTTCAAGCACTAATAGATGCTCAAATAAACATTAATTTTAGAAAACACCATTTATTTTATTTTCGACTATTTATTATGGGACTTTTCTCATTAACTAAAGAAATAGCTATTGACTTAGGTACAGCCAATACCCTCATCATTCACAACGATAAGATTGTGATAGATGAGCCATCGATTGTGGCACTCGACTCTATCACCGGCAAACTGATTGCCGTGGGTAAAGAAGCTCGCCAGATGCAAGGCAAAGAACCTGCCGGCATCCGCACCGTGCGTCCTTTGAGAAAGGGCGTTATCGCCGACTTCAATGCTGCCGAACTTATGATTCGCGGCCTTGTGAAGAAGGCAAGTTCCAAGAGCAACTGGTTCGCACCATCTCTTCGTATGGTAGTAGGTATCCCATCGGGTTCTACCGAAGTGGAAATCCGCGCCGTACGCGACTCTTCGGAGCACGCAGGTGGCCGCGATGTATATATGATTTACGAACCTATGGCTGCAGCCCTTGGTATCGGCCTCGATGTTGAAGCGCCGGAAGGCAATATGATTGTGGATATAGGTGGCGGTAGCTCTGAAATCGCCGTTATCTCACTTGGTGGTATCGTAAGCAACAAGAGTATCCAAATTGCCGGCGACGACCTCACCGAAGACATTCGCGAACACATGCGCCGCGCTCACAACCTTCGCGTGGGCGAACGCACTGCCGAGCAAATCAAAATCAATGTTGGCTCGGCGCTTACCGAACTAGAAAACCCACCCGAAGACTACATCGTGCGTGGTCCTAACCAGGTTACTGCCCTTCCGCTCGAAGTGCCGGTTTCTTATCAGGAAATTTGCCACTGCATCGAGAAGACTATTTCGAAAATCGAAGCCGCTGTGC
This sequence comes from bacterium, assembly GCA_004563195.1. GTDB lineage: Bacteria > Bacteroidota > Bacteroidia > Bacteroidales > Muribaculaceae > SFTJ01. The sequence goes on from SFTJ01000001.1 coordinate 185,028, forward strand.
TTAGCGCTCTCGAGCAAACTCCATCTGAGCTTTACTCCGACATCGTTAAGAACGGTATCTATCTCGCAGGTGGTGGCGCCCTCATTCGCGGTTTGGACAAGCGTTTTACCGACAAAATCGGTATCAAGTTCCACATTGCCGAAGACCCGCTTCTATCGGTTGCCAAAGGTACGGGCGTAGCTTTGAAGAATATCAAGCGATTTAAGTTCCTTATTCGATAAGCGTATTTTTTACATATCTATATATGCACAAGAAGGCTTTGATTTTTCATTGCCTTCTCGTGCGTATCTATAGAGCATTTGTTAATTTTGTTTTTTTATCATTATCTCACATTCAATCGTCAGATAAGTGAAAGAGCTGCTTAATTTTTTCATAAAGCATAGTCATTGGTTTATATTCATTTTCTATATGTTTATAAGCTGCTACTTGCTGTTCCATAACAATCCCTATCAGCAGCACGTCTACCTTACATCGGCCAATGCCATCTCGGCTTCGGTCTACAATGGTACGAGCAGCATCACATCTTACTTCAATCTGCGCGACATCAACGAAGACCTTCAGGAACGTAATGCGCTTCTCGAACTTGAGGTAATAAGCTTGCGCAATCAGGTCAACGACCTTCGACTTGCCATCCCCGATAGCACCACCATCCCCGACGATATGCAGCATATCGACTTTATCTTGGCTCGTGTTATCAGCAACAGCATCTCGTCGCCACACAATTATATCACCATCAATCGCGGTTCGAAGCACGGCATCAAGCCCGAAATGGGTATAGTAGACCAGAACGGTGTGGTGGGCACTGTGGATGTGGTGGGTCAGAATGCTTCGAGAGTGATATCTCTGCTCAACACTAATTTCCGACTTTCGTGCAAAGTGAAGGGCAGCGACTCGTTTGGCTCTTTGGTATGGGATGGTGTTAGCCCCTACCATGCTCAACTCGAAGGTATGCCTCGACATGTGCAGTATCATCGCGGCGACACCATAGTAACCAGCGGCTACTCATCGGTGTTCCCCGAAGGGATTATTGTGGGCATTATCGATAGCGACAAGAAAGAAGCTACCGACAACTTCATTTCTCTCAAAATAAAGTTAACCACCGACTTCACTCAGCTAAGCACAGTGAGAGCCATTAGCAGCGAACTTAAAGACGAGCTCGATATGCTCGAAGAACAAGAAAGCGGAAAGGAGGACAAAAAGCAATGACACGCAACATCATACAATTCGTAATACTTTTCTTCTTGCTCGTTTTGGCACAAGCTATTTGCAGCAAGATTTGCTTGTTCAACGTTGCCGTACCCATCATTTTCATTTATTTCATCATCCGTCTGCCCCTTAGCTTGGGTGTAAATTGGCTGATGACGCTTTCATTCTTCATAGGTTTGGTAATCGACATATTCAACAATTCGCTGGGTATGAACGCCCTGTCGTGTGTGATTCTTGCCATATCCAAGCGACCTGTATTCCGACTCTATTTTCCTCGCGAAGACGACATCACCGACACCATTCCGTCGATCGACTCGCTCGGACTTAGCGTGTATTTCCGATTTATGAGCTCACTCACGCTCATCTATTGTGCTCTGCTTTTTGGCATTCAGGCGTTTTCGCTTATGAACATAGGCTTGACACTTCTTCGCATTGCCGCCAGCAGTTTGCTCAGCATTATTTTAATTTTAGGTATCGACAGTTTATCAGCCAGCCATCGTGAGAAAAGACTATAGGTTAGAAAAACGAAAGTTTGTGATAGGTGGCTTCATCTTTATCTTGATATTGATATATATGGTGAGGCTATTCAATCTCCAAGTATGCGACAGCACCTACAAGGAGAATGCCGACAGCAATGCTTTTATGAAAAAAACCATATATCCCTCGAGAGGATACATCTACGACCGCAACGGGCGTTTGGTGGTGTTCAACCAACCTGCCTACGATGTGGTGATGATTCCTCGCGATGTTCTCCCTTTCGACACTATTGACTTCTGCAAGACTCTTCGCATCACTCGCGAAGAATTCGACCAACGAATTGCCGACCTCAAGGACCCTCGCAAGAACCCAAACTATTCGTCTTATTCTCAGCAGACTTTTATGAGCCAACTTTCGGCTCAAGACTATGGCAGACTTCAAGAAAAGTTGTATCGTTTCCCGGGATTTTTCATTCAGCGTCGCATTTTGCGTCAATACAACTATCAAAATGCAGCAAATATTCTCGGAAACATACGCGAAGTTAACCAAAACGATATCGACAACGACGACTACTATCGTCCGGGCGACTACACCGGCGACCTCGGTGTGGAAAAGAGTTACGAAAAGGAACTGCGCGGTCGCAAAGGTGTGGAAATACTCATTCGCGATGCTTATGGCAAAATCAAAGGCAGCTACGACAATGGTCGCCACGACATCAACCCTATTGCCGGCAAGGATTTGACTCTTAGCATCGACATTGAGCTTCAAAAATACGGCGAAGAGCTGATGCAAAACAAGATAGGTGCCATAGTGGCAATAGAGCCTTCAACCGGTGAAATTCTGGCACTCGTGTCGAGCCCTACCTATGACCCCAACATACTTGTGGGGCGCGAACGCGGCAAACACTATCGCGAACTCGTTAACGATAAGTACAAGCCACTCTTCGACCGTTCGATTATGGCAGCATATCCTCCGGGCTCCACGTTTAAACCCTCGCAAGGCTTGATTTTCCGTCAAGAAGGTATTGTCACACCACACACTCTATTCCCATGCTATCACGGCTACATCTCCGGTCGCTTGAAAGTGGGCTGCCACGGCCACCCCTCTCCCATATCACTCAAACCGGCTTTGCAAACTTCATGCAACGCCTATTTCTGTTGGGGCTTGAAAAGCATGATCGACCGTAAAAGCAAATACGGAAGCACCTCTAAAGCATTCGAAGTGTGGAAAAACCACCTTGTGAGTATGGGTTATGGCTATCGCCTCGGCATCGACCTGCCGAGTGAAAGCCGTGGCTTTATCCCTAACAGCAAATTCTATGATAAGGTCTACGGCGAAAACCATTGGAAAGCCAATACCATTATCTCTATCGCTATCGGACAGGGCGAAGTGCTCGCCACTCCTCTGCAAATAGCCAACCTCTGCGCAACGATTGCCAATCGCGGCTATTTCTACACACCTCACGTGGTGAAAGCAGTGAAAGGTGGAAAAATAGACAAAGCTTATCGCGAAAAACATGTGCCCACCGTGAGCAGCAACTACTACGAAGAAGTGGCTGAGGGTATGCGCATGGCTGTGACCGGCGGTACTTGCCGCCGAGCCGAGTTCTCCGACTCTATTAAGGTTTGTGGCAAAACCGGTACGGCTCAAAACCCTCATGGTAAGGACCACTCTGCATTCATGGGTTTTGCTCCGATGGAAAACCCCAAAATTGCCATTGCCGTATATGTAGAAAACGCCGGCTTTGGTGCCACTTATGGCGTTCCTATCGGGTCGCTCATGATGGAGAAATATCTCACCGGCACAGTGAAGCGTCTCGACTTGGAGCAGAGCATGAAGAGTGCCAATACCATTATTTATAGTGGCGTTCGCAAGCACTAATCGGCGGCGGACTTTTGCAAACAATGCGTTTTGTCTCTATAACTAACAACAATAAATTAAAAAAGATTATTTTAGGCATTAATTTTTTCAAAATTCTATGAAAAGAGTAATTATCAGCGTTTTAGGCAAAGACGCAGTGGGCATTATTGCCAAGGTGTGCAATCACCTCGCTTCTAACAACATCAGCATTATGGACATCTCGCAAACCATCATTCAGGGCTACTTCAACATGATGATGATAGTGGATATGAGTGGTTCTACCATAGAGTTGTTGCAACTACAGGAAAACATGGACACCATAGGCAATGAAATAGGTGTGCAAATCAAGTGCCAGCGCGAAGAGATTTTCGATAAGATGCACCGCATCTGAGATTACTTCCTCATTACGTTTCATTTTTCCCCTACACCTCTATCATGATTAATCTTCTTGAAGTTAACGAAACCAACAAAATGATTGAGCAGGAGAATCTCGATGTCCGCACAATCACTATGGGCATCAGCCTGCTCGACTGCGCCGACAGCAACATCGACACTTGCTGCGAAAAAATTTTTAACAAGATTACCGGCTATGCTCGCGATTTGGTAAAAACCGGCAACGACATTGCTCGCGAATTCGGGGTGCCTATTGTGAACAAACGCATAAGCATCACCCCCATTTCGCAAGTGGGAGGCTCTTGCTGCCATACACCCGACGACTTCGTGAAAATTGCTCACACTCTCGACCGCGCTGCTAAAACGGTAGGCATCAACTTTATGGGTGGCTACTCGGCGGTGGTGTCGAAAGGCATGACTCGCAGCGATGAACTACTCATACGAAGCATTCCTAAAGCCTTGGCTGAAACCGATTTACTATGCAGTTCGGTTAACGTGGGAAGCACTAAGACCGGAATCAATATGGATGCTGTGCGCCTAATGGGCGAAATAATAAAAGAGACAGCCGAACTCACCAAAGAACGCGATTCAATAGGATGTGCCAAACTGGTGGTGCTTTGCAATGCTCCCGACGATAATCCATTTATGGCAGGCGCATTTCATGGTGTGAGCGAAGCCGATGCCATCATCAATGTAGGTGTCAGTGGTCCGGGCGTGGTTAAATATGCCCTCGAAAGCATTCACGGGGCATCGTTCGAAGTGCTTTGTGAAACAATTAAACGAACTGCTTTTAAAATCACTCGCGTAGGACAACTTGTGGCACAAGAAGCAAGCAAACGCCTCAATGTGCCGTTCGGCATCATCGACCTCTCATTAGCTCCTACTCCTGCCGTTGGCGATAGTGTTGCCGACATTCTTCATGAGATAGGACTTGAGCACGCCGGCGCACCGGGCACTACCGCTGCCCTTGCATTGCTTAACGACCAAGTGAAAAAAGGTGGCGTGATGGCTTCATCGTATGTAGGCGGACTGAGTGGAGCATTCATACCCGTAAGCGAAGACCAAGGTATGATAAATGCCGTATATGCGGGTGCCCTTACTATCGAAAAACTCGAGGCAATGACTTGCGTATGCTCCGTTGGCCTCGATATGATTGCCATACCCGGCGATACTAAAGCTTCTACCATTTCGGGCATTATTGCCGACGAAAGCGCTATAGGTATGATAAATCAGAAAACCACCGCCGTGCGCATCATTCCGGTTGTAGGAAAATCGGTGGGCGACACTGTTGAATTTGGCGGACTTTTGGGTTATGCTCCCATTATGCCTGTCAATAATTTCGACTGCAGCAACTTTATTAATCGCAAAGGTCGCATTCCGGCACCAATACACAGTTTCAAAAACTAAACAGCGCTTTAGGCGCACACAATATAGCAAATTTGCAGCAACCACATTTCGCCCGGTAAAGGCAGTGGCTGCTGCAAATGTTTTTTTGCGCCGATTATTTCGGCTAAAAATCAGAAAAACAAAGTGTTCTGAAAAACAGAAATCCCCGGCTGCGATGCCGAGGATTTCTTATATTCTAATCAAATAATCTTGTGATGATTCTCGATTACTTAATTGCGTCTGGATCTTGACCCCATTGCTGAACAGCCAAACGGCGATAGTTGTTGTAACGCCATTGAGCATTTGCCTTAGCTGCTTCGAAGAGTTCCTCAGCTTCGGCAGGATATTGCTTCATAACCGATGCATAACGAACTTCACCCTTCAAGAATGGAATGAATTCATCCCAGTTTGGTTCCTTGCTATCGAGAGTGAATGGGTTCTTACCTTCGAGCTCAAGCTGTGGATTGTAGCGCCACAAGTGCCAGTAACCACATGCCACTGCCTTAGCTTCTTCGGCTTGCGACTTACCCATACCTGCCTTCAAACCATGGTTGATACATGGTGCGTAAGCGATAATGATAGATGGTCCGTCGTATGCTTCAGCTTCGCGGATAGCCTTCAATGTTTGAGCATTGTCGGCACCCATTGCTACTTGAGCGCAGTATACATAACCATAAGTAGAAGCTATCAAACCGAGGTCTTTCTTGCGGATGCGCTTACCCGATGCAGCAAACTTAGCAATAGCACCAAGAGGAGTAGCCTTAGAAGCCTGACCACCGGTGTTAGAGTAAACTTCGGTATCGAGTACGAGAAGGTTAACGTTCTTGCCCGATGCGATTACGTGGTCAAGGCCACCGAAACCGATATCATAAGAAGCACCGTCACCACCGATAATCCATTGCGAACGCTTAGCCAAATAGTGGCTGAGTTCCTTAACTTGCTTGCAAGCTTCGCAGTTGCAACCATCGAGCATTGGGATGATTTGGTCAGCAAGTTCGCGGCTCTTTTCGCCGTCTTCCTTGTTTTCAAGCCATGCAGCCAAGAGCTCCTTGAGTTCAGGCGATGTGCAGTCGGCTTCTTTTGCCACCTTAACTACCTCTACCAAGCGCTCACGCATCTTTTCGTTAGCTACCACCATACCAAGACCAAATTCGCAGAAGTCTTCGAAGAGTGAGTTAGCCCATGCAGGACCTTGACCCTTTTCGTTGGTTGTGTATGGCGATGAAGGAGCTGATGCCGAGTAGATTGAGCTACAACCTGTAGCATTAGCCACCATCTGACGGTCGCCGAACAATTGAGAGATAAGCTTAACATATGGAGTTTCGCCGCAACCCGAGCAAGCACCCGAGAACTCAAACAATGGAGTAGCGAACTGTGAGTTCTTAACGTTCGACTTAACATCTACAAGCTTTTGCTTCGATGTTACGTTGTTCACGCAGTAATCCCACTTGTCTTGTTTTGCCACTACAGCTTCGAGAGGCTTCATCGACAATGCCTTTTCGCCCTTCATACCCGGACATACATCCACACAGTTGCCGCAACCGAGGCAGTCGAGTACGTCTACCACTTGAACGAACTTCATACCGGCGAATTGCTTACCGATAGCGTTCAATGTTTCGCCTTCTGCAAATGGTGCGCCTGCCAATTCGTCGGCAGTCATCAAGAACGGACGAATAGCTGCGTGAGGACATACATAAGCACACTTGTTACACTGAATACAAGTAGCTGCATTCCATTCGGGAACAAATGCCGAAACACCACGACGTTCGTACTTAGCTGTGCTTTGTGGCATGATACCATCTTCAAGACCTACAAATGCCGATACAGGAAGAAGGTCACCATCTTGTGCATTGATAGGACGTGCTATGTTGTTTACATATTCAGGAGCATCGTCGGTTGCCTTTGGTTCTACTTCCAAGTTCGACCATGCTGAATCTACAGCGAGTGTCTTATATTCGCCACCGCGATCTACTGCTGCATAGTTCTTGTTAACCACATCTTCACCCTTCTTGCCGTACGACTTAACGATGAACTTCTTCATTTGTTCGATAGCCAATTCTTCAGGAATTACGCCTGTGATACGGAAGAATGCCGATTGAAGGATAGTGTTAGTGCGGTTGCCAAGACCTATTTCTTGAGCTATCTTGGTAGCGTTGATATAATATACTGTGATATTGTTGTCGGCGAAATATTTCTTCACCTTGTTTGGCAAGTGCTTAGCCAATTCTTCGCCTTCCCAGATAGTGTTAAGCAAGAAGCGGCCACCCTTTTGCAAACCTCTTGTCACATCATACATATTAAGATATGCTTGAACGTGGCATGCTACGAAGTTTGGAGTATTTACCAAATATGTTGAGTGAATTGGTTCGTCACCGAAGCGGAGGTGTGAGCAAGTGAAACCACCCGACTTCTTTGAGTCGTAAGCAAAGTATGCTTGGCAATACTTATTGGTGTTGTCACCGATAATCTTTACCGAGTTCTTGTTTGCACCTACAGTACCATCTGCACCAAGGCCATAGAACTTAGCTTGGAACATACCGTCGCCGCCTACTGCTATTTCTTCCTTTTGAGGAAGCGAAGTAAATGTTACATCGTCGTTGATACCGATTGTGAAGTTGTCCTTTGGCTTAGGCAATGCCAAGTTTTCGTAAACCGACAAAATCTGAGCCGGAGTGGTATCCTTTGAAGCAAGACCATAACGGCCACCTACGATAACAGGAGCATTTTCCGAGCCATAGAATGCATGCTTTACATCCAAATACAATGGTTCGCCTATTGCACCCGGTTCCTTTGTGCGGTCGAGAACTGCTATGCGCTTTGCTGTAGCAGGAATCTTCGACAAGAAGTGCTTAACCGAGAACGGACGATACAAGTGAACAGCTACCAAACCTACCTTTTCGCCTGCTGCTGTCAAGTGGTCGACAGTTTCGCGAATAGCTTCTGTAGCCGAGCCCATTGCTATGATTACGCGATCGGCATCTTCTGCTCCATAGTAATCGAACAAACCATACTTGCGACCGGTAATTTCTGAAATCTTGTCCATATATTGTTCAACGATTTCAGGAACTGCATCATAATATCTGTTACATGCCTCACGGTGCTGGAAGAATACGTCGCCGTTTTCTGCAATACCGCGTGTGGTAGGATGTTCAGGATTAAGTGCATTCTTGCGGAATCTTGCCAATGCTTCTTGGTCAACCAATGGCACCAAGTCTTCTTGGTCGATTGCCTCAATCTTTTGAATTTCGTGAGATGTACGGAAACCATCAAAGAAGTTCATAAATGGTATTCTCGACTTAATGGTAGCCAAGTGTGCTACTGCAGCCAAGTCCATTACTTCTTGCACCGAACCTTCGCAAAGCATTGCAAAACCGGTCTGACGGCACGACATTACGTCTTGGTGGTCGCCGAAGATGCTCAATGCATGCGATGCCAGTGTTCTTGCAGATACATGGAATACACATGGCAGCAATTCGCCTGCTATCTTATACATGTTTGGAATCATAAGGAGCAAACCTTGCGATGCAGTGTAGGTTGTAGTCAACGCGCCTGCTTGCAATGAGCCGTGTACAGCACCTGCTGCTCCACCTTCCGACTGCATTTCTTGCACCAATACAGTTTCACCAAACATGTTCTTGCGACCTGCCGCTGCCCATTCATCCACATGCTCTGCCATTGTAGACGATGGCGTGATTGGATAGATAGCAGCTACTTCTGTGAACATATAGCTCACATGTGCTGCTGCTTCATTTCCATCACATGTTAAGAATTTTTTTTCTTTTGCCATAATAATTGATTATATAATTCAAAAATTGTTCCTTTTCCGTTTTGATATTTTGTTTCCGTAATCAGTATTAAATTAATTATTTCGAGGTTTCTGTTGCTTACTTTTCCCTTCGCTACCGACCACAAAAATATATCTTTGCAAAGATAGTTAATTCTATAATAATTTCAAAGTTATTCAACGATTAACATGCATTTTTTATGGCACTTTTAGTCAAATTTGAGCATTTGGCTTTTTATCGCAAATCTTCATTCTTTTACATCACTAAGTTCTTCGATTTACCACCAAAATACATATCTTTGCATTTTGAACAATCTTTTCAAACACCTTTTTACACCATGATTAGAATACAGCACAAACACATTTCATTTTGTATTTCGGCTTGTTGCTTGGCTACGTCAGCCATTGCCGAAAATCGCTGTTTACCCACATCTATCGACAGCGTTTTCGCTCCTGTAAAGGTTGCCGTGCAGCCAAGCGATGCTTACATAGGGCTGTCGCTAATGGACGATGGAGAATTGCGGCACTACAACTATGGCGAGCAAGCCGAACCGGGTTCTTTCTACTTGTCGAGCCGCGACAATGGCATCACATGGACCAAAATCAACACGCCTCGCGATATGCCTTTTGCCGACCGCAAGAGCCCCATCACCGGTGAGTATATTCGGCTCACCAATATGGGGAAACAGGGCGTTTACTGCATCCGCACCGATGGCGGCATTCTCGGCAATCGCACCATCACAAAGGTGAGCGACCGAGCATCAATAATGCTTAAGCCTCCGGTTTTCATTCGTGGTGGCAAACGAGTGGTGGTGGCAGCACATGGCGACGTTTCGCCCAAAGGATGCTACACCTATGTTTCCGACGATGATGGTCGCACTTGGCAATGCTCCAACACCGTCACTTCGCCCGACCATAAAAAAGGCGGATATCACCTCGGCACTCGATGGAATCACGGGGCAGTGGAACCATCGGTTGTAGAACTCTCCGACGGCACCCTTTGGATGCTGATGCGCACCTCGCAAGATTTTCATTATCAAGCTTTTTCACACGATGGTGGCTTAACCTGGAGCGAATCATCGCCTTCGCCTTTCTACGGCACCATCACTATGCCCACCATAGGTCGACTCGCCGATGGGCGCTTGCTATTGCTGTGGTGCAACACCACACCTCTACCCGAGCGCGAGGAAGCCAATGGCGTTTGGGATGATGTGTTTACCAATCGAGATGCGGTGCATGCGGCTATTTCTGAAGACGATGGCAAATCGTGGATAGGATTTCGCGAACTTCGTCTCAACCCAATGCGCAATAGCTCGGATTACGCCACAGCAGGCGGTGGCATCGACCGCGGCATGCAACAATCGCAATTTGTAGAAGTGGCTCCGGGCAAGATTATTGCAGCTATAGGACAACATCCTCTACACCGATCAATATTGGCTTTCGACGTGGCTTGGCTTTACGAAAAATCGCGTAGCGATGATTTCATCGAAGGTCTTGAACATTGGTCTACATTCAATTATTTAAAAGGTATCAAAGGGCATTGCGCCTACAATCGCATCGAGGGTTGCCAAACGGTAGCTCACAGCGAGCATCCGGGCGCCAAAATGCTGAAATTGGTTTACTCGCCCGATGCAAATCTCGTGGCCGACTCGCGCGGCGTCGTGTGGAACTACCCCGCCCTAAAAAAAGGCAAATTGACCCTAAATATAAAACTTCCCGAGAGCTCCGAAAACACTTTCTTAATGCTCAACGACCGCTGGATGAACCCCTGCGACACGGTAGCTAAACACGAAGCCGTATTTCGCTTACAGTTATCGCGCAAACTGCTGAAAATAAGCGACGACAAATGGCACACCATTACCATAGAATGGAATCTCACTCGCGAAAATGGTGAGGCGGCAGTCTTCGTCGATGGGAAACGTAGGATAAAGCGCATAGCACAGTTACATTCGTCGCAACACGGACTATCGTATGTTCATCTACTTGCATGCCCCACCACCGAACCACAACCGGTGTATATCGACCGAATCGGAGTAACCGAAATGTGACAACTCGGCCTGTTTTACACACCCATTTCGCCGGTTTTTACATATTTTTATAAAGAAAATCATCGTTTGTTTCTAAGTTTTACAAATAAAGAGTATATTTGCACAAATCATTCTCAAAACAAAAAAATTTGACAGATATGAAAAAATTATTATTTTCGCTCGCTACTATCGTAGCACTTTCGCTTACTGCAGTCAGCTGCAGCACTTCAAACAATGAAGAAGGCGCCAATGTAGATGAACTCACCACTTCACTCGAAGATGCACTCAATGCAGCTACCGACTCTACTGCAGTAATTGATGCATTCAATGCAGCTCAAAAGCAGATTAGCGAACTCGAAGCAGCCGGCGACACTGCAGCTGTTAAGGCTTACAAGTGGAAACTCAAACAACTTTTCGACCAAAACAAGGAAAAGTTTGAAGGTATGAACGTAGTTTCAGCCATCAACGAAGTAGCCAACATCGAGAACATTGCTACCGCAGTTAAGGAAGCAGCAGTAGCTGACGCTGCTACAGCTAAGGATGACGCAGTAGACGCAGCAAAGGCAGCTATCGAAGCTAACGAAGATGTTCAAGAAGCTAAGGCTAAGGCTGAAGAAGTTAAGGCTGCTGCCGAAGATGTTAAGCAGTCGGCAGAAGAAGTTAAGGCTGCTGCCGAAAATGTTAAGTCGGCTCTCAGCAACCTCAAGAAGAAATAATCGAACTTCGTATTCATATTCATACCCCGATACGCGTTTCGACTCGTGTCGGGTCATTTTTTGCTTATTTCATCGCTAATAACTCACAACTTTCTCCCTCATATTTAACTATTCTCAAGTCATCATGAAGGAATCGGAAATCTTATCGAACATAGCATCGCGACTCAATATACATCAGCTCAACGAAATGCAGAAAGCAATGCTGAAACGCGCAGCCACACCAGGCGATATCACTCTGCTCTCGCCCACAGGCTCGGGTAAAACTCTGGCTTTCCTGATTCCTTTGCTCAAGACGTTGAAAGAACCAAACGGCAAATTGCAGGCTGTGATTATTGCGCCATCGCGCGAACTCGTGACTCAGATTTTTGAGATAACTCGTGTTTTGGCATCATCGCACAAGGTAAGCTGCTGCTACGGCGGTCATAGTATGCTCGACGAAAAACAGTCGCTCGCAGTGGTACCTTCTATCTTGATAAGCACACCGGGACGCCTCGTCGACCACATTCAACGCAGCAATATCGATGTCTATTCCACCCGTCTCTTGATTCTCGACGAATTCGACAAATCGCTCGAACTCGGGTTTCATGAGGAAATGAAGAAAATAGTAAAGAATATGCCTAACGTGAGCCGAAAAATACTCACTTCGGCTACTATGATTAGCGAGATGCCCGATTTTGTAAAACTAAATTGCCTAACGGTGCTCAATTTTCTCTACAAAAACTCCGAGACTCGTTCTCGCATGAAAGTGTGGCGCGCCGAATCGTCGGCGAAGGACAAACTCGATGCTCTGCGTCTGCTTTTGCTCTCGCTCGACGACAAGAAAACCATAGTTTTTGCCAACTATCGCGAATCTGTCGACCGTATCTACACTTATCTTAAAGAGAATCACATTGCAGCCGGAATATATCACGGAGCCCTTGAACAAATCGACCGCGAAAAAGCTATTGCCATGTTCAACAACGAATCTTACAACATACTCATAACCACAGATTTAGGTTCTCGCGGACTTGATATAGATGGCGTAGCTCACATCATTCACTATCATCTGCCTGCATCGGCTGAGGCATATACTCACCGCAACGGTCGCACTGCCCGCGTCGACAACGACGGCGAGATATTTGTAATCACAGCACCCGAAGAGTCCCTTCCCGACTATATTAACACCGACGAAACATTTGCCATGCCTCAAACAGCACCTCGCAATTCGATTGCGGCAAAGAATGTAACTCTATACTTCATGGCAGGCAAAAAAGAAAAAATTTCACGTGGCGATATTGTGGGATTTATTGCCAACAATAGTCTTCTCACAGCATCGGAAATTGGAAAAATCGATGTTAAAGATCACTACTCACTCGTAGCCGTCCCGGCACAGAAAGCAAAACAGGTACTTAGCGAACTAAGCACCTGTAAAATCAAAAACAAGAAAGTAAAAATAGGATTTGCAAAAGTGGTTTAATCAAGCAGATTAAAGCAATTTTTGCAATCTTGCGTCAAATTCTTCTTCGGAAAGCAAACCCACAGTCACATCCACGGTTTTGCCTTCAGCATTGATGTATACCACCGTAGGAATCGACTGCACTTCATACTGAGCAGCCATATCGGGGTTTTCATCTACATCAACACTTAGGAAAGTAATCTTTCCTTCATATTTCTTCTCCATTTTTTCGAATGTAGGAGCAAACATTCGGCACGGTCCGCACCAAGTGGCATTAAAATCGATTACTTGAGGCAGTCCGGCGGCAGCTGTTGCGCTGTTAGCCTCTACTGTTTCTGCCGCAGTTTCGGTGGCTGTGTCGGTAACAGTTTTCCCGCCACACGATGCCAGAAGCACCAAAACAGCCGACGCGGCAATCTTCAATAAAATTTTGCTTTTCTTCATATCTTTCAATTTGTTATTTTTTCTTTCCGTATGTTTCCACCACTTCGCACAGGCGCTTGCGAGTAATTGGTTTGGGCACAAATTCATTACATCCGCTTGCAAGAGCCATATTCTTGTCGAAATCGAGCACATTGGCTGTAACTGCAATGATAGGAATCTTGGTATCGAATTTGCGTATTTCGCGAGTAGCTTCAAGGCCATTCATCACAGGCATCTTCACATCCATAAACACCATATCATATTCCACCTCGCGCACTCTTTGCACCGCCACCTTGCCATTGATGGCATTCTCGGTGACCGCAATGTTGCGAAGCATCACCTCCACAAGTTTATAGTTGCTTAGATTATCCTCTGCCACAAGTATATGCGCCAGTTCTCCTGTATCCACTTTTTTTCTTTCTATTGGTGCAGTGCAGTTCGATTCGCAATCTGCCGCATAGTGCTTCGATTCAGTGGTAGCATCACTCTCATTGCCGGTGTTGCTATCATTCTGACCATTGACAAGAGGCTCGGAAGCCGGGATTTCTTCGGGCTTGGCAGGGGTGATATCAATTACTTGATTTCCCACATTGTCGGTCGATTTATTTCTCGATCTCATTACCACAAAAACCACAATCAGTAATAATACTAAAAATAACACAATTAAGCCAAAAATCTTCATAATATCCTTACATTAAATCAATATTCAAATTCCGCTCTGCCCTGCCTTATCACCTCGGGGTCTCCGTCGGAAAAATCCACCACCGTAGAAGGCAGTAATTCGCTTCGTCCGGCATCTACCACATACTCCACATCGCGGGCATAAGTTTGCGCTATAAGTTCGGGCTCACACCTATAGTCGTCATCCTTGCCTTCTACCGAAGTGGAAAACAACGGATGTCCCACGTTATTGATTATAGCTTGCAGTATCTTGTTTTCGGTTATTCTCACACCCACCACTTTGCGACCTTTGAAAGCTTTGGGCAACTTCGATGTGGCTTCGATAAGAAATGTGAATGCACCGGGAAGGTTACGCTTTATTATCTTAAACATCTCATTGTCGATCTTGGCATATTTCGACGCCATTGATATATCGGAGCACGATATTGACAAATTAGACTTTGCCGATTTCATCGACTTGATTTTGCATATTCGCTCTATTGCCTGATTATTCATGGCATCGCACATCAATGCATATAAGGAATCGGTTGGCAAAACCACTATCTTGCCATCCTCAAGCGCCCGAACTATGTCATCTACATATCGTTCGTTCACGCTGTCCTCTATCATTCTCAACAATTTCATATCGCTACGGATTAATTAAAACCGTTCTAAAATATCACTTTCTATTTCGGTGGCACTTGCATATCGTTTGAGCAAATCCACAGTCCAAGCCACTGCTTGAGTCATAGGCATCTCCGCTCCGTAACCATTTATGTTGATTTGCACGGTTGCGGTCTGCTCGGTTATTTTGGTGCGCTCTTCATCGCTCGTGGGCGTGGCTACGCCACCCACCGCGTCGCGATACACGGGCATACCTTGGATATTAAGCTGTCCTCTGCCTATACCTTCATAGGGCTCACCTTCGGCGCCAACGCCCAAATGTAGCGTATCGCCCACCAATCGGTCGGCATCGAGTCCGCTGATGGCATAGCCTGAAACCATCGATACCAAATTAATCAAATCGACCAATGTGGTGAGTCGATATAATCCGAGGCCTCTTATTACTCTTCGACATAATGCTTCACTTGCCACCCTGTATCGGTTGGGGTCTTTGCCGAGGTGGCGATACAACTTGCGAGTAGCTGCCACTGCCGGGCGGGAATTGATGGCAAGCAATTCATATTGCTGCTTAATACCTTCGGCAGCATGTTCCAACTCAGCCCACAATTCATCGTTTGTGGGTGTGTTTACCACCTTTGCCCGCACAAGTCCTATCTTCATGTCAGGACAAGTCTCGACTATTCTCCTATCTACCTCAACTTTCGGTAACAAAGCAATATCAGATTATTCAGTTAGCAATATCATTATCAGTGCAAATCTACAAAATTATTTACGAATAATCATATATGCAGCCCTAAATATTGCACAAATTCAACATTAATTTATTACCTTTACATTATTAATTATTTATAACATCAATAAAACAGACTAATGAATATAGGAATAATAGTAGCAATGAGCAAAGAGCTACGCCTCCTTCTTCCACTCTTATGCAATCGCACAGAAAGCCAAATCGATGGTTTATCGTTTCATAAGGGCGAAATCGGCGACAACACCGTTGTGGCAATGCAGTGTGGCATAGGCAAAGTGAATGCCGCCCTGGGCACATTGACAATGATAAAGAATTTCGACATCGACCTAATCATCAATTCGGGTGTGGCAGGCGGTGCCGACAAGTCGGTTAATGTGATGGACATTGTAATAGGCGAACGAGTGGCTTATCACGATGTGTATTGCGGTCCGGAGAGCACTCTCGGTGCCGTGCAAGGTTTGCCGTTATACTATCATGCCAGCCCGGCGGTATTGAATAATCTCCCCGATGTCGACTCGTTGCGCCGTGGATTGATTTGCTCGGGCGACCAATTTATCGACACCATTGAGCAGGTTAATCGCATCAAGAATGCGTTCCCCGACGCTCTCGCCGTGGATATGGAGTCGGCTGCCATAGCGCAAACTTGCCACTTATATAAAAAAGATTTTATCAGTATGCGCGTAATAAGCGATTCGCCCGGCGCAAGTCACAACAATGCCTTGCAATACGAAAACTTCTGGGAAACAGCTCCTGAGCATACTTTCAATGTGTTACACCACATAATTCTTAACATCAATACTCAGAATTAATATGAAAAAGATAGCCAGTTTCACAATCAACCACTTAAAGCTTCTTCGCGGAATCTACGTTTCGCGCAAAGATCATTTTGAAGGCGGCGACACTGTCACCACTTTCGACATTCGCATGAAAGAGCCAAACAAAGAACCGGCTATAGGTCAGGCTGCAATTCACACTATGGAGCACTTGGCTGCCACATTTCTTCGCAACCACCCCGTTTGGGGCGACAAAATCATCTATTGGGGCCCTATGGGTTGCTGCACCGGCAACTACCTGCTTGTGAAGGGCGACCTTACGCCTGCCGACATCTTGCCTCTTATGACCGAAACTTTCGAATTTATCAGCACATTCGACGATGTCATACCGGGCGCTACCGCTCACGACTGCGGCAACTATATGCTCAACAACCTGCCTATGGCAAGATGGGAAGCGCGCAAATACTTGGTGGAGGTGCTCTACAACATGACTGACGAGAACATGAATTACCCGGTGGATTAACACCACGGCACCATAGCGCCTCGACCTATGGTAAACAACACATTTCATAATTAGATGTTTGTAGAAATGAATAGATTAAAGCAACTTTTTCGCTCCGAACGATTTGTGGTGTCGATGATTATTGTCATTGGCTTACTTATCAATGTAGCTCGAATGGCTTCGAATGACTTCCACATAGGCGTCTACGACGATAGCGGCAGCTATTTCACTTCGGGCGATGTGATAGCAAGCGGACACATCGACCACTTGCGAACACCCGTCTACCCGATTCTGTGCCATTTTTGGGCATCAATTACCGCCGCGCACACCTATAAGATAATCGTCATTCTGCAACTCTTGTTCTATATGTCATCGGCGGTGCCTATGTATTATGCAGTGAGCAAGCTCACGCGGCGCAAGCGCTTTGCCGCCATTGCCACTGCGTGCTACACTTGGTCGCCTGTGTTTGGTGGATATATAGATTTGATTTTCACCGAATCGTTTGCCATATCTTGCACCACATATCTTATAGCCCTGCTCACCGCTATTGTGCTCGGCCGGCATAAAATTTTAGCCACCATTGCTTCGGCGGCATTTTTGGTGTTTATGATTATGCTCAGGCCGTTTTTCTTATGTTTTGCTCCGGCTGTGCTTATAGTGATGCTCTATGCCCTCTACAAGAGCATTCACCACAAGCGCTATGTTGTGGCATGTATCGCATCGATAGCAAGTGCCGGTGCCATTCTTTTCGGATATACTGCGGCTTACAATAAGGCTTACGGGTCTTATTCTTTCACGAGTGTTTCCGAACTCAACCGTTGCCTGTCTCTCAAAAAAATGCAGCTTATCCCCACCATCGAAGGTCTCACATATTTCGGTTATGCCACTCAAGAGGACATCTCCGGCGAAGTGATATATATGCCCTATTCGTGGGTATGGCAACCATCACCTCAATATCGCAAAATGTGCGAGAATATCTATCATGAAAATTTTATACAATATGTAAAACTAAAATTCATTGAATTTCTCTACACATTTCTCTACGAATACACCGGTGAGATGAATAGCCAAGTACTTGAGTCGATCTTTCACTTGAGGTTGGGTTACTTCTATCTGTTTACCTTCATTTTCATCCTCACGGAATTGTATTATCTGTTCCGGCGTCGCGCATGCGTGATTATGTCGGCATCGCTGGCTCTAATGTTTGTGGGCGGCGTGTTTACCACCATTTGGGGCGCTGATTCGCAGTTTGTGAGAATTATGACGCCCATGCTACCCTGCCTGTTTGTGATGATACCCATATTTTGCACTCGATTATCGTTTACCACAAAGCAAATCGAACAACCGTGATAAAGCGATTGAAGGAAATATTGCCCCAAATAGTTCGTTCCGACACCGAAAACATCTTGTTTATTGTCGGAATATCCATTTATTGGTCGCTGCATTGGATTAATTTTATAGGAGTGCCATTCATTACGTCGACCGACACGAGCACCTATTTTGCCGCCGGCGAGTGGTTTGCGAGGGGCGAAATCGACTACTTGCGCACACCTGTCTACCCTCTGCTGTGCCACTATCTACATCTCTATTTCGGTGACTATGTCCTTGAGGCAATTGTGGGTGTGCAGCTGGTGATTTTTTATATCTCCATCGTGTTTTTTCACCGCACAATATCGCTTTTCACTAATAATTGGGCATACAAATTCATCCCTACAGCGCTCTATGCTTGGAGCATACCCATGTTTGAGATGTGCATGTACATAATGACCGAAAGCATATCGGTTTCGGCTACCGTAGTGCTATTATATTGTCTGTCGCGAATGATTGTAGGCAAGACAGGGCGAGGCACAATATGGTCGGCCGCTGCCACCTTGTTATTCTTGATTTTGCTGCGCCCGTTCAATATTTGCTTTATTCCGATACTCATTCTCATACTCTATATTTCGTATCGTAAGGGCACATTGAGGCACAAAATTTCGGCCATAACATCACTGAGCTCGGTTTGTGTCGCACTTTTCGGCTATTGCCTTTGGTTTAAAATCACTTTCGGATTCTTCGGATTCAGCTATGTGTCGAGTCTAAACATCTATTTGATATCCTATGTCGACGGAATGACTCGAATGCCTTACAACGAACTGACAGTTGAACAAAAAATCGGCCATGCCACCGACTATTTTTGGATATGGTATGACCGCGACAACTGCAAAGCTGAAGCCGGGCAATTGGTGCGCGACAATTTATTGCATTTTGCTAAAGGTAAAGTTATACTGATAGGACAAAGTTGCTTCAGACTATTTCCTCACGCCAAAACTTCGGTCGCACACAGATATGCCGTAATATTTCAATGCGTATGCATGAACATTATTTTCATAGCTTTGGCATTCTTGATAGTGTTCGAACTATGGCTTTGGTTCAAAAAGAAACGCCGGTTGGTGTCATTAATGGCATTTCACTTGTTGATTTGCATTATATGCATTGGCACCACCATTATCGGTAGCCAAAATTGCGAAGTGGCTCGTTTAACTATGCCTATGTTCCCGAGCCTGTGTCTGATGGTGGGCATTTTCGCCGAGCAAACACAGTTTTCTTTCAAAAAAGATATCGAGAACCAAAGTACTTTTTAACTCAACCAAAACACCCGATTACAATGCAAGATAAAGTAAAAAGAATATTGAATTTCTTTATTCATACCGACCGTGGCAACATCGTTTTCATAGTCGGCACGGCTTTGATGCTTTTCTTGCTCTGGAGCGCATTATTGGGGCGTATAGAAAAAATCACCGACGACACAGCCACTTATTTTTTGGCAGGAGAGATGTTTTTGAGGGGAGACATCGACTATCTTCGCACGCCGGTCTACCCGCTTATTTGCCAAGCATTCCTACACTGTTTCGGCAATTCGGTGTTTGAGGCACTTGCCATTCTCAATATTATCGTATTTTTGATATCGATAATCTTTCTCTACCGCACTATTGCTCTCTTCACGCAGCGAAGAATTGCAAAGGTCATCACCACCGTGCTCTATGCCTGGAGCACGCCTTTGTATGAAGTATGCATGTTTATTATGACCGAAAGCATTAATCTCTGCGGCATCATTATTCTTTCTTATTGGCTGTCGCTTATTTATGTAGGCAAGGGAAAAGCACGCCTAATGTGGTCGGAGTCGGCTATTTTGCTGTTTTTGATTTTTCTTAGGCCGTTCAACATCATTTTTATTCCTATAACGCTTTTGGTTGCTCTTGCCGCCTATCGCAAAGGTCGTTTTTCTCATCTGCCAACTATCGGGATTTCACTTTCGGTTGTTCTGGCAGTGGTGTTCGGTTATTGTCTTTGGTTCTACAATGTGTATGGCACATTTCGCTTAAGTTATGTGTCGGCCATTAACCGATTCTACGTTTTAGGAAACTTTATCGACGATGTTAAAATACGCAACTCGGCAACTGAAACCTTAGTAACTGTCGGCAATAGAGTTTGCGTGGTATGGATGTGGCATAATCGTGATTCCGGTTTGGAATACATATCTTTGGCTAAACTTGAAGAACATAAAAAATATGCACATAGCCAAATAGAATTTTTCAACAAGACTTGCCATAACCTCTTCCCTCATACCGATTCGGTTATGACGACAATCTATTCGGGATGCGTGCAATGCTTGCATCTCGGCACTATCTATGTAGTATTGGCATTGCTATTTGTGCTTCAACTCTACTTATGGTTTGCCAATCGAAGATATTGCGTAGATGTGGTAGCAATGCACCTTCTTATATGCGCCATCGTCATAAGCACCACGATACTTGGCAGTGCTCACTTCGATGCCCCACGATTGATGATGCCTATGTTTCCAAGCCTGTGCCTGCTTGTAGGACTTATGTTTGAGCAGTTCGGCATCAAAATAAAAAAGTCTATTCCTTCTCAAAGCAATTTTTAAATAATAACTCTCCCTAACTTTCACTTCATGGATAACATCAAGAAAAACTCTAAAACAGCTATCATAATCGGAGCCGGTCCGGCAGGCCTGACCGCTGCCATCGAAATGCTCCGAAAAACCGACATAAAGCCCATCATCGTGGAAGAAGCCGATGTGGTGGGCGGCATTTCTCGCACCGTAGAATATAATGGTAACCGTATGGACATTGGTGGGCACCGTTTTTTCTCTAAAGATGAGAGTATTATGAACTGGTGGGCACAGATTTTGCCTCTGCAAGCCAAACCTGCATTCGACGATATTCTTCTCGACTTGGAAAAGAATTATCCATCAAGCGGACCCGACCCCGAAACCGACAATAAGGTGATGCTCATTCGTCGCCGCATTTCTCGCATTTTTTATCGCAAGAAGTTTTTCAACTATCCCGTCACTCTTTCGGCCGATGCCATCTCCAAGATGGGAATCATCACCACTATGAAGTGCGGTCTGGGATTCTTAATGGCAAAAATATGCCCACGTCAAGAAAACTCGCTTGAGGATTTCTACATCAATCGTTTCGGCAAGCCTCTCTACAGTATGTTCTTCAAGAATTACACTCACAAGGTGTGGGGCAAAGAGCCTAAAGAACTCGATGCCGACTGGGGTGCTCAGCGCGTCAACGGGCTTTCGCTCGCTTCAATTATCAAGAACTTGCTGCGCCGTAAAAACAATAGCATTAACCAGGAAGGTGTGGAAAAATCACTCATCGAGCAGTTTATCTACCCCAAATATGGTCCCGGCCAACTTTGGGAGTGTGTGGCCGAAGAGGTAAAGCATCTTGGCGGCACCATACTTATGAACACCCGCGCTTCTGCCATTAATTGCACCGATAAAAATGTGGTGTCGGTGACCACAACGCAAAGCAACGGCACTGCGCAGACTATCTATTGCGATTACTTGCTCTCTTCGATGCCTATTAAGGACCTTGTAGGCAGTTTAAGCGGCATTGAGGTACCACAGAAAGTGACAAATATTGCCTCACAACTACCCTATCGCGACTTTATCACCGTGGGCATTCTCGTTAACGAACTCGCTATAGGCAATCGCTCGAAATATGTCTCTTTCAATAACCGAATCCCCGACACTTGGATCTACATTCAAGAAGATAGCGTACGCCTTGGCAGACTTCAGATATTCAACAACTGGTCGCCATATATGGTTGCCGACTACAAGAAGACTATGTGGATAGGGTTGGAATATTTCTGCAACGAAGGCGACGACTTATGGTCGATGAGCGAAGCCGATTTCAAACGCTTTACCATAGATGAACTCGTAAAAATAGGATATATAGCCAATGCCGGTGATGTGCTCGATGCGCATGTCGAGAAGGTGAAAAAGGCATATCCCGCCTATTTCGGCTCTTATCATCAATTACCCGAGGTAGTGGATTGGATTAATGGCATCGGCAATCTATTCTGCATAGGTCGAAACGGCCAGCATCGCTACAACAATATGGACCACTCTATGATGACAGCCATCGAAGCCGTTAATTGCCTTGCTTCCGGCTCTACCGATAAGAGCACTGTGTGGAACGTCAACACCGAGCAGGAGTATCACGAGCAGAAGTCATAGATTTACGCCCACATAGCAAGTTTGCAGCTATTAAGCAAAAAAATTGCATTCCGAACACCTGTTTTTTTAACTTATTTACACAGATAATCGCTATATTTGCACATTAATCCACAAAAAAGCACAAGCAGTGAAAGAGAAAGCATTAAATATCATTAAGTCGAACAACGATATGCCCCTCTTCGATTTGCCTATCGATTTCATTGTATACGACGATATCACCGCCGACTTGCTGAAATACTATAAAAGTTTCCCTTGCAAGTTGGAGGCATGCATATTTGCGTATGTTATCGAGGGTTCTGCCGAAGCCGACATTAATCTTTGGGACTATACCGTGCAAAAAGGCGATTTTGTGATTATTGTCCCGGGCACTTTTCTGCAGATTCAAAATGTGAGCGATGACATAAAGATAGCATTCGCCGGTTTCTCATCGGGATTTCTCAACGATGTGAATCTATGGAAAAGCCTCGCACCGATAATCATGCAGATTTTCAGCCGACCCATTTTCAAGCTCTCCGATGAATTTGGAAGCCTTATTGCCAACACTTTCAATCTCATCACCCAAGCCGAACACTTGAGTGTGAACATTCTCACACCTCAAGTGGCGCAGCATTTTCTCGGCATAATGATCGATGCTCTTGTGCAAGCTATCAATAGCAATCTTGCCTCATGTCAGAAAACCACCAACACGCGCGAGCAGCAGATTCTTGCCGAATTCCTGCAATTGGCTTTCGAAAACTACCGCAAGGAACACAAAGTTTCGTTCTACGCCCATGAGGTGAATCTCACACTCTCGCACTTCTGCAATGTGATTCACAAAGCCACAGGCATGACGCCCCAGGAAATTATCATGAACATAATTATCAAGGACGCCAAAACCCAACTCAAAGCCACCAAGATGCCCATTTCAAATATCGCTTCTTCGCTGGGATTTTCCACTCCCACCACATTCACGCGATATTTCCGCACCTACACCGGCACCACTCCTCAAGAGTATCGCAATAGTTAACCGTATTCTACTTTTCACCAACATAACAATTATGAATATAAGCACCGACCAACTCCGATATCTTCAACTTCTGGCGCGCGATTTCCCTAATATCGCCACAGCAAGTACAGAAATTATCAACCTTCAGGCCATTCTCAACTTGCCTAAAGGCACCGAACACTTCCTCGCCGACCTTCACGGCGAATATGACGCTTTTCAGCATGTGCTACGCAATGCATCAGGCGCCATCAAGCGCAAAGTGGGCGAAATATATAACGGAACCCTCAGCAACGACGACCAAAAGGAACTTTGCACGCTTATCTATTACCCCGAGCTGAAACTCGAACTGATAAAGCAAAACGCTTCCGACATAAAGAACTGGTATTTCGTCACCATCAACAGGCTTGTAAGAGTGTGCCGAAGCGTGTCGTCGAAATATTCGCGTTCTAAAGTAAGCAAAGCCTTGCCCGACGATTTCTCGTATATCATTCAAGAGTTGCTCCACGAGTCGACTCTCGACCCCAACAAGCAGGCTTATGTAGATGTAATCGTCCGCACCATCATCGATATCGACCGTGCCGACCACTTCATAATTGCCATCTGCTACCTTATTCAGCAACTCACCATCGACAAGCTCCACATACTCGGCGATGTGTTCGACCGTGGTCCTAATCCCGACAAGATTATGGACATACTCTGCACCTACCACAACTTCGATATCCAATGGGGAAATCACGACATACTGTGGATGGGAGCCGCTTCGGGCAACGACTGCTGCATAGCCAACGTGCTGCGAATAGCGCTTCGCTATGCCAACCACTCGGTGCTTCAAGACGGCTATGGCATCAACATTTTACCCTTAGCTACTTTCGCAATGTCGACCTATGAGAACGACGACTGCTCTCGATTCTATCCTAAAGCATTCGGCTCGATACTCAAGGAGAACGATGCCAAACTCATAGGCATGATGCACAAAGCCATCACCATCATTCAGCTCAAGCTCGAAGGGCAAATGATAAAGAGACACCCCGAATATGGTATGGATAATCGCCTATTGCTCGAAAAAATCGATTTCGAGAAGGCTAAAGTGACTATCGACGGCGAACAATACGACCTATGCGACACTTACTTCCCAACCATCAACCCCGATGACCCATACCGCCTATCCGACGAGGAACAAAACATAGTGGACTCGTTGCACCGGTCGTTCCGCCGAAGCGAAAAGCTCAAAAACCACATGAGGTGTCTTTTCCGCCACGGTTGCGTCTACACTATAAGCAATTCCAATCTGCTTTTCCATGCCTCCATCCCTCTCAACGAGGACGGAACGCTGAAAACCGTGCTCATCAATGGCGTTGGTTATCAAGGTAAAGCGCTGTTCGAAAAAGTGGGAAGCATGATTCGTGAAGCATATTTCGGCAACGAAAATTCGCCCTCATATCGCTATTCGCTCGATTACGATTGGTATCTGTGGTGCGGCCCCGATTCACCCGTGTTCGACAAAAACAAAATGGCTACTTTTGAGGATTATTTCATACTCGACAAGGCGGCAAAAAAAGAGATTAAAGGCAATTATTACATACTTCGCGACAACGAGGCTGTTTGCGACTATATTTTAGACCAATTCGGCGTCACCGGGCAACATCGCCACATCATCAACGGCCACGTGCCTGTGAGGACTCTCAAAGGCGAGCAGCCGGTTAAAGCCAATGGCAAAATGATGGTGATTGACGGTGGCTTCTCAAAGGCTTATCAGCCAAAAACGGGCACCGCCGGCTACACTTTGGTCTACCACTCTCGCGGCTTCCAGCTCGTGAAGCACGAACCGTTCTCATCAATCGAAGAAGCTGTTGCACAGGGGCACGACATCGAATCTACCACTCAAGTGGTGGAAATGAGTGCCTACAGAATGCGTGTAAAAGACACCGACATAGGCCGCGAAATAAGCAAACAGATTGAAGACCTGCAACTGCTGCTCCAAAGCTATCGCTCGGGTCTCATCAACGAGCGCGAATATCAGCGAGCCACCAATAAGAAATAATAAGCACTTCCCTCTCTTACATTCTATGAGGTGAGCAACAAGCCGTAGGTTATGTTGCTCACCTCATTAATTTGGGTATTTTTCGCCAATTGCTGTTTTTGTCACTCTTCAGCGAGGGTTATGAGGCATTTGCCATCGTGATATGTGAGGTCGATTACGCCCATTTCGCACATATTCACCACCGATGTTTCGGCCACAGTGTGCGATATGTGAGTGAGTTTCATATAACCGTTGAGCGTTATGCCGCCGTGATCTTGAAGATATTGAAGCAATTGGCGCTCGTTGTCGGAAAAACTCAGTGCCACATCGTTGTCTTGCGACCGCTTTTGCAACACCTTTACATGCATAGCGCTGGCTTCGATGTTTTCATCGGCTATGCGGTAGTAGGTTCGCCATCGGCCCGATTCGTCGGGTGCTTTCACCGGCTTTTCTTCAGCCTCGGCAATGTCGACCTTGAGCACATTCTTGCCTTCCACCCTGTACACTTGGCACTTCACATCTTGTGGAGGCTGACAATACATCTGCGCCGCTTGTTCTATCATATATATCTCCTCGTCGCTGCTCACCCCGGCTATGTTGCCATTATCTTTCACGCCCACAAGCAATCGACCTCCACTATTATTGGCAAAAGCAGATATACTTCGTGCTATCTTCCGAGCATCGGATATCTGATACTTAAAATCTTGATGTTCGTGCTCTCCCTCCAATATCAGGTTCTGAATGTAATTTCTGCTTTTTTGCTCCATAGTAGTTTGTAAATATCAAAACAAATGTGGACAAAAACTATTTTGATTCTGCCCACATCATCATAATAATTTTTGGTTATTTCTTCTTCGATTTCTTTTTTGCCTTGCACTCGGGCTTTTGCTCACATTTTTCAATGTGTTTTGCAGCCTTTGCATCGTTGCTGTGCAACAATGCTTGCATTATCACCGGCTCGAGTTTCTTGGCATAAGCCAGGAAGCCTATATCGGTGGCATGCACACCATCTACGGTTCCCTCCTGACCTCCATAGAGATTATCGCAATTCACATAATAGAGATTGCTTGCATCTTCGGCTTTCAGACGCAAATAATTCTTATAGAATGCCGCATTTTTCTTTGGCAAATAGTTGCCGAAGAACGAGTCGAACTTGGCATAGGGATATAACGGGCCTTCCACCATAATCACAGGCACCTCGGGGCGCATAGTGCGAAGTATTTTTATGAAATCATAAGTCAACGTGTCGCACATCATCTCGGTGCAGTTTGGCACAGGATCGATAACAAATGCCACAGCATCCTTAATGCCTGCCATGGCTCTTGCCATGCAGAAATCCATCTTTCCTTCGCCACTTATGCCTATGTTTACACATTCAAGTCCCAAATCGCGCTGTATGATATTGGTGCCACACATACCGGTGCGCGTAGAGCAACCGCCCTGCAGAATGCTGGTGCCGTAGAATATCACCTGCTTGCCGGTAGTGGGATTATCAATATTAGGCTTGGTGATAGTGGCTGTCTGCTCCACGCCCACTTCGAGCCAGTTAACGCCATCATATAGCGGCAAATATATCATAAATTCGCGCATATCGCCTTTGAGATTCTCCACAAACACCTTGGTCTGTATCGAGTCGCTTTTATACGGGCGGCATGTATTCACATATTCCCATTCTCCGCTATCGCTCAGTCGGTACAAGTCCACGCCCTTCAATCCGGTGTCGGCCATGTGCACCATATGGGTGTTCCAAAGCAGATTGTAACGCACTGCCACCTTCTTGCTATCGGTGGCAAATCGCACTGCCATGCCCGAACTGCACTGCGAGCGCTCCCACAATGTAGGGCGTACACTATCCTGCAGCCAAACCGGCAATCGGGTATATGGCGACGTTGTGTCGTTGAAACCCTTATTAATAATTCGTAAATCCAATGCATTCACATACTTCATCTCTACATCTTCTGCCGAGATGCTTTGCACTCCGCCTACTATCAGCGTCAACAATGCAAATAAAGTTAAGGTTAGTCGTTTCATTTCTTCAGGTTTTATTTGTAACGTCACGAAATTAATCATTATTTGCGACAATTCAGCCATCTTAATGGACTTATTCGTGATTTTTATAGTAATTTTGCAAAGCCTGCGGGCATTATGCATTTATTTATTAACACCTAAACTTTTTTAATGGTTTCTGTTGACAACATTGCAGTAGAGTTCTCCGGAACTACCCTTTTCTCCGACATATCTTTCGTAATTAACCCCAACGACCGCATCGCCCTTATGGGCAAAAATGGTGCCGGCAAGTCTACGCTTCTGAAGATACTTGCAGGTGTGCGTCAGCCCACCCGCGGCAAGGTGTCGTATCCACAGGACACCGTGATTGCCTATCTTCCGCAACACTTGCTCACCGAAGATTCGCGCACCGTGTTCGATGAGGCTTCACAAGCGTTTGCGCATCTCTTTGAGATGGAAGCAAAAATCAACAGTCTAAACGAACAACTCGCCGCTCGCACCGACTATGAGAGCGAAGAGTATATGAAAATTATAGAGGAAGTAACCTCCCTCGGCGAAAAATTCTATACCATCGACCTCACTCACTTCGAGGAGGATGTAGAGAAGATTTTGCTCGGCCTCGGTTTCACTCGCGACGACTTCGCCAAGCCCACTTCGAGTTTCTCGGGTGGTTGGCGTATGCGCATCGAACTTGCCAAAATGCTACTCAAAAATCCCGATGTGCTCCTGCTCGACGAGCCTACCAACCACCTCGACATTGAGTCGATTCAGTGGCTTGAGGATTTTCTCATCGAGAGCAACAAGGCTGTGGTGGTAATCTCGCACGACCGCACTTTCGTCGACCATGTCACCAATCGCACCATCGAGGTTACTATGGGCAAAATCTACGACTACAAAGCCACCTATTCGCATTACCTCGAACTGCGAGCCGAACGCCGCGCCCAACAACAAAAGCAATACGACGACCAGCAGAAAATGATTGCCGAAAACAAAGCTTTCATTGAGCGTTTCAAGGGCACCTATAGCAAAACTCTGCAAGTGCAAAGCCGCGTGAAAATGCTCGAAAAACTACAGATTATCGAAGTTGACGAAGAAGATAATTCGGCTCTACGCCTGAAGTTCCCGCCCGCACCTCGCTCGGGCAACTATCCGGTAATTGCCGACTCTGTAGGCAAATCGTATGGCGACCATTTGGTGTTCAGCAACGCCTCGTTCACCATCGAACGCGGGCAAAAAGTGGCTTTCGTGGGCAAAAACGGTGAGGGAAAATCCACTATGGTGAAGTGTATTATGAACGAAATCGACCACGACGGCACTCTCACTCTCGGCCACAATGTGCAGATAGGTTATTTCGCTCAGAATCAAGCCTCGCTGCTCGACGAAAACCTCACCGTGTTCCAAACCATCGACGACATAGCCAAGGGCGACATTCGCACCAAAATCAAGGATATGCTTGGCGCATTTATGTTTGGTGGCGAGGAGTCGCTCAAGAAAGTGAAAGTGCTCAGCGGTGGCGAACGCACTCGCTTGGCATTGCTCAAACTTCTGCTTGAGCCTATCAATCTACTCATCCTTGACGAGCCCACCAACCACTTGGATATGCGTTCTAAAGACGTGCTCAAAGACGCCCTTAAAGCCTTCGACGGCACCCTGATTCTTGTGAGCCACGACCGCGACTTCCTCGATGGCCTCGTGGAAAACATCTACGAATTTGGCAACAAACGCGTCACACTGCACCTCGAAGGAATAAAGGAATTTATGGAGCGAAAGCATCTCGAGAATCTACGCGAACTCGAGCGAAAAGCATAATATTTCTGCATTAACGGCAAAATATTGATTATTTCACATTTATGCCTGCCACAGAATTAAAGATATTTTATTAACTTTGTAACAATTACAAATTAAAACTAAAAACATTAACCTATATGAAGAAATTCTTATTAAGTTTGTTGATAGCCGCTACTGCAGCTTCGGGTGCTTTTGCAGCTAACGAAAAGCGCGACAGCCTCGGTTTCGTGTTTACCGACGTTAAAGTGGTAAAATCCACTCCTGTTAAAAATCAAGCTAAGTCGGGTACTTGCTGGTGCTTCTCCGGCAACTCTTTCCTCGAAGACGAAATTCTTCGCATCTCGGGCAAGGAAGTTGACCTCTCTGAAATGTTCATTGTGCGCATGTGCTACATCGACAAAGCCAAGCGCTACATCCGCACCAACGGATTCGTTCACTTCGACCAAGGTGGTAGCGTTCTCGACAACGCCTACGTTTGGGACCTCTATGGTATGATGCCCGAGGAGGCTTACAAGGGCTTGAATTACGGAGAAACCCTTCACAACCACAGCGAAATGTGCGATGCTATGGTGGCTTACCTCGGCCAGATTAACAAAAAGCCTAACCGCAAACTTTCCACTGCATGGCTTCGCGGTCTCGAAGGCATTCTCGATGCTTATTTCGGCGAAGTGCCTGCAACTTTCACCTACGAAGGCAAGGAGTACACTCCTCAATCGTATGCCAAGTCGCTCGGCCTCGATATGAACAACTATATGGCTTTCACTTCATATAACCACCACCCTTACAACAAGCCTTTCGCTCTCGAAGTGGCTGACAACTGGATCTGGGGTCAATATATGAATGTGGAAATGAACGACTTCAAAGCCATCGTAGATAACGCTGTAGAAAACGGCTATCCTGTAGCATGGGCTGCTGACGTAAGCGAAAAGGGATTTAAGTGGGCTAACGGCGTGGCTGTAATTCCTGCCGAAACCGATGAAAAAGACCTCGAAGGCAGCGAACTCTCGCGTTGGGTGAAACTCAGCGAAAAGGAAAAGCAAAACGAACGCTTCAATATCAAAGGCCCGGGCAAGGAAATCACCGTTACTCCGGAAAGCCGCCAAGAGATGTTCGACAATCAAGAAACTACCGACGACCACGGTATGGTAATCGAAGGTTATGCTACCGACCAAAACGGCAAGCGCTACTACAAGGTGAAGAACTCTTGGGACAGCGACCACATCTACGGCGGTTATTTCTATGTATCTGAAGCCTACTTCTTGGCCAAGACCCTCAGTATCCTCGTTCACAAGGACGCAGTTCCAAAGAACGTGGCAAAAAAATTGAAATAACATCTCCACATAGCGGCGATTGAAACATCTATTTCAACCAACGCTGCAATGCTAAAAAAATAATTTTCAGGAGATAAGCACGCCACATGCTGCTTATCTCCTGATACTTTTATCATTGTTCTCCGAAAACTACTAAAAAGTGCAAATTAAATAACACTTATTATGAAACGAATTATCACTACAGTCATAGCTCTAATGCTCATGACAACAGCAATGGCACAGAAAACAATATGTGTGTCGACAGAAAAGACCGACCTCGTGATGCAGGTGGCGCCTAACGGCAGATTATATCAAACTTATCTTGGCACTCCATTGGCCGACAAGTCGGAATACGACCGTTTACCTTGGAATGTGTATGCCGCTTCAGACGGCAGTGTTTGCACTCGCGGACATGAGGTTTATGCCACATCCGGCAATGAGGAGTTCTTTGAACCTGCTTTTGCCATGACTCATGCCGACGGCAATATGACTACATACTTGTATTACAAGAGCCATGAACAGAAGAGCATAGAAGGTGGAACAGAGACCATCATACGCCTTGCCGACAACAAATATCCGGTTGATGTGGTTCTGCATTATGTGGCCTACGAGAAGGAAAATGTAATCAAAGCATGGAGTACAATCACCCATCGCGAGAAACGCGCCGTGAAACTTTGGAGATATGCCAGCACTATGCTCTATCTCAAAGCAAATGATTTCTACCTCACATCTTTCCACAGCGACTGGGCAAGAGAAGGTCAGCCCTTCAGCGAAAAACTCAATCCCGGCAAGAAAGTGATAGACTCAAAACTTGGCTCAAGAGCTGCCGAAATGACCGAGCCTTTCTTCCAACTCGGCATAGGCGAAGAAGCTATGGAGGATATGGGGCAGGTAATGCTCGGAACGGTGGGCTGGACGGGCAACTTCCAATTCACATTCGAGATTGACAATGTGGGGGCTTTGCGCATTATTCCTGCCATCAACCCATACGCAAGCGAATATTCACTCAAAGCCGGTGAAGTATTCACCACTCCGGAGTTTGTGTTCACTCTTAGCAATAATGGCATAGGAGAAGCAAGCCGCGACATTCACGATTGGGCACGACGTTATCAGCTGAATATGGGTATGGAAGACCGCCTGACACTGCTCAACAACTGGGAAAACACAGGCTTCGACTTCGACCAGAAATCGCTTGCCGAACTGATGAAGGATGCCAAGGACCTCGGTGTGGATATGTTCTTGCTCGACGATGGTTGGTTTGCCAACAAATATCCACGCAAGGACGACCATGCAGGACTTGGCGACTGGGAGGCTACGGCAAGCAAACTCCCCGATGGCATACCGGGCATGGTGCGTGATGCAAAAGCTGCCGGAGTGAAGTTCGGCATTTGGGTTGAGCCCGAAATGGTAAATCCCAAGAGCGAACTCTTTGAAAAGCACCCCGAATGGGTTATAATGCAGCCTAACCGCGACACTTACTACTATCGCAATCAACTCGTGTTGGACCTCAGCAACCCCGAAGTGCAAGATTATGTGTTTGGAGTCATCGACCGAATCATGACCGAAAACCCCGACGTGGCTTATTTCAAGTGGGATTGCAACAGCCCTATCACAAATATTTATTCTCCCTATCTAAAAGATGAACAAGGACATCTTTACATCGACCATGTGCGTGGCGTGTATAATGTATTCAGCCGTGTAAAGGCTAAATATCCAAATCTGCCAATGATGCTTTGCTCGGGTGGCGGTGCGCGCATGGACTATGAAGCACTGAAGTATTTCAGTGAATTCTGGTGCTCCGACAATACCGACCCCTACGAACGTCTCTATATCCAATGGAGCATATCGAAGTTCTTCCCGGCAAAGGCTATGGGCTCTCATGTCACCAACTGGAACAAAAAAGCTTCTGTCAAGTTCCGCACCGATGTGTGCAGTTCGTGCAAGTTAGGGTTCGACATCGACCTGAAATCGCTCAGCAAAGATGAATATTCATTCTTGCAGCAAGCGGTAGCCAATTACCACCGTCTTAAAAATGTGATACTCGACGGCGACCAATATCGCCTCATCTCTCCTTACGAGAAGAATCACTGCGCTCTCAACTATGTGTCGAAGGACAAGAAGCAAGCGGTGCTCTTTGCCTACGACCTTCATCCGAGATACCGCGAACCTCAGGTGGCGGTAAAGTTGAAAGGCCTTGACGCAAAAAAGACTTATCTCGTGAAGGAAATTAACCTTGAAAACGGCAAGTCATCGGCCGCTTATTGTAATGGCAAGACTTACTCAGGATCCTATCTGATGAACATCGGACTTGATGTCCTCACAGCCGAGGAGGGCACAAGCCATGTCTTTGAACTGATACAACAATAATTAGGAATAACAAGAGTCCCCCCCCCTTCCCCACCATTTTTACAAAAAATAGACGGGAAGGGGGTGGCTTGCGTTTATTCAGTAACTACATTGCGTTGTAACACTTTCCATTTTTTATGTGTTGCCCTATTTGTGGCAGCAATTTCTCTATCATTCGTTTCTAATGCCTGCCACATCGCTTCCGGCAGGTGCAACTGATGGCGCAAGCCTCATCGGTATTGTAAAATCGTCGCTCACAGTGGGTGGCACTACCTACACTGCCGACGCACCACAATCTTTCTTCGGCGCTAAGAAGTAAGCAAATCAGTCGTTTTTATATTGCTGTTCGATAAACTTCTGAACAGCTTGGTAAATTAGGGCGGATTCCATTTGCAGGAGTCCGCCCTTTTCTGTTACTTTGCTTTTGCTACATTTACAAATATCCATAGGGCAAAAGCAGGCATTTTTGTGAGAGCAATAACAAACTATTGGTAATTATTTCAACAATTTCGGTATAGTTCGCTCACCTCTTATGTCGTAATTTTGCTCTCGAAAAGAATTATTTCACAAAGTGATTATGAAAAAGCTATTATTTCTATCATTAATTATTTCGATGGCAATGACACTTACAACAGAAGCTACAGCACAAGATGCGCAGCAAGAAAAAACCGAAGAACGATGGGACAAGGTATTCCCATTGAGTGATAAAGTCAGTCACCGCAAGGTGAGCTTCAAGAATCAGTTTGGCATCACTCTCATTGGCGACCTATACACGCCAAAAAATGGGAAGAATGGCATGGCTATTGCCGTTTCGGGGCCTTTTGGGGCATCGAAGGAACAATCGAGCGGACTCTATGCCATGACGATGGCGGAAAGAGGATTTGTAACTTGCGCCTTCGACCCTTCCTTTACAGGTGAAAGCGGCGGTGAACCACGGCGCACTTCCTCGCCCGACATCAATACCGAAGATTTCTTGGCAGCGGTGGATTTTCTTGCCACCCTTCCCGATGTAGACGAGGAGAAAATAGGCATCATTGGCATTTGTGGTTGGGGTGGTATAGCACTGAATGCTGCAGCCGCAGACCCTCGCATCAAAGCTACGGTGGCGAGCACTATGTATGATATGTGCCGTGTGAATGGCAATGGCTATTACGATGAAAGCGATAGCGAGGAAGCCCGTTATGCAGCTCGCCTGACTATGGCTGCCGAACGCACCAAAGCTGCTCGAACCGGCAAGTTGACACAAGGCGGAGGTGTGGTAGATCCGCTGCCTACCGATGCTCCACAATTTGTAAAGGACTATTATGACTACTATAAGACGAGTCGCGGCTATCACCCACGCTCGGGCAACAGCAACGATGGTTGGCACACATTTGGTTGTCAGGCATATTCCAACGCGCGCTTCCTCTATTACATCAATGAAATCCGTTCGGCAGTGCTCATTATGCACGGCGAGAAAGCTCATTCCCGTTACTTCGGCGAAGCTGCTTATAAATACATGGTAGAGGGTAAAGCCCCGGGGTATGATGCTGTTCGCAAGCCAAATCCGGTGCCTGAAAACAAAGAACTGCTCATTATCCCCAATGCCAGCCATTGCGATCTCTACGATGGCGGTTATACCGAATTGCAAGGCAATGGAAAGGCGAAAAACATGATTCCTTGGGATAAACTCAAAGAATTTTTTAAGTTGAATCTTAGCAAAAACGATTAAGTAATGAAAAAAGTAATAGTTATATCCACCAGTCTCCGTGCCGGGTCGAACAGCGACATGCTCGCCGATAAGTTTGCCGAAGGTGCCAAGACATCGGGCAATGAGGTTGAGAAGATTTCCCTTCGTGGAAAAGAAATTAAGTTTTGTGTGGGTTGTCTGAGCTGCCAAAGCACCGGTGCATGTGTTTTCAAGGACGATGTGCCTGCCATCATGGAGAAAGTGCTGAATGCCGATGTGGTATGCTGGGCTACACCTATCTATTATTATGAGATGAGTGGACAGATGAAGACGCTCATCGACCGCATGAATGCCATGTACCCGAAGGATTATCATTTCCGCGACATCTACCTGCTCACCACAGCCGCAGAAGCCGAAGATGATACTCCCCGACGTGCCGAGTTGGGGCTGACGGGATGGATTGACTGCTTTGCGAAGGCTTCGCTCAAAGGTCATATCTTCTGTGGTGGCGTAACAGATGCAAGAGATATTGAAGGCAATGCGAGCTTGATGCAGGCCTACGAAATGGGCAGAGGAGTTTGATTACAAGAGAGAAAAGATACTTCAAAATGCATGAAACGACTTTTGACATTTACATTATTAGCAATAATGGCACTAAACATAATGGCACAGAAAAAGATAACGCAAACGGCAGGCCGCACGCAGTTGGGCGAGTTTGCCCCAGAATTTGCACGACTTAACGACGACATTCTCTTTGGCGAGGTTTGGAGCCGCAACGACTTGCTTAGCCTTCGCGACCGCAGCCTTGTCACTCTCACTTCACTCATCAGTCAGGGCATCACCGACTCATCGCTCACCTACCACTTGCAGGAAGCGAAGAAAAACGGCATTACACGAACTGAAATATCTGAAATCATCACCCATATTGCGTTCTATGCCGGATGGCCTAAAGCATGGGCTGCATTCCATCAAGCCAAGGAGGTTTGGAAAGAAGACACGTCGTTGGAAGATGCGAAGGCCCGTTTCCAACAAGAGATGATTTTCCCCATTGGCGAGCCCAACACTGCCTATGCCAAATATTTCAAGGGCAACAGTTATTTGGCACGCATTTCCGGAGAACAAGTCCCCATTGCCAATGTCACTTTCGAGCCGGGTTGCCGCAACAATTGGCACATACATCATGCCACCAAGGGCGGAGGCCAAATGCTTATAGGTGTAGCCGGACGTGGTTGGTATCAGGAAGAAGGCAAACCTGCAATGGAGATTCTTCCGGGAACAGTCGTTCACATCCCTGCCGGTGTGAAGCATTGGCATGGAGCTGCAGCCGATAGTTGGTTTGCTCATCTCGCTTTTGAGATAGAGGGTGAAAACGCCTCAAATGAGTGGCTTGAACCCGTATCCGACAATGAGTATGACGGCTTAAGTGGAAAATAATAGCATCATTTTTTACATCATGAAACATCTGAAATTCTTATTAATAGCCATGCTGACAATATTTGCAGCAACGGCATGTTCGCAAAACAAAGCCAAAAGCAACATGGAAAAGAAAAAAGTGTTGGTAGTGTATTTCTCGGCAACGGGAAACACCAAACACGTGGCTCAACAAATAGCAGCTCTGGCTGACGCCGACATCTGCGAGATAACTCCTACGAAGCCATATAGCCACGCCGACCTCGACTGGAACAATCAGCAGTCGCGCAGTTCGGTAGAAATGAACAATCCTGATGCTCGACCCGAAATCAAAGCTATATCGACTGATGTGTCTAAATATGACTACATCTTCCTTGGATATCCCATCTGGTGGGACCTCGCCCCAAGAGCAGTGAATTCATTCATCGAAGCCACCGACTTGGCAGGCAAAACCGTAATTCCTTTTGCAACATCGGGAAGCAGCGCCATCGCCAACAGTGTTGCCGTGCTGAAAAAGTCTTATCCAACAATTAAGTGGCAAAATGGCAAACTGCTGAATAGTGTGAGCAAGAAGGAGATAGAAAAATGGGTATCTGAAACCACAAAATAATATGGAAGAGGTTTTTCTTAATACTATACAAGATTTCAACGACTACCAGGGGGTGGAAACGCTTCATCCTCTGGTGAGCGTGGTGCATGTAGAGAACACGGAGCACATAAAGCAGTGCGTGATGCATTATGGCGTTTATGCCATCTATCTCAAGGAGAACAAAGGGTGCAAACTCTCTTACGGCCGCACGCCCTACGATTTCGACGATATGACAGTAACAAGCTTTGCCCCGGGACAGGTGGTGAATGTAGAACCAAATCCCGATGTTCCGTTCGCCAAATTCACTGCCCTGGTGTTCCACCCCGACCTGCTCTGTCGCACCGCATTGGGCAGAAACATCAACCGATACGAATTTTTCGGATATTCAAGCACTGAGGCTTTGCATCTCTCAGCACAAGAAGTGGAGGTATTTCGTGGTGTGCTCGCTATGATAGAGCAAGAACTTCACCGCGCCATCGACAAACATACCCGCGAACTCATTGTTTCCAACATAGAGCTGCTGCTGAACTACTGTCTCCGATTCTACGACCGCCAGTTCATAACTCGCGAGGAGATTAACCATTCGGTGGTAAAGAAGTTTATGACACTTCTCGATGATTACATCTCCACAAAAGCACTTCGTGATGGTTTGCCAACGGTAGCCTATTTTGCCGATCAGTGTTGCCTGTCGAGCGGATATTTCGGCAATCTGGTGCGCGTGCAAACCGGTCGTACCGCCAAGGATATAATCTCCGATAGCCTTCTCGCCCACGCCAAACAAATGCTTAACGACGAAGATTTGACCATCACAACGATAAGCGAGCGTCTCGGATTCGACTATCCTCAGCACTTCGTGCGTTTCTTCAAAGCCCAAACCGGCAAGACCCCTTCTGCATATCGGAAAGTGTCAGTTTGAATTACCATATCATACGTCATCGGTAGGTATATTCCTCAGCTGTTTGCGGTATTCAGTTGGGGATATGCCAAAATGATTGCGACAATATGTTCCAAAAAACGAGATATTTGGAAATTCGAGTATATCGGCGATTTCTTTAATGGTTTTATTGGTGTTTTTCAACCAATAACGTATATCTATTTCTACATAGATTCAAGACCTTAATATTTCTGCAAAAACCGCAAAAATAGCATACAAAACTACACTTTTCTTTGAAAAAGTTTGTGTAAAAGCAGAAATATATATATATTTGCAGTAACAGAATCCGCCACGCTTCTCGTTAGATCAGCGAACCAGGGCGGGTCTTTTGCTTTATATGAGTACGATTAGATTATACACCAAGCAGCCGTTATCAATTGCAGACCAAATACAACTCCTCAAAGACAGAGGATTACTATTTAGCGATGAGACATACGCTGCGAAATTTCTCAGCGAGGTTAGTTACTTTAGATTTGTTCAGTATCTGCGTCCGATGGAGGCAGATAAAGTTCTTCATACGTTCAAGCCTAATAGTAGTTTTGAAGACGCTTTGAAACTCTATAATTTCGATACTCAATTACGAATACTTATGTTTGAGGCAATCCAAGAAATTGAGATTGCGCTTCGCACGAAAGTAAACCACGAGTTCTCTATGCAGCATGGTGCATTCTGGTTCTATGATACAAGTTTGGCTGATGACGAGCATAAGTATATCGAGAATATGAATGCCATTGATCGAGAATTGCAGCGTAGCAGGGAGGACTTTATCAAGGAGCATAAGCAGAGATACGACAAGCCAGCGTTCCCTCCTTCATGGAAGACTCTGGAACTGGTATCATTTGGAACTTTGTCAAAGTTATACTACAATTGCAATGACACTAAGACAAAGAAACGCATAGCGAGACAGTTCAATCTACCACAACATGAAGTTTTGGAGAGTTGGATGCGTAGCCTTACCGTCCTTAGGAACTGTTGCGCACATCATTCACGAATTTGGAACCGCCGTTTGACCAATGCTCCTCAATTAAGCGTACCATTACGCGGTGCATGGATTGACACAAGCGGCATAGATGGCAACAAACTTTACGCTATCACCTGTTGCATTATCTATTGGCTTTACTCAATTGGACGTAGCGACGCATTCAAAACAAAGCTAAAGACATTGATTACAACATACCCATCCGTCGATGTTACCGCCATGGGATTTCCAAGCAACTGGGATTCACAACCATTATGGACATAATCACGAAGAAACCGTCAATTCACAGTGTTAAAATCTGTAAATTGCCGTTTCGTCATATTTTAGCCCCATCACAACATTTGGGAAAGATTTATCTCTGATGTTTCACTTTGGGAGCATTGTGGTATCAATGCATCAAAATCTCAAAATATTAACACTGATTATCAGTGCTTTATAAGGTTGGTTCTGGTTCAAGCGTGGAGCCAAGTCTGTCACCCGTTCCTCGTATCATGGCCTTTGCATTGCCCTGTCTATCGAAACCAGCCGAAAAACGAGTTTTCACCCGCTGAGAATTGAAAATCTAAGCAGAGCGTCTACGTTGAACAGAAAAATCACATCCTCCGACACTTCTCGCCATGAAAATTTTTGCTATTAACTGAATATCCCTAATTACCGATTAAGACACTTATATCCAATTATTTTGTAAGCGTTTTACAGCAATTGATTCGGTAAGAATGCGGATAAACTCTTGCATCGATTGTTTGCGATATGTTTCTTTCAGTATATGAACACAACCCGACATTTGGTTGTCGTGAACATCGATTGGGACAGCCTTCACATCACTGAAATCATAAATAGAATCTTCAGCCAACACGGTGACAAGGCTTGTCTGACGTACAAGTTTCAACAACGTGTTTACATCATTTAGTTCTATACGAATCTTAAACACATCGCAATCCGACACTATATTATTAAAAGCATTACGGGCCTGCATACCTTTTGAAGGAAGAGCCAAATCGTATTTTTCAAGCTCGGATATTGATACTTTCTCTTTTGAGGCAAGCGGATGGTTCTTCCCTACTATCGCCGACAGTGTGTTCTGAAACAGAATATGCGACTCAACATTGGGAAAGGTCTGAATGGGTTTGAACGCAAGAACAAAATCAAGCTCGCGATTGGAAAGCAACTCCATCAACTCATTCATCTGCTTATATACGATATTTACCTTTATCTTCGGATACATTTTGATAAACGAAATCACGGATTCGGTGAGAATGGGGCTGAAAGAATGTGTGACCCCAATATTGAGCGTGCCCGTCAACAATTTCCGTAAATCATTAATCCTATCTACACAAGCTTCAGCATCTTGTATAGTACGCAGAGCGAACGGAAGTATCACTTCTCCCGCCTCTGTCAACTGCAAAGAATGACTGTCGCGAATAAACAGTTGTGTCCCGAGTTCATCTTCCAAATGCTTTATTTGCTGCGAAAGCGAGCTTTGCGCAATGTTCAGACAAGAGGCTGCATGAGAAAAATTTCGAGTCTCTGCGGTCTTTACAAAATATCTTAACTGTCTTAATTCCATAGGATTACAAAATTATAATTAGTGTCTTCTGAATTAAGTATATAAATGTACGCAATTTTAGTGAAAAATCAAAGAAATATAGTTTTTGAAACCTGAAAGTACATATAAAAAGTGTTTGAGAGAAGAATGAGGAAAGTTTACTGGTTATCAGTTACTTTCCTCATTTTGGTTAAAAGTGACGAGGACAGACGAAGACGGGAATACGACAAGATGAGACAGAGGAACGTTACCTATCCGTAACCTATACCCCAAATGGGGAATGTTGAGGTTCGGAAGAATGAGGAAGGTTACGAATTGAATTTGAATACTCTGATTTATAGAGAGTTACTGATGAGCAACGTAAGATTTTTGGTTACGAACCAAATTTGCCGTGTTCTGCCGTGAAATGCGTAGCAAGAAAAGACTCTTCATGTATTAATTTTGAACGCAAAAAAGAATGACGTTATGAAGAGTACATTTTCAATTATCTTCTACCTCAAAAGACAGGTAGTAAAGAAAGATGGTACTGTTCCAGTTATGGGACGTATCACAGTGGACGGAACACAGGCGCAGTTCAGTTGCAAGACAACTGCCAATCCTGATTTGTGGGACACCAAGGGCGGACGCATGATAGGTAAGAGTATGCAGGCTTTGGAAGTGAACCGCAAATTGGACAAGATGCGTGTGAGTATCAGCAAGCATTATCAGGAGATTATGGACAGGGACAACTTCGTCACTGCCGACAAGGTGAAGAACGCCTTTCTTGGCTTGGAGTATCGTTGCCATACACTGATGAAAGTCTATTCTCAAAGCCGTGATGAAATGGAAAAGCAATATAAGGCTGGCATGAAATCTTTGAGTACATACACGAAGTATAGAATTGGGTGTGCCTATGTGGGCGAGTTCTTGCAGACGCATTACCATATGAAGGATATTGCTCTGAAAGAGTTATCGCTGCCTTTTATCACAGACTACGAGACTTTTCTCAGAACCGACAAGCACTTGAAGATAAACTCTGCGATGGTGTTTGTCCGCAATCTCCGTGCAATGGTATTCCGTGCCATAGATAATGAATGGCTCGTAAAAGACCCATTCAGACGATATGAGTACAAGGAAGAAGAGACCACAAGAGAGTTTCTGAGCAAAGAAGAGATTCATCTGTTGATGGAAACACCTATCACAAGAAAGAAGATGAGCATGGTGCGTGACTTGTTCCTGTTCTGTTGTTTTACAGGTCTCGCTTTCATTGATCTGTACAACTTGAAGGAAGAGAACATCAAGGAATTTTTCGATGAAGGTGAATGGATCGTTATCCATCGACAGAAGACTGGAACGGAAGCCAACATCAAGTTGCTTGATTAT
The DNA here is from genome assembly GCA_004563195.1 of bacterium. Taxonomy (GTDB): domain Bacteria; phylum Bacteroidota; class Bacteroidia; order Bacteroidales; family Muribaculaceae; genus SFTJ01. The sequence goes on from SFTJ01000001.1 coordinate 226,526, forward strand.
CCCAAGCAAATTATGGAAAAATACCGTGGATTGTGTGAAGACGGCAGGGTGTTTCCAGTACCCAACTACCAAAGTTGTATGGATTCGCTCAAAAGACTGGGCAAAAAATGTGGTATTACCAAGCCGCTGTCCTGGCATGTCTCCCGTCATTCGTTCGCAACCTCGGTTTGCCTCTCCAACGGAGTCCCAATAGAAACCGTGAGTTCAATGCTTGGTCACAAGGACATAAAGACAACTCAGGTGTATGCCAAGATTACCAAGGAGAAATTGAGCAAAGACGTGGAAAAGTTGTCTCAGCAAATAAATAACATTGAGGAATTCACGTTTGGAAATGTTTGCAACGATAATACTAACACTATAAATGGTAGAGTATGAAACGACAAGTGATAACAATACAAGAAGATATGGTCATCTACGCCCCACATCATGGTGAGGTGTGGATGACAGTTTGGGAGATTGCCGAACTGTTGAATGTAACAGGGACAGCAGTGAAGAATACCATCAAGCGCATTTGGAAACAAAGTGTGCTGAAAGATTTCCAGCATTCTCAATACATCAAACTTGAAAATGGATATTCTGCGCATGTCTATGATATGGAAGTGATTATCGCCATAGCACTTCAAATGGATACATACCAAGCCTTGTTGTTCAGACAAAGGTTTATCGGTAAGGTTGTGAACCGCAAGGATTGCCAAGCAGAGCAAGTAAAACACGAGCATCCGATGATTATTGTGATGAACGGAACGATGCCAAGAGGTGCAAGTTAGAATCTCTCATCTTTTAATAAGATTCCTACACCTTTATAATATAATAGCGTACAGGGGGAACGATTTTTGTCGTTGTACCCTGTACGCTATTTTTGTTTCGTCGCTATTATGAAGCAGTACCCTCCCCTTGTGAAACAGTGCCGTCGATTATCGGCTTGCGGTAGTTACCAGTGAGAAGTGCTTGTATCTCGGATTCCGGATAGAGGGTTTTGCCACATAATATAATGTAGGGCAAGATGCCTTGCCTGCGATATTCCTGCAGGGTACGGCGACTAAGCTTCAGGAGCTCGGAGAGTTCCTTGTCGGTGAGGTATCGCTCCCCGTCCAAAGGTGGGCTGTAGGACTCGATGAATGAGGATAGCCAGTTGTTGGCTTTCTTCAAGGATTGCATGGCAGTGTCTATCGACTTGCTCTCATGCGTAAGAAGTTTGTTCATGTTCATTGTTTACAATTTGGATTAAGTGGTGAATATAAAATGTGTTGGCTCGCCCAGGGTGAAGTTTTCGGCTTTGCCTTGGGCGAGTTTTGCTTTACGCTATACCGATTTGATTCTGGCGATAAGCGGAACGATGGCTTTGACCTCTTCGGGGCAGTAATAGAATTGGCGACCTATCTGGGTATGCCCCAAGAAACGGCGGTCACGAAGTTTTTGTAAGGTGCGCTGGCTGATGCGAAGTTGCTGGCAGACCTCATGACCTGTAAGCCATTTGTTCAGACGCTTGCCGTTAGCCTTATGCTTCAGCAACTCCACTTTCTTTACCAAGGCATCGTATCTTGCCATCATCAAGTCGAATGCCTTCTTTTCCATTGTTACTACTTCCATATTCTCTGTTTTATTGGTTCAACAAATTCGGGTGCAAAGTTAATGTGTGTATGTTGAAAAACAATGAAAATGAATAACTGTGGCAGTGCTTTTCTGGGGTTTGCCGACCGCTTGGCAAGAAAAATCAAGAAAATTATACGTGGGTCATTAATGAGTTGTTAAACGGGTATTTCTCAAATGGTTAATTTTGCCGCCGAGAAATAAAAACAACGAATTATATAACATTTCAAACGGAATTAGAATGGAAGTAATAACAATGGAAAGTGCAGCCTTCAAAAAGCTGACAGAACAGTTGACAGAAATAGTCCAGTACGTGCGATTGGCAAAAATGGCATTTCAAGAGAACTTGACGGGTAAGGGAATGAAGCCGATGTTGACCAATGACGATGCAGCTAAGATGCTTGGTGTGAGCAAGCGCACCTTGCAGCGAATGCGCTCAGAGAACCGCATTGATTTTATTAAAATTGGTAATCAATGCCGATACCAAGTTGAAGCCATTGAAAGAATGGTTGAGGAACGAACAATAGCAAAGGAAACATGAGCATGGAAGATGGAACATTGAGAAAACTGGAGTTATATCTCCATGACCTACACAAAAAGATAGACGGCATCTACGACATGCTGATGTTGAGACACGAACGAGAGACGGAGCAAAAAGGAAGTTCTGCCATCAATGAAAAATTGCTCGACAACCAAGATCTCTGCCTCTTATTTCAAATCTCCCCTCGTTCCCTTCAACGCTACCGCAGTCTGGGAGTGCTTCCCTACAAGCGTTTGGGGCAGAAAACCTACTACACGGAAGAGGATGTGATGCAGTTTGTAGAGAATAATGTCAAAGAATTCAAGAAAGAGAATGTGGAGCATTACTTGACTCGCATTCATCAGAAATTCAAATAACAACAGTATTCACCATTAAAAATTTACAATTATGGTACAAAAGAAAAAGAGTGATGAACAGGACGTGCTGGTAGTCCGTGACGAGAAGACGGGCGAGATCAGCGTCGTCGCCGGACTCAGCAGAGACGGCACCCCGAAGCGAGCGCCCGCCAAGGCGGAGAACACGCCCGACTTCCTGCGTTTTGACCGCAACAGTGACTTGATGGACAGTTTCTTTAGAAACTTCTTCCGCCAGTGCAAAGAGCCAAGCCGATTCGGATTCTACCGCATAGCGGCAGACCAGGTGGAAAACCTGCTTGGCGTGATGAAGGAGTTACTGAAAGATCCGGAGGCTAACAAGGAGATTCTTTCCGCCCACAAGGTTGACACCTCCAATTATGAGAAAGAGGCAAAGCAATCGGAAGGTCAGGCGAAAGAAACCGCATCATCGGACGATGCGTCCAAGACGCAAGCTAACACAGAAAAAGAGAATGTATCATCTGAACAAACCAACGAAAAAGAGAACGACATGGAACAGAAACCAGAACAGACCGCAACCGAACAGCAGGCACAGACCGCTCCGGGTGTAAAGCAGAACCTCATTAGTGGTAACGATGTGAACCTGCAGGAACTTGGTGCCAAATATGGCATAGACTTCAACAGTATGAATGAGAAGGATATGAAAGCCCTGCTCAACTACGGCAAGACGGGGCTTGTGATTGTGAAGCCGACCTTCGGCGGTGAACAGATAGAGATACAGGCCCGTCTGTCATTCCGCAAGGACGATAACGACCAGTTGCAACTTGTGCCACATTTCGTGCGCAACGAGCCAAAACTCGATGTCGCTTACAAAGGCTATACCTTCACTCCAGAGGACAAGAAGAACCTGTTGCAGAACGGCAACCTCGGAAAGGTTGTGGATTTCCCCGACAAGAATACAGGTGAGCTGCGTCCTCATTTCATCAGTATCGACCGTCTCACCAATGAGATAGTTGACATCCCTACCAACAAGGTGCGCATACCCGATACCATCGGCAAGACACCTATTACCAAGGACGACAAGAGAGTACTCTACTCAGGTATTCCGCTTCGCAAGGAGATTGAGCTTGCCAACGGGCGCAAGTTTACACCGCTGCTGCAGGTGAATGTAGAACAGCGTGGCGTGGAGTTCGTGCCTGGCAGCACAAGACAGGCGCAAGGTCAGAAACAGAATGGAGACAAGAAGCAAACCGCTGACAAGCAGGAGCAGAAGGCAGAAGGTGATGCGGGCGGTCAGAAGAAGCAGCAAGATCCCAGCCACTGGCTCAATGAGGACGGGACCATCCGCCGACTCAACACCTATTTCAAGAAGGAACTGACCGAGCAGCAGAAGGACGACTATGTGGCAGGCAAGACCATCGAGATCAAGGAAGTGCCCAACAAAAACGGCAGCGGTACCTATACCGCCTATGTGAAGTTCGATTTCGACAAGATGCAGCCACGTTCCTACCGCAACAATCCAGACCTCAAACAGGCGAAGGAACAGATTCCGACCAATGAGAACAAGGTACAAGTCGCCGTCAACGAGCAGGGCAAGACCCATGAGGCGACCAAGCACACCAAGGATCCGCTGAGTCCGGGACAGTCTGCGCCAAAGAACGAAAAGCAGCAGAAGGAACAGAACGCCGAGGAACAGAAGCCAAAGAGAAAGGCAAGAAGCGTGAAGATGTAGTTGCCGCCACTTGATCCACAGAGTTAATCATCCATTATAACAACCGACATCTGCGACCGTCTATCCCACGGTTGCGGATGTCACAAAAACAACAGACAATGAAGACAATCATCGCAGAGAAACCAAGCGTAGCCAAGGAAATCGCCCACATTGTAGGAGCTGACAAGCGTGAGGAAGGCTATATGCAGGGCAATGGCTATTATGTGACATGGGCATTCGGACATTTAGTGCAGCCAGCCATGCCGGAAACCTACGGCATGAAGGGATTCCATGCAGAGAATCTGCCTGTGATTCCCGACCCGTTCGTTCTTGTACCCCGACAAGTCAAGACAGAGAACGGCTACAAACCAGATGCAGGTGTGCTTGCCCAGATTAAAATTATCGGCAAGCTGTTTGACAGCAGTGAGCGTATTATCGTAGCAACCGATGCCGGACGTGAGGGAGAGCTGATTTTCCGATACCTCTATGCGTATCTCGGTTGCAGGAAGCCTTTCGACCGTCTCTGGATCAGTTCGCTTACGGACACCGCCATCCGTGAGGGACTTCAGAACCTCACGGACGGCAAGGAGTATGACAATCTCTATCATGCAGCCAAGGCACGAAGTGAGGCAGACTGGCTCGTCGGCATCAACGGCACACAAGCCCTGACGATAGCCGCAGGACGTGG